>NZ_JACVVY010000082.1:0-224 GCF_020658175.1 Clostridioides sp. ES-W-0018-02 | reverse complement strand
TAGGTTCGATTCCTATCACCAGCTCCATGTAAAATTAATACGGAGGATTTCCCGAGCGGCCAAAGGGGGCAGACTGTAAATCTGTTGTCATCGACTTCGGTGGTTCGAATCCACCATCCTCCACCAAAAAAATGCGCGGATGTGGCGGAATTGGCAGACGCACTAGACTTAGGATCTAGCGCCATTGGCGTGGGGGTTCGACTCCCTTCATCCGCACCATTTTT
>NZ_JACVVY010000081.1:0-229 GCF_020658175.1 Clostridioides sp. ES-W-0018-02 | reverse complement strand
CGTGAAAGGGCGGTGTCTTAACCTCTTGACCAACGAGCCATTTTAATGGTTGCGGAGGCAGGACTCGAACCTACGACCTTCGGGTTATGAGCCCGACGAGCTGCCAACTGCTCCACTCCGCGATATTGTTTTATAAGTGCCGAAGACCGGAATCGAACCGGTACGAGAGGTAAGTCCCGCAGGATTTTAAGTCCTGTGCGTCTGCCAGTTCCGCCACTTCGGCTTTTTT
>NZ_JACVVY010000080.1:0-251 GCF_020658175.1 Clostridioides sp. ES-W-0018-02 | reverse complement strand
AAGATTTAAGTAATATACTCTTAATGGTGGAGATGAGGAGAGTCGAACTCCTGACCCCTTGCTTGCAAGGCAAGTGCTCTCCCAACTGAGCTACACCCCCAAATATGAAGTTCATAAAGAACTTTCAAAATTAAACAGTAGGCAATTCTCCTTAGAAAGGAGGTGATCCAGCCGCACCTTCCGATACGGCTACCTTGTTACGACTTCACCCCAGTTATTGATTCCACCTTCGACGACTTCTTCCAAAAGGT
>NZ_JACVVY010000079.1:0-253 GCF_020658175.1 Clostridioides sp. ES-W-0018-02 | reverse complement strand
TCACCCTCTCAGGTCGGCTACTGATCGTCGCCTTGGTAAGCCGTTACCTTACCAACTAGCTAATCAGACGCGGGTCCATCCTGTACTGGCTCACCTTTGATATTCAAGAGATGCCTCTCAAATATATTATCCCGTATTAGCATACCTTTCGGTATGTTATCCGTGTGTACAGGGTAGGTTACCCACGCGTTACTCACCCGTCCGCCGCTCTTTACCGAAGTAAATCGCTCAACTTGCATGTGTTAGGCACGCC
>NZ_JACVVY010000078.1:0-255 GCF_020658175.1 Clostridioides sp. ES-W-0018-02 | reverse complement strand
AAAAAGGTTTGATAGATTAGAAGCTATCAACTTCGATAATTTTTAAAAGTTATCAACTTTATATATTACAAATTAGATGTCATATCACTAAATATATATATGCAGTTTTCAAAGTGCTAACGCACAGTGCCAACGAATAAATCTCGTTGCTTAAAGTGCTAGTACACGTCGCCAACAAACAAACTTCACATGTGTTCAGTTTATTCCGTTGCTTAAAGTGCTAACGCACATAGCTTGTCTAAAGATAAGCTAAAA
>NZ_JACVVY010000077.1:0-255 GCF_020658175.1 Clostridioides sp. ES-W-0018-02 | reverse complement strand
CCAGGCAGTTTCCCACCAAGTACCATCAGCGCTAGAGAGCTTAACTTCTGTGTTCGGAATGGGAACAGGTGTATCCTCTCTGCTATTGTAACCACATAATCTTTATGCTTAATATTACTATTAAGTTATTGAAACTAGTAAACTAGATTCTTTAGAGTTAACACTCTAAAAACTACATATATATTTTAATCAATGAACATCAAATAATATTGGTCAAGTCCTCGACCTATTAGTATCGATAAGCTAAATACATTG
>NZ_JACVVY010000076.1:0-255 GCF_020658175.1 Clostridioides sp. ES-W-0018-02 | reverse complement strand
CATATAGGTTATTTATATTAGAATCCTTGTAGAACTCTTTTATTACTTTTGCATTTGTTTCATTTCTAGTACTACCTGATATTCTTTGTGGATTTTTAAGTTTGTTTTCTATATTTTTAGAAACTGTGTATTCTCCACCTATTATATAAGATTTATCTATTTTTTTATCTTTGAATAAATCATTTATTTCAGTTATATTACTATTTTCATTAGTAAGTATTATAGGCATATCATTTTGAGCTGATGCTGCACCAA
>NZ_JACVVY010000075.1:0-255 GCF_020658175.1 Clostridioides sp. ES-W-0018-02 | reverse complement strand
TCACCCTCTCAGGTCGGCTACTGATCGTCGCCTTGGTAAGCCGTTACCTTACCAACTAGCTAATCAGACGCGGGTCCATCCTGTACTGGCTCACCTTTGATATTCAAGAGATGCCTCTCAAATATATCATCCCGTATTAGCATACCTTTCGGTATGTTATCCGTGTGTACAGGGTAGGTTACCCACGCGTTACTCACCCGTCCGCCGCTCTTTACCGAAGTAAATCGCTCAACTTGCATGTGTTAGGCACGCCGC
>NZ_JACVVY010000074.1:0-255 GCF_020658175.1 Clostridioides sp. ES-W-0018-02 | reverse complement strand
ATATAAAACTGTTCCAGTATCTAAGTTCATTATCTCTACTTCTATTTCATCTTTGAGTTTCCTCAGTTCATTTCTTAATTGTTTATATGTTTTTTTAGAAGTTTTTATTTGTTCAACTTCCTCTGAAACATCTTTTTTTGTCTTAGCAGCCATTAAAAAATCTCCCTTCTAAATAATATTATTGTATTTTATACATTCCAAATTTAGAAGCAACAACAACACCTAAATGCATTTTTCTTGACATGAACATCTCTA
>NZ_JACVVY010000073.1:0-255 GCF_020658175.1 Clostridioides sp. ES-W-0018-02 | reverse complement strand
TAGAGATGTTCATGTCAAGAAAAATGCATTTAGGTGTTGTTGTTGCTTCTAAATTTGGAATGTATAAAATACAATAATATTATTTAGAAGGGAGATTTTTTAATGGCTGCTAAGACAAAAAAAGATGCTTCAGAGGAAGTTGAACAAATAAAAACTTCTAAAAAAACATATAAACAATTAAGAAATGAACTGAGGAAACTCAAAGATGAAATAGAAGTAGAGATAATGAACTTAGATACTGGAACAGTTTTATAT
>NZ_JACVVY010000072.1:0-255 GCF_020658175.1 Clostridioides sp. ES-W-0018-02 | reverse complement strand
TCGATTCCGTAAGTAGCGGCGAGCGAACGCGGAATAGCCCAAACCAATAAAGTTTTCTTTATTGGGGTTGCGGACATATCTTAAACGAAGAGGTATCGTAATTGAAGAGGTTTGGAAAGACCCACCATAGAAGGTAATAGTCCTGTATGTCAAACGAGAAAACTTCAGATATGATCCAGAGTACCACGGGACACGTGAAACCCTGTGGGAAGCAGGAGGGACCACCCTCCAAGGCTAAATACTACCTAGTGACCG
>NZ_JACVVY010000069.1:0-262 GCF_020658175.1 Clostridioides sp. ES-W-0018-02 | reverse complement strand
AGGCTGTGGGTTCGAGCCCCACCCTTGGAGCCAAAAAAGCCGAAGTGGCGGAACTGGCAGACGCACAGGACTTAAAATCCTGCGGGACTTACCTCTCGTACCGGTTCGATTCCGGTCTTCGGCACTTTATAAAATAATATCGCGGAGTGGAGCAGTTGGCAGCTCGTCGGGCTCATAACCCGAAGGTCGTAGGTTCGAGTCCTGCCTCCGCAACCATTAAAATGGCTCGTTGGTCAAGAGGTTAAGACACCGCCCTTTCACG
>NZ_JACVVY010000068.1:0-268 GCF_020658175.1 Clostridioides sp. ES-W-0018-02 | reverse complement strand
GTGTTTGTTCATTAGACAATAGCTTATATTATAAAGATGGTGAAAAGAAAGAGCGATTCCAGATATCAGGAACTTTTTGCAATAGAGAAAAATATGATGACAAAGGTAATCCAATTGATGACAAGGGCGAAGTAGTAAAACCAATAAAGGCAAGTCAAGTTTGGAGAGCATATACATTAATTGAAAATATAGAAGAAAAAGAAGATGACTTAGGTAAATATTTAGAGATTAAGGGTCTAATTAATAAATATGGTAAGCAAGGTTGTAA
>NZ_JACVVY010000067.1:0-283 GCF_020658175.1 Clostridioides sp. ES-W-0018-02 | reverse complement strand
TGAAAGTTCTTTATGAACTTCATATTTGGGGGTGTAGCTCAGTTGGGAGAGCACTTGCCTTGCAAGCAAGGGGTCAGGAGTTCGACTCTCCTCATCTCCACCATTAAGAGTATATTACTTAAATCTTCGATTTATCTAGTAGCCTCTTACATGCACTTTTAGCTTATCTTTAGACAAGCTATGTGCGTTAGCACTTTAAGCAACGGAATAAACTGAACACATGTGAAGTTTGTTTGTTGGCGACGTGTACTAGCACTTTAAGCAACGAGATTTATTCGTTGGC
>NZ_JACVVY010000066.1:0-289 GCF_020658175.1 Clostridioides sp. ES-W-0018-02 | reverse complement strand
TTTGATAGATTAGAAGCTATCAACTTCGATAATTTTTAAAAGTTATCAGCTTTATATATTACAAATTAGATGTCATATCACTAAATATATATATGCAGTTTTCAAAGTGCTAACGCACAGCGCCAACGAATAAATTCCGTTGCTCAAAGTGCTAAGGCACGTCGCCAACAAACAAACTTCACATGCGTTCAGTTTATACTGTTGCTCAAAGTGCTAATTGAGTATTCGTAAAAACGAACCCTCAAAATTAAACAGTAGGCAATTCTCCTTAGAAAGGAGGTGATCCAGC
>NZ_JACVVY010000065.1:0-289 GCF_020658175.1 Clostridioides sp. ES-W-0018-02 | reverse complement strand
TGTAAGTGCAGCAATGTATTTAGCTTATCGATACTAATAGGTCGAGGACTTGACCAATATTATTTGATGTTCATTGATTAAAATATATATGTAGTTTTTAGAGTGTTAACTCTAAAGAATCTAGTTTTACTAGTTTCAATAACTTAATAGTAATATTAAGCATAGAGATTATGTGGTTACAATAGCAGAGAGGATACACCTGTTCCCATTCCGAACACAGAAGTTAAGCTCTCTAGCGCTGATGGTACTTGGTGGGAAACTGCCTGGGAGAGTAGGACGTAGCCACGTA
>NZ_JACVVY010000064.1:0-289 GCF_020658175.1 Clostridioides sp. ES-W-0018-02 | reverse complement strand
TTTGATAGATTAGAAGCTATCAACTTCGATAATTTTTAAAAGTTATCAGCTTTATATATTACAAATTAGATGTCATATCACTAAATATATATATGCAGTTTTCAAAGTGCTAACGCACAGCGCCAACAGATAAATCCTGTTGCTTAAAGTGCTAAGGCACGTCGCCAACGAATAAATTCCGTTGCTCAAAGTGCTAATTGAGTATTCGTAAAAACGAACCCTCAAAATTAAACAGTAGGCAATTCTCCTTAGAAAGGAGGTGATCCAGCCGCACCTTCCGATACGGCTA
>NZ_JACVVY010000063.1:0-308 GCF_020658175.1 Clostridioides sp. ES-W-0018-02 | reverse complement strand
TGAAAGTTCTTTATGAACTTCATATTTGGGGGTGTAGCTCAGTTGGGAGAGCACTTGCCTTGCAAGCAAGGGGTCAGGAGTTCGACTCTCCTCATCTCCACCATTAAGAGTATATTACTTAAATCTTTGATTTATCTAGTAGCCTCTTACATGCACTTTTAGCTTATCTTTATACAAGCTATGTGCGTTAGCACTTTGAAAACTGCATATATATATTTAGTGATATGACATCTAATTTGTAATATATAAAGTTGATAACTTTTAAAAATTATCGAAGTTGATAGCTTCTAATCTATCAAACCTTTTTA
>NZ_JACVVY010000062.1:0-312 GCF_020658175.1 Clostridioides sp. ES-W-0018-02 | reverse complement strand
TATACTTACTTACCAATACCATTACTTGATGCAAACAAGATTCTACTACATTTTCTCCGTACTCTAGTATAAAATCATCTAACTGTGTATCTATAAAATCACAATAATCATATGAACTACCAATATATGCAGTCAACATATGTGTACATCTATCCATTTTATCTCTAAACATATATTATTATCCACCTAAAAAACTTTCATAAAAACAAAAAGAACAATATCCTTTTGGCAACTGGCTGACATAACTTATAAGATATTTTACAAGTCTTAGTCCCTATAGCTTTGCGTCACTAAATTTCTCTAGTTTTGCCT
>NZ_JACVVY010000061.1:0-311 GCF_020658175.1 Clostridioides sp. ES-W-0018-02 | reverse complement strand
AGTTTCCCACCAAGTACC
The DNA here is from genome assembly GCF_020658175.1 of Clostridioides sp. ES-W-0018-02. Lineage (NCBI taxonomy): Bacteria > Bacillati > Bacillota > Clostridia > Peptostreptococcales > Peptostreptococcaceae > Clostridioides > Clostridioides sp. ES-W-0018-02. The sequence continues at coordinate 293 of NZ_JACVVY010000061.1, read as the reverse complement.
ATCAGCGCTAGAGAGCTTAACTTCTGTGTTCGGAATGGGAACAGGTGTATCCTCTCTGCTATTGTAACCACATAATCTTTATGCTTAATATTACTATTAAGTTATTGAAACTAGTAAACTAGATTCTTTAGAGTTAACACTCTAAAAACTACATATATATTTTAATCAATGAACATCAAATAATATTGGTCAAGTCCTCGACCTATTAGTATCGATAAGCTAAATACATTGCTGCACTTACACCTTCGACCTATCAACCAGATAGTCTTTCTGGGGTCTTACCCTTGCGGTGG
>NZ_JACVVY010000060.1:0-324 GCF_020658175.1 Clostridioides sp. ES-W-0018-02 | reverse complement strand
CAGCTTATCGCGTCCTTCATCGGCTCCTAGTGCCAAGGCATCCGCCCTGCACCCTTAATAACTTGACCAGTTAAAAAGGTTTGATAGATTAGAAGCTATCAACTTCGATAATTTTTTAAAGTTATCAACTTCATATATTACAAATTAGATGTCATATCACTAAATATATATGCAGTTTTCAAAGTGCTAACGCACAGCGCCAACAAACAAACTTCACATGCGTTCAGTTTATACTGTTGCTCAAAGTGCTAATTGAGTATTCGTAAAAACGAACCCTCAAAATTAAACAGTAGGCAATTCTCCTTAGAAAGGAGGTGATCCAGC
>NZ_JACVVY010000059.1:0-327 GCF_020658175.1 Clostridioides sp. ES-W-0018-02 | reverse complement strand
TTTTAGCTTATCTTTAGACAAGCTATGTGCGTTAGCACTTTAAGCAACGGAATAAACTGAACACATGTGAAGTTTGTTTGTTGGCGACGTGTACTAGCACTTTAAGCAACGAGATTTATTCGTTGGCGCTGTGCGTTAGCACTTTGAAAACTGCATATATATATTTAGTGATATGACATCTAATTTGTAATATATAAAGCTGATAACTTTAAAAAATTATCGAAGTTGATAGCTTCTAATCTATCAAACCTTTTTAACTGGTCAAGTTATTAAGGGTGCAGGGCGGATGCCTTGGCACTAGGAGCCGATGAAGGACGCGATAAGCTG
>NZ_JACVVY010000058.1:0-330 GCF_020658175.1 Clostridioides sp. ES-W-0018-02 | reverse complement strand
GGATTTTAAGTCCTGTGCGTCTGCCAGTTCCGCCACTTCGGCTTTTTTGGCTCCAAGGGTGGGGCTCGAACCCACAGCCTACCGGTTAACAGCCGGTTGCTCCACCGTTGAGCTACCTTGGAATATTTTGGAGGCGACACCCAGATTCGAACTGGGGATCAAGGAGTTGCAGTCCACTGCCTTACCACTTGGCTATGTCGCCGCCTTTTTGGTGATCTATCCGCGACTCGAACGCGGGACACCCTGATTAAAAGTCAGGTGCTCTACCGACTGAGCTAATAGACCATATTAGTTGGGGTGGATAATGAGAGTCGAACTCACGACCTCCAG
>NZ_JACVVY010000057.1:0-335 GCF_020658175.1 Clostridioides sp. ES-W-0018-02 | reverse complement strand
GCCAACTGCTCCACTCCGCGATATTGTTTTATAAGTGCCGAAGACCGGAATCGAACCGGTACGAGAGGTAAGTCCCGCAGGATTTTAAGTCCTGTGCGTCTGCCAGTTCCGCCACTTCGGCTTTTTTGGCTCCAAGGGTGGGGCTCGAACCCACAGCCTACCGGTTAACAGCCGGTTGCTCCACCGTTGAGCTACCTTGGAATATTCAACGTGGCTACGTCCTACTCTCCCAGGCAGTTTCCCACCAAGTACCATCAGCGCTAGAGAGCTTAACTTCTGTGTTCGGAATGGGAACAGGTGTATCCTCTCTGCTATTGTAACCACATAATCTTTAT
>NZ_JACVVY010000056.1:0-368 GCF_020658175.1 Clostridioides sp. ES-W-0018-02 | reverse complement strand
AGTCAAAGTCATGTGCCTTACCGACTTGGCTAATCCCCAATATATATGTGGTGAGCGCACAGGGATTCGAACCCCGGACACACGCCTTAGAAGGGCGTTGCTCTATCCAGCTGAGCTATGCACCCACATTGCAATATAAACATAAATTTGGAGCGGGAAACGAGATTCGAACTCGCGACTTCAACCTTGGCAAGGTTGCGCTCTACCACTGAACTATTCCCGCTCGTTTATTAAATTAAATAAAAATGGTGCGGATGAAGGGAGTCGAACCCCCACGCCAATGGCGCTAGATCCTAAGTCTAGTGCGTCTGCCAATTCCGCCACATCCGCGCATTTTTTTGGTGGAGGATGGTGGATTCGAACCACCG
>NZ_JACVVY010000055.1:0-386 GCF_020658175.1 Clostridioides sp. ES-W-0018-02 | reverse complement strand
TCCAGCGTGACAGGCTGGCATTCTAACCAACTGAACTACCAGGCCGCAAATGGTGGGACCAGCAGGGCTCGAACCTGCGACCCCCTGCTTGTAAGGCAGGTGCTCTCCCAGCTGAGCTATGATCCCATTTTTTGGAGCGGGTGAAGGGGATCGAACCCTCACAGCTGGCTTGGAAGGCCAGAACTCTACCATTGAGCTACACCCGCTTATTTAATTGTTTTTTTGGTGACTCGTAGGGGAATTGAACCCCTGTTACCGCCGTGAAAGGGCGGTGTCTTAACCTCTTGACCAACGAGCCATTTTAATGGTTGCGGAGGCAGGACTCGAACCTACGACCTTCGGGTTATGAGCCCGACGAGCTGCCAACTGCTCCACTCCGCGATATT
>NZ_JACVVY010000054.1:0-389 GCF_020658175.1 Clostridioides sp. ES-W-0018-02 | reverse complement strand
GCCGACAGGAGCAACAGGAGATACAGGAGCAGATGGACTGGCAGGTCCAACAGGAGCAACAGGAGCAACAGGAGCAGATGGACTGGCAGGTCCAACAGGTCCAACAGGAGCAACAGGAGTAGGAATAACAGGAGCAACAGGTTTAATAGGTCCAACAGGAGCAACAGGAACACCTGGAGCGACAGGTCCAACAGGCCCAACAGGAGCAACAGGAGCAAATGGATTGATAGGCCCAACAGGAGCAACAGGAAATACAGGGGCAGATGGAGCAACAGGTCCAACAGGTCCAAAAGGAGCAACAGGAGAAACAGGAGCAAATAGAGGAAGAGGGAGAAAAGGCCCAACAGGAGCAGATGGAGCAGCTGGAGCAACAGGGCCACCAGGGCCAC
>NZ_JACVVY010000053.1:0-391 GCF_020658175.1 Clostridioides sp. ES-W-0018-02 | reverse complement strand
GCAGGAGCAAATGGAGTGATAGGCCCAACAGGAGCAACAGGAAATACAGGAGCAGATGGAGCAACAGGTCCAACAGGTCCAACAGGAGCAACAGGAGATACAGGAGCAAATGGAGTAGCAGGTCCAACAGGTCCAACAGGAGCAGCAGGAGCAGATGGAGCAACAGGTCCAACAGGTCCAACAGGAGCAACAGGGGTAGGAATAACAGGAGTGACAGGAGCAACAGGAGCAACAGGCCCAACAGGAGCAGATGGATTAGTAGGTCCAACAGGAGCAACAGGAAACACAGGAGCAGATGGAGTACCAGGTCCAACAGGTCCAACAGGAGCAACAGGAAATACAGGAGCAGATGGAGCAACAGGCCCAACAGGAGCAACAGGAAATACAGGGG
>NZ_JACVVY010000052.1:0-429 GCF_020658175.1 Clostridioides sp. ES-W-0018-02 | reverse complement strand
AATAACTGAAGTAGAATATAGAGAAATAACAGGTGAGGACTATATAGGATAGTTCTTTTTTATGTTCAAAATGGAGAGTTACTTTTGTAGCTCTCTAAATAAAAAAGAAGGTGAGAAATTGTTAAATGAAGATGTGGTAAAAAAATTAAAAAATGTACCTATCAACACTAGTAATGAGATTGAAAAAGTTAATACAAACATAGAAACTGCTAAGACAGATTTAAATGGAAAAATAGGAGATACAACACTACTTGAAACAACAGACAAAACTAGTATTGTTGGCGCAATCAATGAGGTAAAGGCTAGTGTAGATAGCATAGAAACAACAGCAGAGAAAACAAGTATAAAAGATACAGATAATCTATTTACTAGTAATAATGTAGAAGATGCTTTAAAAGAGGTTTTTCAAAGTGGAGTTAATGCTAAGAA
>NZ_JACVVY010000051.1:0-440 GCF_020658175.1 Clostridioides sp. ES-W-0018-02 | reverse complement strand
ATTAAAAGTCAGGTGCTCTACCGACTGAGCTAATAGACCATATTAGTTGGGGTGGATAATGAGAGTCGAACTCACGACCTCCAGAGCCACAATCTGGCGCTCTAACCAACTGAGCTATACCCACCATTATATTGGTCGAGGTGAAGGGACTCGAACCCCCGGCCCCATGGTCCCAAACCATGTGCGCTACCAAACTGCGCTACACCTCGAAATTTTATTAATTTAATGTGGTGGGCCATCAGGGACTCGAACCCCAGACCTACCGGTTATGAGCCGGGCGCTCTAACCAACTGAGCTAATGGCCCACATTAAATTTTAGTAGCGGTAATAGGAGTCGAACCTATGACCTTTCGGGTATGAACCGAACGCTCTAGCCAACTAAGCTATACCGCCATATTCTTGGTGCCCAGAGGCGGAATCGAACCACCGACACGGGGATT
>NZ_JACVVY010000050.1:0-542 GCF_020658175.1 Clostridioides sp. ES-W-0018-02 | reverse complement strand
AGTCCCCTGCTCTACCGACTGAGCTATCTGGGCATTTGGCGGAGAGGGTGGGATTCGAACCCACGGCCCCTTTCGAAGTCACTGGTTTTCAAGACCAGCTCCTTAAACCACTCGGACACCTCTCCATATTCTACTTCCAATGATTCATCCGAGGATCGAACTCGGGACACCCTGATTAAGAGTCAGGTGCTCTGCCAGCTGAGCTAATGAACCTTAACTTTAATATTTAATGGCTGGGGATGCAGGACTTGAACCTACGCATACATGAGTCAAAGTCATGTGCCTTACCGACTTGGCTAATCCCCAATATATGTGGTGAGCGCACAGGGATTCGAACCCCGGACACACGCCTTAGAAGGGCGTTGCTCTATCCAGCTGAGCTATGCACCCACAATAAATATGTATAAATTAAATAAAAAATGGTGCGGATGAAGGGAGTCGACCCCCCACGCCAATGGCGCTAGATCCTAAGTCTAGTGCGTCTGCCAATTCCGCCACATCCGCGCATTTTTTTGGTGGAGGATGGTGGATTCGAACCACCG
>NZ_JACVVY010000049.1:0-574 GCF_020658175.1 Clostridioides sp. ES-W-0018-02 | reverse complement strand
TCAAAATTAAACAGTAGGCAATTCTCCTTAGAAAGGAGGTGATCCAGCCGCACCTTCCGATACGGCTACCTTGTTACGACTTCACCCCAGTTATTGATTCCACCTTCGACGACTTCTTCCAAAAGGTTAGATAATCGGCTTCGGGCGTCTCCAACTCCCGTGGTGTGACGGGCGGTGTGTACAAGACCCGGGAACGCATTCACCGCAGCATTCTGATCTGCGATTACTAGTAACTCCAGCTTCATGTAGGCGAGTTTCAGCCTACAATCCGAACTGAGAGTAGCTTTAAGGGATTAGCTCCACCTTACGGCTTGGCAACCCTCTGTACTACCCATTGTAGCACGTGTGTAGCCCTAAGCATAAGGGGCATGATGATTTGACGTCATCCCCACCTTCCTCCAGGTTATCCCTGGCAGTCTCTCTAGAGTGCCCAACTTAATGATGGCAACTAAAGACAAGGGTTGCGCTCGTTGCGGGACTTAACCCAACATCTCACGACACGAGCTGACGACAACCATGCACCACCTGTCACCAATGTCCCCGAAGGGAACTCTCCGATTAAGGAGATGTCATT
>NZ_JACVVY010000048.1:0-621 GCF_020658175.1 Clostridioides sp. ES-W-0018-02 | reverse complement strand
GCCAACTGCTCCACTCCGCGATATTGTTTTATAAGTGCCGAAGACCGGAATCGAACCGGTACGAGAGGTAAGTCCCGCAGGATTTTAAGTCCTGTGCGTCTGCCAGTTCCGCCACTTCGGCTTTTTTTGGCTCCAAGGGTGGGGCTCGAACCCACAGCCTACCGGTTAACAGCCGGTTGCTCCACCGTTGAGCTACCTTGGAATATTCACGTGGCTATGTCCTACTCTCCCAGGCAGTTTCCCACCAAGTACCATCAGCGCTAAAGAGCTTAACTTCTGTGTTCGGAATGGGAACAGGTGTATCCTCTTTGCTATTATAACCACATATTGCCTATTTATAAGACAAGTATTATATTAACATCTTTATTTTTAAATGTCAATACTTTTAAAGTACTAAATAATAATAGTTTTTTATTAAATATCTTCTATTAATTGAAGTTAGTACTTTACATAGAGTTAACACTCTAAAAACTACATATATATTTTAATCAATAAACATCAAATAATATTGGTCAAGTCCTCGACCTATTAGTATCGATAAGCTAAATACATTGCTGCACTTACACCTTCGACCTATCAACCAGATAGTCTTTCTGGGGTCTTACCCTTGCGGTGGGAAAT
>NZ_JACVVY010000047.1:0-702 GCF_020658175.1 Clostridioides sp. ES-W-0018-02 | reverse complement strand
GATAGGTCGAAGGTGTAAGTGCAGCAATGTATTTAGCTTATCGATACTAATAGGTCGAGGACTTGACCAATATTATTTGATGTTCATTGATTAAAATATATATGTAGTTTTTAGAGTGTTAACTCTATGTATTTAAATTTGTCAATAATTAGAGATTTTTAAGAATTTTATAAGCTTAAAATCGAATGAAAAAAGTATTGACATAATAAGACAAATATGTTATTATAATACTTGTCTTAGAAAAAAGATAAATGAAAATTTAGACAATAATCTGGTTATAATAGCAGAGAGGATACACCTGTTCCCATTCCGAACACAGAAGTTAAGCTCTCTAGCGCTGATGGTACTTGGTGGGAAACTGCCTGGGAGAGTAGGACATAGCCAGGTGATGTGCCGAAGTGGCGGAACTGGCAGACGCACAGGACTTAAAATCCTGCGGGACTTACCTCTCGTACCGGTTCGATTCCGGTCTTCGGCACCAAATTATTGTGGGCCATTAGCTCAGTTGGTTAGAGCGCCCGGCTCATAACCGGTAGGTCTGGGGTTCGAGTCCCTGATGGCCCACCACAATAATTTAAAGAACTTTGAAAATTAAACAGTAGGTTAATTTATAAAACAAGAAACAAACCATAAAGCCAGATATTTAGATAACAATAGTATCTGAGCCTGATAAACTTTTATTTGAGAGTTTGATCCTGGCTC
>NZ_JACVVY010000046.1:0-744 GCF_020658175.1 Clostridioides sp. ES-W-0018-02 | reverse complement strand
AATAAAGAAAAAGAAGCCTACAATAAAGCTAGAGATAAAGCAGATTATCAGCGTGATTATGATGATAAATCAAAAGAAATAGAGGAACTTCAAAAGAAATTAGATATTGCTGAAAGAGATAGTTCACTATCAGGACAAAAGAAAGTACAGGAATTAAGAAAAGAATTAGAAGAGGCTAAGAGAGCATTAGAAGATTTAGTTCAAGACCAGATTGATAAAGATGTAAATGATATGTATGATGATGAAAGTGATAGACTCCAAGATGAAGCAGATAAGGCTAAAGAAGATTTGGATAATAAGTATACTAAAGAAGAATTAGCTAGATTGATCAAAGAAGCATTAAACACAGGATTATTCACAGATATAAATGGTGAGGTTCATGATTTACAACAAACATTGCTTGATTTTGCTGATAAGTATGGTGATGGATTAGGGGCTACAGGGGCTATTATAAAAAGTGAATTAGTTGGTAATCTTGAAATTGCTAAAAAAGTAATGGAGGATATGTTAGATATTCAAGATAAATTAGGTGTTGGTGAATATAGCAATTATTCAGTACCTAGAGGTCGTAGTTATCAACCTCAACAATCTAATCAAAATCAATTTAATTACAATGCTCCATTAGTTAGTGTACAAGGTACTATGAATAGGGATATATTAAAAGAAGTAGAAAAAATGATTAAAAAGTCTCAAGATGAACTTGCCAAAGAAATAGTAAGAAAAACTAAATATTAAAATATTATG
>NZ_JACVVY010000044.1:0-801 GCF_020658175.1 Clostridioides sp. ES-W-0018-02 | reverse complement strand
CGGTCACTAGGTAGTATTTAGCCTTGGAGGGTGGTCCCTCCTGCTTCCCACAGGGTTTCACGTGTCCCGTGGTACTCTGGATCATATCTGAAGTTTTCTCGTTTGACATACAGGACTATTACCTTCTGTGGTGGGTCTTTCCAAACCTCTTCAATTACGATACCTCTTCGTTTAAGATATGTCCGCAACCCCAATAAAGAAAACTTTATTGGTTTGGGCTATTCCGCGTTCGCTCGCCGCTACTTACGGAATCGAATTTCTTTCTCTTCCTTCAGGTACTTAGATGTTTCAGTTCCCTGAGTTCCCCTCATTAAGCTATGTATTCACTTAATGATACTTAGACATTACTCTAAGTGAGTTTCCTCATTCGGAAATCTTCGGATCAAAGTTTACGTGCAACTCCCCGAAGCTTATCGCAGCTTATCGCGTCCTTCATCGGCTCCTAGTGCCAAGGCATCCGCCCTGCACCCTTAATAACTTGACCAGTTAAAAAGGTTTGATAGATTAGAAGCTATCAACTTCGATAATTTTTAAAAGTTATCAACTTTATATATTACAAATTAGATGTCATATCACTAAATATATATATGCAGTTTTCAAAGTGCTAACGCACAGCGCCAACGAATAAATTCCGTTGCTCAAAGTGCTAATTGAGTATTCGTAAAAACGAACCCTCAAAATTAAACAGTAGGCAATTCTCCTTAGAAAGGAGGTGATCCAGCCGCACCTTCCGATACGGCTACCTTGTTACGACTTCACCCCAGTTATTGATTCCACCTTCGACGACTTCTTCCAAAAGGT
>NZ_JACVVY010000043.1:0-865 GCF_020658175.1 Clostridioides sp. ES-W-0018-02 | reverse complement strand
AATTTGCAACACAAACATATGTAAGTGAAGATTCCCTAACTAATTTATCATCAGAAAAATCTTTTACATATCAAATAGATTCAAAAGGGTATGCAAAATGGTACAAAATTGGCGATGATATAGCAAATAAAAAAATAGAAGTTAATCTTCCTCAAAATTCATCTTTTGCAGTTTATGATGATAAAGGAACTCCTGTAAATTACTCTTTAGTGACAAAGAATAATAGAGTTAGATTGCCAAAAGGAGGCGTAATAGCTTTCTTAGGAAGTCCAAATGCCAAATTTGAAGTTACATACCAAGATGAAGTAAATGCAAATGCATTAACAGGAACTGATAGATATGAAACTTCTATTAAGATAAGCCAAGCAGGTTGGGAAAACGCTGAAAATGCCGTTTTAATAAATGATTCTGCAATTGCAGATGCTTTGGCTGCAACACCATTTGCATATAAAAAAGATGCTCCTATATTGCTAACTGGAAGTTCTCAAATAAATGAGAAGACTTTAGCTGAATTAAAGAGATTAAAAGTTAAAAATGTATATGTAATCGGTGGTGAAGCTTCTGTAAACGAAAAATCTTTAGATACTATAAAGTCAGATAATATGTCTGTATCTAGAATTTCAGGAAATGATAGATATGAGACTTCTCTAAATCTTGCTAAAGAATTAAAAGGAATTAGTAATGTATCAAAAATATCAGTAGTTAATGGTGAAAAAGGATTAGCAGATGCAGTAAGTATTGGTGCAGCATCAGCTCAAAATGATATGCCTATAATACTTACTAATGAAAATAGTAATATAACTGAAATAAATGATTTATTCAAAGATAAAAAAATAGATAAATCTTATATAATAGGTGGAGAATA
>NZ_JACVVY010000042.1:0-925 GCF_020658175.1 Clostridioides sp. ES-W-0018-02 | reverse complement strand
ATTTAAAAGAGGGTATTTTAGTTGAGAATTTACCAACTCAAAAATATATAGAAAATAAAGAAGCAAAGTTATTTATAAATATAAATACTAAAGAGGTTTTCTATAGATATACAGATATTAAAAGTAGTATAGAAGATAAAGTAAATTCTACAGAACAAACAATAGCAGATTTAACATTTCAATTAATGTCAAATGGGGTGATATAAATGAATTGGTATAAGATAATAACAGATTTTTATAAAAATGGGAATTGGACTAAAGAGCAAGTTAAAACAGCAGTTGCAAAGAATAAGATAACATCAATAGAATATAAAGAAATTGTAGGAGAGGACTATATAGCATAGTCTTTTTTTATTTCAACTTAATAAAAATTCACGAAAAAACACTAGAAAAACATATTAAAATCACAATTTTAATATGAAATTGAGTAAACGAGAGCCTTGTTTTATAGGCTCTTTTTATATTTTTTAAAAAGGAGTGGTAGTTTTGAACCTAAAAACATTAACAATTCATGCAGGACATAATCCAGATGGCAAGATTGGCTCTGGAGCAGTAAAGTATATAAAGGAATCTACAGAAGCAAGAAATGTATTAAAATATCTAATACCTTTAGCTCAAAAAGAGTGTAAAGTATATGATTGTACTTGTAACAATGGAACTTCCCAGAGTGATATATTGAATAAAATCATAGCTAAGTGTAATTCATATAACTCAGATTTAAATGTAAGTGTTCATTTTAACTCAGGTGGAGGTAGAGGTGTAGAAGTTTTAGTATATAACTTAAATGACAAAGAGACTGTTGAAATAGCATCAAGAGTGTGTAAAAAAATAACTGAAACTTATCATGCGAAAGGTGATAAAGACTTTAAAAATAGAGGTGTTAAAGAAAAGAAAACTCTAGCATTTTTAAGAAGAACAAAGGCAA
>NZ_JACVVY010000041.1:0-1318 GCF_020658175.1 Clostridioides sp. ES-W-0018-02 | reverse complement strand
TCCATTAGTTAGTGTACAAGGTACTATGAATAGGGATATATTAAAAGAAGTAGAAAAAATGATTAAAAAGTCTCAAGATGAACTTGCCAAAGAAATAGTAAGAAAAACTAAATATTAAAATATTATGAAAATATATGTTATAATGTAGTTACCACAATATCTCATTGGTGTTCGTATGTATTAAAAGAGTCACTGGAAAATTCTAGTGATTCTTTTTGTTAGATATGATATAATATAATTACCATTCCGAACACGCTCTTTATTTAAAGAGACTTATGTTCTAAGAAGTCATTCTATTATAGGATGACTTTTTTATTTTAGAAAAATATTTAATGAAGATAATGACAATATTGACTATAATGACAATATTGGAGTATAATAGTTATATAGATGATATAAATTATATCATTAAAGACATAAAAAAAGAGACTACAACTATTTACGCTAGGGTGTCTCTTCATAAAATAAGCAAGTTGCTAATTGGAAGAAGAATCACCTGAATTGCCGTTCGGGTGATTCTTAATTTTTTGCAACGTTTTTCTAAACTCATCTATCTCTTTAAAGAGTCTATTCAAATTCTGAACCAATTTAATCAAACTGACTGTTATGGTTGTAAGAAATGTTATTATCGTTAGCAAACAAATCAGATATTTCATAATATCACCTCCCTCTTTATTTGACATGGGAGGCTTATGTATATGAAAATTCACCCTAATAGTTTTTCATGTAGTCTCTAAGATTATTATACCATAATTTACCATCATGTTGAATTTAATATTATATTGACTACGAGAGTAGAATAAAGTTATAATATAAATAACAGAAGATTGAAAATATTTTATACAAGAATTACTACTTATCTACGCCACCTTAAACAAGTGGCTCTTTTTATAATAATTCAAGCTATAATTATTGCAGATTAATAAATTTAAGGGTATAATAAAAGTAAGGAATTTAATCTACTTAATACAAAGAGTGATTGCTTCCTTAAAGTTAATTAAAAATCAATTTATCTTTTGAAACCACTCTTATTGGCGTTTGAGTGGTTTTTTGCTTTATCATATATGTAACAAGCTATTAAACTTGATACAATATTTAGGCAAATATTAAACACTACTGTTTCCATAAATTCACCTCCCTATAAAAAAATAAAGTGAGGCTCACCTCCTTCCTTTGAAGAAGTAGGCTAAATATAGAAACAACCACTCTTAGCACTTTCGATTTATAATTCCTTACTATAACAAATTATACCATAATTTAACAATTAATAAAATATTTTAGCCCATTATTAATGATGGGCTTTTTTAATGTAAAGAAG
>NZ_JACVVY010000040.1:0-1337 GCF_020658175.1 Clostridioides sp. ES-W-0018-02 | reverse complement strand
TCCATTAGTTAGTGTACAAGGTACTATGAATAGGGATATATTAAAAGAAGTAGAAAAAATGATTAAAAAGTCTCAAGATGAACTTGCCAAAGAAATAGTAAGAAAAACTAAATATTAAAATATTATGGCTTTTTATTTTAAAAAAGTTATTTAATTAGAATAATGACAACATTGACAGTTGTGACAATATTGGAGTATAATTATGATATAAATGATATAAAATTTATATCATAAAAACAAAAAGAGACTACAAACTATTTGCAGTAGGGTGTAGTTCTTGAAGTTAACAATAAAAAAAATAATAGATTTATGTATTACTTTCAGAATCACTAGACCCTCCAGTCTGGTGATTCTTTAGTTTTCTAATAGATGATTTCAAATTTAAGATTGCATCTATCAGCTTCGTCAAATGATTTATTATTCTCGTAATCATAATTATCATTATTAAAAATAAAACTAAGTACTCCATAGTCTCACCCCCTTTCCTGGGGATTTTAACTAAAGAGCCATCACCCTAATAGTCTAAACTGTAGTCTCTAAAAATATTATACCATAAATTACCAATATGTTAAATTTAATATTATATTGACGACAGGAGTAGAATAAAGATATAATACAGATAACAGAAAATTAAAATATTTTACATAAAGAATTTCTACTTATCTATGCCACCTTAAACAAGTGGCTCTTTTCATACTCTGGTATATATTTAAGGAGGTGTTACAAATTATAAATAATATAGTAGATTGTGAACTTCTTATTGAGACAGAAATAAGAATGAAATATATAGATGAAAAAGACCTTGAAGATATTGAAGTGAACTTTGAATAATGAAATGATTTATAATATATCTATTTTGAGTATGTATTAATTGGAATCAATAATCGTCTTTATCTGGTGATTTTTTATTTATTGACTGTAAACGAATCTGTTTTACAAAAAACGTATTTGTGGTATAATAAAAGTAAGGAATTTAATCTACTTAATACAAAGAGTGATTGTTTCCTTAAAGTTAATTAAAAATCAATTTATCTTTTGAAACCACTCTTATTGGCGTCTGAGTGGTTTTTTGCTTTATCATATATGTAACAAGCTATTAAACTTGATACAATATTTAGGCAAACATTAAACACTACTGTTTCCATAAATTCACCTCCCCATAAAAAAATAAAGTGAGGCTCACCTCCTTCCTTTGAAGAAGTAGGCTAAGTATAGAAACAACCACTCTTAGCACTTTCGATTTATAATTCCTTACTATAACAAATTATACCATAATTTAACAATTAATAAAATATTTTAGCCCATTATTAATGATGGGCTTTTTTAATGTAAAGAAG
>NZ_JACVVY010000039.1:0-1423 GCF_020658175.1 Clostridioides sp. ES-W-0018-02 | reverse complement strand
CTACTTTTAATATCTGTATATCTATAGAAAACCTCTTTAGTATTTATATTTATAAATAACTTTGCTTCTTTATTTTCTATATATTTTTGAGTTGGTAAATTCTCAACTAAAATACCCTCTTTTAAATCTTCCTCTGATAATACGCTTGGTTCATAGTGTATCATCCCAATATATTTTATATTTTCTTCTTCTGTATCCATTAAATTTCCTAAATAAATCATAATTCTTCTCCTTTTTCATCTGAATAAACCTTTTTTGATAATACATTTCTGTAAATACCATAATTAATAAAAAAAACTAAATTATTTATTATAATCATATCTTTCCCTGGAGATGCATCATAAAGTGCACCACAACTTTTAACTGTCGTAAAAGCATTTAAGTCCTTTTTTTGGAAAGGATTACTAGAATTTGGATATATAACATATATATAACCGTTATATATATCGAAATTTGTGCAATGACTAGCACCATCAGAAATAATCAAATTTAAATTTGCATCATATTTGACTAAACCGCCTTTGTTACTACTATCAACTTCAATACTTGCATATCTATCAGATACAAAAACAAAATCGTTTAAAAACTTAATATTTTTTTCATACAAATATCCACCTATCCTAAAATCTTTAGCTATAGTAAAATCAAAATTTATTTTAGATAAATGACAGTCTGTAATACTACTTGTGTTTGAATGTTCTGTTATTGCATAAATACCATTTTTGTTGCAAACAAACTTGCCTCTATTAAAATTGTAAATTTCATTTGATGATAAATTCTTAGTTAGCATTATATACATATCAGATATTCTTATTTTATGGAGTATTGAAGAAGTTTCATTTCCGTATACTCCATAAATATAATCTCCATATGCACACAATTTATAATAAGCACCTTCTATAGATTGTATCTCTCTCCCTGTTGTTTTATTTATTTTATATAATTTGGTATTATCAGATATAAATAAATATTCTTGAGTAATGCAAATACATGAGAAGTTAGCACTAGCTAAAGTAATATCAAAAGCTACAGATTCATCAATTGCATTAATTTTAATTAAATGTGTACCTACAATAACATAAAAGTAAGGTTTCTCACATTCAAAAGCTTTTAAATCTCCTGAATATTTATCAATATATTTAAAAGAACCATTTGATATTAAATATGAAGTATAGCCAGATAATTTCGTTTCTTTTAAATCCAATCTACCTTCTTTACTATTAACTTTATTCTTTATTTCTTCCCATGTATCACTTGTAGTAACATCTGCACCTTTTGAAGTTAATGCTGTTACTACATTATTCTTAGCATTAACTCCACTTTGAAAAACCTCTTTTAAAGCATCTTCTACATTATTACTAGTAAATAGATTATCTGTATCTTTTATACTTGTTTTCTCTGCTGTTGTTTCTATGCTATCTAC
>NZ_JACVVY010000038.1:0-1434 GCF_020658175.1 Clostridioides sp. ES-W-0018-02 | reverse complement strand
CCCTTGTCATCAATTGGATTACCTTTGTCATCATATTTTTCTCTATTGCAAAAAGTTCCTGATATCTGGAATCGCTCTTTCTTTTCACCATCTTTATAATATAAGCTATTGTCTAATGAACAAACACATCTAACAATATCTCCTTTTCCATCTTCTGCTCTAGTTTTTATTTCATTAGCTATTGTCTCTATCCCTAAAAACATTTGATTTGGTGAACCATCTGACTTAAACATTGATGTAAAATAGTCTACATTCACTGATTCATTTGGTGCCGTTTCAACTTTTAAGGTAAATCTTATTGCTTCTTGGCTAGTTCCTTGATTCATTCTAGCTATATTTAAAATGTCTAAAACTTCTCCTGATACAAATACTTGATTATAATTTATTCTTTTTTCTGCCATTTACCCTTCTCCTTTATATTTAAAATTTAATTGCTAACAAAACTTGCTACATCATTAATTCTTTATATTTTGGTAATGTTTTAAAAAAATCACATAAGAATCTCCATTCTTCCATTTTATGATTCTCTCTTTGATTTATCATAGATTTGATTTGTAGATAATTTAATGTAACTCTTGCAGTTAACATTAATCCTGATGGACAATTCGATATTATTATTTTCCAGAGATTTTCTTTCGTGGCCTCGATATTTTCCCCATTCCTAAGTGTCACTTTATCAGATGCGGATAATTTTAATTCATCAAAATTATTGTAATCATAAATTAATTCATTTAAGAAATTTATTGTATTTTTATCAACATATTTGTTACACATATTATCAAGGTTAAATTTAGTTAATCTATGCATTTTACTTTGACTTGAGACATAATCGTTATGATGGTATCTGTCCCATTGTCTCCACATATATTCTGACCATTGCAAATCCATCTGTACAATAATTCCTTTAGAGAAGCAATCATGACCTGAACCTTGCTTTGACTTGCCTAATTGATTTGCTCGTTTTAAATCTTTTTCTGAAATGTTTATTTCTTTCATATCTATTACTTGTTGTTCATACATTGGGTATCCACTTGCTATTATACTTTCTTCAATTCCATATACATATACATTTGATACATTAATAATTTCTGTCACTTTTATTCCATTTACTTTCAACTTACCAACTCCTATTCTTCAATTATAATATAACCTTCTTGATAGTGTCTTCCCATATTATTTACTCTCTTATAATATTTATAATCACTCTCCCTATCTAATCTTGGTACAAATACATCTATAGCATTAGAAGTACCAAAATATCTATTAGAACCTCTATCTTTAACCACCTTTAAATTTCCATCAACTAATATTTTAGTTCCAAATTTAAGATGATTATTGGCCACAAACCCATATTGTAAATTTTCTCCTATAGCTGTCACAGCTCCATGTTTACTATTTTCACAATTCAAAGAAGTATAGTAACTTACTTCCCAT
>NZ_JACVVY010000037.1:0-1793 GCF_020658175.1 Clostridioides sp. ES-W-0018-02 | reverse complement strand
GTTAAGACTTTTAAAGAATCTGCTATAAACAAAGAGCTATCTTTAGAGGAACTAAGAAAAGAGTTAAGTTTACTTGATTATGCAAAATTGAAAGAAAATACAAAACAATTTAATTCTAATAAGGGATTTATAATTGAAGAAGCAAAAATAAATTATTCATCTACATTAGAAGATGAAAATAAAAATACAAAATCATATGAACAAATATTGAATAAACACTCAAATAAGTAGTGTTTATTTTTATGAAAAATAGAAAAGGAGATATAAAAATGGCAGATAAAGCGATATTAAATTGTGATATAGATAAATATCCAGATGTTGTAACAGCAAAAAATGGAAGTGATGTACTAGAAAATGGTGCGATAGTTGCATTAGGCGGTTTAGTCGATTCAGAGTTAGGAAACGATTGTTATAAAATAGAAAAATTAACAGAAGGATGTAGATTTGGAATCTTAGACAGTGTTGCACTTCAATATGATGAAAGATTAGATGAAAGAGATTATGAGTTAAAAGCAAGTGAAATAGATAGAGTTAGATTACCTCATAAGGGATTATGTATGACTTTAGCTAAAAAACATTTTGATGGTGTAGTAGCCGTTGGAGATGAATTAGAACTTAAAGCAGATACATATAAGTTTACAAAGAAAACTACTGGAATAGTAGTTGCAAAGGTTGAAGAATTATATACTTTTAATGGACAAGATTCAGTATATGTATCTTTTATATAGAAAATAAAATCATAATAAATAATTAATGGAAGGTGGAAAAAATATGGCTATAGATATAATAGCATTAAAAGATTTATCAAGTGATATATTAAATGGAAAAGTAAAAAATTATGCTCAATGTGAAGATGCATTAAGAAAAGAAATAATAGATATATGTGGAGGGAAATGGGGACAATATACGTTCTTTGAAAATAAATATAAGATATTTCAAATATTATCTGAAACAATAACTGATAAAGTAAATAGATTAACTGAAGAAGCATTTTCAGATTTTTGTGATGTAGAAAATTTTGATTTAGGTAATAAAAAAGAATTTACAGTTAAAAATACTGATTTATTAAGAATTGCAAATATAGCTGAAGGTAAAAATAGTACAAGAAGACAAAGACTATTAGGTAAAAAAGTTCCTACATCTGCATTTAAATTAGCAATAGCTATATATGAAGAGTTTGATAGATTTATAGCTGGAAGAATAGATTGGTCTGAAATGGTAGATAGAGTATCTTCTACATTCCAACATCATATAGCAGAGGCAATAGCATCTACTATGGAAGGGGCTTACGCATCTGTGCATACTAATTTAAAAACTAGTGCTGCTTATTCAGATAAGGACTTAAAGAAAATAGTTAATAAAGTAAAAGGTGCTACTGGACAATCTGTTGCTATATATGGAACTCCAGAAGCAGTAGGAAATATAGAAGGTGTTGGAGCTGACTTAGATAAAGATGACAAAAGAAATTTTGGATATGTTAAAAACTTTAGTGGAACACCTGTAATAGAATTACCTAACTATTATGATGCTGAAAGAGATAAATGGGCATTAAGTAATAGTATTTTATATGTTATACCAAATGATGAGAAGATAATCAAATTAGGATTTGAAGGCGACACAATGATAATAGAAAATACTGATGGAATAGCTAGAGATGACCAACAAATAGAGATGTTCATGTCAAGAAAAATGCATTTAGGTGTTGTTGTTGCTTCTAAATTTGGAATGTATAAAATACAATAATATTATTTAGAAGGGAGATTTTTTAATGGCTGCTAAGACAAAAAAAGATG
>NZ_JACVVY010000036.1:0-1998 GCF_020658175.1 Clostridioides sp. ES-W-0018-02 | reverse complement strand
ACATGATTGTCCTCCATCCTAAATGAAATGTATTCCATTATATCGTCTTCAGTACAATCTTTGATTAATAAATCATCCATTTCATCATGCAGATATTTAGACCAAGTATATAAGTCACATTTATATACATATATAGTTTTCTCACTTAAACCAGCTATTTTCTTAGCTTGAAGAAATCCTTTAATTAACTTTTCATTATTTTTATTTATATTTCCTTCTACTTTAATTCTTTTACTTCTCTTTTCAAATGTTGCCAAATATTTCACTTCCTTTAAAAAGGCTAGAGAAATTAATCTCTAGCCTCTAATTTGTCTTTTATTTCTGTTATATCTGTTTCTACTCTTTCAAGTCTACTATTATTAGTGTTTAATGCTTCTGCAAACTTGTCTAACTTATCATCAAATTTATCTATCGTATCTCCGAAAAGCTTTCTTTGTTCTCTAATTTCTCTAGAGAAATAGGCTCTTTCTTTTATTCTATCTTCTTGTTCTAGTTGTCTATTTCTTTCTAAGTATCTACCAAACCACAACATTACTACTGTTAGTAGTATAGCTGTATATCCATACTGGCTCAGTAATTCAATCATTTCTTTAGATAACATCTATTTTTCCTTTCTGTTTTGCACTTGTATTTGATTTATACCTATAGATGCTCCCCAACACAAAATACCTTCAAAGATAGCTTCTATTGACAACTCCTTCATAAATAAACAACTACTTATCATTGCTATAATCAGTAATATAAAAGGTATATATTTATTTTTAATATCTGACTCTTTTATAAAAGTCCCTAATATGTAAAGTCCTCCTATCAGCATTATCAGATTTTGAGGTATAAACTGCATTATATCCATATAACTTCCTCCTATCCAAGAATCTCATTTAATTCTTTTACTTTAATTTTTATTTGCTCTAGTTTTATATCATTGTTTTCTACCTTCATTGAACTTATCTTATTGCATATATTTATTATGTTTTGACCATAATTTGTATCTGGACACCATTTACCAGATAAACTCTCAACTATCTTAGCTTCTCCATGTAAATATGGGAAATGTCTAGGGTCTAATGTAACTCCATTAATTTTGTATTCATTTTTACCAACTAATTCACTATATTTTGGATAACCTTTAGCTCCAGCATATAAAGCTAGATGGTCTATAAATGCTGCTGCTCCCTCTTCCCAACAATTAAATCTTGTATGGGCTGATGGGTCTAAATCTCCTCCACCTTTATTTCCTTTAAGTCCACATACATTGCAATATGAGGGATTTAAAACTCTACCAAAATTAAAATATCCAGTTTCTACAAATGCTTGAGCAATTGCAATAACTGGATTTACACCTTTTTTCTCTGCTTCTTTATATATTATTGGTACTATAGCCTTACATAAATAGTGTGGTGGATTAGAGTTATTATTTAATGTATCTAAATATGCAAAGACTTGTTCTAGTGTTGCTATCGGCTTATTTAATATATCCAATTTTAATACCTCCTACTTACCTATAAAATTTAATACTTTATGAAGTGTAGCCCATCTATCATCGCCTTGTAGTTTAGTAAATCTTTCACTAGTCTTAATTTTTTCACTTGCTGACCCTATTACATAAAGATTTTCACAATGGCCAGCTACATAATTTTTTAACTCACATACATAGACTTCATCAGATTTATAATTTATGGCCATTACATTAGCTATAGCTTTATCAACTTCACCTTCATAAACTATTGTATATTTATTTTTTTTATCTTGTGAACTACCACTTACAGACTTATTAAATATTCCTTCAAAAATATTTATGGCCATATCTTTAGCATTATAGTTTTTAGTATCATCGGTATCCACAAAGCAACATTCGACTAAGATTGACTTTGCCTTTGTTCTTCTTAAAAATGCTAGAGTTTTCTTTTCTTTAACACCTCTATTTTTAAAGTCTTTATCACCTTTCGCATGATAAGTTTCAGTTATTTTTTTACACACTCTTGATGCTATTTCAAC
>NZ_JACVVY010000035.1:0-2207 GCF_020658175.1 Clostridioides sp. ES-W-0018-02 | reverse complement strand
CACCGCAAGGGTAAGACCCCAGAAAGACTATCTGGTTGATAGGTCGAAGGTGTAAGTGCAGCAATGTATTTAGCTTATCGATACTAATAGGTCGAGGACTTGACCAATATTATTTGATGTTCATTGACTAAAATATATATGTAGTTTTTAGAGTGTTAACTCTGAAAAAAAGTATGAAAAAAGTATTGACAAAAATAACAAAAAATGTTAATATTATACTTGTCCTAGCAACAAAAAAGAAATGTGGTTATAATAGCAGAGAAGATACACCTGTTCCCATTCCGAACACAGAAGTTAAGTTCTCTAGCGCTGATGGTACTTGGTGGGAAACTGCCTGGGAGAGTAGGACATAGCCACGTTAGATGTTCCAAGGTAGCTCAACGGTGGAGCAACCGGCTGTTAACCGGTAGGCTGTGGGTTCGAGCCCCACCCTTGGAGCCAATAAATGGCTCGTTGGTCAAGAGGTTAAGACACCGCCCTTTCACGGCGGTAACAGGGGTTCAATTCCCCTACGAGTCACCATTTGTGGGATCATAGCTCAGCTGGGAGAGCACCTGCCTTACAAGCAGGGGGTCGCAGGTTCGAGCCCTGCTGGTCCCACCATTTGCGGCCTGGTAGTTCAGTTGGTTAGAATGCCAGCCTGTCACGCTGGAGGTCGAGGGTTCGAACCCCTTCCAGGTCGCCAAAGTAAAATATAAAAAATGCTGGTGTGGCTCAACGGTAGAGCAGCTGACTTGTAATCAGCAGGTTGTAGGTTCGATTCCTATCACCAGCTCCATGTAAAATTAATACGGAGGATTTCCCGAGCGGCCAAAGGGGGCAGACTGTAAATCTGTTGTCATCGACTTCGGTGGTTCGAATCCACCATCCTCCACCAATTAAATTAAATATGCGGGTGTAGCTCAATGGTAGAGTTCTGGCCTTCCAAGCCAGCTGTGAGGGTTCGATCCCCTTCACCCGCTCCAAAAAGCGTGGGTGCATAGCTCAGCTGGATAGAGCAACGCCCTTCTAAGGCGTGTGTCCGGGGTTCGAATCCCTGTGCGCTCACCACATATATATTGGGGATTAGCCAAGTCGGTAAGGCACATGACTTTGACTCATGTATGCGTAGGTTCGAGTCCTGCATCCCCAGCCAAATAAAAATATGGTCTATTAGCTCAGTCGGTAGAGCACCTGACTTTTAATCAGGGTGTCCCGCGTTCGAGTCGCGGATAGATCACCAATGGAGAGGTGTCCGAGTGGTTTAAGGAGCTGGTCTTGAAAACCAGTGACTTCGAAAGGGGCCGTGGGTTCGAATCCCACCCTCTCCGCCAAACTAAAATAATAGGACTAAATTTGGAGAAGTACTCAAGTGGCTCAAGAGGATCCCCTGCTAAGGGATTAGGCTGGGTAACCGGTGCGAGGGTTCGAATCCCTCCTTCTCCGCCATTTAAAAAAACGAGGTGTAGCGCAGTTTGGTAGCGCACATGGTTTGGGACCATGGGGCCGGGGGTTCGAGTCCCTTCACCTCGACCAACCAGGACCTTTAGCTCAGTTGGTTAGAGCGCCCGGCTCATAACCGGTAGGTCTGGGGTTCGAGTCCCTGAAGGTCCATTATTCTTCATAGGGGTGTAGCTCAGTTGGTAGAGCGTCGGTCTCCAAAACCGTGCGCCGGGGGTTCGAGTCCCTCCACCCCTGCCAAATAAAAAGGACTTGAAAAAAAATGAGTTTTAGAGTAATATAAGATAGTAAATAATATTTCGAGGTGTAGCGCAGTTTGGTAGCGCACATGGTTTGGGACCATGGGGCCGGGGGTTCGAGTCCCTTCACCTCGACCAAGTAAGGGCCTATAGCTCAGGTGGTTAGAGCGCACGCCTGATAAGCGTGAGGTCGCTGGTTCGAGTCCAGCTAGGCCCACCATTTGCCCAGATAGCTCAGTCGGTAGAGCAGGGGACTGAAAATCCCCGTGTCGGTGGTTCGATTCCGCCTCTGGGCACCAGAAATACGGCGGTATAGCTTAGTTGGCTAGAGCGTTCGGTTCATACCCGAAAGGTCATAGGTTCGACTCCTATTACCGCTACCATCTAACTATATCAATAAAGAACTTTGAAAATTAAACAGTAGGTTAATTTATAAAACAAGAAACAAACCATAAAGCCAGATATTTAGATAACAATAGTATCTGAGCCTGATAAACTTTTATTTGAGAGTTTGATCCTGGCTCAGGA
>NZ_JACVVY010000034.1:0-2507 GCF_020658175.1 Clostridioides sp. ES-W-0018-02 | reverse complement strand
TTCAGAGGAAGTTGAACAAATAAAAACTTCTAAAAAAACATATAAACAATTAAGAAATGAACTGAGGAAACTCAAAGATGAAATAGAAGTAGAGATAATGAACTTAGATACTGGAACAGTTTTATATAGAGATAGAGATGAAAGATTAGTCTTTGAAATGAATAAAGTAGGAGAAAAGACATTTATTATACTATCTGACTTATATGAAATATCAAACAAACATAGAGGTTATTTTGAAAACTATCTTATAACTATAGTGGATGTTGATAGTGATGATTATACTATTGATGATATATTAGAGTATTTAAGTTTAAAAGATGTTTATGAAGGTTTAGGTGGGTATGATTTAGATTACATAAATTATATATTATTAAAATTAGATAATGATAGATTTATGAATATAGTTGAAAAAGCTAACTATGGTTTAATAGAGTGTTTAGGCTCAAGAGTAATCGAATTATATAAAAAGGGTAAGTTTGATTCTCATTATAAGGAACGTTTAATAGCTACTAGACTAGGCTTACAAAGCTTATTTGAGGATTAGGGTGGTGTTATACATCATCTATTTTATAAAAGAGTGGTGATGATATGGCTACGCCAGTAAAAGAGATATATAAGCAATTTCTTTCTCTAATAAATGATGAGGAGATGCTATTACTTGAAGAGGAAATAATTGAGGATATGATGTATTCATATCTTCAAAAGGCTACATTTGATTTTTTTGAATGTAAAAAAGATTTATCTATAATGGGACAAGAAGAATCATGTATTACAATTCCAATTGACCAGTCAGAATATGTTTTTAATCAAATTAATAAAAATTATGATATTTATTTGATTGGTAAATCTACAAATAAAGAATACGAAATCAATAGAGATTATACTATAGAATTTAAAGAAGAAAATTGTGTAATAACCTTTGAAACAGAAACAGAAGAAGAAATTTTATTTAAGAGTAAATATTTGGGTGGAATAGTTTCAGACCTTGATTTAGATGAAATAATTATATTAGCTTATGGAATGATGATTTGGTGGCTTCAACCTAAGATTCTTAGAGAAGAAAATTTAAAACAAATGTTAACTGATTCAGATTATAATACTAAGTCTGGAGCTAATATGTTAGCAAAACTTTGTTTATTAGAAGTTCAAATTAGAGAACAACTTGCAAAATACAAGACAAGATATGTATACAAAGGTTTTAAAGGTTGGGATAAAATTGAATAGTTATATTAGTAATTATAAAAAAAGAATTGGACTAGGATGTTCAACTCCTAAAGAAAAAAGAATATTACAACTAAGATTAAGTTTTAAGAAATATTTAAAAGAAACACCAACCTGTATTGAAGTTCCTATAACTGATATAGATGAAGTTTGTATAACAAAAGAGACTAAAAGAGCTGTAGTTGCAATTAATGATATAACTAATAATGATAAAAGGTCATTAGATGAAAAAAATCTATTAGTTGAATCTGATTTAAATGTAGATGTAGGTTGTTATCTTTTTTATGATAATTGTTATTGGTTGACTATATTCAAAGAACATAAAGAAATGGACACATATAAGCATTTCATAATAAAAAGATGTAATCAATTCTTTAATTATAAATATAAAGGTCAGACATATAAAATACCATTATCGGTAGAAAATTTAACCTTATATTCTGATGGTATGGCAGATAATAAATACACATCTGTAGCAGATACTAAAAGACAACTTTACTTTGGAAGTAATCATATAACTAAAACTATAGATATTGACACTAGGATAATGTTAACTGGTAAAACTGTTTTTAGAGTTACATCGGTAAATGACTTTGAGTATAATGGCAGAGAAACAGGAGTAGACGGTCTTATTAAAGCTATATGCTTACAAGATGCTTTAATTTCAAAAGATGATACAATAAATAATATTGCTTATAATGAGTTATCTGAAAGTGATAATATAATTATACCTTTTGACAAAATAATAGGTGATGAATTTATAAACTTAGGAGAAGAAAATGAATACACTATAAACTACATGAGAGACGTTGAGTGGCTCTTAGACAAGCAGTATAGATTTTGTAATGTAATTAATCGAAACGAAAAAACATGCACGTTACAGAGTGACACATTGGCTAAGTACTCCGGATTAGAAATTTTATTATTAGCAAAAGACAAAGAAACAAATGAAACTATAGATACTAAAAAGATAACACTGAGGGGGTAGATATATGAGTTTATATGGATTTCCCTAACAAGTTAATTTCGAATATTGGAACAACTCTAATGTCAAATCAAGATTTTGCTAAATTTATGATTTATAATGATGAATCCCAAAAAGATATTTTATCTATGCCTGATATAAAAAACCCAGTTAAAGAGCTTAGAAACAAGAAGGTATTTTTAAATAGAAGGGTGGAAAAAGTATTAAAAGAAGCAGATATATCAGTTTTCATAATTATGTCAGAGTATAGACCATGTTCTGAGGGAAGTAGAACAGTTAAAAAAACAAAGATAGAAATTGG
>NZ_JACVVY010000033.1:0-2546 GCF_020658175.1 Clostridioides sp. ES-W-0018-02 | reverse complement strand
AATATTGGTCAAGTCCTCGACCTATTAGTATCGATAAGCTAAATACATTGCTGCACTTACACCTTCGACCTATCAACCAGATAGTCTTTCTGGGGTCTTACCCTTGCGGTGGGAAATCTTATCTTGAAGTTGGCTTCGCGCTTAGATGCTTTCAGCGCTTATCCATTCCGTACATAGCTACCCAGCCATGCCCTTGGCAGAACAACTGGTACACCAGAGGTACGTCCATCCCGGTCCTCTCGTACTAAGGACAGGTCTCCTCAAATTTCCTACGCCTGCGACGGATAGGGACCGAACTGTCTCACGACGTTCTGAACCCAGCTCGCGTACCACTTTAATGGGCGAACAGCCCAACCCTTGGGACCTACTACAGCCCCAGGATGTGATGAGCCGACATCGAGGTGCCAAACCTCCCCGTCGATGTGGACTCTTGGGGGAGATAAGCCTGTTATCCCCAGGGTAGCTTTTATCCGTTGAGCGATGGCCCTTCCACGCAGAACCACCGGATCACTAAGTCCGATTTTCATCCTTGCTCGACCTGTATGTCTTGCAATCAAGCTCTCTTTTGCCTTTACACTCTACGTACGATTTCCGACCGTACTGAGAGAACCTTTGAGCGCCTCCGTTACCTTTTGGGAGGCGACCGCCCCAGTCAAACTGCCCACCTGACAGTGTCCCAAGACCAGATTCATGGCCTATGGTTAGAGTCCCAGTACTACAAGGGTGGTATCCCAAGGATGGCTCCGCCAAAACTGGCGTCCTGGTTTCAAAGCCTCCCACCTATCCTGTACATGTAGTACCAAGACCCAATGTCAAGCTACAGTAAAGCTCCATGGGGTCTTTCCGTCCTGTCGCAGGTATCCGGCATCTTCACCGGAATTACAATTTCACCGAGTCTGTTGTTGAGACAGTGCCCAAATCGTTACGCCTTTCGTGCGGGTCGGAACTTACCCGACAAGGAATTTCGCTACCTTAGGACCGTTATAGTTACGGCCGCCGTTTACTGGGGCTTAAGTTCACTGCTTCGATTACTCTAACAGATCCCCTTAACCTTCCAGCACCGGGCAGGCGTCAGCTCCTATACATCGTCTTGCGACTTAGCAGAAACCTATGTTTTTGGTAAACAGTCGCTTGGGCCTATTCTCTGCGGCCACCGTATGGTGGCACCCCTTATCCCTAAGTTACGGGGTCATTTTGCCGAGTTCCTTAACAACAGTTCTCTCGCGGGCCTTAGGATACTCTCCTCACCCACCTGTGTCGGTTTGCGGTACGGGTACCTTTAACCTCGATAGAGACTTTTCTTGACAGTGTGAAATCAGCTACTTCGCTACTAAATTTCGCTCCCCATCACATCCCAGCATTATCAAAGCGGATTTACCTACTCTGACTGCCTCAATGCTTGGGCACACATAACCAACAGTGTGCTTAGCTTATCCTACTGTGTCATCCCATCTCTCAAACGGTTATCGGTAGTACAGGAATATCAACCTGTTGTCCATCACCTACGCCTTTCGGCCTCAGCTTAGGTCCCGACTAACCCAGGGCGGACGAACCTTCCCCTGGAAACCTTGGGTTTACGGCCTGTGGGATTCTCACCCACATCTCGCTACTCATGCCAACATTCTCACTCCCATACTGTCCACATGTCCTTACGGTCATGCTTCAACCCGTATGGGAAGCTCCCCTACCCATCATTACTGATGCCGTAGCTTCGGTAGTAAGTTTTAGCCCCGGAAATCTTCGGCGCAGGATCACTCGACCAGTGAGCTATTACGCACTCTTTGAATGAGTGGCTGCTTCTAAGCCAACATCCTGGTTGTCTGTGCAATCCCACATCCTTTACCACTTAACTTACATTTAGGGACCTTAGCTGACGATCTGGGCTGTTGCCCTTTCGACTATGAATCTTATCACCCACAGTCTGACTCCCAAGTATAAGATGACGGCATTCGGAGTTTGATAGTCTTCGGTAGGTGCAATACCCCCTAGGACATTCAGTGCTCTACCTCCGTATCTCTCACCTTGAGGCTAGCCCTAAAGCTATTTCGGGGAGAACCAGCTATCTCCGGGCTCGATTGGAATTTCACCGCTACCCACAAGTCATCCCCGAGCTTTTCAACGCTCGTGGGTTCGGACCTCCACGAAATTTTACTTTCGCTTCATCCTGCTCATGGGTAGGTCGCCCGGTTTCGGGTCTACGTCAAGTAACTGAACGCTCAGTTAAAACTCGCTTTCGCTACGGCTCCACACCTTAAGTGCTTAACCTTGCTACTTAACGTAACTCGTTGGCCCGTTCTACAAAAAGTACGCGGTCACACAAGAAATGTGCTTCCACAGCTTGTAAGTGCAGGGTTTCAGGTTCTATTTCACTCCCCTCCCGGGGTTCTTTTCACCTTTCCCTCACGGTACTATACGCTATCGGTCACTAGGTAGTATTTAGCCTTGGAGGGTGGTCCCTCCTGCTTCCCACAGGGTTTCACGTGTCCCGTGGTACTCTGGATCATATCTGAAGTTTTCTCGTTTGACATACAGGACTATTACCTTCT
>NZ_JACVVY010000032.1:0-3677 GCF_020658175.1 Clostridioides sp. ES-W-0018-02 | reverse complement strand
AGAACTATCCTATATAGTCCTCACCTGTTATTTCTCTATATTCTACTTCAGTTATTTTATTCTTACCTACTGAATTTTTAACCATTTCTTTAGTCCACATTTTATTATCATAATAATATTTTATTTTATCGTAATTTAACATTATATTAATCCTCCCATCATTAAGCTGTAATTTATATTTGCATTTTCCTGTTCTAATTCTTTAATCTTTTTTAATACTTCTTGTTCAGGTGTTAAAGGTATTTCCACATACTCATATGTAATCTCTTTTGTTGCCTTATCTACATACATAATAGATGCAAAACCTTCTCTTTGCTCTGATTCTACAACTTCGTCAACTAATACCCCATTTAATTCTAATTCTTGTACTGATTTATTTAGACCATATACTTTGTCAAAAGGCATATTGTGTATTAAATTTACCTTATATATATTTCCTTCTTTGTGTTCTAATCCTGTTAAATATTTTTGCATTTTAGTTCCTCCTAATTTTTAATTATAATAAGCTACTTTTTGTACTATATGTGTGTTTTGTAATTTAACCACTTTTTGGCCAAACTCTCCTATATAAAGGTACTTAGAATTGGTACATATTGTATATACATTGTTTATACTATCACTAAAACTCCATATTTCAGTACCATTGTGGGATAATTTTTTTACAGTTTTATCGTCACTTCCACTATAAATATTATCTTCTGAATCTATATGTACATGGTTTATCACTCCCGTATGACCTAAGAACGTCCATATATCATCTCCAATTGAAGATATTTTTCTTATTATGTTGTCGTAACTTCCACTTACAATATTACTTTTAGAATCTATTGCAACTGAATACATTAAATTAGAATAATACTTTTTCCATACAAGAACTCCTTCAGAGTTTAATCTTGTTATTGAACGGTCATTACCACATATTGTAATATTATCTTTAAAATCTACAACAACTGAACGCATATAATTTGGATTATTATAATTCCAAATTTCATTACCATCAGGAGATATTTTTTTCGTTTGATTACCTGTACTATAAATATTATCTTTAGAATCTACTACAACTGAAGGTACATAAGCTGTATGCCCATTAAATTTCCAAATTTCATTACCATCAGGAGATATTTTTCTTACTGTTTTATCATCGCTGCCAGTTATTATATTATTATGTGAATCTATACATACACTTCTAACCCAATTATCATAACCTGTATATTCCCACAATTCTATCTTGTCTTGTGATATTTTTTTTACACGATTGCTAGCATTTCCTATTATGATATTATTATCTAAATCCAAGCATATAGAACAGACATTGCTATTTGTATTAAATCTCCATACTTCAATAGGAGCAGGTAAAACCTCTTTCACAATAGTATCTAATTTAGTTACTTTGTGTATTTCACTTTGATTGTCTTTTGCGATTAAAATACCTAAATTCTGCTGAAATTTTCTTATTATATTATCTTGTGCACCACTCACTATATTATTTTGAGAATCTATATTTATACAATCTACAATAGCAGTATGGTCTGTAAATTTCCATATCTCCTTTCCTTGAGGAGATATTTTTTTTAATGTTTTATCACGACTACCACTAATTATATTATTTTGAGAATCTACACATAGCGAATTTACAAAGTCAGTATGACCTGTAAATTTCCATATTTCAGTACCTTGAGAAGATATCTTTGTTATTACTCCATTGTTATGTCCACTTATAAAGTTATCTTCAGAGTCTACTGATAGAGATATTATATTTGCTCTATCAGATGCTCTAAATATCCAAATTTTAACGCCTTTACTTGATGTCTTTGTTACTTCGGCATCTAAACTAGCACTAATTATATTATTTTGAGAATCTACGCATAGAGAAGTTATATCTCTTACATGTCGTTTTACACTCCAAATTTGAGTTCCTCCAGAAGTTATTTTTGTTAGCACACCTCCATTAGTCCCACTATAGACATTATTTTCTAAATCTATACATACCGCACTTACAGCAGTACTATTTCCACCATATCGCCATATTTCAGTACCTTGAGAAGATATCTTCCTTACTGTAGTATCTGCACTCCCACTTATTATATTACCACTCGAATCTATACATACTGAATAAACACTACTTGCATGACCTGCAAACTTCCAAATCTCTACACCATAACTCGAGATTTTTCTAATAGTATTATCACTGCTACCACTATAAATATTATCTTGTGAATCTATACATAATGACTTTATATATAATGTATGACCTGCAAACCGCCAAACTTCTTCAACATCATCAGGCATATCTGGCATTTGTTTTATACTACTAATATTACTTGCCATAGTTTGAAATGTATCACTACTATTAGTTGGTACTTTTTTGTCAGTAATAGCAGTAGCGATTAATTCCTTTCCATTACTGACAGATTGAAAAAGTTCATTAACTGCATCTGTTAGGTTTTTAGCATTTGTGCTTAATTCGTTTACACCTATTTTTGCATCAATTTTAACACTGGAATAAGTACTATCTAGTGTTGTTATATTATCGTTTATTGTAGCTGTTATAACTTCTTTATTTGTATTACCATTTACAACAGTCACTTTTACATCTATATTACTTTCATTAAAAATTTCTATTGTATTAGAATCAACTACAGTATAAGAATTAGTCATACTTTTCTTAGTTGCTTCATCTAGTATCGCTACAAATATATTCTCTGTAACAAGATTATGATTAACTGTAAGTTTAAAGTATTCTCCATCAGCAACCCAATCAGAAGAAATATAAGATTTACTAAAGGCTACATTTGTTGCTGCCGAAGTCATCTCTGCTATTTTCTCATTAACCTTTTCAAAATCATAAGTCAATCTGCCTTTCAGAGTATCCTTTACAGTCCCATCAACTGTTTCTCTTGCTTGCATTAATTCGCCTCTAGCATCAAGGCTTTCAAGTTCTCCAAATCTATCCTCAATTTCAGTAATCTTATTGCTCACAGTAGTTGTCATATCTGTTTTAGCAGTATCAACTTCAACTATTTTGTCATCTACTTCTTTTATTTTGTTATCTAATTTTGTAGTACTTTCATCAATACAATCTTCTATATTAGATATAGATTGATTTACTTCATCAAGCTTATAATCAATCTGCTCTTGATTATCTGTAAGTTTATCTTCAAATGTTTTATCATAATAATTAAAAGTATTTTCTGTTCTAGTATCTAAGTCTTGAAATTTTTTATCTGTCTGAGCTTGTACATCAAGCATTTTATCATCAACTATATTATCTATTTCTTCAGACTTGGCATCTATCATTTCATCGAGTTGTAATTGGCAATCAGTTAATTTATCATCAACTTGGATTTGCATGTTTTGAATAGATTCTTCACGATTTTCTTCTTGATTTTGACGTGTTAATTCATTAAACTCTCTATCGTCTTCTTGTATATTTCTTAAGTCTTCATTATAAATTCTAATCTGCTCTGCTTTATCTCTAACTTCTTCATTTCCAAGAATAGTTATTTCAAGTTGTTCAACTCTTTTAGTCAATTCTTTATTGTTCTTTATAATTTCCTCAGCTTGAGATATTAAGACTAATAAGACTCCATACTCATCAGTCGAAGTAATGTCATCATCATTTATCATACCTTCTTCGACTCTATAATAAAGGTTGCTGGTATTAAGTAGGGTACCAT
>NZ_JACVVY010000031.1:0-4129 GCF_020658175.1 Clostridioides sp. ES-W-0018-02 | reverse complement strand
CAATTTCAATAGCTTCATACCCCTACCATGTACGATTTTAAACCTATCTTGTCAGTTGTATGTCAGTAACATCACTATATAAGAAAAATTTAAGATACTTTTTTAATGTAATTTTTTTCAGCTACCTACTTTTTTACTAGAACTCATACAAGCCTTTCTAAGCTATTCTAAATTTATTTCAATACTACAACTCATATTTTAAATTCACAACCTTATCAATACTCAATACACAAAAATCTAATTACATGAGTTTAGTATTCATTTTAAACAATTTATTAGTATATATATTTTTTTCTAATGTTCCGAAACAATTTGATACATATATTTTTATATATATATAAGAGTACTAAAAGATATACTAAACGTTATTTATATATAGTACAAATATTAGTTATTACTTATTAAATATATATCTATAATACAAGAATTATATATATGTATTTAATAAGTAATAAAAGATATATAGAAATATGTACAGAGATATAGAGAGATATATAAAGATATGTATGTATATATATATATCTTTAATATTTTAATAACTAATATATTAAATGCTATATAAATACTATGAAAGGAGACTATCAAAATGAATACTAAAGATAAGAAATGTAAAAGATGTCCTTACAGAAAAGAGTATAAAAGACAACTATATGTAGATATTTTTTGTTTAATACTTCAATCAGCTTTAACAGTATCAAGCATAATAAAACTATTCTGTAACTAAAACTAAGTAAGTATATATAACTATGTCCAAGAAGCTTCTTTAAAATGCAGAAACTTTCTTTATCCAAATAACTTGACTAAGCTGCCTAGGTAGAGGCTAAAATTGGACATAGTTACCCTACAAACAAGTGTAGGATAAACTTCCCTTGCCCAGTATATCGGCATTTTATAGGACTAGTACAGTTATAACATCTATTCTTTTGCAACTTAATGCTCTCTATCGTTTCCCCCATAGTAAGATATATAGATGCTCCACAAAGAAACTCCTCCCTCGCTTTTATTTATTGTAGTATCGAGTCACTACTTTCTGCCCTTCCATATAGTACTAGATATATGTATATGCAGTTGGCTAATACCAAGTGTTTAGTCGGCTACCCCTGTACTCTGTCGAGCCATTCGGTTTGCACTAAGTCAAACACACTTCCTTATAAAACTTTTGTGTATTTCTACACTCAAAAAGACTTGTCCAACCATCTGAACAAGTCTGTAAATTTTATCTTTTATCGCTATCTCCTTGATTTTTTTCTCTTCATCTTTTATAATTTATGTATATCTAAAAGAGATAGCAACTATATTTTATGTACTCTATGTTCTGTCAAAACATCTAGTATATAGATTATAGTTAAAAGATTACTAGTTACTTACTATGTTCGAGATAGTTGGTATTAATCCCAATTAATGTCTTCCAAACATTAAAGGGAATAGTAGTCTTTTTTATATTCAATTTTTTAATATAAGTTAATTATAATTCTAGTCATTAAAATTTACTAGTATTTTTCCATAATTTGCTCTATTTTTTGATCTAAAAGTTTTACTGGACTTTGTAGTTTGTTTGTTTTGTGAAAAGTAGGAATGAGTGCAGGGGCTACATTTAAAGCTTCTAACATCTTGAAATATTTCTTTAATTCTTCTTTGCTATACTTTTTCTTTTTAGCATATCTTAGTTCTAAGTATTGCAATAGCTTCTTTTTACTATTTTTTTTCAACTTATTTGTTTCTTTTACTATTTTTTTAGTTTCAAAATAATCATAGAAATCTAGTCTAGTATTGCAGATGAAACGTTTATACTTAGTTAAAACTATATCTCTACATATGTATATATCATCAAAGTATGTTTTAAATGTCCTTCCATATTTTTTGAGTTCGTAACCAGCACATTTAACTTCTAATCTTAAAGTGTTAGTCGCAAGAGCCAAGTCAAGTTGGTTTATATTTATACTACTCTTATACATATCTACTTTACTTTTTAATGTTTTCAGTTGCTCCAGTTTATTGTAAAAATTAATAGTATATGTTTTATTTATGTTACTCTTATAATTATGCTTAGACTTTATGTAAACACTTGTATTTGTATCTATGTTATTTCGATCGACGTAGTTAATATATCTATTATCAGCTTTATCTTTTATAATTTGATTAAATAGCCTCAAATATAAATCTGCGTTTACATTATAAATATTAAATGTTACCTCCATGCTTGCAACTGTAAACTCTAATATGTCTAACTCTATGTTAAATAACTCTTTAAGCTTATTATTTATCTTTTGTCTTATTTCTTCTCTGTAACTATACAAATCATCTATGTTATGTACATGATTACCTTGTTTGAGTAGCATTACAAGCCTACCAGTTACATATATTCTCTCTGAATTTACTGCATATAGAAATCTTACTCCATTCCAAGCAAGTATATAAGATGAAATATATTCAATTACTTCTCCTGTCTTGAAATCTATATATTCATTGTAGTTCTTTTTAAGCTTTAAACTAAACTTACTTGTATCTAGCTTTACATTTTTATATAAGTTAACTCTATCTATCATACCCCACACCCCTTACGAAATCATCATCTGATACAATCATTAATACTATATTTACAGACTAAAAACATGATTGCAAAACAAAAAAATAAACTTTATAACACCATTAATTAAGGGGTAGTTTAACCCTGTAATTTTAAGACTTTTTGTGTTATGGAAATGGAAGGACTATAACAAAATAAAACTTTCTCTATCCTTACATATACCATATACACCCCCCTATAGCTATTACATATAGTATCTTAAACATAATTTACATACAAATAACTCTATAAATATAGAACGTTTGTACGCATTACTATGTCTATTTTTACATACAGACAAAAATTTTTTCTTGATGTGGAAATGGATGTGTTTTTTATGCTACTTCATATAAAATAACAATTTTAATTTTATGGTTGTAGAATGAATGAACAATATTAAAACTTATTAAGTTGCTACTTTTTTTCAGATATATCTATTAAAGCATCAATTAGACTTTCTATAGAGTTAGAATGTATCTCTTCTAAAAATCTTTTCGTTGCAAATACTTTATACTCTTTATTCGTAATAAGTATTATATAATGTTTTATTCTTTTTATTCGCTGAGACGCTAAGAAACGCTTATTGACTAGTCTTGAAAGCAGAGTTAATGTAGTTGTTGCTTTCCAGTTACAACTAGTCTCCATCTCTTCAATTAGTTCTTTTGATGTTACTATATCATTTTTAGCCCAAATAAACTTCATAACTTTTAATTCAGCCTGTGGTATCTTTTGCATGCTTTATATTCCTTTCATGTATAGATTACATATTTTTATCAAATAATAATTATATATATTTTTTACAAGATATTATGTCATTTATTATAGTAATATAGTTTTTATTTGAAATCAGTTTTTTAATCTATTATATTACAACTTTTGAAAGGATACAATGTAATAGAATAATATGAAAGGGAAGTACATATTTATGAAAGAATCTAACGAACTTGATTTTAAATTGATAGGTCAAAGAATTAAAATAGCTAGGATAAAAAAGAGATTAACACAAGAAGCAGTTGCAAATAGAGTAAATATAACGACTCAGCACATGAGCAATATCGAAACTGGAAATTCTAGTGTAAGTTTACCTACATTGATTTCTATCGCCAATGTACTTTATGTAACAATCGATGAGCTATTATGTGATGCAATATTAAACTCTAAAATTATTTTTGAGAATGAGCTAAATGAAATCTTAAAGGATTGTAATGAGTATGAGACAAGATTTATAGTTGATATTGTAAAAGCTTCAAAGAAATCAATGAAAGACTTAAAAATGTTTCAAAATAAAATAGAAAATAGATATTAAATAGATAAAACTTAATTTTAAATATAAAACCTCTGAACATTAGCATTTACAACGTTTAGAGGTCTTTTTATGTTGTCAGTAGTTTTGGCATAAAAGTAAGTATTGTATGCCATAGTTTGCTACCTACTAGCAATTTCAATAGCTTCATACCCCTACCATGTACGATTTTAAACCTATCTTGTCAGTTGTATGTCAGTAACATCACTATATAAGAAAAATTTAAGATACTTTTTTAATGTAATTTTTTTCAGCTACCT
>NZ_JACVVY010000030.1:0-4378 GCF_020658175.1 Clostridioides sp. ES-W-0018-02 | reverse complement strand
ATTTCCTCAGCTTGAGATATTAAGACTAATAAGACTCCATACTCATCAGTCGAAGTAATGTCATCATCATTTATCATACCTTCTTCGACTCTATAATAAAGGTTGCTGGTATTAAGTAGGGTACCATCTTTTACAAGAGATAATTGAAATGTATTTATACCAACACTAGATAATGCTTGTCTACTAAGTTCTATTTCTACAACACCATTTTCTGCATCTACAACTTCACATTCACCATTGACTTTAAATCCGTCACTTTTTGTGATGCTAACTAAAACTCTATCATATTCAGATAAATCTATTATTTCATCTTTATTTTTTAGTATTGCTTCAATATAAGCTGTTTTAACATCATTTTCATTGTAAATAAAATAGTCTAGTAATCTTTTGTTTATCCTATAATTACTAAAATCGACTTCTATAGTATGATTCTTTATTTCATAATTTTTCAAAAGTATCACATCCTACTGTTCTTTATTTTGTTTTGCTTCTTCTAACTCTTTTTTAAGATTATTTATTTCTTCTTGTTGTTGCATATTAAGTGCTTTATGTAATATAAGCTCACTATGTAAATTCTTTATTTCTTCTATCGCTATTGTATATGCATTTTGTATATTTACTTCCATTTTATTTCCCTCCTAATTTATTAACTTTCTCATATAATTCACTAACTATCATTTCTAATTCTTCTCTTTTTTGTATATCCTCTTGAAGTGCGGTAGCTACAACTGTTGTATAACCAGATGGACTAAACATTAATCCATTTTCTTCTCCAAAATCATATAGAAATGTTTTTCCAACATAGCTATCTTTAAAATCATTGGCAATAAAACCTATTTGACTATCTGCGAGGGCTCTATCTCTTTCCGCTATATAATCAAATGTTGCAGGTTTAAATTCGTCTCTTATAAAATCTAAGAATGGAGTTGGAATTACACTTGAACGAGACCTATTCTTGATGTCTTTTATGTAAACTATATTCTCTTTAAATTTTTTATCAGATTCACTAAGAGTCGAACGAGAGTATATATGTCTCCATTTATATTGGTTGCATCCAAGGTCGGTTACAGAACGTTCTGGATAGAATGAATAACCTGTATCTGATAATCTTTCTCCATTTGTAAAAGCAAATGTAGCCCCTCCACATCTTATAAACGTATCATCTTTCTCAACTATAAAATGTTCTTCTCCGTCAACATATATTTCAGCCGTATCATATCCTACCCAAAAATAATTATTACTATCATATTTAAGTCTTATTGCTGATGCTTGACTAGAACCATCAGACTGTCTTGCATCTATTGCAAATCCAGACCGACTGCTTCCAAATAATCGGATTATTGGTTCATGACCAGATGGAGTGGTTAATATATCACATGCGACAGCTCCTTGGTTAACAGTTAAACCAGACCTACTTATAACAACATAATCGGATATATCATTAAATCCAAATTGAATTTTATCAGGTTTAATCCCTACAATTGAGCCACTACCATTTCTAGTGACCATCATTGTTATATCATCTTTAGTTAATTTAATTTGAGCAGCATTTGTTTTAGTTGCACCATCCACTTTCGCTACTTCTAGTTTTATTTCTTTAGCTGTAGCATTTATTTGAGAAAATTCCTCTGAAACACTTCCACCCATACCTTTAAGAAATACACCATCAAGAGTATTTTTTAGTTCATTAACCTTTAAATTATACTTTGCGAATCCATTTGTAACTAGAATTACATCTGAAGGAGTGATTATATTATCAGATATAACTGAATTAATTATTGTTTTAAGATTATTATGTGTATTGTCTAAAGCTGTTTTAGAAGTATTAATTGCAGCAATACTTGTACTATCACTATTTGATTGGCATCTATCAATTATTTTTTGTATTTGAGTATATAAACTTGTTTTATCTGTATTCAATAAGTTTATTTCAGTCTCTATTTGAGCTTTTTCAATATCTGTGACTTCATCATCTTTAAAATATTCATTGATATTAGAATTAAATAATCCTAAATCAGAGTTAAGTTTAATTATAAGTTTATTTGTATCTTCTCTTAACTTAGTAAGTTCACTAGAATCATTAAAATTTTTAGTTACTTCCTTTACAAATATATTTATATTATCTGCTTTTTGGTCTATAACTGAGATATTTTCTTTTATGTTTTTAGCATCTTCCTGTATAGCCCCAACTGTTTGGTGTATTCCATCTATATCTTTTTCTACAATTATAAATCTATCTCCAAATTCTTTATCTGTCTCATATAAAGCATAGATATCTTTTTGTATATTTTTCTTTGCATCTCCATCATAGCTTATACTAAATATATCACTATCATTAGGTACTTCAGTATGGATTCCATTATCATTTATAACTATTAAAAACCTTTTATTACTTCTATCCAACATCAAGTTAGAAGTTTCAAGCTTATAAGGATTATCTACATTCCAGTATATATACTTTCTATTTGTTGATTCATCCTGTACAGTATAAACTTCTTCATTATAAGTCACTATACACCCTGTTATTCTTATATAACTTAGTGTATAACTATTATCATATATTGCCATTAAGACACCACACTTTCTGGAACATTCATTCTATTGAATTTTTGTCTATTGAGTAAGTACTTTTTCTTATTAACTGAATCCATAGTATGTTTTGATTTAGTTAAATAATCAGAAATAGTTCTTGTATTATCTTCCTTTAATTTCTTATTAGATAAATCCAAATTTAAACTTCCATCTTTAAAGTTTTGTGTATATCCAACAAAATATATTATATCTTCAGTATTTTCATTTCTATCATAAAATATAATTATGTCTCCTACACTTAATGATCCATTCCAATGTTGTCTAAACTCCATATTAATAATTCTACTTAAAAAATTAACAGAGTCTATTGTCCAATCAATAGTTGGCCTACATTTAAGTTCTAACTCTCTTTCACCTGTTTTAATTAAGTCTTCAACCTCCAAAAATGAATCATTTGTATAAGTATCACAATAAATAAATTCTTTTAATTCTTCTAGTAATATTTCATTAAAAATTAATTGTCCATTTTCATTAGTTGCGGTTTCTCTCTTACACAATATGTTTATTTGCTTTATACTATCTTCTAATTCTAATACTTGTTGTTCTAAATTTTTTATAGTTACTTCAAGTATTACTTTTTCATCATTATTCTTAGTTATATCTGCTGCTACTTTGGCAGCATTAATAGTATCTTTATTTGTCTCATATGTCTTTTTAATACTATATAGTGCATTGATGGTAGAGTAGATTACTTGGAGTTTATTTTTATTGTCCCTTAATTCTTTTTTCTTTTTATTCTTTTCATCTATTAATTTTAACCACTCAACTTCTCTTAACTTAATCATCTCATTATACTTAAGTATTGCAGTAACTAAGTCTTTACTCATCTCACCATTTTCTAAAAAATAAGAGTAGTTTTCAATATATTTATATCCTGTTACAGTAGCTCCAATGATGTCCATTTCTTCATTTCCAACTAAAGTCATTCTAGTGACTATTTCATCTGAATTTCTAGTCTTTTCATGTGATTTTATATAGTTATCATAAGATAATACTAATTCTATATTGTCTCCAAAGCTATCCACATCATATAAATGTACTTTTTTGTTATATGTATCAAACTGAACTACACATCCAAATTCCTCTTTAATATCATTAATTAAAAAATCATGCCAATTACTATCTACACTTTCTTGCCACCTTACCTTTTCTCTTTTTTCTCCTGTCTCAGTAGTTTCATAACCTATTGAATCATCTACATTGCCTAAAGTCCATCCAGTTTCTTCTTTCATATAATCATTGAGACTTATTATTCCAGCGTCCTTATCTTCTGTAAATAGCTGTAGTCCCATATCTTCAATGTTTAAATTTATCTTACCCAGTTTAACTTCTGCGGATGTTGCTCTAATAACTTTATTTTTATATCCATCTTCTTTTATTTCTTTTATTACAAAATACTCTTTATTATCTACACATATAAACCGTTCGTTACTTACTTCATAATACAATGGATTTATTATTTTTTGGAATGAAAAGCGATTTGTTATAAATTTTGGTATGGTAAATTGAATTTCATCTGTACCATCAATGCTACGAGTTAAACTATCTATAAATTCTATTGGAATTTCACCTAGAATTTCTTTGTTAACTTTATGGAGGGTTATATTATACTCTCTTTGGATTTGTTTGAGATTCACATTAAAATGCATATTTTATCACCTTCTTTACATTAAAAAAGCCCATCATTAATAATGGGCTAAAATATTTTATTAATTGTTAAATTATGGTATAATTTGTTATAGTAAGGAATTATAAATCGAAAGTGCTAAGAGTGGTTGTTTCTATA
>NZ_JACVVY010000029.1:0-5628 GCF_020658175.1 Clostridioides sp. ES-W-0018-02 | reverse complement strand
GGTTACAATAGCAGAGAGGATACACCTGTTCCCATTCCGAACACAGAAGTTAAGCTCTCTAGCGCTGATGGTACTTGGTGGGAAACTGCCTGGGAGAGTAGGACGTAGCCACGTAATTTTTTTATTTGTTATATTGAGTTAAAATTTAAAATAAAATTCTAGCTTAATATAACAAATAAAATAAAAACCTATTGGTATGAAAATCAATAGGTTTTTATTTTATTTAAGTTTTTAATTACGATGTTAAATATATTATATAGATACACAATCTATTAATTTATCATCTAATATCTTATATTTAAAAATTGTTTGATTAAAATTATTATGCCATTATCTTAGATACAAATTCTTTTAATTTATCTAATCCAGCCAAGAAAGTATTCTCATTACAAGCATAAGATATACGAATATATTTATCCATACCAAATGCTATGCCAGGAACAACTGCTACATTGTATTCTTCTAAAAACTGATTACAAAATTCTATAGAAAAACTATCTTTATATTTAAAGTTTTCAGCTATCTTAGAAAGGTCTATAAAAGCATAAAACGCACCATCTGGATTTACGTAATCTACATTTTCGATAGAATCTAATTTAGATGTGATTAAATCTCTTCTAGATTTATATGTTTCCACCATATCATCTATATCAGTTGAACAATCTTTTAAGGCTCCATATGCTATGTATTGTGATGTTAAGCTTGGATGTGATATAAGATGTCCTTGTATGGAACTCATTGCTTTAGCTATGGTTTTATTAGAAGCAGTATAGCCTAATCTTAATCCAGTCATAGCAGCTGATTTAGAAAAACCATTTATAGTTATAGTTATATCTTTTGCTTCTTCGCTTAATGAAGCAACTGATGTGAAATTTCCAGTGTAACATATTTTTTCATATATTTCATCTGCCAAAATATATATTTTGTTCTGTATACACACTTTTACGATTTCAATTAGCTCATCTCTTGTATAGACACTACCAGTAGGATTTGAAGGATTATTTATTACAAGAATCTTTGTTTTGCTTGTTATAGATTTTTCAAGTTCTTCTTTTGTTAATTTGAATCCATTTTCTTTTCTGGTATCAATAAAAATTGGAACAGCATTAACTAATTTAACCATTTCAGGGTAACTAACCCAATATGGTTTTGGCAATAACACTTCATCTCCCTCATCTGTTAACGCTAGTAAAGTGTTTGTTATAGAATTTTTAGCTCCACTTGATATAACTATTTCATCTATTGAATATTTACAGTTATTTTCTTCAATAAGTTTTTTACAGATTTCTTCTCTAAGTATTTTCAATCCAGGAACTAAATCATATTTAGTACAATCTTTATTTAAAGAGTCAATTCCGTAAGATTTTGCAACATTAGGTACATTAAAATCAGGTTCTCCTATACTAAGGTTGATTACTTTAATTCCGTCACTTTCCATTTCTTTAACTTTTGAACTAATACCTATTGTATAGGATGGAGTTATAAAGTTTAGTCTTTTTGATAACATAAAATGCCCCCTTTTAAATTATTATTTATATTATACGACAAATTTGAAAAATGTACATAAGGAAATTTGTAGATATATACATTAATACATATGAAAATGAGTATTTTTTGCCTAAAATTAGTGTAAAAAAAAGAGAAAAAAGTTTTGACTTCCAAAGTTGTTACAAACGCTGATGTTCAAAATATCTACATAGTATTTGCAATGATTTGCGTTAGTTTGACTATTATGTACAAATTTGGTAATCTTAATATAGTAATTATTAAGATAATCCCTTTAACTTAGTTGAAGGGGATTTTTTTAGACTTAATATACTACATATAGTGGTATGTAGATTAATAAAATACAATATATAGTAATAGGGGGTTTTTTTAATTGGTTGAGTTTGTAAAAAAGAGAGATGGAAGAGTGATTCCATTTAATGAAGATAGAATAACAAGGGCTATATTTTTAGCAGCAACAAATGTTGCAGAAAGAGAAGGTATTGTACCTGATTATAAGTTATCTGAGCAACTAACTCAGGAAGTAATAAAGTTGATAAATCATAAATATTCTGAATCAGTTCCAAGTGTTGAAGACATACAAAATTCTGTAGTTAAGGTTCTTATAGAAACAGGTCATGCAAAAACTAGTGAAGAGTACATAGTATATAGAACTGAAAGAAGTAGAATAAGAAATTCAAAAACACGATTAATGAAGGCAATAGAAGAAATTACCTTTGAGGATGCAGAAGATGCTGATATAAAAAGAGAAAATGCAAATATCAATGGTAATACAGCTATGGGAACAATGTTACAATATGGAAGTACTGTATCCAAAGAATTTTGCAAGACTCATATATTAAAGCCAGAACATTCTTTCGCACATGATAATGGAGATATACATATACATGACATGGACTTTTTAAATATGGGGACATTAACTTGTTGCCAGATAGATGTTAAAAAACTATTTGAGGATGGTTTTTCAACTGGTCATGGTTTCTTAAGAGAACCACAAGATATAATGAGTTATGGAGCTCTAGCCGCAATTGCGATACAAAGTAATCAAAATGATCAACATGGAGGTCAAAGCATACCATTTTTCGATTATGGTTTGTCTGAAGGTGTGTATAAGACATTTAAAAAATTCTACATAGGAAACTTAGCTAAAGCATTAAAATTATTTAAAGGAATTGAAAATAATGAAGCAATAAAGGACATAGTATATAGAACAGAGAAAGAAACAAATAAAAAAGTTGGTCTTAAAAAAGATGAATTGTATTTAAACTCTGAAAAAGAAAAACTAAAAGAAATGTTTAATATTGATGAAGAACTTATAAAGAACATGCAAAACTTTGCATTTGAAGAGTCATATAAAGAAACTGATAAAAAAACATATCAATCTATGGAAGCATTTATACATAACTTAAATACAATGCATTCTAGAGCAGGTGCACAAGTACCATTTTCAAGTGTAAATTTTGGAACAGATATTTCAGAAGAAGGAAGAATGGTAACTAAGAATCTATTATTATCACAAGAAAGAGGTTTAGGTAATGGAGAGACCCCAATTTTCCCAATATTGATATTTAAAGTTAAAGAAGGTGTAAATTTAAATCCTGAAGATCCTAATTATGATTTATTTAAGTTATCATGCAGGGTATCAGCTAAAAGATTATTTCCTAACTTTAGCTTTTTAGATGCTCCTTTTAATGCTAAATATTATAAAGCAGGAGATCCAGATACAGAAGCTACATATATGGGTTGTAGAACAAGAGTACTTAGTAATGTATGTGGGCCAGAAACAGTTAGTGGCAGAGGAAATATATCTTTTACTACTGTCAATCTTCCAAGATTAGGTATAAAGCATGGAATTATAAAAAATGAGAAAACTAATTTAGATGAATTTTTTAAAGAACTAGATGAGAAAATAGACTTAATTATAGAACAATTATTAGAGCGTCTTGAAGTTCAAGGAAATAAAAAAATGAAAAACTTTCCGTTTTTAATGGGTCAAGGCGTATGGAAAGATTCTGATGATTTGGGCCCAGAAGATACATTAAAAGAAGTAATAAAGCAAGGAACATTGACTATTGGGTTTATAGGTTTAGCAGAATGCCTTATTGCTCTTACAGGTAAACATCATGGAGAAAGCAAGGAAGCTCAAGAATTAGGACTAAAAATAGTGTCATATATGAGACATAAAATGGATGAAGCTACAGACAAATATAAATTAAATTTCTCTTTAATGGGTACTCCAGCAGAAGGTCTTTCAGGAAGATTTACTAAAATAGATAAGAAAGTATATGGAGAAATTAAAGGTATTACAGATAAAGAGTATTAT
This sequence comes from Clostridioides sp. ES-W-0018-02, assembly GCF_020658175.1. NCBI lineage: Bacteria > Bacillati > Bacillota > Clostridia > Peptostreptococcales > Peptostreptococcaceae > Clostridioides > Clostridioides sp. ES-W-0018-02. Next base: position 1,799 of record NZ_JACVVY010000029.1, on the reverse strand, counting down.
ACTAATTCATTCCATGTTCCAGTTTATTATAATATAAGTGCATATGACAAAATTGAGATAGAAGCTCCATATCATGAATTTACTAATGCAGGTCATATAACATATGTAGAACTAGATGGAGATCCATCTGATAACTTAGAAGCTTTTGAAACTATCATAAAAGCAATGAAAGATTTGGGCATAGGATACGGAAGTATAAATCATCCTGTAGATAGAGATCCTATATGTGGTTTCTCGGGAGTAATAGCAAGTAATATATGTCCTGTATGTGGAAGAAATGAAGACGAAAGTGATATTAAATTTGAAAGAATCAGACGAATAACAGGATATTTAGTTGGTACAGTTGATAGATTTAATAATGCCAAAAAAGCGGAAGTTAAAGATAGGGTAAAACATAGATAGTTTTATTTGGAGGAATAAGTTATGAAGATAAGAATGTCATCTACTATAAGTCATGACAGTATAGTTGATGGACCAGGGTTAAGAATGGTAATATGGACTCAAGGATGTGTTCATAATTGTAAAGGATGTCATAATCCTCAAACACATAATTTATGTGGTGGATTTTATATGGATACAAAAGAAATTATAAATGAGATAAAGTCACTAAAATTACAAAAAGGTATTACACTATCAGGTGGAGAGCCATTTTTACAGCCAGAACCATTAGAAGAAATAGCAAAAGAAGCCAAAAAGACTGGCTTAGATGTATGGTCCTATACAGGATTTACATTTGAACAACTACTAGATAAAAAAAATAGTGCATATTTTAAAAACTTGAACCTATTAAAGCAGATTGATGTTTTAGTAGATGGAAGATTTGTAGATGAAAAAAAAGATATAAGTTTAAAATTTAGAGGTTCATCAAATCAAAGAATAATTGATGTTCAGAAGAGCTTAAAGTATAAAAAAGTATTTTTAATTGAGCAGTATATGAAGGATGATTTATCTATAGCAGAATAGAACATAAATAGACGAAAGTAAATGTAAAAACATATTTACTTTCGTCTATTTTTATGTAAAAAGTTTTTCTTTAACTATGTATTATATAAAATGTATTTATATTAGACTGACTATTGTAGCTTTTATAGCTTTAGTTTTATAATATATTAGTTTGTTTTGATTTATATTCTTTTAAAAGAAAGTTTTACAAATTGTTTAATTGATACTCGGCTATGAAACTAAAGTATTTAATTTGATTATGAAAGTTTTTAGTTAATATATAAATTTACAAAGTAAAGTAGTAAGGGGTTGATAAATACTTTAATAAAATTATATGCTCATGTACTATTATCACTACTAATATCATTATTAATGCTTTTGAGAGGAAATAATGCTGCTATTAAAGCAAGCATTTTCAACCAATGTTTTCAAGTTGTAAACATATTGTATCATATAGATAAATGGACTAATGAGAAGTGATTATACATATGGATTTATCTTTATTCAAAAAATAATAAATTATGTAATATGTGGATAAATATGTTTATAATGTGGATAATATTTAATGTAATAAGTTAAAACAATATGAATCAGTTGTTTATAATGTGGATAATATTATAATAGAGAGGTAAAGTGATAATTTAAAAATAAAAAAAGTAAAAAAAGTTGTTGACTCTAAAAGAAAAAGTTGGTATAGTAATACTTGTCCTCAAGAAAAGGACATAAACATAAAGAACTTTGAAAATTAAACAGTAGGTTAATTTATAAACAAGAAACAAACCATAAAGCCAGATATTTAGATAACAATAGTATCTGAGCCTGATAAACTTTTATTTGAGAGTTTGATCCTGGCTCAG
>NZ_JACVVY010000028.1:0-5934 GCF_020658175.1 Clostridioides sp. ES-W-0018-02 | reverse complement strand
TCTATTTCTTATAAATCACCAGACCGTTCAATATATAAAAAATTTCCACTGAAAGACTCAGTTTACAAAATTCATGTTGATGTTTAAACTATTCCACAATGGAATAATTAAATAATATTCAAGGAGGGTTTTTATGTTAAAAAAAGTTAAAAAAATATTAATAGTGCTATGTTGTTTATTTGCATTAACAAGTGGTATTGTATTCGCAGATACTGAAACAAATTCCACTTATACAGAAACAGACAAGCCATTATGGACAATTCATATTGAAGGTTATACCTTTACTTATGATAATGCTCCAAAACAAATCAAAGAAGAATATAAGGCTAAATGTGAAGAAATGGGTATAACTCCATCACCTAAAGCTGAAATATTTATACCAGTTGATGAAATGCAAAGCTATGGATTAAAAAATTATAAAGGTAGTCAAGATGGTTTTGACATATTTTTTTATGGTACATATTTTAAAGTAACTGGTGCAAAAAATTATACTGTTAAAACATCAACTCTAGTAGGATATAATAAAATAGAAAGTGGTAATCCTGTACATCTAGTACAAATATTACTTAAAGCCTGTGGTTATTCTATAGGCGTTGATAGTCAATTTGGAAATGAAACATATACAAGAGTCAGAAGTTTCCAATCAAGTAATGGTTTAGGTGTAGATGGTATTGTTGGGGCAAGAACTTGGGAAAGATTAGCTTATGTTGCACATTTATAAATAATATCATAATTATTAATTTACATATAAAAATTAAGTCACCTGTTATAAGGTGACTTTTTTAAGCTGCCTATTTTTTCATTAATAAAACTCTGTGAAATTTAGCATAATAAAATGTTTAAATAATAATAAGGAGTGATTCTATGAATTTAAAAAATTATATAAACATTGTATTAGGCATAGCTCTAATTGCATTAATACTCATGTTTCTAAAGTATGTATATATGAATCAATCACTTAACATGTCTATACCTTTACATATAATACTTATTTTTTGTTTCATAATTTTAACTATTAATACTTTAAAAAATCATAATTTTTACTTTACTGCAATTAACCTATGTGGAGCAATTTCACTAATAATAAGTTTAATAAAAATAATATATTAAAAACATTCTAATTTAACTTACTAAATCTAAAATTTTAAAAATAATATTTCATTACATATAAAAAAGCTTATTGTTTAAATACAGTAAGCTTTTTTCATGTTAAAAGTATTCAGCTTCCAAATTTTAGATGTAATAAAATAATAATTTTTTAGTTTTTTCATAAAACCTATCTCATTTCAGTTAAGATAAAATAAATATTTTAATTACATATCTTTACAGTTCAGAATATATATTTAAGGCTCTGTGCGACTCTCTAAGCCCTTACAGCTTTATTTTTGTACTTCAACATTTATTTATTTTTACAAGCACTTATTTGTTTGTTTTGTAAAGTCATTTTTTTAAAAAAGAGCATAAGGAGTTTTTGACCCCATATTACATAAATTTCATTTATTTCATGAACATGGAAAACTAGGCAAAGCCTAGTAAAACTCTTTGGTTAAAATCAAAATACTATCTATTTTATAGGTCATTTTTTTGGGGTCATAAAATCACTCAAAAATACACATTTAGACCACTATCAGACCACCAAAAACACATATTTTCTAATATAAAATTTCCTCTATCTTTTAACAATATATAATCCTTAGCGAAACTCACCAAAACGATTGTTACACCAGTTTAGTATCTAGTTTTAACTAGTTATTACTTTAAATACTAATTACATATGTTACATAACATTATAACCTAACGGTTACTTACGCCTTCAACCTACGGTTTTCAGTTGTTACTAACGCATTCTAAATATGCCAAGTCAGAAGGAACTTGTCATATTTAGAATTTTGTTATACATGTTTTTAAATCTTATTGATTATTTATTCTTTTAATGCAAACCTAAAGGCTTTGTAATTGGACGCAGTTACCCACGAACTACTGTCCGTGGTTACTTTCCATATCATTCAAACCCAATAGGATTGGTGTGTTACGACCACACAACGTTGGACTGATACAAGTAAATACTCTACTTCGTGATTTAACACAGTCTACCAACACCCCGACAATAGACAGTATATTTGAGTATTTCCACTAAGTGTTGCCACCCCTAGCTTTTATTGTTTGTGGCATCTAGTCGCCACTCTCACCCCTTTAATATGGTATCAGACATATTTATATGGTGTTGAAACTCAATCCAAGTGTTTAGTCGGCTACCCCTGTACTCTGTCGAGCCATTCGGTTTGCTCTAAGTCAAACACACTTCCTTATAAAACTTTTTGCATCTCTGCATTAAAAAAGCCTTGTCCAACTATCTTGAACAAAGCTTGTAATTATCTTTTATCGTTATTATCTTGATTTTTTGACTTGCATCTCTTATAATTTATGTATATCAAGAATGATAACATCTATATTTTATATACTCTATGTTCTTCCAAAACATTTAGTATGTAACTTATAGTAAAAGATTACTATTTACTTAACTATTCGTTGTAGTTGGTATTAACTCATATGAAGTCTGCAAACTTCATAGAGATAGTAGTCTTTTTTTATATTCAATTTTTTTAATATAAGTTAATTATAATTCTAGTTATCAGAATTTACTAGCATTTTCCATTAAATTTTCTATTTTTTTGTCTAGCAGTTTGATTGGACTCTGTAATTTGTTTATTTTGTAAATCGTAGGAATGAGTGCAGGGGCTATGTTTAGAAACTCTAACATCTTGAAATATTTCTTTAATTCTTCTTTGCTATACTTTTTCTTTTTAGCATATCTTAGTTCTAAGTATTGCAATAGCTTCTTTTTACTATTAGTCTTTAATTTATTTGTTTCTTGTACTATTTTTTTAGTTTCAAAATAATCATAGAAATCTAGTCTAGTGCTACAGATGAAACGTTTATACTTAGTTAAAACTATATCTCTACATAAAAATATGTCATTGAAGTAAGTTCTAAAGTCTTTACCATACTTAACCTCTAATCTTAAAGTATTTTCTGCTAGTTTTAAATCATTTTCAGATATATTAATTCTATTGCCTCTAGCTTCATTTGCTTTTACCCTTAGATTGTATAATTGGTCTAGCTTATTATAAAAATTTAGTGTATATGTTTTATTTCTATTGCTCTTAAAATTATGCTTTGACTTTATATATACACTTGTATTTTTAGCAAGTTTATTAGTGTCTACATAGTTCACATATCTTTTATCTTGCCTGTCTTTTATTACTTGATTAAATAATTCTATATATAAATTTGCATTTACATTGTAAACATTAAAATTTACTTCAATACTAGAAACATTAAAATCTAATATATCTACATCAGCATTAAACAACTCTTTAAGCTTACTATTAGCTTTATCTCTTATTTCTTCTCTTTGTAGGTATACATCATCTAAGTTATATACATGATTTGAGTCTTTCAATAGCATTATCAGCCTACCATATAAGTATATCTTTTTAGACTTTATTGCATATAAAAACCTAATTCCATTTAAATAATAACTATAGGATGTAATTTCTTTTTTTATTTCTCCTGTTTGATAGTCTACATATTCACTATAGTTCTTCTTTAGTTTTAAACTAAATATACTACAATCTAACTCTATTTTTTTATACAAATTTACTCTATCTATCATCCCTCTCCCCCTCTTAACGAAATTAGATTATAACCTAACAATTAATACTATATTTATAGCTTAAAAACATAATTGTAAAATCAAAAAATTAAAGTTATAAGTCATATATTAAGGGGTACTTAACTTGTTATATTTCTATGCTTTTTACATGATGTGGAAGTGAAAGCACTAAGACAAAATAAATCTTACACTTGTTCTACATTTCCTACATACACCCCCCTTGTTTTAAATCCTGTTTATTAAGCTATTAAATATACTATCTAAAATATAATTTACATACAAATAACTCTATAAATATAGAACATTTGTACGTATTACTATAGCTATTTTTACATGCAGACGAAAATTTTTTTTTCATGGAAATAGATGCCTTTTTTTATGATAATTCATGTCAATTAATAATTATTTTTATAAATTTCAGTAACCTTTTTTACAAAACGACAATTCTTCATGCAAAACCTATGCAAACTAGTAATTTCAATACTTACAAGACTTTTTTACATGTCAGTAAAAAAGGACATAAAAGATTTTATTTTATGCCATTTTTTTATAAAATATAGGTATTGCAATATTTTTATACACTTTCATATTATTTATTTTAGTCATTTTGTCAGTTGTAGGTCAGTAAATATTACTTTTTTTTATTTTTATGCTTGTTTTTACTCAATCACAAATACATATATTTTTTAATAAACTAAAAATATTTAAACCTTGTATTCTACCTATGTAGAGAACTTTTAAACATTTTATTCTATGCTTGTAGAATAAAATGTTTATACTAATTTGACTCTTGCACTCTATTTTTATAGAATGAAAGTAAAATTAAAAAAGCACTGGGGGAATTAATTATGTTAAAAAAAATACCACCTTCTGAATTGAAGATAATGAAGCTATTTTGGCAATCTGACAAGGTATTGACATCACAGGACATAGTTTCTATAATGAGTCATGAGTGGAAGCAGACCACAACACTTACACTCTTATCAAGATTAGTAAAAAGAAATTTTTTATCTGCTAAAAAGCATTCAACGTATACAACATATACTGTTTTGGTTGACAAGGAAAGCTACTTACAATATGAAACTTTTGATTTTTTAAAAAATATACATAATGAATCTGTAACAAGCTTACTTCAATCAATGAGTAAAAAAGAATTTAGCAAAGAAGAAATAAAAACATTTAAAAACTTTATTAAAGATATGCAAAATAAAAAATAAAATGGGTAGATTATATGGTTAATTTAATTTTACAGACTCTAATTCGTTCAACAATCATAAGCAGTTTAATTATTTGTATTTTGATAATTTTGAATTTGACTTTACTTAAAGGTTTTAGTAAAAGACTTAATTATTATATTTGGCTAATTGCTATAGCTAAATTAGTTATACCTTTTACATACACATATACAACAAATAAATTAGACACTAAAAGTTTACTTGATAATTCAAATATAGATAACTTTCCAATCAATGAAAATATTATTATATTTATTTGGAGTGCTATTGCATTATTACTTTTTATCAGAATAATTAAAAGATATTTGAAATTTAAAAGCCTAATAGTTGATTTATCATATGATATTGAAGAAATAGAAGTAAAAAATCTTTATGGTGATTTATTAAATGAATTTAAAATAAAAGGAAATATAAAACTAAAATACACTTATGAAGTTGCAAATCCTTCTTGTTTTGGATTATTTGAAAAATATATTCTTTTACCTCCACATGATTATTCTTTAGAAGAATTAAACTGGATTTTAAGACATGAATTGACTCATTATAAAAGCAAAGATTTATATATTAGATACTTAATCTTATTTTTAAAATGTGTTTATTGGTTCAATCCACTTGTATATCTATTAGATAGAGTTGTAGAAAATATTTGTGAAATGCACTGTGATGAAACAGTTTTAAAGGATTATGGTCTTGAAGATAGACAAAGTTATGCTATGACTGTTGTAAACTCAATCGAAAGAAATACAAATATACATAATGAATTTTCTACTGGTTTATATAGAATTAAAGGGTTTGAAAAAAGATTACATAATATGTTTATTACCAAAAACAGAAAAGGCATAATAATAGCTTTAATATTATGTTTGTTGTCTTCTCTCACATATTTAACTTTTGACTCTATTTCTTATAAATCACCAGACCGTTCAATATATAAAAAATTTCCACTGAAAGACTCAGTTTACAAAATTCATGTTGATGTTTAAACTATTCCACAATGGAATAATTAAATAATATTCAAGGAGG
>NZ_JACVVY010000027.1:0-7629 GCF_020658175.1 Clostridioides sp. ES-W-0018-02 | reverse complement strand
ACAGGACATTATTAGCCAAGCTCTATTTGAATTTATAGAAAAATATAAGTGATAAAGTAACTATCCTTAAAATTTACGTTTAGGGAATAGTTGAACATATTCCAGTATTTTCAACCTTCCCCTAAACTTTTATTTTGAAACTTTAAAATATAAAGTTTTAGTGTTTTTTATTTTATTAACCATTAAACACCTAACATACTTATAAACTTTGCTTATTTCTAGTTTTTATTATTTTTACTTTAAATTCGCCAACCAAGCATCACATGCACTTATGAATTTTCCCCTTTCTCCATAAATTATATTTGTTTTAATACTGGGCATCCCAAAAGCTCCTATATGTATTCCATTTTTATCAAATATATCTATAATAAAACTCCCACTAACCTTTTTAAATATATAATTTCCACATAGACTTTCATAAATTTGTATATTCATCTTAATAGCTCCTATTATTTTTTAATGTTCATAAATTACTTTAAATAACCCCCCCTCCCTTTTCATTTTTTCATTCGGAGGAAAATTGATGTGGGGACATCGGTATTTGAAATCACCCCCCTATACCCTTTTTATGGGGGGAGGAGTAGTATCAACCTTATACCATTTCATAACAAAATCAACAAAACTGATATAGTCCTCTAATGAGCTTTTTTTTAATTTCTGTATTTCATTAAGTTTTTTCGTATATTCATTGTCCATATTTTGCTCTTTGAAATACATGATAATTTCCTCCTAAATATTAACGAATATTATAACCCGATATAAAAAAAAGGGTCAGGCTTTCACAATTTTAACACTATTAAATCCTCTATTTTCTTAGGTAATCAGACATTCAATTTAAATTTTTCCTACTTTATATGCACTGAATTTGACCCCTCGAATGTTACTACACCAAATTTTTAGACATTCAAATAAATAAATAAATAAAAATATTCAATATCCGTTTCACTTTTTAAAGCCCTCTAAACTAAATTAGAAGGCTTTTTTACTAAGCTTCTTGTGTTGCTCCTGTATATTCAATTAGTGTTATATTTTTCTCATTTACTACTGCAAAATCTATAAAACCATAAACTCTAAAATATACCGAACCATCTGTAAAACCAAGTTCTCTTGATGTTTCTATTCTTATACTGTTTTGAACTCCCATCAGTATAGAACCCTTATCAAACACTATCACTTGATTATCTTTTATTTGATTTGAAGTTAACTTTTCAATTTGTTCTACTACTTTAGGTTCATTTAAGGGTTGTCCTGTTGTATCAACTAATAAATTTAAATCTGTTTCAGTATTAGAATTATATAATATATCAGTAGCTTCTCCATTAGCCTTTTTTATAAGACCAATTCCTTTTACTAGCCCATTATATTTTGATGTAGATATTAAATTCTCACTCACTTTATTTATTCCTGTATATGTCAATATCCCTTTTGGTTCATTTTCTCCATTTCCATAAAGTCCAGCATTATCTATTGCCCTTGCAATTGATTCAGCTATAGCATTTGATATAACCGAATCTATATTACTAGCACTTTCTAATAACTCAAGTGAGATTTTTATATACCCATATACTGTTTTAGTTTTCAAGTTAATACCTTCAAATTCCATATTTGATTGAGTTGCAACTTCAAGCTCTTTTTTAAAACTAAATGAAGGGTCATTTTTAACTTTTGCCAAGGTTAAATTGTTTGTTTCCATTGGTATGATACTAACATTAGATAAAGCTATTTTTTCTCTAGCCAAGTCAATTATTTTTGCTGATAATTCACTTGGTATAAGTGTTGAACCTGTGCTAGTATTCAAAGCCTTATAAGCTTCCATTTCGATATTAGCATCCTTCCAGTCACCTATGTGCATACCTTTTATATATTTTCCTAAGCTTAGACTCTGAGAATTATTTATATTTAAAGCTCTTTCAAAGCTATCTTTTTTACTCAAAGCTTTAATTTCAGCACCTTCTCTAGTCCTATAAGAATACATGTTATTTCTTTCTACTGGTTGTGATGTGACGCTATATGATGTTTCCCCATTTGAAAAACTTATACTTCCGTTATTAAACATCATATTTGCTATTTCTGATGGTATTTTATTATCATCCTCTAATGCTCTTAAATTAGCTCGAGCCTTTACTTCTGCATTATATAAACTATCTAAATTTTGTATTTTATTAGTAACTTCTTCAGCTTCTTCCATTTTTTCATCATCAAGTAACTTTTGTGCTTGGTCTATTAATTTTTGTCTTTCTTCGTAATATTCTTCTTTAGTCATTTATTTTTCCTCCCAATTTAAATAAGTCCAACTTTAATTGGACTCTTTTTTTAGTATTTATTTTATTTTCTTCGTTTTTTAGTGTTCTTGGCGTTTTATTATATTTACCAAAGTAATCACTAGTACAAGCCAATATTGCTGCCTTTTCATCTACTTCAAGTTCAAAATAATTTGATGCTTCATTTCCTGTCATCCAAGTTTCTTTTTTTAGCATTTCTTTTATTTCTTCAATATCAATTCCTGGTTTTAAATTCTCCTTATAGACATTGAGCATACCTTCCTCAATCCTACCTAAATCTTCTGATACTTTTATTAAGTCAATTGAATTATAAGCACCACACAAACCTATCCAAGGCTTATGTATCATAAAATAGGCATTAGATGGAATTATAACTTTATCACCTACGAGTGCTATTATACTTGCAATACTTGCTACTACCCCATCAATATAGATGGTCTTATACCCTTTATGTCTTTTTAACATGTTGTATATTGCCATACCTGCAAATACACTTCCACCACCAGAATTAATATAAATATTTAAATCTTTGTCCTGTTCATTTGCTAGAAAATTTTTTATAGACATAGGGTATTGGTCTTCATCAGTCAAAACACTATACTCATCACAAACTATATCACCATAAAAATATAAATCTGCACTTGTTTCAGTAGAATTTTTAATTTTCAAAAACTCATTTAAATTATCTGTATTACTAAATATTTTTTCTTTCACAATTCAATAAACCCCCTTCAATATATTTTTTTAATAAAAAAAGCCCATAAATAAAATTTATAGGCTTTCATAGGTACAAGTATACCTTGTATTAATTATATACTAATTTTGTAAGTAAATGGTATATGATTCGTATATAAAAAGTATAGTAAAAGTATAATTTTCGTATAGTTTTTGGATTTAATTAAAAAACTACAAACCTTAGCTTACCTCATCAAAGAGCATAAGGAGTTTTTGACCCCAAAATACATGGGGAACTAAGCAAAGCCTAGCAAAATTGTGGGGTCATAAAAAACACCAAATTACCATATTTAGATCACCCATGTGCCACAAATAGACCACAATAAAAAGCTACAATTTATCTCTGGCTGACTAGCTGGTTGTTTTACCTTCACATCTTGATACAACACCTAGATTACAATAGTTACAAGAATATAAACCTTGGTTAGTTGAGGGGTGGGGGGTATGTTAAAATGACCTATATGTTATTTGGAGGTTGGTCATCGGTATTTTAAACTGGCTGAATAACTACTTTTTAGGGGGGAGTATTATTTCTAATTCAATATAGTTTCTAGCTCTTATTATATTCATAAATTAATCCTTCTAAATTTCAACATATCATCATACTTACACATTAATTTAATATTATTAAAATAATGCTCTAACAATACATATTATACATTCTGTATTCTTCATTTATTGATACATAAAACACTTTATACACTTGTCATATCAATATATACGAGTGCAATATATTTATACAAAAAAATACGAAGGATACATTAACTTATTATGTATCCTTCATACTTTTATTTGCATCTGTAATAATTTACAAATCGTTACATAACTTTTGTAAATATGTTTTTTATGTTAGTTTAATCCTTCTATTTTTGATTATGCTATTTTTACCTTGCATAACCTTCAACATCAAATTTCTTTCTTAAAGCCTTTATCATTTCAAATTGATTGCTAGAATACTTAAGTAAAAACTCTTGCTCACTAGTCAAAGGACAAGGTCCTTCTTTCTGCATAGTTAAATCTTTTACAAGGTTTTCTACTTCTGATAATTTAAAATCAATATAGGGAATTAAAAAATCAATCTCCCCCACACTAAAATCAATAGTAGTATAAAAAGCTACTTCATCAAATAGAGTCATAAAAACACCTCCTTTCAATAAATAAGGAACAGGACTTCGTCCCCCTTAATACAAAGACCCATTTCAGGCAACATTATAATTTTAGGTATTTAGTCACTGTACTTCGATTGATTTTTAACTCCTTTGCTATCTGATTATTATTTAATCCATTATCTTTTAATTGCTTTATCAAATTTATTTTATCTTGCTTTTCCTGTTCTCTACTTGTTAACCCGTTCTCATTTCTTCTATTTTCTTGCCTTCTCAGATTATTTCGTATGTCCTAGAAACACAAATTCGTACCCTAAATAGGGAACAGGACTTCGTCCCCCTTAATACAAAGCGACATTTCGTGATACCAGTTAAAAATTCCAGTATCTTTTTACAGTTGATATACTTAGATTTAATTTTTTTGCAACTTTACTTTGACTTAATCCTAACGATTTTTCTACTTGTATCTCATTTATTCTATCTTGCTCTCTACTTGTTAACCCGTTCTCATTTCTTCTGTTTTCTTGCCTTCATAGATTAATTCGTATGTCCTAGAAACACAAATTTGTACCCTAAATAGGGAACAGGACTTCGTCCCCCTTAATACAAAGAGCCATTTTTTAACGCACCTATTTTTTTAACGTTGTTCTTACCTTAGATTCACTTATATTTAATTGTTTTGCTATACTTCTATTACTTAACCCTTTTTCTTTAAGTTTTAATAGCTCATTTTTTAAATCTAAAAGCTCCTGTTGTTTTTTTGTTAATCCATTTTCATTTCTTCTATTTTCTTGCCTTCTCATATTATTTCTTATGTATTTTTCATTTTTACCTATTATTGATTTAAGATATTTTTGCTCTTCTTCTGTTATTCCCAATAAATCTATTAATGTACTATTCTTAAATTTATATTTTTTGCCTTTGTACGCCGTTTCTGCACTCTTTGTATGCTTTATTACCTCATTATCTCCTAGTGGCTTTACAAACTGTTTATTTAGCTCTAAGGTACATTCTAAAGCTTGTCCCTCATCTTCCATGAAGCAACAAGTAAAATATCTATATAAAAATAAAGTTACTTCTCTGCACCCTTCCATATCGTAATCTCTTAACTCACATATTTTTATCAAGTCGTTAAGTCTTGCATGATATAAACTATAGTCATTAAATAAGCTAACGACTTTTTTAGGTCTACCTTTACTTTTCTGCTTCTTTTCCTTTAGCTCTGGTAAATAATTTTCTTGTATCTCTTTCAAAGTATATGTATATCCATCATAATCAATTATCTTAACTTCTGTTTGTGTCTTGGAGTTAATTGTTCCTGTGGCTCGTAACACACGTGTAGGGTCTAAGGCTTTCGCATCTGCTCCAAATTCTTTTAATTGATTATATATATATCTTTGTATTGCATACCAAAGTGGCAAGGCTTTACTTGGTACTGGTTCAAGTTTTAATACATAATATAGTCCCCTTCCACTATCGACTAGCATAGTTGGGTTTGGTATTATGCCATTTAAATCTTTTTCTATAAAAAATCTGACTGCTTCTTTTGTATAATTTGTATTGTAACAATCTATATCTATAAATATCGCATTTAATTCTTTTATATTTTCAATTCTTCTCTGTGGCTTATAAAAGGTATTGTGACTTATATAAACATTTACCTTGTTGTCTATAAGTTCCGAATATCTCTCTTCTAATTCATTTATTTTATAGTGCCATTGAGTGAATTTTTGCTCTTTTTTACTTGCTAATGTTATGTATCCTTTTGACTTACTATGTATTACTTCTAAGTTATTTATATCATTTAACAATATATTCTTTGCATTTGAACAAGTCATATTTTCCCCCTTATTTCTTAGGAGTCAATCAAGTTATAATAAGCTATGTATTTACATTCTTTTGTAAATCTCGTATAATTAATATATTAAAAGGATATATTTATCCGATATGTTAATTAGACTTTAGTAGTCTTAATTGACTCTATTGTTTTATTGTTGAAAGAATGAGTGGTTGCCGTCAAACAAAGACTCATTCTTTTTCTATTTTTTGTTAATTAATATTATATCATTAATAAAATATTAATTTAATAAATCTTTTATTTTATTTAAAATACTTACTCGCATTTGCTTACATCCTATCACTGAAAAGCCTATCCTATTAGCTACATAATTCCATGTATTATTTTTAAAATATCTATATTTAACTAATTCCATTTCATCCTCATTTAAAAGTAATATAGCATTATCAATTTTTTCAATTAAGATTTCTTTTCCTCGTATTTTTCTTGTTATTTGTTCAATATTTTTTTCTTTCATAAAAATCTCATTTTCTACACTTGAATTTATATTGTAACTAGTACCTGTTTTTTCCCTATATTCTATTCCCTTACAACCTATGTATAAGTTTTCTATACTTTTTATTTCTAAATTCAAATAATTTATTTCAGCTTTTAGTCTGTTATAATTATATAATTTTTCTTCAATTTTTTTAAATTCATTACATTTTACTTTTTCCATTCTCAATCAATCACTCCTAACAATAAATCATTGGTTATATTTACAAAATAGCATAAGGTTCAGTTACTTGCAAGCTAAATATGTTACTTGCAGTAATGTTATGGGTATATATATAATATATTTAAATACAATATAGGAGGCAAACATGTTAAAAAATAGAGCACGTTTTTCAACATCAACAAAAATAGAATTATTTGAGAAACTAAAAAACTTATCAGAGCAAACGAGAATACCTATATCTAAATTGATTGATGAAGCTTTAGAAGATTTATTTAAAAAATATAAAAACAATAAATAATTTTATTAGAGGTTCTTTTTATAACTACTAGAATACTGCTTTAGTAGTTATTTTATTGTGGAGGTTTATGTATGGATAGACAAACATTTGATAATTTATCTATAAAGCAACAAATAGAATATATTAATAATCAGCTTCTAAGTAACAACACTCTTACTAATATTTGCAAAAATATTAGTATTGGTCGTACAACTATAAGAGATAGATTTAAAAAATTTGGCTATGAATTTGACCCAAAACAAAAACTTTATATATCCATTATCGAAGTCGTCGAATTAGAAAGTAGTTCAAAAGTAGTTGCAGGCGACATTAGCAATAATGTGGTATTGACGGATACCACAAATATTAATTTTGATAATGTTCTATCTAATTTTAACGATATGAATATTAAATTAAATGAGGTTTATAGTTGGTACAAATCACAAAGTAGTTCAAAAGTAGTTGTGGCGGATGAATTAAAAATAAATAATTTTAAAGGTGATACAGTCACTAGAAGTTATAAAATCTATGAGGAAATTCAAAAGGAGTTTGTAGCCTTCTGTGAAGCTAATAAAAAATACAAGGTACAGGACATTATTAGCCAAGCTCTATTTGAATTTATAGAAAAATATAAGTGATAAAGTAACTATCCTTAAAATTTACGTTTAGGGAATAGTTGAACATATTCCAGTATTTTCAACCTTCCCCTAAAC
>NZ_JACVVY010000026.1:0-9440 GCF_020658175.1 Clostridioides sp. ES-W-0018-02 | reverse complement strand
TAGAGATTATGTGGTTACAATAGCAGAGAGGATACACCTGTTCCCATTCCGAACACAGAAGTTAAGCTCTCTAGCGCTGATGGTACTTGGTGGGAAACTGCCTGGGAGAGTAGGACGTAGCCACGTAGTCTTTTTTTATTGTTTGCTATAAAATCTAAAATTAAACAGAATATAAACTCTGTATTGATTTATACTAAGATAAAATATAGAATTATATAATATAGACAAAAAGTTTTGATTTAGAAAGAAGGTATGATATGAATTCTAATGAAAGAAGAAACAAATTAATAGATATTTTAAAGGAATCCAAGCATCCTGTAAAAGGTGGAGTGCTAGCAGAGCTATTAAATGTAAGCAGACAAGTAATAGTACAAGATATAGCGCTTATAAGAGCTAAAGGTTTTGAAATAATAGCGACACCTCAAGGATATATAATATATAATCAACCATATTTTTCCAGACAAATAAAGTGTAAAAATCATAGAAATCCCCAAGAAATTTATGAAGAACTAAGAATTATTGTAGATTTGGGTGGAATTGTAAAAGATGTTATTGTAAATCATCCGACATATGGTCAAATAACTGCGGAACTTAATATTTATTCTAAAATGGATATAGATGATTTTATGATAAAAGTTGAAACAAATGAGTTTAAACAATTATCAGTTTTAACAGAATGTAGTCATATTCATACAATTGAAGCACTCAAAGAAAAAACTATTGAAGATATAATAAAAAAACTAGATGACAGTGGAATATTATCATAAGGAGGAGTTAAATGAATTTTTTGTCATTGGCTAAGACTACTTCAACAAATAGTAATATAACGAAGAGAACTTTAGAAAATATGCTTAATAATTTCAGTGATAATATACCAAATATTATATATGCAATAACAATATTTATAATAGGTATTTATATAGCTAAGATAGTAAGAAAGATGGTTTCTAAATTTCTAATTAAATATGGAATGAGTAAAGGTGTAAATAATTTTATTGTATATGGTATATATATATCAATGCTATCCATCATATCACTGATAAGTTTAGGTATTATAGGAATACAAACTACATCAGTTGTAGCGGTCTTAGGAGCAGCTGGATTTAGTATAGGATTAGCATTTAAAGAAATATTATCAAACCTAGGTTCAGGCATGATTATTTTGTTTTTTAAGCCATTCAATATAGGTGATTATATTCAAGGGTCAGGTGTGGAAGGTACAGTTTCTGATATACAAATATTTAGCACTGTTCTTAAAACTCCAGATAATAAAACTATAATAATACCAAATTTTCAATTGACAAGTAATAATATAATTAATTACACACATC
The DNA here is from genome assembly GCF_020658175.1 of Clostridioides sp. ES-W-0018-02. Taxonomy (NCBI): domain Bacteria; kingdom Bacillati; phylum Bacillota; class Clostridia; order Peptostreptococcales; family Peptostreptococcaceae; genus Clostridioides; species Clostridioides sp. ES-W-0018-02. The sequence continues at coordinate 8,109 of NZ_JACVVY010000026.1, read as the reverse complement.
AAAATAAAAGAAGAATAGATTTTTCGTATAATATTTCTTATGACAGTGATATAGATATGGTTAAATCTATATTAAATGAAATTTTTACAAATGAAAAAAGGATACTAGATGATCCAAAGCCAATCATAGGGTTAAACTCTATAGGTAATAATACTATGCAAATAGTTGCTAGGCCTTGGGTTAAAACTGATGATTACTGGGATGTATACTTTGATATAATGGAAAAAGTTAAAAAGAAATTTGATGAAAATAAAATAGAAGTTCCATTTATTCCTGCTTCATTATTGTTTAATAACACAAGTAATTTAAATTCTTTAGATAAAAGATAATATTTTAATTAAACAAAAAAATCAAATTCAAGATAACAAATTAAAGAAAATTCTAAAAAAAATTGAATAATAGTATTGAAAGATGTTAATATATATAATATAATGATTATCAAATAAAACAATTAGTTAAAAGCATTGAAAGAAAATAGTAAAAAACAGGTTGTATTCAGAGAATGAGTGGATGGTGAGAACTCATTACAATGGTTTTTGAATCTACTCTAGAGCTTCTAGTTAAAGCTAGACGTTTACCTACGTTACAGGTCTGAGAGGATTGTACATATGGGTATAATCAATTAGGGTGGCAACGCGGATAAAAGATTTTCGTCCCTTTTATAGGGTAAACGGAGGTCTTTTTTTATTTTCAAAATTTGTTTAAACTAAGAATTTGCAGTTAAAAATGTTTTAATTTAAATTGGAATTATTAATTTATATTATAAAAATTATTAGGAGGAATTAATATGTTAGATATTAAAAGAATAAGAGAAAATTTAGATGATATTAAAAAAGCTATGGAAATAAGAGGCGAAAAAGAATTCGACCTTGATGCTGTAGTGGAATTAGATAATAAAAGAAGAGAGATACTTCAAGAAGTTGAAGTTATGAAAAATGAATTAAATGTAAACTCTAAAAAGATACCACAATTAATAAAAGAAGGAAAAGATGTAGAAGAGGAAAAAGCAAGATTAAAAGAATTATCAGACAAGATAAAAGGTATTGATGAGAAAGTAAAAGAAGTTGAAGGAAAAATGGAATATGCATTGATGAGAATTCCAAATGTACCTCATCCAGATGTGCCACAAGGTGAAACAGATGAAGATAATGTTCAAGTAAGAACTTGGGGAGAACCTACAAAATTTGATTTTGAACATAAAGCTCACTGGGATATAGGAACTGGTTTAGGGATATTAGACTTTGAAACAGCTGGAAAAATAACTGGTTCAAGATTTACTTTATATAGAGGATTAGGTGCTAGATTAGAAAGATCTTTAATGAATTTCTTCTTAAATACTCATACAGCTAAACATGGATATACAGAAGTTTTACCTCCATTTATGGCTAATAGAAATAGTTTTATAGGCACTGGTCAACTTCCTAAATTTGAGGAAGATATGTTTAAAATAGAAGGGCTAGAGTATTTCTTAATACCAACAGCTGAAGTACCTGTGACAAATATACATGCTAATGAGATATTAGATGTTGCAGAACTTCCAATAAAATATTGTGCATATACTCCTTGCTTTAGATCTGAAGCTGGTTCAGCAGGAAGAGACACAAGAGGTTTAGTTAGACAGCATCAATTCAATAAAGTTGAATTAGTTAAATTTGTTAAACCAGAGGATTCTTATAAGGAATTAGAATCATTAACTCATGATGCTGAAACTATGTTACAAATGTTAGGTCTTCCATATAGAGTTGTAAGAATATGTACAGGAGACTTAGGATTTACAGCTGCTTTTAAATATGATTTAGAAGTTTGGATGCCAAGTTATAATAGATATGTAGAAATATCTTCTTGTTCAAACTTTGAAGATTTCCAAGCAAGAAGAGCGGGAATAAGATTTAAAAGGGATAAAAAATCAAAAGCAGAATATGTTCATACATTAAATGGTTCTGGATTGGCTATAGGAAGATGTTTAGCTGCTATATTAGAAAATTATCAACAAGCAGATGGCTCTGTAGTGGTTCCAGAAGAATTAAGACCTTATATGGGTGTTGATGTTATAAAATAATTGTGTATTAATATTATATAATTGATAATATATTTTAAGATTAAAAATATACTGTAAGTAAATAGTAAATTAGAAAAAGTTATGAGATTTAATAATTTCATAACTTTTTATGTTAATATATATAATAGAATATTCATCATAAAAAGCTAAATATTTTCATAAATCAACATTTAATTAGACGTTGAAAAAATTTTTTTAGGTTAATTTAAATTAAATGTAGCTATGTATAGCAATATATTAAATAAACAAAATAAAATTAAGTTGAATTATAAAATGAATTATGATAAGATAAGTTTGTTATAAGTTTTGGGAGGAATTATGGAAAGTTCATTTTATATGAAAGAAGCATTAAAAGAAGCATATAAAGCATATAATAAGAGAGAAACACCAATAGGTGCTGTTATAGTTAAAGATAATCAGATAATAGCAAGGGCTCATAACCTTACAGAAACATTGAAAGATTCTACAGCTCATGCAGAAATTTTAGCGATAAAGCAAGCATCAGAAAAATTAGGTGGATGGAGATTGACAGATTGTGATTTGTATGTTACACTAGAGCCTTGTATAATGTGTAGTGGTGCAATAGTTAATTCTAGAATAAAAAAGCTTATAATAGGGACAAGACATATAAAAAATTCATATATAGAGAAACAGCATGAGTTTAAATTAGATTATTTTGATAATAATAATGTAAAAGTGGCTTTTGATGTTTTGCAAGAAGAATGCTCGATCATATTGCAAGAATTTTTTAAGGCATTAAGAAAAAGAGATTAAGGAGAGGTGGTCGAGTGGTCGAAGGCGCTCGCCTGGAAAGCGAGTATATGGGTAAAACTGTATCGTGGGTTCAAATCCCACTCTCTCCGCCAGAAACAATAAATAAAAGTAATTAAATATGGTTGTAATTTTGCTGTACTAGATGGGGAGGTAGCGGTGCCCTGTAACCTGCAATCCGCTATAGCAGGATTGAATTCCATCTAAAGGCTTATTTTTTGTAGGGCCGCCCTGAATAAGTGGTGTTGATGCTTAGGTCCTGCGCAATGAAAGCTCATGAACCCCGTCAGATCCGGAAGGAAGCAGCGGTAAGTGATCACTTTTGTGTGCCGCGGGGGTGCCTAAGTTGAGCTAACTGTTTTGGTAACGCCTATGGAATTAAGTCGATAGATGGTGTACAGCATTTAATATATAAAAGACTAATCCCTTAGATAATGAGGGATTTTTTTATTAATTTTACTAAAGAGAGGTAAAAAGATGCATAAAGCATTATATAGAGCATATAGGCCACAAAGATTTGATGATGTTGTTGGTCAAGAACATATTATTAAGACTTTAAAAAATCAAATATACAGTGATAATATAGGACATGCCTATTTGTTTTGTGGTACAAGAGGTACTGGAAAGACATCTACTGCAAAAATTTTTTCAAGAGCGGTAAATTGTTTAAATAAATTGAATGAAGAACCTTGTAATGAGTGTGAAATATGTGAATCAATATTAAAAGATAATACAATGGATGTTGTAGAAATAGATGCAGCATCAAATAATAGTGTAGATGATATAAGAGAGCTTAGAGAAAGTGTAAAATATTCTCCAGCTAATGCTAAATATAAAGTATATATAATAGATGAGGTTCATATGTTGTCTCAAGGAGCTTTTAATGCATTGTTAAAGACATTAGAAGAACCTCCCTCATATGTAATCTTTATATTAGCTACTACGGAACCTCATAAGATACCTGCAACTATTTTATCACGTTGCCAAAGATACGATTTTAAAAGAGTTACTGTTAAAGATATGACTCTTAGGATGAAAAAAATTTGTGAAGATGAAGGAATTGACATAGATGAAAAAGCTCTTAATCTGATATCTAGAAACTCTCAAGGAGCACTTAGAGATGCTCTTAGCATATTAGATCAGTGTATATCATTTGGAGAAAATACAGTAGACTATAAAGATGTTGTTGAGTTGATGGGAAGCGTGAATATAGAACAATTATTTGAGTTGTCTCAATGTATTGTAGCACAAGATACTAAAAAATCTCTTGAAATATTAAATGAATTTGTTTTATGGGGTAAAGATATAAGAAACCTTATAAATGATTTAATAGACCATTTTAGAAATTTAATGGTTTGCAAAGTATCATCAGAATTAGATGAAATAATCTCATTACCAGAAGAAACTATAGAGCAACTTAAATCTCAATCTGAGGACATAGATATGAATGATTTAATAAGAATTTTAAATATACTGTCAACAACTCAAGATGATATAAAATCATCTTCAAATCCAAGAGTCTTAGTAGAAATAACTATAATGAAGATTGCTCAGCCAATGTTTGATGAAAGTAAAGAAGCTCTTATTAAAAGGGTTGAGAATTTGGAAAAAATGATTGAAATGGGTAGCTTTAAAATTACAAATAATGATAGTGGTAAAGAAAAGGAATATGAGGATAATAGAGAAATAGATTCAAAAAAAGAAAGTATAGTTTATGAAGATGTAAAAAATGAAGATGTTCTACTTATAGAATCATCATGGAAAAATATACTTAAACAAATTAAAAAAGATAAAAAAATGCCAATATACGCTCTTTTAAGTGAGGTAAAAAGTTTTAATGTATATTCTAGCATGTTATATGTAATATTTGATGATAAATTTGATTTTGCAAAAACTAGATTAAGCTCCCCAGATACAATAAATTATCTAGAGAAGACTATAAGAGAAGTTTTAAATAGAAGCTTTAGTGTAAAAATAGTATTGTCATCAGAAGTCAAAGATATAAATCTTGAAGTTAAAGAAAAAAAAGACATTGGTGAAGAGATACTAAAGAACATAGTAAACGAAGATATACTAGAAATAAAAGATAGTATTGATGAAAATGAAAGTAAATAATAAAATACTATTATGATATAATAATAAAATGAAAATAAGTTTAGGAGGAATAGTGTTTATGGCTAAAAAAGGTTTTGGAGGCGGAATGATGCCTGGTGGTGGAAATATGAATAATTTATTAAAACAGGCTCAAAAGATGCAAGAAAACATGCAAAAAGCTCAACAAGAGTTAGAAAATAAAGAAGTAGAAGCTTCAGTTGGTGGAGGAGCAGTTACTGTAAAAGTTAATGGTAAAAAAGAAGTTTTAGATATAACTATTAAACCAGAAGTTGTTGATCCAGACGATATAGAAATGTTACAGGATTTAGTTTTAAGTGCAGTAAATCAAGCATTGAGAAATATTGATGATATACAAGCAAATCAAATGAGTAAGGTAACTGGAGGTATGAATATACCAGGGTTATTCTAGTAGGTGATATTTATGCAAGTTTATACAGGTCCGATAACGAGACTAATAGAAGAATTTTCAAAGCTTCCAGGAGTTGGAAGAAAGACTGCTCAAAGGTTGGCTTTTCATATTATTAATATGAATACTAATGATGTGGAGGCTTTATCTAAGGCAATTATAGACGCAAAAAGAGAGATAAAGTATTGTTCAATTTGTTGCAATATAACAGATACAGACCCATGTAGTATGTGCTCAAATAAGAATAGGGATTCTAGTACTATATGTGTGGTAGAAGATCCGAGAGATGTTGCAGCTATGGAGAGAATAAGAGAGTTTAAAGGGCAATATCATGTATTAAATGGGGTTATTTCTCCAATGGATGGTATTGGACCAGATATGCTAAAAATAAAAGAGCTTATACAAAGGCTTGGTAATCAAGATGTAAGAGAAATAATAATGGCTACAAATCCTACTATTGAAGGAGAAGCTACAGCTATGTATATTGCAAGATTAGTAAAGCCAATGGGAATCAAAGTTACTAGGATAGCTCATGGTCTTCCTGTTGGAGGCGATTTAGAATATGCAGATGAAGTTACAATATCGAAAGCATTGGAAGGCAGAAGAGAAATATAAAAATCGAGGTTACTACCTCGATTTTTGTAATTTTTTGGAGTTAAATTCAGATTAATTTTGATTTAGATTTATTGAATAAATCTCTTCTGTATTGTATAATTTGTTGTATAAATCATTTAAAAATTTTGATAGGGGTGCAACATGAAACCAATTATGAACTTAGAAGAACATAATGCAATGAAAGAAAAAAGAATTAAAAAAATGAAATCAAAAGACAAGCCTAAATATGATGATTTTGAGGAGATCAGTTTTTCTAACAAGAAAAAAACTAAGAAAACTCCAAAAAATAAAAATACTGAATTCAGAAATAACTATAAAAACTATCAGTATGATTATGAAGAAGATTTTTATGAACCAATCTAGCAATTAAATAATTAGAAGATAAAAAATCCCTAATAGGTATACTATAGGGATTTTATTTATTTTATTAATCAGAAATTATACTTAATACTAAATTAGCTATGTTTTGGGCTGAATTTGACTTTCTTATAGATTTTATATTTTTCTTTAACATTTCTAGCCTACTAGAGTCATCTATTAAAACTTTTAATAATATTGATAAATTATATTTCTTTGTAGTTCTAAGTGCTGCACCACAATTGGATAAGAAATCAAGATTTTCTTCTTCTTGTCCAGGGATATAATATGGAACTATCATGGGTACATCTTTTAATAGTGCTTCAGTTGTAGTAAGTCCACCAGGCTTACTGACTAAAACATCGATAGAAGCTAAAATATCATTCATTTTATTAGTGTATCCAAGTACACATACATTTTTGTCATGATAACGAGATACAAGTTTTTTTTCAATTTTCTCTTTTAAACTTTCATTTCTACCAGTTATTACGAGTATCTGAAAATCTCTATCTGTATCTAATAACTCATCAAGAGTTTCTTTTATATTCCCAGCTCCAAAACTGCCACCCATAAGTAAAACAGTTAATTTATCAGGAGATAAATTTAGTTCAGAAAGAACAATTTTTTTATCTCTATGAGAATGGAATGATTTTTCAACAGGGATTCCAAATGTTCTAATTTTGCTAGGCTCGACTCCATCAAATACTAATAATTCCTTTACATACTCATGACCAACAATATAGTAGTCAATCTCATTTTGTATCCATGTGGAATGAGTAGTATAATCAGTTAGTACAGAAATAAGTGGAGGAACATTAATAGTACTTGTATGATGCTTATAAAAATGATCAGTAGAAGCATTTATTTCATTATTATGTAAGTTAAAATTTTTTTTCAATGTACTTAGAGCAATCATTGGAAAAGGATGTGTACCTATAATTAAATCTGGCTTAGTGTTTTTAATGAGTTTTTTAAATTTTTTTGCCATAAATGTAATGATTAGATTATCTTTAAATTCATTTTTCGATAAAAGGTTTGTTTCAGATAATCTATATACACTTCCATATGCTTTGGGTGTATATATGGCGGATTTTTCATATCCTCTTGAAATTATTTTATCCATTATGTTATTGACTAATTTCAAACTGTCTATTATTTCGCACTCAACTGGCTCTCCATCAATTGTTTTGGATGTAAGTTCTTCTTTAATAGCTAGAGCCGCTCTATTATGTCCACCACCTGTAGAAGCAGACATGATTAATACTTTCTTGCTCATAATAAAATCCTCCTAAAATGTAGCATAGTATTTATATAATATTTTGATGTGTAAAAATGTCGTTCTCAATCAAATTATTGATAAATCATTTTTTAATAATAATCTAATACAAGATTACAAAAATTACAAGTGAAAGAAATGTAAATTAATTTTAAAAAAATGTGTATTGCTACAAATAAAAAATTTAAATATAGAATAAAAAGGAAAATTGGGCATAAAATATATATTAGTCCTATGAAATAGAGACTTTTGTTTATTATTAATTTCTGAGAGTTAAGCTGATAAAACATAGAAAAATTAAAAATCTAAAAAAAAATAAAAAATTATATTGACTTAGACAAATAAAGCTGATATAGTATTACTTGTCCTTAAGAAAAGGGCAGACATGAAAAATGAACTTTGAAAATTAAACAGTAGGTTAATTTATAAAAACAAGAAACAAACCATAAAGCCAGATATTTAGATAACAATAGTATCTGAGCCTGATAAACTTTTATTTGAGAGTTTGAT
>NZ_JACVVY010000025.1:0-10935 GCF_020658175.1 Clostridioides sp. ES-W-0018-02 | reverse complement strand
ATGGTACCCTACTTAATACCAGCAACCTTTATTATAGAGTCGAAGAAGGTATGATAAATGATGATGACATTACTTCGACTGATGAGTATGGAGTCTTATTAGTCTTAATATCTCAAGCTGAGGAAATCATAAAGAATAATAAAGAATTGACTAAAAGAGTTGAGCAACTTGAAATAACTATTCTAGGAAATGAAGAAGTTAGAGATAAAGCAGAGCAGATTAGAATTTATAATGAAGACTTAAGAAATATACAAGAAGACGATAGAGAGTTTAATGAATTAACACGTCAAAATCAAGAGGAAAATCGCGAAAAATCTATTCAAAATATGCAAATCCAAGTTGATGATAAGTTAACTGACTGCCAATTACAACTTGATGAAATGATAGATGCCAAGTCTGAAGAAATAGACAATATAGTTGATGATAAAATACTTGATGTACAAGCTCAGACAGATAAAAAATTTCAAGATTTAGATACTAGAACAGAAAACACTTTTAGTTATTATGATAAAACATTTGAAGATAAACTTACAGACAATCAAGAGCAAATAGATTACAAACTTGATGAAGTAAATCAAGTTATATCTGATGTTGAAGATTGTATTGATGAAAGTACTAAAAAATTAGATACAAAAATAAAAGAAGTAGATGACAAAATAGTTGAAGTTGATACTGCTAAGACGGATATGGAAACTACTGTTAGCAATAAAATAACTGAGTTTGAGAATAGATTTGGTGAATTGGAAAGCCTTGATGCTAGAGGTGAGTTAATGCAAGCCAGAGAGACAATTGATGGCATTGTAAAAGACACTCTAAAGGAAAGGTTAACATATGACTTTGAGAAGGTTAATGAGAAAATAGCTGAGATGACTTCTGCTGCAACTAATGTAGCCTTTAGTAAGTCTTATGTTGAATCTGATTGGGTATCTGATGGAGAATACTTTAAACTTACAGTTAACCATAATCTTGTTACAGAAAATATATTTGTAGCGATACTAGATGAAGCAACTAAGAAAAGTATGACTAATTCTTATACTGTAGTTGATTCTAATACAATAGAAATTTTTAATGAAAGTAATATAGATGTAAAAGTGACTGTTGTAAATGGTAATACAAATAAAGAAGTTATAACGGCTACAATAAACGATAATATAACAACACTAGATAGTACTTATTCTAGTGTTAAAATTGATTCAAAAATAGGTGTAAACGAATTAAGCACAAATGCTAAAAACCTAACAGATGCAGTTAATGAACTTTTTCAATCTGTCAGTAATGGAAAGGAATTAATCGCTACTGCTATTACTGACAAAAAAGTACCAACTAATAGTAGTGATACATTTCAAACTATGGCAAGTAATATTAGTAGTATAAAACAAATGCCAGATATGCCTGATGATGTTGAAGAAGTTTGGGAATTTACAGGCCATACAGGTGGAGTATATTCAGTATGTGTAGATTTAAATAATAATATAATTAGTTGCAGTCATGATAGTACAATAAGAAAAATATCAACAAGTGGTACTGAGATGTGGGAGTTCACAAGCCATACACTACCAGTAAAATCCATATGTGTTGACAAACAAAATAATATTTATAGTGCCAGTGATGATTACACAGTAAGAAAAATATCTCAAAGTGGTATAGAAATATGGAAATTTACTGGTCATACAGGGTATGTTGAAGGTGTATGCGTAGATTTAAATGGAAATGTTTATAGTGCTAGTGATGATTATACAATAAGAAAAATATCTCAAAGTGGTATAGAAATATGGAAGTTCACAGGTCATACAAGTTATGTCTTTTCTGTATGTACAGATTTAGATAACAATCTTTATAGTGGTAGTTATGATAATACTGTAAGAAAAATATCTCAAAGTGGTATAGAAATATGGAAGTTCACAGGTCATACAAGTTCAGTATATTCAGTATGTGTAGATTTAGATAGTAATGTCTATAGTGGTAGTGATGATAAATCTATAAGAAAAATATCTTCAAACGGAACTGAGATATGGAAATATAATGAAAATACTAGTAATATATTTACAGTCAACACAGATTCTGAAGGTTCGGTCTATATTGGAGGTAGAGATAAAATTATAAGGAAAATATCTTCAATTGGCACAAAAATATGGGAGTTTAAAGGTCATACTGATTATGTCAGATGTGTTTCTATAGACTCTAATAGTAATGTTTATAGTGGAAGTAATGATACTACTGTAAGAAAACTACAACAAAATTTAGGTATTCTATTTACAAAAGACAATCAAAGTGAAATACACAAAATAACTAAACTAGATACTATTGTGAAAGAGGTGTTACCTTTTCCAATTGAATTGTGGAATATTAAAATTAATACTAATGAAGTATACTCAGTGTGTATAGATTTTGAAGACTATATTTATAGTGGAAGTATTGATAAAACTGTAAGAAAAATATCGAAAGAAGGTACTGAGATATGGAAATATATAGGTCATACAAACTCTATATATTCAGTTTGCCTAGATTCTCAAAATAATATAATTTCTGGTAGCAGTGACAATACAATTGGGAAAACTTCTTCATTAGGCGTTGAAATTGGTAAATATACTATGCCAAGCGAAGATATTTCTATAAAAGCTGTATGTGTAGATTCTAAAGATAATATTTATAGTGCAAGCACTGGAAAAATAGTAAGAAAAATAACCAAAGAAGGTAGTGGTGTATGGGAGTTTACAGGACATACAAGTTATATAAATTCTATATGCATAGACTCACAAGATAATATTTATAGTGGAGATTCTAATGGTGTTCTAAAGAAAATATATTCTGACGGAATTGAGATATGGAGTTTTACAGGACACACTAAAGGTATAGCTTCACTTTGTGTTGATTCTAAGGATAATATTTATAGTGGTAGCCACGATAAAAGTTTAAAGAAAATATCTTCTAGCGGAATTGAGATATGGAGTTTTATAGGACATACTGAAAATGTTAATTGCTTATGTGTAGACCAACAAGACAATATTTATAGTGGGAGTTGGGATAAAAGTTTAAGAAAAATCTCTTCTAATGGAAGCGAGTTCTGGAATTTTTTTGTTTATACTAAAGATTTAATTTATTTAAATTGTCTTGATATAGATTCTAAAGATAATATTATAGTAGGAGGTAGAGATTATACAACAAGAAAATTCAAAAATACACATGAAACACAAAGAATAGCTTATTATAATTAAAATTTAGGAGGAAATAAAATGCAAAAATATTTAACAGGATTAGAACACAAAGAAGGAAATATATATAAGGTGAATTTAATACACAATATGCCTTTTGACCAAACATATGGGTTAAATAAATCAGCTCAAGAATTAGAATTAAGTGGAGTGTTGGTCGATGAAGTAGTAGAAGCAGAACAAAGAGAAGGTTTTGCACCTATTATGTATGTAGACAAGACAACAAAAGAGATTACATATGAGTATGTAGAAATACCTTTAACACCCGAACAAGAAGTATTAAAAAAGATTAAAGAATTAGAACAGGAAAATGCAAATATAAATTACAGCTTAATGATGGGAGGATTAATATAATGTTGGGATATGAAAAAATAAAATATTATTATGATAATAAAATGTGGACTAAAGAAATGGTTAAAAATTCAGTAGGTAAGAATAAAATAACTGAAGTAGAATATAGAGAAATAACAGGTGAGGACTATATAGGATAGTTCTTTTTTATGTTCAAAATGGAGAGTTACTTTTGTAGCTCTCTAAATAAAAAAGAAGGTGAGAAATTGTTAAATCAAGATGTAGTAAAGAATATTAATAGCTTGAATAGAGAGAAGGATAATATTAATTTAGAACTTACTAAAAAGGTAAATAAAGAAGATTTGAATATCTTATTACAATTATTAGAAAATAGTAAAAAATATATAATAAATTATGACATTAACTTACCAGAAGGACATTTAGATGAAGATACCATAGTACCAAATCCTATGACAGTACTCTCTAATACGGAAGCCAAACTAGGTTCTCCAAGTAATACAGATTTAAATGAATATAGATTTAAAGGTTGGTCATTAACTGAAAGTGGAGATGTAATTGAAAGATATATAGCTACAGATGACATTACTTTATATGCTATCTGGTATAAATGTGTTGATATTGTGTATGAATTGAATCTTCCTAATGATTTTCAAGGTAGTATTCCAACCATACCTATTGATAGTAATAAATATATTTTAGGAGACAAAGTTAGTCTTTTGCAATTAAGTAATTATGATGAAAATAACAAAGAATATAATTATAAGTTTTGTGGTTGGTCATTAACTGAGAGTGGAGATGTAATTGAAAATGCTACTATAGAAAATGAACATGTACAATCAGAGGGTTTACATTTATATGCAGTCTGGAAAAAATATAGATATGTAACTTATAATGCTAATTTTCCACCAGAAGAATACCCTTTAAATAGAACAGGAGAAGTACCTATAGATACAAATAGATATGTTGAAGGTGATATAGTCACTATATTACAAAATAGTGAAAATAATCCGCTAGGTGGAGAAGAGGATAAGGACAAGTTTTGTGGGTGGGTTTCTGATATAGAAAAAGCTCAAATTCCTGTAATAGCAAGTGAGGCAGAAGAAAGCATTATAATAGATAAAGAAGATGTAATATTATATTGTATGTGGGGAAAATATAGAATGGCATATAGTACAAATTTTCCAGCTGGAACGGGTGTAAGCGGTACGGCACCAGTTAACACATATTCATATCTAACAGGTGCAAGTGCAATTGTAGCATCTAATACAGGAAATTTACAAGCAGGTTCCTATGAACTTCTGGGGTGGACAACAGTAAGAAATGATGGGTCAACTATGCTAAATTTTGGAGATAGAATAATATTTGATAAAAGTAATATTATTTTATATGGATTTTGGAGAAATAATGAAGAATAAACTCTGAATCAAGAAAAAAAAGAAGGTGAGAAATTGTTAAATGAAGATGTGGTAAAAAAATTAAAAAATGTACCTATCAACACTAGTAATGAAATTGAAAAAGTTAATACAAACATAGAAACTGCTAAAACAGAGTTAAATACTAAGATTGACCAGCTTATAGCAGGAGGTTCTAATGTAGCATCTACTCAAAGAGTCACAATTAACGATTGGGTGGATGATACAGAAAATGGATTTAAGGCAACTGTAACACATAACTTATTAACACAAAGAATAGTTGTGAATATTATAGATGTTACTACAAAAGAGAATGTAGTTACAAACTTTAAAATTATAGATGATAACTCAATTGAAATTAGAAGTGAAGTAAAAGTTGAGTTAAATGTTTATGTTATAAATGGGAATGCAGAGACTCATTTTATAAATGCGACTGTTGATGATAACAGAGTATCTGAAATGACTACTTATTCCTCTAAAAAAATAGCGGATTCTATTAGCAGTATACAGCTTATAGATACCAGTATAAGTATTACAGATGCTAATGATAGATTTACAAGTGATAAGTTAGATGGAGTATTAGAGGAAATAATGGTAGAAATAAGTGGTCAAAGAAGTAGAGGAATTACAATAGCAAATAATCTAATAGATATGATATAAGCGAGGTGAAGATATGACAGAAAAATTAACTGAGAATGCTAGTTTAGGGGAGATTATGGCAGCATTACAAAGTGTACAAACTGATTTTCAAACTAGTAAAGATAATATAACAACTGTATTAGGGAGTCCATTTTTAAGCACAGATAAACTAGATATAACTAAAACAAAAACAGAAACATTAAAAAGTGCATTAGCGGATAATTTAATATATAAAGGAGTATCAGCAAGTACTCAAAGCTCATTTACTGATTTAATTAATGCGATAAATTTTATAGTACAATCAATATTAATTGTTAAATGTAAAGATACAGGAAGAGTAGAAGAAGTAAATAGTCCATACATTATTTATAATGATAAACCTAATATCAAAGGTTGTTTAAGGATTGAAGGAACTTTAGAAGTTTATAAAAATTGGGCTACTTTTGCAAATTCTAGATTAGAAATAATATATGGAGAAAAAAAAGAATATATTTATCTTTCATGCGATGCTACTGCTAGTGGTCGTTCTACAAAATTTAAAAAAGACATAATTATTGATAATACTACACAACTAAAAATACAAGTGTTATTAACAGATGTTGGAACAGGAAATAGTTCTAGTTCAAAAGCTTACACATCAGTTTCTTATGTTACATTGTTAAGATAGGAGCATAGATATGAAAAAACAATTTTATTACAATTCTTTAGAGGAAAAAGAAAAAATAATTAATGAAAATAACAATTTATATGTAATAGAGTTATCAGAAACATTAAAATGTAGCTATATAATTTTATCAGATAATCCAATATACGAAAAAAAACTTAGTTACGAAGAATTAGAAAATGAATTATTAATTATAACTAATGAATTACAAGGAGGATTGTTGTAATGAATATAAATAATGTTGTGGTAAGAATATTAGCAGAAAGAATATTAAACGGAGGGCTGAATCCACTCAAAAATAGACCTTTTAAACTGGATGATGTAACCAATACAGAGTATAGAAAAGCAGTAAAGGATTATATAGATGCAATAGAGTAAGACATAAAATAGTAAAGCTTTTAGTAACTGTTCTTAAAGAATAGGCTACTAAAAAGTTCTAATTCTATTTATTTTACTTATTTTCACATATTTATAAAGAAATTATTTTAAATTCTATATTAAAAGAAACATTCAAATTTAATCATCTTTCTATTTTAAAAAGTAACCTATCCTTTAAAAATGGTTACTTAAAGTAGAAAGGTGATATTTTTATGATAGAAAAATTAAACGAAAATGCAAGTTTAAGTCAACTTATAACAGCCTTTGGGGATGTAAAAAATGAATTGCAAATTGGCAAAAATAATATAGCAAACACATTGGGAAGCCCTTTTACTGGGACAGATAAGTTAAACATAACTAAAACAAAAATAGAAACATTAAAAAATACTTTTGCAACAAATTTGACAAATAAAAATGTTTCTGCAAATAAAACTGAAAGTATGCAAAATTTAATTAATAAAGTGTCAAGCATAAAAAATATAATAAAAACAGCAAAGAGCGAAAGCAATTATATTACAATGAAGCCAAGCTATGTCTTGCCATATGGTCAAACAGATTCGGTGAGACGTGTCTCTCTTGAGATTAATTCGTTATCTTTTAGGCCTAATTTAGTTTTCATGACTACAAAAGATAACTATAGCAACTATACAACTATCGCTTTTGACTCTACCATGAATTTAATGCCTAATTTAATATTATGTATTAGTGAAGAGTACAGATCTAGCACTAGACAAAATATTGGTAGATTTCAAAATCGCATATTTGACACAGATACTTATTCTAATTCTACCAGTGCTGGATTTTTTACAAATGGTTTTAGAACACCAATTTATTTAAATGATACCAGTATATATGCAGCCGTTAGTTGGTTCGCTATAAAGTACGAATAAAAAAGGAGGACTAAAAATGGAAATAGGAAGAAGAATAATCTTTGACCAAGACGGAGAAATAATTGCAATATATGGAGAAATGGAAGGAGATATTATACCAAGAAAGACTATAACAAAAATAGATTATATTGACATTCCTTTTAAATCAATAGCTGATAATTGTTATATAGAAAAGATAGATGTAGTTAATAATGTACCAATCATAAAAGAGATAAAAAGAGAATTAACAGAAGAACAAAAGAGAATACAAGAATTAGAAAATCAGATTTTATTAAATGAAAATGAAAAAGTAGGAGGATTATTATAATGAATATAAATAATGTTGTAGTAAGGATATTGGCAGAGAGGATTTTAAATAAAGGATTGAACCCTTTGAAAAATCGAGAATTTGAATTAGATGATGTGACTAACATAGATTACAGGACAGCAGTAGAAGATTATATAATTAAAGAAAGTGGAGTAGTAGAAGGAACAGAACCTACAAAATAGAAGGTTCTTTTTTTTATTGGAAAGAGGTGATTTAATTTGATATACAAAGATTTACTTAAAAATCTTGATGATATAGAAAATTTAAAAGAAGTTGAAAATTTAAAATGTACTACTAATACAGGTGAATATACAATAGAAAATAGTAAGAAAGGTTATATAACTAATTTAAATATAGAAGGCAAGACATTAGTTAATTTGGCATCTACAAGTATGTTCATACTAGAAAATAATAGCACTAAAGAAGGCGATTTCATTAAATTGAATGATAGTGCTGCATATGTAGACCTAACAAGTATGTTGAATACAGGAATTTATACTTTATTTATTAATGTATCTAATCATGATGTAGCATATACATTACATTCAATACTATCTGATAATACAAACAATGAAGTATTCATTAAAGCTGGAAGTCAAGCAATACCGCTCAATATGAAAGCAAATGTTACTAAATTAAGAATCTATACTCAGAGTACAACCCTACTAAACTTTCAGATGGTATTATTAGAAGGTGATTATACAAATAAATCTGTTCCTTATTTTGATGGATTACAAAGTGTTGGTCAAGGAGATAATATAGAGATTTTATCTTATAAAAATGATGGAAACTTATTCGATGGAGAGTTTAGAAATGGTAGTTATGTAGATGATGGCAGTTTTTATACTGATAATAATGCAACCTCTAATAAGAATTTTATAGATGTGGATGGAAATAAAAAATATTCAATTAACTATGATTTAGATGTAGCTGGAAAAATATTTGAGTATGATAAAAATAAAAAATATATAAAAAGCACCTCTATTACAAGTACTTTTTCTTTTACTACTAGTGAAAACACTAAGTATATAAACTTTTTTATTGGTACTAATTCAGTTGGCTATTCTCCAAATATAAAAATTATGTTTAATATTGGTGAAATTAAAGAATATGAAAAGTATAAATATGATAAGAAATTAATTCCATATACATTAAGAAGTTTACCTAATGGTGTTAAAGATGAAATAGTTTATAAAAATAATAAGTATTACTTAATAAAAAGATGTGACGAAATAATTCTTGATGGTGATAACTTTAATCCACAAACAAAAACCGAGCAAAATAACGATATTGTTATTTATATTATAACTAACCCTATTGTTAACGCTAAACCTCTTGATAGTACGGTAAATAGAATTAATACTATATGTTGTGATAGATTTAAAAGTGTAGGTACAACCGTAGCAAATGGAATTACTACAGAAGGTATAATCATGAATCAAGATAGGGAAATTTCTTTTAGGATTTTAAGAAGTAGATTAGCAACACAAGATATTCAAGGAGTTAAAAAATGGATGAAATCTAATCCAATAAAAGTTGTTTATGAATTAGAAACACCACAAGAAATTGAACTTACAACATTAAATTTAGAACAATACGATAATCAAACTCGATTTATGTGTAACTCTAATGCTATAGTACCAAACATTAGCTTTGAAAGTACTCAAAACCTAGGCAGTCATATAGAAGTCATTAGAGATAATATAAAAAATATTAATAGTATGCAGTCTAAGAATGTAACTATAGATTTATCTAATAAATTATTAAATGGATGGAAGAAAACAGTTTCAGATAATGATGGATTTATAATAAGTAAAAATGGCAATCAAGTTAGTTTTCACATGCGAATAACTGGCGGAGCAACAACAGATAGTACTGCATTATTAAAGCTTCCTAATGGATTTGCACCTAAAACTTTCTATGTTTTTCCAATATTTACAACCCAAAACAATCAATTAGTTCAAGGCTTTATGTATTTTAATTTTGCAAATGGATACCTTCAAATTACACAATTAGGAAGCAATGCAGATATATATAGTTATGGAACTTATTTTATTGAATAGGAAAGGAAATTTATATATGAATATAGAAGAAAAGAAAAATATTTTAATAGAATATGGTTTTGAAGATGATTTAAATAATATAAATGATTATTTCATTACAGAAGATAAACAATTATTTACTCCAATCATAAAAGGTGGAGAGCTAATTAAGACAGGCGAAGAAGTCTACAATGAATGGTTGGAGTTACAAAAGAATCCGCCTAATTCAGAACCATCAATTGAAGAAATAAATGCAAATAAAATTACAATTTTAATAGAAAATCAAAAGGAGCAAGACAATCTTTTAATAGATAATGCTTATAGAATAGCTATGTTAGAACTTAACACAAACAATGTGTTATAAAATAAATAAAAACAGGAGGTGATAATATGCATAATATTTTAAAAAGAATGATTGAACAAAAGAATTTTGAGACTAAAGAAGAGTTACAAACTAAGTTAGATGTGTTTTATGCCATGAATAGAATTAAAAAAAGCGAGTACACAGAGTTAACAAATTTACTAAATAAAGAAGAAACACCAGTAGAACCAAGTGAAATAGTATAGGTTCTTTTTTTATGTCTAAATTTAGAGGGTTTATTAATTTAACCCTCTTTTAAAATTGAAAGGAGTGGTGATTTTGAACATAAAAACATTAACAGTCCATGCGGGACATAATCCAGATGGTAAGGTGGGTTCTGGAGCAGTAAAGTACATAAAAGAATCTACAGAGGCAAGAAATGTGCTAAAAGAGTTAATACCTTTAGTAAAAAAAGAATGTACGGTATATGATACTACTTGTAACAATGGAACTTCTCAAAGTGATATATTAAATAAAATTATAGATAAATGTAATTCATATAATAGTAATCTAAATGTAAGTATCCATTTTAACTCAGGTGGTGGTCGAGGTGTAGAAGTTTTAGTATATAACTTAAATGATAAAGAAACAGTTGAAATAGCATCAAGAGTGTGTAAAAAAATAACTGAAACTTATCATGCGAAAGGTGATAAAGACTTTAAAAATAGAGGTGTTAAAGAAAAGAAAACTCTAGCATTTTTAAGAAGAACAAAGGCAA
>NZ_JACVVY010000024.1:0-14863 GCF_020658175.1 Clostridioides sp. ES-W-0018-02 | reverse complement strand
TAAAAGAGAATATTTTACTAAAAAATGGTATAAACCCAGAAAAAATAAAAATAGGTATAACCTCTTTAGATATAGCAAAATACATATAAATATGTTATAATTGTGTTATAAAACAAACACAAAAAGGTGGTGTATAAATGGACAAGGATAATATAGAAGAATTGTTAAATATAACAAATACAAGGCTTTCGGGCAAAGAAAGTGTAACTAAGATAGAAAAAGACTTAGGTTTCGGCAAAGATACCTTAAGAGGAAAATTAAACCGTAACGGATATTTTTTAGATAAAAGCATTAAACAATTTGTTAAAAAAGAAGATATTAAAAAAGATAACACAACGCAAACTAAAAAGATAACACAAAAAAATAATACAACTGTTAAAAATAAACAAACACAGCAATTTACAGAAGAAGAAGTAATAATTTTAAAAGAAATTATTAATAATTATAAAAATAAAACAGAAACTACAACAGAATTTACAGGAGAGGTAACAACACGTAGTTTTAGGAGTTACAAAAATATTATGGACATGTTTAGTAAACATTGCAAAAAAAATAAATTAAACCAGCGTGATGCTGTTGCAACAGCATTAATGGATTTTATAAATAAAAAATAAAGGGGGATGTAAAAAATGGGAGTAAAAAAATTAGGGATAATAGCAACAACAGGGGTTATAGCACTTGCAAATACAGGGATTGGATTTGCAGACACAAAAATAGAAGAAGTAAAACTTGCAGGGGAAGATAGAATAGATACAAGTTTAAAAATAAGTAGTTATAAATGGCAAAATGCAGAAAATGCCGTTTTAATAAATAGTAATACAATTGCAGATGCTTTATGTTCTGCGCCTTTGGCAACAGCAAAAAATGCACCTGTACTTTTAACAGAAAAAGATAGATTAAATACTAAAACAAAAAAAGAAATAATAAGATTAGGTGTTAAAAACATTTATATAATTGGTAGTACAAATACAATAAGTGCAAATGTAGAAAAAGAACTTAATAATTTAAATATAAATGTAAAAAGAATTGGTGGAACAGATAGAATAGATACAAGTTTAAAAATAGCAAAAGAGTTAGAAAATGTAGATTCTGTTGCAGTTGTAAATGGATATAAAGGTCTTGCAGATGCAGTAAGTATAGCATCTCCAGCAAAAAGTAACACTGCAATTTTATTTGCAGATAAAGATAATCTAAATAAAAATATAGAAGATTATGCAAAAACTTTTAATAAAACTTACGTAGTAGGTGGAGAAAGTTCTGTTTCTAAAAATGTGGTAAATAAATTAAAAAATGTAATTAGATTTGCTGGAGCAGACAGAACAGATACTAATGCAAAAGTAATGGATTATTTTTATTCAGATAAGGCATTAAATAATGTTTTTGTTGCAAAAAACGGAATGGTTGGAGAGGGAGACCTAATAGATGCACTTTCTGTAGGGCCTGTAGGAGCAAAAGAAGATTCTCCAGTGCTTTTAGCAGACAAAACATTAAGTACAAGCCAGAAAAATTTTATAAAAAAACATGAATTTAGTAAAGTTACACAAGTCGGCGATGGAGGAAATGAAAATGTTTTTAGAGAAATTTTAAATATATTGAAGGGAGAAGAAGTCCCTGGAGCTATTACAAATGCAGAGTTTAGAAATAAGCTACCAGAACTTGGATGGCAACTTGAAGGCGAAACAACATATGTATATATGCAAAAAAATAAAGAGGGTACTGGAAACATACAGATGGGTATAATTAATGCAGAAGATACTGGAATTTATATTGGCCTATTGGGAGATTCTCCAGAGTTTTCTGCATCTGTGAAAGAATGTTTAAAGTTAATTTTGCCAACAAAGGGGGGGGAGTTATATAATATTCTTAAAGGAAAATTTGAAGACCAAATTCTGCAATTGGACGGGAAAAAAGTAGAAGTAAAGATAGGGGATATGGGATACTATGTAGATATATATAATAACTAAATGCAGAAAAGATACTTATTTTAAGTATCTTTTTTTATGTAAAAAGTTATAAATTTTAAAAAATTATCTATAATAAAAAAACTAAAAAGGAGGTAAATTTAAAACAATGAATATAAAAAAGATAGCTTTACCTGTTTTGGCCCTTTTAGGGTTACTAACAGCATTTAGCATAGAATCTTTCGCCTGGAATGGCGAAGAAGATACTGTAATAAAAAACAGTAGAATTACTTGGGATATGAAGACTGTAGATGCAAATGGAAGACCACAAAGTGGTACTTTCCATAAAAACCAGATAATGTCCAAAAACCCGCTTTTTGGAGATGTGGATGGAGCATATGTAGGTGGAGGTGGAAGAACCTATGTAAAAGATGGTGGAGAAGTTAGAAGTGTGTTAAAAGGCGGTTATGGATATAAAATGCTGTACTACGAACAATACACAGATAAAGATGGAAAAGTTTATAAATCTCCATCTGCAGACGGCACAAAAGAAAATTTTTACACGAAAATGGATTCGACTTTGACTTCTGGCTATAGAAATAGATACTGGAACTTAAATTGGAATGGTAGCCAAACAAATTTTAGCAAGGTGAATGTAGAACCTAACTATCAAGGACGTAAAAAATATCAAATGTCGGCGAATGATAACGTTACAAACAACTACGATGCCAGATTTGACAAAGATGGAGAATGGCGATATTTAGGATATAACTTGCGTGGAGAGGTTATAACAAACCCATATTTTTCTTGTGATGGCTCTGGGACAGAAACACATATGTCAGATTTTGGGATATTGTGGCAAGGTGAAGGATGCAAAAAATTTGGAGGATGGAATGAGTATAATGGGGAGCAGTATAAAATGGCTAAAAAACAGGCTATTGAAAGGTTACTTAAAAAGGATCCACGTTTTAGAAATGGAACAATTTTGCAAGTGGATAATAACAACAAACAAAGTAAAAAAGTAAATAATGGCAATATAAGTGCAGATGTGTGGATGGACAGCCTTAGCCTTTTAACAGATCCAACAAAAGAGACTCCTATTTTTAGGGTTTATACAGTAAAAACAAAAAACTGGAATGATAAAACATTTAAAGGGAAAAGTAGCTTAAATGCGTACACTATAGTTGCACCCTTAGATTCTAAAGACGTAAGGGATGTGTCTATAAACAACATAAAATTAATAGACAAAAATGGAGCAATTTTAAAAATTTTTAAGAGAGACAGGGACAATAACATAAGTTACACAGGGCATGGAACAGTAACACCAGGAGAAAAATATAAGGTAGAATATACTATAAAAAATAATGGAGATGTTGCTACAAAAACAATGCCTAATACTATAGATGTTGGTACGGCAACGGATAATAATGCTACAAAAAATGATTATACACAAAAATATCCAAGCAATAGTACTAAAGGTACTTTAAGTGGTGGTGGATTTATAGAAGCAGGTAAAACAGTTACATTAACAAAAGAAGTAACAGTACCTGCAGATACAAAAACCGCTTTTAGAGTTACTGGATACATAGGGGATGTATATAATAAAACAGACAATAAAGACCTAACAAACGACTGGGGACATGTGGTTGCAGGTGTAGAAGGCAAGGAAGAAGAACAACCTGGGGATTTAAAAGTAAACAATATAAAAATGATAGATAAAAATGGAAAAGAAGCCCTTTACATGAAGCCTGGGGAAGAATATAAGATAAGATATATAGTAGATTATCATGGGCCTTCCAAAGAATTCTGGAAAACAAAAACTGACAGCGAAGGTAACACAACAAGATACAGAGTTAAAAAAGCATTTAAATTTAACTGGACTGCAAAAAGATACCTACCACAAGGCGGTAGTGAACTATATAAAAATAGTAAAACTTTAAATCTTTATGGAGTAGATAAAGGAGAGAGTTGGAATTTTGAAACACCATATTTTGTGTGGGAAGTACCACGTGCAGAAGCTACAATTGCTGTAAATGCTCCAGTTGAAGTGGATTTAAATAAAGGTAATAACACAGCACAGAAAAAGTGGCTCTACGATTATGATGTAAAAGTGAGCAACGTAAAAGTGTTTAACGACAAAGAAAGACCTATCCAAGATAGCTTTATAACACTTGGAGTGAAATATGATGTTGATGTAATAGCACCAAGCCAAACACCAATTTTCGAAACAGATATTAAAACACATATAACACTTCCAAATGGACAAATTTTACAGTTTACGGACCATGTGAAAAAAGGAAGTAACAAAGACATAACGAGAGAAATAAAAGTACCTATTACTGCAATAACAAGTGGTAGCAAGAAATTAAATGTAAATGTATATGCAAATGCAGACAAACATTTTTGGGAAAATGACCTTAATACACAAGCAAACAATAAAGGAAGTAATTACTCTACACAATTGCCTCCAATAAATCCAGTTGCAAGTGGTGGTTGTAGCATTTTTAATACAGAAAATAATTGGAATGTAGCACATAAAACATTAAATTATAATGGAAAATATATAAAATACAAAAAATTTGATGCAAGTAGAGAATATGATTTTTACAGATATACAAATGGAACAAGCCAGACAAAAAACGAAAATTACTATGAGGAATATAATATAAAATCTGTTAAATTTAAGAGTAAGTATACAACAGATAAAGGTTATGGTTGGGTAGATTTAACTAAAGTAGCAGATAGAAAAAAAGCAAAAATTAAAGCTGGATATGGGTACGAGCTGGACATAACAGTAGAATATGATACTAATGCACTAACAGGGCAACCAAAGGCTTGGGATACAAGAAATACAAGTACAAGTAAAGGTTTAAGTGTAACTAACCAAAATATGGCACCAAACATTTATAAAGATATATATGTAAAAACAGCAGATGGGAAGACTTTATCTGCAACAGGAATTTATGGAAGCCAAAAAGTTTTTGATGTAACAGTTGTAAGTACAAATGCAGATAAGACAGTTTTAAGATATACAATGCAGAAAAAATCTAAAAATGGAGTGGAAGAACCTATTAAAATTTACACTGGGACTAATACAAAAGACGGATTCTATAGCTTAGATGTTTGGACTCCAGAGCTTACAGGGGTTGGAAGCACTAAATCTAAAGAGAAGCTGTGCGATGAAAAGAATCTTGAATTTGAGATTAGAGGCAGTATGTTTGATGATGTAAACGACCACATAGTGCAGTAAGAAAGACAATAAAAAAAAGGGTATGTACTCTTTATACATCCCTTTTTCCTATTTTCCTATTCCCAATAAAAAATAATTTTATCTTTGGGATTTAATTTTTTTATCTTATTAAAAAAATCGTATAAATTTTTAATTTCCTTTAAATTTCCGATACATTTTAATATTTCCTTACAATCGTTAAAAAAATCTTTTTCTATCTTTTTAAATTCTTTTAAATTAAATACAACTTCTTCCCTATTAAAATTATCATCATTAAAAAAATCTAAAAAATTTTGAAGAAAGTTAAATTCTATTTGCTCTAACCTGTTAGATCTTATAACCTTATTACCTACTTTTGCAAAAACAACATAATTAAAATCCATTAAAAAAACACCATCCCTATTAAAAAATTCTATTTAAAAAAAATAAACATAAAAAAGTTTAATATAATATAGTATTTTTCTTTAAAATTTATAATTTTTTGCGGGGTAGTACCTCTATTTTGTTGTTGTTTTTTGGTAAAACATATATAATTAATATAAATAAAAAAGAAGATGTTGGTAGCATCTTCTTTGACGGTAGAAACGCCCCAACAACCCAAATGGAGAAGCGTTCTCTAAATTTTTAAGTTACTTTTATTATATCATCTTTTTTGAAAAAATAAACATAAAATTAGTTTAATGTATATTAAAAGTAAATAGGGGTGTTCCTACCTAAACTAAAATTTAGGAGGAATAATGGAAAAATTTACAACAGTTCCAAGTTTTACAGATGCACAAATTAAAAAACAATTAGAAAAACAACTAAGATTTTTAAGAATAATATATCCTTGGCTTACAGAAGACAACTACCAAGATGGAGCCGTAGAATTAAGACCTATAAAAAGGGATAAGGATGCAAAGTATATAAAAAGTTATAATACCTGGAGACTGGAAGAAAAGGACATTAGCAGTTTAAAAGACTTTTTAAACTTGTTAAACGGACAAGGTTATTGTTTATATTATTCTGTTTTTGCATTTAATTATAATAATACAAACGGCAAACAAAAAGGTAAAATAAATAATAGTAACAGTCTTTACACAAGTGTTCTTGTTGCAGATTTTGATAATATAACAGATGTAGAATTTAAAGAAGAAAAGAAAAAATTAATAGATATAGGAATAGAAACAGTAGATATATTTACGGGACATGGATTCCAAAGCATAATTCCATTAAAGGAAAAAGTTTGGGATAAAGATATATTAAACAAATTTACAAAATTAATGTTAAGTAAAGGATTTAAAGTAGATACAGCAATAGTAGATAGTGCACGTGTAATGCGTATGCCATATTCTTTTAATTGCAAAAGTTTAGATGTAAAAAGTAAACATTTTGGAGAAGGAATTCTACCTACAACAGATATAAGTTGGACGGATAAAAGATATAATTTAGTGTATGTATTTAAAGCCTTAAATACATTACCAAGTGTAATAGAGCAAGCAGAAAAATTTACAGCAGAAGAAATTAATTCTTTAAAAACAGAACCAATAACAGTAGAAGAAAAGAAAGTAGAAATTAATAAAATAAAAGAAATTAAAAATATTAAAATAGAAAACCTAACGACTTTGTATGGGGAATACCTTAATATTTCTAAATTGCCAGAACCTGTACAAAAAATGCTACAAGGTGCACAAAGTGGTTTAAGAAATAAAGTAATGTTATTTATAATACCTTTTTTTAGGAATAGTTTGGGACTTAACATACAAACTATAAAAAGTATATTAAATATATGGGGGAGTTTATGTACTCCAAACCTAAATAAAAATTTTCTGGAGCATGAAATTGACAGGATATATAAATATGGATTTAAAAGTAAGTATGGAAAATACACAGAAGAGTTAAGAAAAGCTTATGGATACTTAGAATTTAATAAATTTACAAGACAAAATAAAATACTTATTCCAAACAGCTTATTTGAGGATTTCGATGTAATAAGAGATGGTGCTGCAAAGATATACTTAGCACTTAAACTTGCAGAGCAAGTTAATGGAATAAAAGAATTTACAAAACAAGATATACAAATTTATGCAAATGTAACAGAAAGAACAATAGAACGTAATATAAAAGATTTAGTGGCTCTGGGGTATATATGCAAAAGAAAAAGTAATAGAAGAATTAAAGAAAAGTATATATTTTATATTAATCCATACTTTAGTAGTATTGCTGGTTTTACAATGTTGGAAAATTCTGTTGTGGCATTAAGTCTAACAAATTTAACAGATGGAGAAATAAAGTTATATACCTATTTATGCTTTATGGTGGGTAGTAATAATAAAGATTGTTGGGCAAGTCAAAAATATCTGGCAAAAAAAATTGGGAAAAAGGATCATAGTGCAGTATCAAAAATGACTGACAGCTTAGTTAGAAAAAAATATATAACTAAAAAAACAATAGAAAAAGATAATATTACACATTGTATATATAATTTAAATTATTAGAAATATAGGAGCATTTGCTCCTATATTTTTGTTATTAAAAAATAAATTAACCGACAGCTATTCACATATTAAAGGGAGGCCATAAAACGTTGATATTAAGCCGTTTTAAAAGATTAACCGACAGCTATTCACACTAATAATAATGACAGGGGGGGAGCGGAGGGAGAGGGGGCTTTATAGTACTATGGGTAAAAAGCTGATACATTATATATAATTGTAGTATTATAAAATAAAAAGAAAGGAGCTTGACTTAGATGCAGCGTTTTAGAAACCTTATTGAACTTAAAGAATACAAAGATGCAACATTACTTCTACAGTACTTAAATAAGTACACAGTTCTTGTCTACCCACCAAGATGGGGTAAAACAGTAAATTTAAGTATGGCTTACTATTTCTACACTATAGAAAATGCAACAGAGAACAAAGAACTTTTTAGAAACTTAAAAATAAGCAAAACAGAAGAATTTTTAAAGCTACAAGGAAAGTTTAATGCACTTTGGTTAGACTTTAAAACTATAAAAAAGGAAGAAGATTTTTATAGCATGTTACATATGTATGTAACTAAATATAATATAAAACCAAATAAATATAACAAAGATTTAAAAGCGTTACCAATACCATTTTTATTAGAGTTTATTTTAAAACAAATTTATGTAAATACAGGGTTAAAAACCGTAGTGCTTATAGATAATTACAATTATCCAGCAGGGATAAATCCCTACCTTGCAAATTTGGTAAATTCTATTTTCCATTTTTTACAAGACAATAATAATATATATAAAGTTATAGCTATGGGAGATAAAATTTTAAATAATATAGCAGGAACTACAAATTTTACAATAGAAGATTTATTAACTAAAAATTACAACAAATATTTTTATGTGGAAGATACTGTTACAAATGTTAATAAACATATAGGAATACAAATTCCAGAAGAAGAATTTAATTTTTTTGATGTGGCCAGAAGGCATTGGACAAGCTCTGCAAAAGGTACAGAATTTATAATATAAACAAAAGACATGCAAGAGATCTCTTACATGTCTTTTGTTTTAGGCTTTTAAAGGAATCATTAGTTCTTCTATATCAATCAATTTTATAGCACTATTTTTTCCATAAGAAATGTATTTTTTATTTATTTCATCGGATAAATCATTTAAAACATAAATAATTATAAATACATTAAATGCACTGCTTGATGTAGAACCATCTTTTATATTTTTAAAAGTCCTATCCGTTATGCAATCTTCATCAAAAAGATTTTTAATTTCTTCCAATAGTTTAGAATCTGTAAGTTTTAATTCATTCTCTTTTTCTTTAATATCTATTTTAGGAATTATTTCTCTCAAGATAACTTTGTAGTTATTTAGTTCGTCAATTTTGTTTCTAATTATGTTAGAAATATTTTTGTTAAAATTAATTTCAAAGTTATTTTTATTCATTAAAAACATCTCCAATGAATCTATTCATATATTCGATAAGATTTTGATTTTGGACTAAATCTCTTAAATTTATCATTGGAGAAACATAATTGTTAAAATCAAATGTTATAACATAATTGTTTTCCACCCAATACTTAGGTTTTAATCTTAATTCTAATCTTTTTTTAGATTTATAGATTTTAGCATTTCCAAAATTATCATCGATCAAATTATTTACAAATACAGAAGTAGATGTAGAATTATCTTTATCTGCGGACATTGTGTTAATTAAATCTAAGTCTACTTTGGTAGCACATAGATAAAATTTAGATGCAGCTCTTAGAATAAATATGTAATATATCTTATTGATGTTTTGTTCAACTTTAACTCTACTTAATTTTAACTCTAATATATTACTCCAATCTTGTACGATTTTATCATACTCTTTATTCGCAAAAGCAATATCTAAATTTACTCCTGCACTTGTAAATTTTTGCGCAAGGGAAGTTTCTCCAGAAGTTGTATCGCTTAACTGTCCAGATGCATTTATTTTGCAAGAAAGCATTTTTATATCCGCTCCAAATTCATTTTCTTTTATCAAGTCCACCGGATAAGAACCTGCCCCAACAGGAACTGCACCTATAGCTTGAGCTACCCACTGTTCTATATGTTCTTTTGGAACTTGTATTGGTAATGGAGCTTGGTTTATCAGTCTTTCAGGTTGTGCAATTAAGGTCTTTTTCATGCAAAAATCTAAGACTCTCAAAGATGTTGGATCAAATAGGTCTAATAATTCTTCATTTTTTAAAGGTGTTAAAATCATTTTATAAAATCCTCCTAATAAATTTAAATTGTTTTAATGTAGCTTATAATGGTATAATACATGTGTTGCATTAAATAAAAAATGAAATTAAATTCATTGACAAATATAAAATATATTTAATAAAAAAATATAAGTAAATTTGTATTTAAGTTGTGATAATATTATTAAGATATAATTAGTTAGGAGTGATATAAGAAAATGCCATATAAAGTAGGAAGTATGTTTGCTGGAATAGGTGGGATATGTTTAGGTTTTAAAAGAAATGATTGTGAAATTGTATGGGCAAATGAAATAGATAAGTATGCATGTTATACATATAGACATAATTTTAATGGGGCTAAATACTTAATCGAAGGTGATATACGTGACATAACACATGCAAAAAAAATAAATAAGAAAATAAAAGAGAGAAGAAAATTAATAAAAATAAAAAGAATAGAAAGTGAAGAGGATTTATTAAAAAGAATAGATAAGGAAATACCAGATATAGATATATTAAATGGTGGTTTTCCTTGTCAGGCATTCTCAATTGCGGGAGAACGGAAGGGATTTGAAGATGAACGAGGGAATATGTTTTTTGAAATAGAAAAAGTGCTTAAAGCTAAAAGACCACAAGCATTTTTATTAGAAAATGTTAAGAATCTAAAAACGCATGATAATGGAAGAACCTTTAAAATAATAGAGCAGCATTTGAAAAATCTTGGATATACGATTAAGTCAGAAGTATTAAATTCTATGACACATGGGAATGTACCACAGAATAGAGAACGTATATTTATTGTTGGGTTTTTAAATGAAGATATAGCGGAGAATTTTTCTTTTCCAGAAGCTATAGAATTAAATAGAAATATAGGAGATATTATAAATTTAAATGAGAAAAAAAATGATAAATATTATTATAACAAAACAAAGTATTATCAAGATTTAGTTGTAGAAATGACAAGACAAGATACTTTATATCAAATTAGAAGAGGAATGTATATTAGGGAAAATAGAAATAATGTGTGTCCAACACTTACTGCGAATATGGGAACAGGTGGGCATAATGTTCCATTAGTAAGGGACAACTATGATATAAGAAAATTAACGCCAGAAGAATGTCTTCTTTTTCAAGGTTTTAATTTAGAAGAGTATAAGTTTCCAGATAAATTTTTTGATGATAAAGGAAAAGAAAAAGTATACCCAGATAGTCAAAAATATAAGCAGGCAGGGAATTGTGTAACTGTAACAGTAGTAGAAAGAATTGTTTCAAATATGATAAATGCAATTGAAACTGTTAACTAAATAAAAGTATAGGCTTGAAGTTTATGTATTTGACTTCAAGCCTATACTTTTTTTATTTTTATTGAATCTTTCTTATATAGATTATGGTAAAAATGCAATATATGCATACTTTAAATTATATTGTAATATATGCATATATATGATATTATAAATACAATGAATATACTATTTAATATAAAGGAGGATAAAAAATGTTAAATGATTCAAGAAAAATCGAAAAATTATTATTGGATAAAATTTTTACTGATGAGAGTGAAGTCGATTATGAAACAGTAAAGAAAGAATGTAAAGAACTATTAAAAGAGAAATATACAGATGGAAAAGTAAGTGGTGTTATTAATAAACTCGTTAAAAATAACGTAATAATAAGGACTGAAAGAGGAATTTATAAGAAAAATTGCCTGCATATAAATGATGTAGATATAGAACAGATAGTAAAAAGTATTTTTAGTAAAGCAATTTTAGAAATTAATGCAGAAGTTAGTAAAATAAATCCATTTAATTTAACAGAAGGGGAGTTTAAAAGTTTACAAAAAATAAAAAAAGATATTATTGAAATTGAAGAAAAGTTTGGATTATAGGAAATTTAGGAATTTCATAACGTAGTCAAAACTTGACGGTTTTGACTATGTTTTTGTTGTGTAGTAAAATAAACCTATATAGAATGGTCAAAACTCATAGTCAAAAAAGGAGGCATATATTTTAATGATATACGGTTATTGTAGAGTAAGCAGCAGAATGCAACTTTCTAATAATAGTTTAGATCAACAAGAACAAGAAATTAAAAAACATTACAATGACGCAAAAATATCTAAAGAACAACATACAGGCAGTACCGCAGAGAGACCAATTTTAAAAGACTTAATAAACAGGATGAAAGAGGGGGACAAAATAGTAGTAACAAAATTGGACAGACTGGCAAGAAATGCAACAGAAGGTTTTAATCTTATACAAAATTTGTTCGACAAAGGTATTTCTGTACATGTTTTAAACATTGGATTATTAGAAAATACTACACTTGGAAAATTTTTTATAACAACTTTATTGGCAGTTGCAGAAATGGAAAAAAATCTAATTTTAGAAAGAACTTGTGCTGGGAAAGAAATTGCAAAACAAAATCCAAATTTTAAAGAAGGTAGGCCAAAGAAATATTCTAAAATGCAAATAGAACATGCACTGGACTTGTTAGAAAATAATTCCTACACACAAGTGGAAAAATTAACTGGCATTAGCAAAAGTACGTTGCAAAGAGCAAAAAGGATGGCAAATAAAAATAAAAATGTGTCGGAAAATATGTAGTATTGTAGTTTTTGTATATAAAAGTATGCAAATTCTATTGTAGTTTCTACGATTTTTATATATATAAGGTATGCAGATATTATTGTAGTTTTTTCTAAGAATTAAAAAAACAACTTATTTAAGTTGTTTTTTTAATGTTTGTACAAACTTTGTTTTTGCAAAAACTTTGTATAATGCAAATGCAATTATACAAAATCCCCAAACTTCTGGACTACACAATGTGTAGTATAAAAACCTAAATAGATGCATTTAAATCCCCCCTCTAAAATTCTTTTCCTTTTAAGTAACTTTAAAAAAATAAA
This sequence comes from Clostridioides sp. ES-W-0018-02, assembly GCF_020658175.1. Classification (NCBI taxonomy): domain Bacteria; kingdom Bacillati; phylum Bacillota; class Clostridia; order Peptostreptococcales; family Peptostreptococcaceae; genus Clostridioides; species Clostridioides sp. ES-W-0018-02. The sequence continues at coordinate 2,130 of NZ_JACVVY010000024.1, read as the reverse complement.
ACCTTTAAATATGTATATAAAATTATAGATTTTACTTGCGTAAACTATAATTTTGCGAGTACAAAAACTATAGTTTTTGTACTTTTTTTATGGCTTAATAAGCTATAAAGTTATAAAATTTTTACACATTTTATATAACAAAATATAGAGGTAAATAGCTACGCTATTCACCCATATACACCACTGATGCATATGCTGTAAAAACATACAGAGATGGTGGACGCGAGGAAAGGGGCTCCCCACCTACCCAACATACTCCATTCCCCCTACGCTCCTATCGGGCTTGCGAAATGGATGTTGGGTGGTGTTTCGCCTTAGCACGGGAAACTCCCAAGGGAGTTTGGGCAAGCCCGACCCGATCAGGACGAAATTCGGTCGCCCCTTTTTGGGGGTACCTTATAGCAAACTAATGGTTTGCTAAAGGCAAAAATATTCCTGACAGGAATATTTTTCTTTTAAAAACAAAAAAAACTGGAGGTAGATTTTTTATTAAAAATTATAAATATACAAATTTTTATAGCAGAGACGTAGATGCTTTTAAGGCACTCGGAAGAGTAGGACATATGCAAGAACAACATTTTAAAAATTTTAACATAACAAAAACAAGACTAAAAAATTATGGAAGAGATAAATTATTAGAAAAAGTTCCTTTTATCCAAAAAGGAGAAAAAAATGGAGTGGCCTATAAATTAACTACAGAGGGTAGAAAACTTGTAGAGAGAGAATTTAACATAAAACCATATTCGGCACAAAGTCCAAGGCATGATTTAAAAATTGCAGATAAATATTGTACATTAACACAAAAAGAACAAGATAGTGTTAAAACAGAAACAGAAATAAGATACAGGATGGTGGAAGAAATAGAAAAATTAAAAGAACAGGATTTAAAAGAAGCAGATAGGTGGGCAGAGATGTGGGATAACAAACAATTATCCGCTCCAGATATGGTTTACACAACAGAAAATGGAGTAGAAATTGCATACGAAGTTATAACAAATAACTATGGGATGGAAGAAATACAAGCAAAAGAAAATACAATAACCTTATTAAAAGCAGAAGGGGAGATGGTTAAATGTTAAAAATTCCAAAACAAAAAGAAAATACTTTTAAAAAGCATAAAGAAATAATAGATATAATTTATTATTTATGTAACAAAATTGTTTTAAAACAACAATTAACACAGTTGTGTTTAAAACTAACAAAGTATAGAGAAATAGATGCAGATATTGCTATAGCAGAACTTGCACAACAAAATATTTTAAGTAAAAAACAATTTTTAAACACAAATAGAAAGTTAATCTATTTAACTAAATACCCAGTTTCCAAATTAGAAAATATAAAAAGTAGGAATGTGCAAAGCATTAAATTAACACAAGAAAAAATTATAAAGGGTGTTTTTAAAACAGAATATATATTAAAAAAAATAGAGGATTTGCAGGATATAAATTTAAATTATGTGTTAGATATGTTAAACACAAAAGATAACACAATATTAAAAAAAGAGGAAGAAGAAATTTATAAAATACTTTACAACAAATATAAAAATGTATTGGAGAAGGATTTCGAAGAGGATTTAAGAATAAGCACAGCGAAAAAAATTATTATGGAAAATAGGTTTAAAAAAGATAAAAAGACAACAGTAACAGATGTAGAATTGCTAAAAAGACGCCAAAAAAGCATAAAAATGATGGGAAATTGCTATTATTTTAATTTTAATAACATGTTATGCAGGAACTTTTTTTTAGAAAAAATTAATATAAAAGGTTCAAATTTAAAAATAGAAGTTGGCTTTTTAGATATGTACAACACTAAAAATACTACAAAAATAATAAATAACATATGCTACATATATTTTATGTTTTTAAAATATTTTAACAGAAATTATAGCTTAAATATTAGGTTATGTATATATACATATTCAAAAAAAAATGCAACAGAAATTAAGAATAACATATTAAAAAAGAGTGTAGATTTTAAGTCTAAACAAATAAAAAGTATAAATGTAAAAGAGAATATTTTACTAAAAAATGGTATAAACCCAGAAAAAATAAAAATAGGTATAACCTCTTTAGATATAGCAAAATACATATAAATATGTTATAATTGTGTTATAAAACAAACACAAAAAGG
>NZ_JACVVY010000023.1:0-16508 GCF_020658175.1 Clostridioides sp. ES-W-0018-02 | reverse complement strand
CAAGTCTTAGTCCCTATAGCTTTGCGTCACTAAATTTCTCTAGTTTTGCCTATTTAGTTTTATTCTACAATTTAATAATACAATGTAATTAGTTATTATTCAACATATGTGTTTGAAAATTGAATAAGTTTATAGATATGAATAGTATTTTTTATATATAAAAACAAACTAAATAAGTAGAATATATGGTAAATTTTCCTTGTAGTTTTTGTATTAAAAAGCTTCTATTATTAGTTTAAGTTAGACTGAATGAGGGAGCGACATTAAGATGGAAGAAGAAATGTTAATAGAAAGATTATTAAGAGCCGAACTAATAGTAATGGAGTATTTATGGAAAAAAGATTCTAAAATGTCTAAAAAAGAAATTGTAAAAGATATAAAGCAGATGTATGGATGGCATAAAAGTACAATAAAAACACTACTAAAAAGATTGGTTGACAAAGGTTATTTGGCTAGGGATATTATAAAGTTTCAATCTCATTATAAAATAATAATAGATAATGAAGAATATTATGCTTTTAAGAAAAAGGTACTAAAATCTAGTAAAAGTAGAAAAATAATGCGTTCACTTACTACTACACATAAAACCGTAAGTAAAGAAAAGTTAGATTCACTAGAAGAGTATTATAAAAACTTAAAAGAATAATATGGTAAATTTTGGATGAGAGTATTTGGCTAAATTCTCTTGTTTTGAAAACTTTATTGAGATAGAATTTATTTATACATAAGTTGGTAATGGAGGGGTATATAATATGAAAATTAGTAAATTACCAGAAGCAGAGTTAAAAGTTATGAGATATATTTGGGAATCAGATAGAATATTAACATCAAGAGAAATTGTTGAAGCTATGGAACAAAAATATAAATGGAAAGATACTACTACATTTACAGTATTAAAAAGATTACAAAGAAGAGAATTTTTAGAAACAGAGAAAATCGACAAACATACACATTATAATGTGTTAGTAAAAGAAAAACAATATCAGAGATTTGAAACAAGAGAATTTATAAAAAATATACATAAAAATTCAGTTAAGAGTTTAATTTCAGCATTACATAAGGATGATGAAGAATTAGATTATGATAAATTAGATAAGTTGGAAGAAGAGTTTAGAAATTTAAAAGATGAGGAATAAAAAATGGTGACAAATTATGTTTTGCCACCATTTTGCCACCGTTTCAAAATAACTTGTTTTTTATTAAAAAGTTTAATATAGTGTTATATAGTGCAGTAGTTTCAATTACTGTAAAAATAAAATAGGTTAGATAGTTTCAAGAAATATGCAATAGTTTAAACGTTTCAAGAAACTCCACATGTAGAGACTGTAGTGTTGTTATGTCGAAAGTAAGGCTTGAAATCCTGTATTTTAAACACTTTAACAGACATATGGTGTTTGAAAGAAATATAGAAAATTTTAAGAATAAAAAGGTCAAACAGTATTTCGATGTATCTGTAGTTGTAGATATAGAGTGTGGAGATACAAAAAATAAAATTAAAATATAATTTTTAAGTATAGAAATAGACATTGAATTTATATATTCGATGTCTATTTTTTATATGAAAATATATTAAAGAAAGGATGAAATTGAATGAAGAAAAAAACAAAAGTACCTAAAAAGATTGTAAGTTTTATTATGGCTTTTATAACGATAATAACTACTGTATTTATGTCAGGAACTTATGCTTATGCTAGCAAGCTAGATATGAGTGAAAGCACAGGATATGATTATAAAGGTATTAGTCCAATTACAGGAAGAAAAATTAATCATAATATTTATCGTATGAAAATGGATAATAAAATTGTATTTTGTGTAGATCCAGGAATTAAAACAGCAAGCGGAGGAAGATATGTGTCGGAGGAGTATATAAATTCAAAGAAAGATATATTATCTAAGATAGCTTACTATGGATATACAGATACAAATCGATCAAAATATAATTATACATTAACTCAAATAATTATATGGGAGGAGTTAGGAGATAAATTTATATCTACAACACTTCCAAATTATCATAAAAGAAAAGCTGAAATACTTGAAACAGTAAATAGACATAATATATTACCTTCATGGAATAATGAAAAAGTTGCAGTTAAAAGTGGAGAAACAATTGAATTACAAGATAAAAATGGTATTATTAGAAAAATGAAATTAGAATCAAATAATACTGGAACAGACATAGTAATTGAAGAAAATACTTTGAAAATTACATCAAATAAAAAATCCACTTCTGGAGTTATTAGTTATAGAAAAATTCCTAAAAATGAAGTAGGAACATCAATAGTTTATCGTAAGCCAGATTATCAAAGTTTAGCAGAATTTCATATGGAAAATTCAATGAGTGCGAGATTAAATATAAATGTAATAAAGTCAGGAACTATTAAAGTAAAAAAGATTGATGAAGATACAGGAAAGGCATTAGCAAATGCAAAACTTAGATTTGAGTATGATGGTAAGAGCAAAGATATTATAACGGATTCTAATGGAATTGCAAGTATAGAAGATATACCAGAAGGAACAACTGTAAGAATATCAGAAGTGACAGCACCAAATGGATATTTTAATAAAGGTGAAATTAAAAAAGTTGTTATTGAAGCAAATAAAACTATAGAAGTTTCATTAAAAAATAAAGAACAGTTAGGTAAAGTAATACTTAGTAAGAGTGGAAAAGATTTTGGAGTAGAAATGTCTAATGATAGTTATAAATTAGAAGGAGCAATTTATGGAATTTATAATGAAAATGATGAAAAGATAACTACTATAACCACAGATAAATTCGGGAAGGCAACATCAGAAAATATAAAGCTTGGAAAGTATTATGCACTTGAAGAAAAAGCACTAGAGGGATATTTAATAAATAAAGAAAAGATACCATTTGAATTAAAATATGCTGGACAAACTGTAGAAGTAACATCAGTATCTATTAGTCATAAAGATATAGAACAAAAAGGAAAAGCAATATTAATTAAAGAAGATGAAAAAACTGGATCAATACCTCAAGAAAATGCAAAACTTGATGGTGCGGTTTATGAACTAAGAAAATCAAATAATGATGAGTTAGTTAAAACAGTAACGATTAAAGGTGGAAAGGCAAAAGTAGAAAATTTATATCTTGGTAAGTATTATTGGATTGAAAAGAAAGCTCCAGAAGGATATTTATTAGATACTACTAAACATTACTTTGAAATAAGTTATGCAGATGAAAATATAAAAAATCTTATATAGATCAGATTAATTCTATAAGAGAAAACTTAGTTAGAGAAATTTCGGAACATAGTGAAAATAAATTCAACATAAATAAAATTAAAAAGTTAAATAAGAATCTAATAAACAACTTAATAAATGAATTAACTAATGAAGATAAAGGATTGATGGCTAATATAAAAGATTCATTATCTAATGTGTTTACTACGTTAGTAAACTCAAGTGATAAGTCAATTAGTGATAAAAGTATTTCACTAGATAAAAATATAGAAACTAAAAAAGAAATACTTAAGAATGAAAATATTATGTATAGGAGTGGGATTAGAGAGTTTATAAAAGGAACAGAAGCAGATACAAAAGAAGGTTTAAAAAAATCATTTATGGAAAAATAGGAACCTTTAGCTAAATTTAATAGAGAGATAGAGAAGTATAATCATATAGATTATATAACTAAAAATCAATCTGTATTTAATAATTTAATTGGTGATTATAATCAAAACAACTCAGATATTTCAAAAAAAATAAGTGAGTAAGACCAAAAGAATATTAAATTTACATAGGAAACTTATAAAAAATCTGATGAGAATATTGAACAATTGAAGGAAGATGTATTAAAGACTAAAGAAGAATCTGAAAAGCTAATAACTGATGGGTTAAAATATACAGAAGATTGTTTAAAAAATATTATATCATCTTTTGATAGATATTATCAAAAGATAGAATGGGAAAGTTTTTACTATAAAATAGGAGTATATTTAAAAATATCAGCAAGTGATTTCTATTCATCATATGAACAAAAGCTTTCATTTGAAAAAGCGTGTTATGAAATTGATGAACTAGAATATGCTGGTTGGAGTAGAGAACTTAAAAAAGAAGAATATGATATTTATATTGAACTATGTAAAAAATATAATAAAGAAATTGATGTTGAAAAAGAAAAGGAATATTCATATTCAGTTGAGCCTTTAGAAAAAGAAAACTATGATATTTTTGAAATTATTAATTCTATTAATACTGAAGAAGAGTTATGTGAATTTATAAAAGGACTAGATAGAGAATACTATCTTGAAACCTTAGAGATAAATGAAGTCTTTATTAAAAAATGTGTAGATATCAATGGAAATATTGATGCTATTATTGATATGTTTACAAGATATAATTATCCGAGCAGTTTATTCTATTCAAGAAATAGCCATAATTTCTGGATGACAGTTCTAGCAGCTTTAAAAAATACAAAGTCTAAAAATAGTATGCTGCAATATTTACTAGAGAATGGCGGAGGACACGATGGTTTTAATGAATTAATAAAAATTTATGGTTATTTAGGAAATAAGGATTTATGTATTAAATTATTTGAAAGAATGTTAACCTGTATTGAATTTTTATTATGTTAAAATAGATTTCTTATAATTATGTTAATTTATAAATAACATAATTAATATTATTTATTGAAGTTTTACTAATATAAAGGTAAATAGTAGTTTAAGTAAAAAAACTAACAGAATATGAGTCTGATAGTTTTTTATTTCTTTATATGTTAAAATATAGATATTAATTACAGTAAGTATTTAGGTATTTCTAAAAAATAGATAATATTTATATAACAAATAAGTAGGGAGTTAAAATATGATTAATAATATAACTAAGTATTTCAAAAGCGCTTTGATTGCAAAAAATCAAGCTATAATAGACTTTAAAAATTCAGATGATAAGTATGAAGTTATTACAAGAGAAGAATTTAACAATGGACTAATCAATCTAAATATAATTGAAAAGTTGAGTGCTAATAATAAAGGTTATAATAATGATGATATAGAAGTAATAATAGTTCCAAAGACTGTTAGAACTTATTTTGAAAATACTAGAAAAGTAAATAATAATATTGAGGAACTTACAGGAATACTATATGTACCAGCAATTATAAGTCATAAAGGTGAATTGAAAATTAATGATAAATATGATAAATGGCCGTGGATACCCAGAGAATTTTTAGAACCTATGGTAGAGTCACAGCTAAGTTTAGGAAATATAGATGATGTAGATAAATTTTTAGCTAGTACTACGGATAAGATGGAAAAACTTAAAAGTTGGAGTGAATATATAAATTACATAAAAGAATTTTATAAAGAAGTAACTAAATATAATTTTGATGAAAATTGTATTAAAAAAGATGATTCAAACATTATGTTTGAAAATAATATATATATTATTTTAGATAATATGGTAAATGCTACACTTAATATAGAACAATTATATAATGATATATTAATAAATAAGGAAAGTAAACCTTTATATGCTAAGTTTATTTTACCATGTATTGAAAAATCTAAAAAATTAATATCAAATGATTCATATTTAAAAATGATAGAACATAAAGGACAAATGGGAGGGGAATACCCATTAGCAGAGTCACAAAGAGAGGCTGTAAATCATTTTTCGGAATTAAAAGATGGGGAATTATTAGCAGTAAGTGGGCCACCTGGAACAGGGAAAACAACGTTATTACAATCAATTGTAGCAGATATGTATGTGAAAAATGCATTAGAGGGAAAGAAAGCACCTGTAGTCGTGGCTTCTTCTACTAATAATCAAGCTGTTACTAATATTATAGACTCATTTGGAAATGTTACAAAAATAGGAATTAAAAATTTAGAAGAACGTTGGATTGAAGGTGTAAATAGTTTTGCTTTATACTTTCCATCAGATAGTAAAAAAGAAGATGCAGAAAGAAGATGTTATCAATACACTAGTAATAGAGGAGATGGATTTGCTTTAAATATAGATTCGGATGAAAATCTTATGAAATCTGAAAAAAAGATGATAGAAAATGTATCTAAATATTTCAATAAAAAAATTAATGGTATATCTGAATGCAAAGAATTAATATATTCAGAACTTATTGAAATTGATAAAGAAAAAAATAAGATTATATCAGATTTATATGAAATAAGAAGTATTATAAAAGAAAATACAGTAGTAGAATATTTAAAAATTTTAGAACAAGCTATATTAAATTGTTCTAGTAAAGAAAAAGAATTGGAATCTAAAAAGATAGAAAATAATAAACAAATAAATAAATATAGGAATAGGATAGATGAATGGAATAAGATATATAAGAAAATTCCATGGTACATTAGGTTATTAAGCGTATTTAATATATTCAGAGAGAAATTAATTAATAGATTAAAAATATATATAGATTCAGATGAATATGAGTTTATAGGAAATTGTATGTCTTTAGATGAAATTATAGAAAAATATGGGGAAATAATAGAGGAGATTAATAGTGATAATTTTAAAATAGAGCAAGAGATAAAGTACAATAGAAAAACAATAGAAAGTAAAAAGAATGAGAAGAATTATATATTAAAACTAAGGAATCGTGTAAATGAATATTTTATATTCCTAAAAAAATATAATTGTGATATTTATTATACTAAAGATACTGAAAATATAGATGAATTTATAAGACATATTAATAAAGACTTAGAAGAGTGTTCTTTAGAAAAAATAAATGAGTATATAGATACAAGAATTAGATATATTGAATTTTGGCTATCTGTTCATTATTATGAATGTAGATGGTTATTAAAAGAAGATTATATTACAGATAAACAACGAGGTAACAACTTTGCGAACATAATAAAATCTTTATATAGCAGGTTAGCGATGATTTCGCCATGTATGGTAATGACATTTTTTATGTTGCCTAAGCAATTTAAAATTTATTATTCAAATGAAAAAATAAGTAGTTACTTATATAATTTTATTGATTTTTTAATTGTAGATGAAGCAGGGCAAGTTTCACCAGAAATTGCAGCAGCATCTTTTGCATTGGCTAAGAAAGCGGTAGTTGTTGGAGATGAAAAGCAGATACCACCAGTTTGGGGAATTAGCAATGCCTTAGATAAATCATTAGCGATTAGAAGTAATGTATTAAATGAAGAAATAACATTCGAAAACTTAATAGAATTTGGTCAAAATTGTTCACAGTCTAGTGTTATGAAAGTTGCAGCTAATTCATGTCATTATGATAAATATGATAAAGGACTTTTTTTGAGTGAACATAGACGATGTTATAATGAAATAATAGAGTATTGCAATAGGCTGGTATATGATGGGAAACTTAAAGCTTGTAGGGGATTGGGAGAAAAAGATGAAAATTATCCATTATATAACTTGCCACATATGGGATATAAAAATATAGAGGTTAAAAATTCTGATAAAAATGGATGTAGTAGAATGAATTCAAAAGAAGCAGAAGAAATAGCAAAGTGGTTATCAATTAATTATAAACAAATAGTCAATTTGTATAAGGAAAAAAATGTTAACATAAAAAATAATGAGATAATAGCGATTATAACACCTTTTAAGGCTCAAGTTAGAATTTTAAAAGAAAAATTAAAAATTTATTTAAATGATGATGCAAAAAATATTGATGTAGGAACAGTTCACACATTTCAAGGAGCTGAAAGGAAAGTTATAATCTTATCAACAGTTTATGGTGCAAGTGATGGTTGTTTTTTTATAAATAAAAATTCGAGCTTAATGAATGTTGCTGTATCTAGAGCTAAAGACGCATTTTTGGTATTTGGATCAAGAAAATGCTTAGATGAAGATGGCGAAAGTTCAAGTGCATTACTTAAGAAATATGTTAATGAAGAGATAAAATGAAATATATAAAGATGTGGATCTTATCAAACAAGTAGATTAATATTCTACTTGTTTTTTTATGATAATATAAGCATTTTAAACTGTATATGATAATGACGCTTTTCTCTATTCCATTCAAAACAAAATGGAAGAAAGCGAGAAAAGACTGACTTTATCAAAACTAACTTAAGCGTAAAGAAAGTGGCAAGTAAAGAGAATATGAAGGCAGATATAAGACAAAACGAGAATAACATAAACAAGAGAAATTAAAGACTTTCAAAAAAGTGGAATACCACTGAGTGAGTAAAAAAAGATGAAAAAAATGTTCTGTAAGCTAAACAGACACAAATTCATTTTTTGACCACTATATTTTATAGTGATATAAATACAAAAGAAGTAGGAGAATTTAATTTTAACTGGTTGGAGAATAGTAGATTAGTAGAATATGAATTTGATGTATTAACGCTAGATGATGAAAATATAACTATAGATGGAAACATAAAAAGGTAGGTGATTATATGGAAAGAGAACTACCTATACCAGTTTTTTGACAGAAGATGAAGAAGCAATACACGAAAGAATATTAAGTAACTTTCAAGATGTGAGCACACTAGAAGGGGACTTTATTTATGATGCAACAAGACCTACAGCAGAGCAGATAGCTGAATTAAAACAATTAGGACTGCAAAATAATTTAAAGATTGCATTCCTTCAAACCAGTTAAGGAACTTATTTAGAGTGGCTTGGTGAATGCAAGGAGTATTTAAAAATCAACCTACAAAAGCAATAGGAACAATTACATTTACAGGTGTACAAGGAACTATAATTACAAAAGGGACTATGATGGCTACTGTTGCAACTGATGAAAAGCAGAGTATAGAGTTTGAGCTTCTTGAAACTAAAACTATGGAAGAAAATGAAACAGTAGATATTAAAGCAGAATGTAGAGAAATTGGAACTATAGGAAATGTATCTCAAAATACTGTAACTGTTCTATTAGGTTCTATTAATGGGATTAAATCTGTTACTAATAAAGAAGGTTTCAAGGGTGGAACAGATATAGAAGACGAAGAACATTTTAGAGAAAGAGTTCTTGTAGCAGAACAAGAAGATAAACTTAGTGGAGCTAGTTCAGATTATATAATATAGGCTAAAGAAGTTGATGGGGTTGGATATGCTTATGTAGTTCCCGAATGGAATTGGGCAGGGACAGTAAAAGTATTAATACTAGACAAAAATAGAAAAGCAGCAACACAAGAGTTGATAAATAAAGTTCAAGAATATATATACCACTTAAATATGTCAGAGGGAGAAAGTAGAGATGGGAAAGCTCCTATCGGGGCTTTAGTAACGATCGTAACACCCGAAACATTACTTATTAATGTAAAAGCTAGTTTTATATTTAGTAAAAGTTTTAGTGAAGAAACAGTATTAAATAATCTAAAAACTAAGATAGACAAATATTTAGATAAGATTGATTTAGGTGGGACAGTCTCATACAATGCTATAAAGGCAATAGTAGCTTCTATGATGTTGACAGATGAAGGTATACAGGACTTTTCTAATCTTACTATAAATAATGTAAAAGAAAATATAAAATTGCAAGACCAAGTAGTTGGAGTAGAGGAAATAGCTAACCAATCTTATACAGGTACAAATATAAAAATAAATGAAAACATATCTCCATTAGGAGGAATTAATATGTATAACTTATTAAAATTAATGATAGAACAAAAGAACTATAGTACTAAAGAGGATTTGCAGCACAAGATTGATGTATTTTATGCAGTAAACAGGATTGAAGAAGAACAGTATTTAGAGTTAACAGGTTTATTAAATAAAGAAGAAACACCAGTAGAACCAACGATATAGGTTCTTTTTTTATTGACTTTTAAAGAGTTAGTTAATAAAGTTAGAAATCTTGTACTAGAAGCAAAGAATGTAACTATAGAAGATACAGAGAATAATTTTACAAGTGAAAATGTAGAAGGAGCATTGAAAGAATGTATAGATAGGGCAGATGAGGCTTTTCAAGGAGCCGATAGTGGAAAAGTACTTTTATCAACTGCTATCGGCTCTCCTGCCATATCAGAACAAACATTTCAAGAGTATGCTGATTATATTACAGAGTTTAAAGGTACTATAACTGATTTACAACAACAAGTTAATATCAGATACAAAATAACAGGAGGTTCTTTTGAAGGAGAAGAAGCAAAGCCATATAAGCTTACTTTTCCTTCTGTTCCCGAACATCTAGCAATATTTTCGATAATGAATGAAAGAGAATGTTATTATACTCCATTAAGACAAAAACTAGAAAGTAATCCTGATGGAAGCACTGCTTATATTAAAATTAATGCAGATAAAAAAGGATTTGAAGCAGGGAGTACTAGTTATACAACAGGGAAAAGTCCATTTAAGGGATATTTTATTGCTTGTTATAAATAAAAAGGCTTAGATAATATCTCTAAGCCTTTTTTAATGCAAATTTACAATTTAGGAGGTTTTCATGAATGAAGAACTTTTCAAAGACAATTTGAAACGACATGAGGTAACAATAAATAAACATAATGAGGAAATAGATGAGTTAAAAGTAGCAAATATAGAGTCTAAAGCAGAGTTAAAAGCATTGTGTGAGAACTTGAACTCACTTACTAGTATGCTAAAGTAGTTGATTGGGACAATGATTACAACACTTGTAGGATTCTTTATATTTGCAATACAGAGGGGAATATTTTAATTAGGAGGAAAATAAATGGATAATTTAATAAGTTTCATACCTGAGCAGTTGCTAATTTTAGTTGCTGCTCTTTATGTTATAGGAGCAGGTTGTAAGAAGTATAAACAGTTAGATAATAAGTATATTCCAGTAGTGTTATTAGTACTTGGAATAGGATTCTCTATTTGGATGCTAGGATTAAATGCTGATGCAGTCTTACAAGGAGTAATTTGCTGGGGTATGTATAAATCAAACTTACAAACAGTTGAAGGAGGAAAATAAATAATGAAGATATGTATTACAGTAGGACACAGTATTTTAAAAAATGGTGCATGTACTTCTGCTGATGGAGTAGTTAACGAGTATCAATATAATAAATCTTTTGCACCAGTATTAGCAGATACATTCAGAAAAGAAGGGCATAAGGTGGATGTAATAATATGCCCCGAAAAGCAGTTTAAAACTAAAACAGAAGAAAAGTCGTATAAAATACCTAGAGTTAATAGTGGAGGATATGACTTACTCATAGAACTACATCTAAATGCAAGTGATGGTCAAGGAAAAGGTTCAGAGGTACTATATTATAGCAATAAAGGTTTAGAGTATGCGATAAATTAGGTGCAGTATTTAAAAATAGAGGTGCTAAATTAGATAAAGGATTATATATTTTAAATAGTTCCAAACCTACAGCCATATTAATTGAAAGTTTCTTTTGTGATAATAAAGAAGATTATGAGAAGGCTAAGAAACTTGGATATGAAGGTATGGCCAAGTTAATTGTAGAAGGTGTATTGAATAAAAATATAAAAAATGAGGGAGCCAAAGAGATGTATAAACACACTATAGTTTATGATGGAGAAGTTGACAAGATACCTGCAACAGTAGTCGGCTGGGGCTATAATGATGGAAAAATATTAATATGTGATATAAAAGATTATATACCAGGTCAAACAGAAAATCTATATGTTGTAGGCGGAGGAGCATGTAATAAGATAGGTTCTATAACTAAAGAGAGATATACTATGATAAAAGGTAATGATAGATTTGATACACTTTATAAAGCATTAGATTTTATTGATAGATAGATTAAGAAGGTAGCAACTGGAGATAGTTGCTACTTTCTTTTTTTATACTTTCTTTCTTTAAGTTTTTTATTTTCCATATTATCTAATACTTGCAGCGAACTCATATAGAATTTTTGGCGACTATCCCATTTTTGCTGAGCTTCACATATTAGATATAAATAAGAACTAAAAAAAACTCCTATTACAGCACCAGCAATATAAAAATCTTTTATAATATTGTTGGCAAATAGACTAAAGAAAATTGATATAAATGCAGCAATAAGAGCAATTACAAATGGACTTGATGGATTATTTTTAGAATTTAAGATGGTTTTGATGCGTGTTTTTTCTATTTTTATATTTTCCAGTAAAACCATCTCCTTAAGAGAATTATAAAATCTGTAATTGCATTTATAATATTCTTCAGCTTCTTTTATGTATGTTTTTTCTTCTTCTTGAATAATATTCAACTGCTCTATAGGGCTTTTTTTGTTAAATTTAATAATATCAAATATATCATTTAGAAACATATTTTATACTTCTATAAATTAATGTCTATTATACTTTAATTTATAGCATATTTAAGAACTTATATCAGCAATTTGTCGAACGATTTTAGATGAAAATAGAGCGAGACGACAAAAGAAAAATTTACAGAGATTTATTCTGATGATGTGTGGTTAATAATGGATAGGGCTAGAGAGTTTATAAAAGCTAAACTATAGATTTAATGCTTATATTTTAGTAAATATCTTAACAAATAAGTTATAATATAGATATAAGTTGTATGTAGAAAAATTCTAACAAAGGGGATGATACTATGAAATATAAAATACGATATATTTTAGTAGGAATATGCTTAATGTTGTGTATATATCTTACAACATTTATAAAGCCTACAATAAATTTTTCAGCTAAAATAAATGGTATCACTACTGAGGATTATAAGAGAATAAAAAAAGAGGAACAGGGTTTACCAAAAAATGTAGATATTAAGCGTTTAAAACATGTTGATATTCAAGTTAAAGTTAAATCACCAAATATATTAATAAAAGATATAAAATTTAATTCAGATGGTTTTTACGATTTTCTGAGGGATAATGAAAAAGTTAGGATGTTGGGAGATAGTATTGTAACATATAATAAAAAACATACTGAAACCCTTGAAGTATACTTAGAAAACGCTAATGATAAAGAATTAAAAGATATAATTGGAAATTTCAAATATGTAATATCATGGAAAAATATATGGAATTATCAAAGCGAAGAAATATTCTATCTAAAAGACTATTTGAAATAGACTAGAAGGTAGCAATTAACTTTAGTTACTACCATACTTGTGTATAAAAAATATTGATATATGTTAACTTATATAATAAGTTGGAGATATATTATTAATGTGAGGAGATTAATTATGAAGAGGATAAAGTTAGTATTAACAACAGCATTATCTATTATTGCAATGTTTCTAGTATTACATTCAACGCCTGCACTAGCACTAAAGACTCATGTATTTTTTAATGGATATTTCAAAGAAGCTATTACTACAGGAATAGTTGATGATGAGTTGCATAACAAAATAGACAAAGAAAAGTTGTCAAAAGAAAATGCAAAATGTTATACATTAACTAAACCTCCAATTGAGAAAGCTACAGAATCGTACTTGAGAAATTATAAAGTCACTAAGAAAAGTCTTTTATATTTTACTGAATATTATGGAGATTGTTAAACGTTATAATAATTTTTTATAGTATTTTCTCATAACTATTTAGTTATATTGGTTGACAAAAACAGTATGAAATCATACAACATTAGACAAATCAAAAGAAGATGATAGGGTAATCCTATTACCTTCTTTTGATTATCAATTTTATTAGTATTTTATAAATCGTTTATACAGTTATATACCTCTTTCTAATTAAATAATATAAGGTTGTTGTTATAATAGCTGCTAATATCATTGCTATTATTGTAATGTCTAATCTTCTTGTAAATAAGCCTATTGCTATGTATTCAAGGCTTATTGCATAGCGATAAAGAACTTCCAGTTTAATGCTTCTTTTTCTATCTATATCTCCATATATTAATTCTAATTTATTAAAATATTTTTCACTATAAAAACCAATTTTAACTTTAATTAAAGATATTATTGTAGTTGCTATTATAATTCCTATTCCAAGAAACATAAGATAGATATTCTGAGTTTTCATAGTAGAGACCTCCTTTATAATATGATTTTATATATAATCACCAACCTATAATTAGATTAATTTTCTTAATCAAAGTATATCAGTAACATAAGTACAAAGAGTATCTAAAATATTACAAATATATGTAATAAAATTTAATGATAATATATTAAATATCAAAAAATATAACTATTCTACAAAAATAGATTGAAATTTCTGAATATTTATATTATAATTTATATAAACAAGGAGGTGTTCTTATGAAATTAAAAAAACTTGTACCATTTGTAATATCAGTGTTAATGATTTTTCAAGTATGTGTACCATTTACTTTTGCTGATGAAGACCCCCCTGAAAAAATTCCTCAAAGGATAATAGATTTAGCAAATCACAACATTAGACCTAGAAATGAAGACCCTAAGAGTAAAGTAATGTTAAACAGTAAAGATATCAAAAACTTAATATCAACAGAAGAAGATACAATATTAGATGTTGTAAAAATAGCTGAAAATAAAGATTCAGAAACATTTGACGCAACTGTAATAGTAACTAGAGCTATACTTAACAAATATCAGGAAGAAATACTTGCAGATGTAAAGTATTTTGTAAAAATGACATATGATAAACGTAATTTGCCTGATGGATATCCTGGCTATAAAATAACTAATGTGAGTGGTGGTGTTATATCTAAGTCAGACCCACAAATGACTCCTACAAAACTATATCTACGTTCAATTTCTGGTTACAGTAGATATCTTAATGCTACAGGTAATCGTACTTCTGGAATAGAAAAATTTAATTCTACAACATGGAATTCACCAAAAATGGGTTCTACATATTCATTTTCTCCAAGTTCTAATTACTACTATGATGCTAGTGGAGCAGGTGGAGTAAATGCACAGGCTCATTTAACAGTAAAGAGAAGTGTATCAAGTGCCACTTGGACTGATTATGTAGATGTTTTTATAGGAACTAGATTTGGTTTAACATAAAATATAAATATGGAATTTAGGTGCTTTTTATGAAAATTTTTTTATATGTTTTATATAGTTTTATAGTTATTACAATTAATTTTATATTAAAAGAAAAAAATTACAACTTTATTTTATTAGCAATATTTTTTATACTCCTATTAATTCAAAATGGGGTATTAAAAACAGGTTATCAAAATAGAGCCACCTTTTATCAAGACAATTACTTTAATGAAGAAAATAAAAATGATGAGATAAAACTTATGACTATAAAGAATTTTATATTTTTGTCTTTACCATTATGCTTTAATATACTATTCAACTATTTAATTTCTTAAATTGCATTTAGATTTATTTTAGTAGTAGATAAATTAAATTTAAATATTAGACAAAAAGGTGATAGATAATTTCTATCACTTTTTTAATATATTCTACTTCAAAAATAATTTTTTATTAGTTAAAAAAATTATATAAAATTATAGTAGAAGTTGTAACAATAAAGCGAACGAAAAGCATCATACTAAAACATAAGAAATGTTATAATTATATTGTATGTTTCATAAATATACATTAAAAACACCCCTTTTATAGGAGTGCTTATTTTTTGAAATTTATTAATGTATAAACTATCAATAACATTACTCAAGACACCTTAAAATTAATTTAACAGAAATAGTTGACAGATAAATTGAATTAATATACTATTGTATTAAGTTATTAATACAATAGAACAATGAGGTGGTAATGAATGAAATCCAAAGAATACAATATTACAAAAGGGTTGTTTGTAGTGTATATAATTCTTTTGACATGGATAATACTATTTAAGATGCAATTTGATATTTCATCACTTGAAACTATGAATCTTAGAAATATAAACTTAGTACCTTTCGCTGGCTCACTTATAGTTAATAATAGAGTAGATATATCAGAGATTATATTAAATGTAGCTATATTTGTACCATTTGGCATATATTTGTGTATACTAAAAGAAGAATTTAGCTTTATAAAAAAGATTGTACCTATTTTTATAACTAGTTTGGTATTTGAAACACTTCAATATATATTTGCAATAGGTGCAAGTGATATAACCGATTTGATAGGGAATACACTAGGAGGAATTATAGGAATAGTTGTTTTTATGTTATTGTCAAAAATATTTAAGCATAAGACAATGAAAATTATTAATGTATTGGCATTGATTGTAACAGCTATTGTGGTATTATTTTTAGGCTTACTTATTATTGAAAACTTATAGAAATAAGTGCACAGACTTAGCTTAAAATAGACAGTAAAATACAATTACATATAAATTTACTTAAACATGAAAAGCATCTATATAAAGGTGCTTTCCTAAAGTATTAAAGAATTATTACATCCTGAAACTTTTGTATATTTAATTTTTGATTTTTATTTGTTCTTCTAATAAATCTAATGCACAATTCACACAAACTTTAATTTCTGTTTAACAAGAAATTAAACTCTGAATGATATAAATATATTTCAATTGTTTTTTATTAGCAATTTATTAAATGTAGATAAAACTAAAAAGGGTTTTCTAGAAAATAATGTCTATCTAATTATACTTACTTACCAATACCATTACTTGATGCAAACAAGATTCTACTACATTTTCTCCGTACTCTAGTATAAAATCATCTAACTGTGTATCTATAAAATCACAATAATCATATGAACTACCAATATA
>NZ_JACVVY010000022.1:0-18245 GCF_020658175.1 Clostridioides sp. ES-W-0018-02 | reverse complement strand
TATATAAATGTGACTTATATACTTGGTCTAAATATCTGCATGATGAAATGGATGATTTATTAATCAAAGATTGTACTGAAGACGATATAATGGAATACATTTCATTTAGGATGGAGGACAATCATGTTAATAGAATAAAAGTAATATTCTCAGGCGTTTCATCTCTATATGACCATCTTAGAAGGAAGAGAATTGTTACAGAGAATCCAGTGTCTCTAATCGAAAGACCTAAAAAGGGATTGCCTGTTGTAGAAAAACATTTCTTGAATATAGAACAGGCTAAAGAGCTGCAAGATAAATTATCAAAACAAGATGATTTCCAATTAGAAGTTTATATAAACTTTGCTCTCTCAACCGCAGGTAGAGTTACGGCTACAAGTAATCTAATGTGGGATAATATAGACTTTGATAATAGAGTTTGTGAGAATATCAAAGAAAAGGGTGGGAAGATAGTAGATTTTTACTTTAGTGAGAAAGTAAAAGATTTATTATTAAGACTTAAAGAAGTTAGAGAAAAAGAAGATATAATAAATGATTATGTTTTCTTAGTTAAATATGATAAAGAATATCATAAGGCTACATCTAATGTATTAAGAAGCTGGGCTAAAAAAGCTGGTAAATTGATAGATATAGATAACTTAGCTCCTCACTCATTAAGACGTTCATTTGCAACTATAGCTAAAGCTAATAATTTACCACTTGAAGATATATCAACTATCCTTAATCATCAATCTACTGAAGTAACTAAGCTTTATATAAAAGAAGATAAAGGTAAGATTTCTAAATCTAAAGATACAGTAGGAATATAATTATAAATAAGGAAGTGATATCATGGCATGTAAGAAAAAGAGATAGATAATAAGCCCTCAGGGATTACTCTTAATTGAGTTTTCTTTAGAGGGCTTTATTTTTTTGTCTATATGCATACATCTTATTTCTAATAATCATTTATATTTTTTATTCTATTTACTTTTATCTACATCTAATCTTTTCTTTATTAATTTTACAAAACTTAGATTTTTATAACTATTTTTCCTACTTTTTCTTGATAAAAGTGCTGCTAATGCACATATAAAAATTAACTCTAGTAAAAAAGCCCTTATGATCCAAATAAATGGATTATAAGGGCTTTAACAATATTTTAAATACCTAACTAGTCTCTAAAGTGAAATTTTAAGACAAGCAGTGAAAAATCCCCTAAAATGTAGAACATTTAAATTTATATTGTAGTATTTACGTTAAGAGTAAATAGCTTTTTTTAATAATAAGATTCCATCAATTATTAAAAATATGCTTACAATGAATGAGTACCATAAAAATTCATTTTTTACAAAATAAACATATAAGGATCCTATCAGAAAAATTATTCCAAGTAATAAAATTGAGGTATAACCTATAGTTTTCCAGGGGTTAGATGTATTAGTTTCTAACTTTTTTTTAAGCTGTTCATCTTCTTTAATAAGTTCATCTAAAGAAACATTATAAAAATCTGATAGTTTAATTAAATTGCGAATATCTGGATATGTTTTACCTGTTTCCCAATTAGAAATTGCTTGAAATGAAACAAATAATTCTTTAGATATTTGAGATTGAGAGTATCCAGATTCGGATCTTAATAATTTTAATTTTTCAGATATTTTCATGACTATCACTCCTTTGTTATTCTTAAGATAATAATATAATAAAGTCTAGAGATTTACACTCAATTATTTATTTAATGGGCTCTAGAGATACTTGAATTTAGTAATATCAATACGTGTAGATTTACTATCATAAATGATATTTTAACTATTCTCTAAATTCCCATTTAAGGAATACTATATAGACGATATAAAATCTATCATAGCTACTCTTTCTCATATTATGTAATTAGAAATAAGTTATTTTGTGCATTACGATTTGTTATATTTAATGATATAATAAGATTAAGTATGCCAATGTTGAAAGGAATGATATTATGAAAGAACATGAATTAGAGATAAATATCTCAATACCAATTTCTCTAGTTATTCTTTATTTAGCTATAGTCTCTATAGTAATGCTAGGTATGTCATCTTTAAATAACTTTACTAATATATCATCTATACCTGTAAATGCCTTAGGTTCAACAGTTGGATTTGTGATGTTCCAACTTTTAGTTAGTTTTTTTAAAAATAGAAAATCTATAGATTAAAATATTATTTACATTAAATTTTGTTTTAATATTTTTAATTTGTGGTATAATAAAAACAAGGAAACATATTTTACTTAACTTTGAGTGATGTTTCCTTCAACAAATTATTTTGAAGATTTATTTTTCTGGAACTTTATATTAAGTTCCCAACCACTCTTAGCTGCCGACTTTGAGTGGTTTTTTAATCTATCATAAATCCAACAAGCTATTAAACCTGCTATAACATTCATCATTAGATTCACCATAAGTTTTCACCTCCTCTCTAAAAGAAAGTTAAGGCGACTTTATGGAAATACCACTCTTAGATTTTCAAATATGTATTCCTTGCTATGTTTATTATATCATAAATATTAGAAATATAGAATTTCAAATATCATCTAAAATCCGACCATATATATTTAGATAAAAGTTTAATATAATCATGGTATCAATCTATACTTTGTCTGCATACAATATTGTTGAAATTCCTCTTCAAATTGTTTTTTTAATGCTTTTTCTTCAACATGTATTCTAATACTATAACATATTAGGCATATAATTAATACAGTAATGAAACTTAAAACATGTTGGTATGTAAAACCTACTCCAAGTAAACTCATAATGCTTCCTGTATATGCAGGGTTTCTGACAATATGATATAGTCCAGTTTTACATCTGTTGTCTGTACTGATAGTGTAAAAGCTGATTTTAAAGTTAAAACTGCCCTGTAACGAATAACTATCCCTAAAATAATAAATGTTATTCCAATATAAAAAATGAAATGTGGGAATAATAAATTTCTCAATGTTTCTGGAATACTATTATCTCTAAAATACACACTAGGCATTATACTGAACCACCAACCGAAGATAATTAACCAGAATGTGCCTTTGTCAGAACGGTTTGCTGATTTATCCTTATTACTCTTAAACATAAAAAAGTAAATAACAAATTCAGAGATAAATAATAATGCAATTGCACAATATGCAACATGATATTCTGTAATATTTGCAAAAAGATTAGGATTGTCAATTCTCATTTTTCTACACTTCCCTTCTATATTAATTAGAAAACCATTTAATTTTCTTTGAAACTAAATTTTATAAATTAAATGGATTATATTATAACTAATTAAGTATAAAGCTTACTCTTCTATCCAAAAATATTAATTTTATTTTCATGAACATCCGTTAAAATAAAAAAACAGTTATAAATTTATATTAATAATTAAGAAATACTTATAAATAATTAAGAAATACTTATAAATAATTAATCTTTATTAATGAATACTTAATAATTATTAATGAATAATTTGTTGCATGTTTTATACTATTACAATAGAATTGAGATAGATATCTAATTAAAATACTTTGGAGGTTTGATATATGAACAAAAAGTGCAAGAAAGTTATAGCTACTTCTCTAATTGGTACAACATTATTTACTACTTTGTTGCCATCAGTATCTTTTGCTGATAGCAGTTCACATCAGAAAGAAATAGAATCATACATATTAGATGAACAAAGACTAAAAGATATTGATGAGATTTCAGCATATTTTGGTTTTACTGAGCAAGAGAAAGCAGATTATATCAATGCTATTAAAGAAGTAAAGTTAGAAGCACAATCTGCACCTACTACAAGAAGAAAATTAAGTTGGGCTGTAAAAATATTAAGAGATGTTTGGACTAAAATTCCCACAAAAGTTAAAGTTGCTATAGGGAGGTATGCAACTTATAGCAAAATACTTAGTGTTTAAATACATTTACTGGTACAGTAGAATATGTATTATATAAAGGTTGTAAAAGTCTTGATATGAGTAATAACGTGTTACTAAAGCATTCCTAGCATTTGTCTTATAAAATATAAATTAGGAGCTGATAATACTTGATTACAAGCATCGTTTTGTATATTATATGTATAATGAACATTATATGTTATACAAATAAAAAAGGAACTACTTTTTTAGCTGCTAATATAGTTATGTTGCTTTCAAATGTAGTCTTATCAATTTTAAACATAAATGAGATGCACAATAACATTATATCTGATATTGTATTAATAGGATTTCTTCTTTCTATCATGCTATTTATAGCATCATATTTTGCAAATAAAAAATCTTAGTACAAAGGTTAAGATAGAGTATACACTGTTAGGATTATAACTTATTTTTATAAAGTTATAATCCTAATATTATCTAAAACACGACGCTCTATACGCCATTTTAAGGCTTCATAAAAAGTTCCATTTATGTTTATACCTTTACATTTTATAATTAAATTTATATAAAATAAAAATATATACATTTACTGATAATAATTATTAATTAGCTTTAAATAAGTTTTCAGATATTCTATCAGAGGCTTCTTTATCCATTTCTTTAAGTACATGAGAATATACATTAAGAGTAGTATTAATATTTGAATGTCCTACCCTTTCAGATATAACCTTAATTGGTACTTTAGAATTTATAAGTAAAGTGACATGTGAATGTCTTAAGTCATGGAATCTGATATGTGGTAAATTATTGCTCTCTAAAAATTTTCTAAATTTCTTACTCATTACATCTTCAGCAATAGGATTTCCTTTTCTATCGAAAAATAGTAAGTTATATTCATTTCTAATAATACTTCTTAATAATTTTTTATTCTGCTCTAATTTATATTCTTTTAGCAAGTCCATAAGCTCTATTGGTGCAAATATTTTTCTAATTGAACTTTCTGTCTTAGGTTCTTTAAGTATAACTGAGCAATCTAATCTACTAGTTATCTTATTTATAGTTATTGTATTTTCTTCAAAATCTATATTCTCCCAAGTCAATCCTAATACTTCTGAAAGTCTCAAGCCTAGACCTGTAGCTAGGTTAATAGGCAGTTCCATATTAGTACCTTTGGCCAATTCTAATAATTTTAACATCTGCTCTTTATCATAAATATCATTTTTAAATTTTTTAACTCTAGGACTTTCTATACCATCTATAATATTTTCTTTTATTAACTTAATTCTATACGCTCTCTTTATAGCAAGTCTCAACACATTTATATGTACTTTAACTGTTTGAGGATTTAAGTTACCAGCTAAGTCATCTATATAATTTTGAATATGAATATTTCTCAATTCTTGAAGATGATATCTTCCAATAGAAGGATTAATATGATTCTTACAAATAGCAGTATAGCTTTTATATGTAGATGCTGAAATATTATCTTTATACTTGTCAAGGAAGTCTAATAAAAAATCCCCTAATGTTATTTCATTTGGAATAAGAAAGCTGTCTTTGTATATACTATCTTTAACTTCAGCCAATCTTTTGTTAGCATCTCTTTTTTTATCAAATGCTCCCATATTCTTCTGCTTTCTCTTCCCTGATTCATCATCTCTAAATTCTAGGTACACTACATAGTTTTTATTTCTTTTTCTTATAAAAGCGTTCATGGCCATCCCTCCTATCTAAGTTTATATATTTATAATACCATATAGACAAGGAAAAAAATAGCCATTTTAGCTGACTTTCAACTGACTTTTTAAATTATTTTATTTATATAATTATTGAAATTACTTAACTATAAAGAAATAAGGCATAGAATGCATCATTCTATGCCTTATACTATTAGTTTGATACTTTTTTTAAATATCAATTGTAAGGGTCTCATTTTTTGAATATGTTAAATTATAAGCACTAATTTTTACAATGGCTTAAAAACGAATATAGAAGCTCAATATTATCAGATTTAAAATATTATATTGATTATTTTAATTTGATAAATATAAATCATTACATTAATTTATATTTATATATTATTTTTTTTATATGTTTCTTGCTTTAACTTTTTATGTTATACTACTTGTATAGAATACATTTCTTAAATTATCACTCTTAAATCTATGGCTAGTCCTTTTATATAAATCATATTATCACTACAATATCATTCATAAAATCCTTTTGAATTTTAGTTAGAATTTCAAGAATATTCTAACTTTAATTAAATATACATTGAGGGGGAAAACAAATGAAAAAAACTAAATTAAAGGTATTAAGTTTAACACTAGCAACTACTTTTCTTGTATCAACAACAGTAAATTCATATGCTGTATCTGCAAAATCTTCAGATATGGATATGAACACTGTTGCAGATGTACTTACTGCATCAGAGGAATACAGTAATGCATTAAAAGATATTGGTATCTCAGTTGGTGAATTAAAAGATTTGACACCTAAAGGAAGTAATTTCATACAAAAATGTAATTCATATTTAGAAAAAAATATGGATGTCCCTAAGACTTATAGTGAAGAACCCATTAAACATACGACTAATGCAAGTCAATTATCATATGCAATGTCAGCAGCTAGAAAAAATCAAGAAGTAGGAGCACCAAAGTATAATGATGAGGTAGTATACATGTATTTATCTCACTTTGTAGATTTTGAAGGAAATAATTATGAAGAAGGTTTATGTACATATATAACTAAATATGACAGAGAAGCTTATGACAGATATTTAAGTAGATGCTCTGCTTTTAGAAGTGCTAATTCTATGCGTTCAGTTATAACAAATTTAATAGCATTAAAAGGTGATTTACCTTCACTATATACAACGCTTACTAAGGAAAAAGCTTCAGTAGTTAAAACAATTACTGATATAAAATCATTTGAAATAGATTTACAATCTGTAAAGGCTATGGTAGAAAATGATATGTTTATATTTTTTAAAGATGCATATTCTAAACATGATACTCCTGAGGCTATAATTGAAGATGTACAAGGTAGTATGAAAATTAAATATAAGGATTATAATGAACAAATAGGATACATGGTACTTGGATTAGTATTCTCAGCATTAACATTTACTCCTCCAGTTATGACAATGTTGGCAGAAGTGAACTTATATAGCATGGTTATTAAAGATATATTTGATAAAGCTAATTATGCTGCATTACAATACTCTAGAAGTGCAAGAAAAGCAGAAAGATTTAACTTATGGATGGAAGAGAATGGAATGTATATGGAAAAAAAGGTATAAATACTTATGTATTGTGAAAACTGTGATTTAGAATTTGATGATAATACAACTATATGTCCTAAATGTAAATCAGTCTTAAAGTCTAATGAAAATATATGTCAGAAAAGTTTTGAAAATAAAGTTAATGAATTTAAATTAAAGAAAAAAATTAAACAAGGCAACATATTATCAACCATAATTCTTTCAACAGTAGCAATTCATGTACTTGTAGAGCTTTTTATTCAAATCCATATTGAGGATTATTATGATATTTATATTAAATATTCTCCTTCTGCGATATCTGTATTAGTTTTAGTTCTTTCTCTAAAGAGAGGAGAAAAAAGACACAAGTTCTTGAACAATATATTATTTATATCAATTATGATATTAATATCTATATTTGGAACTCTTTATTTTTCAGCACCTCTTGTAAATAGAATTTTTAATGGAAATTATTTATTTAAAGAGTATTGGACTATATATGGAATCGGAAATTTTATAATAATTTTAGAATGTATATTAATTATTTTTGATGATAGTTATTATTTAGCCCATATTAATAAAAAAGAAAATCCCAACAAATAATAAAATAAGGCTTTATTCTAATTAGAGTAAAGTCTTATTTTATTTCAATATATAAATGTATTATTTTCTAGTGTATTTGCATTTTGGAAATTCACTACAGCCCCAAAATTCACCATACTGTCCTTTCCTTTTTGTCAGGTTCCCTTTTTGACATCTTGGACATTTATCTTCCTCAGTAATATTTTTTAAATTTCTAACATGCTCTCCAGTATTTTGATTAATAGCTTTCATACAATCAAAAATTTTATCTCTGATTATTTTTATTTCCTCTCTATTAATAGTCATATCTTTGTATTTACTTATTGTACTTAATATTTCACTTTCATTTATGACTATAACATTATTGCCATTTATAGTTACATTTTTTAAAGTAGCTTTGTCTGAAAAAACAATTATTGAATATATATTATATTCATCTCCTATTATGTTTTCTATTGCTTTGATATGAGCATAGTTTTGTCTTACTGGATTATAGAATGTATTTTTAGCCTTTCCTACAATTTGAGTCCATACTTTATCTTTATCATTTCCATAAATATAGCCACTAAAATTTTTACATTCTATAACAAATATTCCATATACAGAAATTGCAATACTATCAATTTGTGTGGTTTTATTTGAGCCTGGTATAATAATATCTTTAATTATTATGTAATCCTTGTCTAATTTGCTAAGTATAAAATCTAATCTAAGTTCTCCAAATCCACCCTTTACTTGTATCTCAGTATCCTTCACAATATTACTAACTTCCTTTACAGTTTGACTAATTTCTTCTGACATAAATACTTTTTCAAATATTTCCTTAAACATCCTCACCATCTACCTTTCGACATATACTTTAACTATAACAGCTATATATGCCTTAAGTGATTAAACCTTACTATAATAAATTTACTATTTAAAATAAAATCAACTACCTATTAAAGTAGTTGATTAATTGCTTTA
Source organism: Clostridioides sp. ES-W-0018-02 (assembly GCF_020658175.1). Taxonomy (NCBI): domain Bacteria; kingdom Bacillati; phylum Bacillota; class Clostridia; order Peptostreptococcales; family Peptostreptococcaceae; genus Clostridioides; species Clostridioides sp. ES-W-0018-02. The sequence continues at coordinate 9,565 of NZ_JACVVY010000022.1, read as the reverse complement.
TTCAGTATATGTATATTTTGATATTTCACCTGTATAAATATTTACTAAATATGGCGTATATCCACCTGCATTATGCTCTATACCATTCATATCTACATATGTATTAAATGGACGAACATATATATACATATCATCTTCCATATTTTGAGCTTCTATATGATTTGGTAAAAATCCATGCTCTTTCATAAATAAGTCTCTAACTAAATCCTCAGCATTTTTGAATGAAATCACTTTTTCCATATGTAAATCTTCATATAAAAGTTTATAATCTGATATGTCATTTTTATTTATACACAAACGTTCAGAATACTCTTGCCCAGCAGACACATAACTAAAAACATAATAATAATTACTTCCATTTTTATAATTATCATCAACTAAGTATACTCCATCATATGGTATATTGTTTATATCTCCTACTTCATAACAATTATACCAATCTTTAGCTAATTCTTTAGCTTCTTCAAGTCTAGTTTTTTTAATTACTCCAGTGTTAGAGTCTCCTATTCCATTAGTGACATTCAAACATTCTTCTAGTAACTCCTCTGTTATATCTCCAACTGTTGTAATTTTAGTGGCATTTTTTAATATTGATTTATTACTATTATTATCAACTAAAACAACTGGACTCTTTAAAGAAGATGCTAGAAGTGCATTAGTTAAGTTCCTAGAACCAGCTATGTAAAACTCTTTTATACCATTATAAAATTGATTTATTATTTTTTTATTTGTATCAAATCTGTCAGAACCTCCCAATCTTGTTGAGTTTGTATTTTTAACTAATGTATCATCCATTGTAGCTGTACCTCCAATTGCATATGATTTTACTTCATTAGTTGAAAATGGTATACTTTTTCCATCTGTTAATATTATTGCTGCCTTATCTCTTGCGGCTACAGAAGCTATACTTATTGCGTCTGCCTCTCCTTTATATGCATTTGTTAGCATTACAGTATTAATTTTTTGTTTAGAGTTTATTTCTTTTGCAACATTATAACTAGTTTTTATTCTATCATCTCCATCAATTCTTTTTACATTAAATCCTTTTGACATTAATGTATTCTCTACAGATTTATTTATTGATTTTATCCCACCTATCAAATAAACTGTTTTTACTTTACTTAATCTCTTAATTGTCTCATTTGGTATGCTACTATTTTCAGATAAAAGCAATGGTGCATTTAATGTTCCTGATAATCCACTAGCACTCAACCCATCTGCTATGGAATCACTTAAATTAACTAGTATCGCAGTGTCATAGCTTTGTTTATCTGCTATAAGACCTGCTGTTTCGTATATTGTAGATACTTCAATCTCATCTACTGAATTAAGTGCATAAGATTGTTTTGGAAAACTAACTATTAACATTGTTATAACTAATCCTAGTGATAATATTTTTTTTGGTAACTTCATTGTATATCCCCCTCATTCATTTAAAATAACCTTTACTTAAATAGTAGTACATAAATACAAAAAAGTCACCTAAATTAATAGATGACTTAATCATTTTATGCTACTTTTTCAATATATTTTTCATTAACAACATAAGTTTTAAACTTATGTACTACCATAATATCCTGCATGTTTTCTAGTGTCATTATAACTCTAACACATTTATTCCTAATTTCTTTTGGTAATTCTAAGTCATTTATTAAATTTACATAATCATCATATCTGTACATTTAATATTCCTCCCAAAGTTAGTCTAGCATATATTATAGTACTCTAACTTCATTTTTTCAATAGAAAATCTTAATCCTGTATAGATATTTTCTAAATGATATAAAGTGTGACACTTGTCATCATAGTAATAATTATATTTTTCTAGTATTATATATTTATTCACCTTTCTTTATACCAGTACTTCCAAATCCATCATTTCCTCTTTCAGAAATATTCAATTCATCTACAACTTTTAAAACAGCTCTTGGTACTTGTTGAAATACACCTTGAGCCAACTTAGTATGTTTAGGAATTAAAATGTTAAATTTTTCTTCATTGTATGTAATTATTTTAATTTCACCTCTATAGCCTGAATCCACTGTGCCAAATCTTATAGTTGGGTATACTCTATTATTTTCTTCTTCATTGAAAATAATAATATCGTTTTTTATTTTATTTCCAGTACAAGATACTTTCTCATCTTTTATATATTCTATACCATTTAAACTTATGCCACTTCTTGGTCTAACTTGCATTTCATATCCATATGGAATTTCTAGTGCTATACCTGTAGAAATTGCTACTGCTGATTTAGCATGAATTATTGTATCTTCTATCGTATATAAATCAATACCACTATCACCATTTTTTGCATAAGATGGGACTATTGAATTTTGACTTAATTTTTTTATTTTGATATTTATACTCATCAATTACTTCTCCTTTTATTTAAATAAGCTATTCCAAGAGCTATAGCATCATATATATCGCTTGTCTTTACCTTACAATTCCTATCAATGTATTCTCCAACATCAATTATATTTTTTCTTATATATGTAGCCACTTCTTCTTTTTTAGCCTTACCATTATTCATAAGATATTTTCTAATAGAAACTGGATACATATATTCAATCTCTATATTATTTAATTTAACAGTTCTCATTATTGCTCCTAAGAGTTTTCTTAAACTAAGAATTGTTTTAGAATTTCTGGAAGTGAATTGGTCTTCAACTAAGACTATTTGAATATTATAAGTTATAATTAACTCTTGAATAGTATTACAGATATAGCACATTCGCTCATCTTCAGACTTGAATTTATCCTTTTTGGTTGTTATTTTTCCATATTCTAATACTTTTTTATTTCTATTTATAACTGCCCATCCAGTTGAGGACATGGATACATCTAAGGCTAAAACCATTCGATTACCTCTTTCATATGTATTTTAACTTGCTCTACTGCATTAATTAGGTTAGTATTGTTTGATATTGCAATATAATTTTCATTATTTAGAAAATCTTTAAATTTAAACTTATCATCTTTTAATCTTCTCTCAATTTCCTTAAAATTATCACCTCTACTAATAAGCCTTTTTCTTAATACAATTTCATCTGTATTTATAAAAAATGGTACTAACTTAGTTTTTGTTCCCATAAAATATTTTTCTAGTGCCTTATATCCACTTGCATCTACTATAGTCAAAGTATATTTTTTATTCTTTAATTCAGACTTATGTATACCATATAACCAAGTGCTACCATCATGAACTATATATTTTCTCATTTCAATAAAGTTATTTTTTTCTTCCTTAAAGAAATTATTATCTACAAAATGATATGCTTTATTGATGATTTCTAAGTAATTACGAGGAGGTCTTGTTGTATGTGATATTAGAATTGGAATATTGAATTGCTTTGAGATTTCACTTACTATACTGTCTTTGCCTGAACCTGAATATCCTAAAAATACAAATATATTTTTTAAGTTTTTCATATTTATAGTTCTACCTTACATTCAAATACATTAGGATTATCAATAATCACTTGATGTAGTCCTTTACTTAATATATCTACTAAATATTCCTCATCTTCACTCTCTATACATCTATCTCTAAATATACAATGAAATAATTCATGTAGAAATGTTGCTTCTTTTACTCTTTCTGATTGCAAATTGGTAGATAACTTAATTGTTTCACTTCCATAATCAGCTAACCCATAACATAACTGATTATTTACTAGAATAGGTTCTTCTGTTTCTTCTATTTTATAAAATAAACCTCCTACTTTTACTTCTTTTGGTATATTCATTGAGTACTCTCCAATCTTATTAAAATTCATATTTTATTGTGATTTAGATTTTCTAAAACCTTTATTTACATTATATTTGCAACCTTTTCCATAATGAGAACATAGGGTTTTACAAAAAAACTGATTACTTTTGTCATCGTTTTTGCACCAAACACTCTCATCGTTGAAATCTAGCTGTTTTATCTGTTTAACTGTATCAGTAACAAAGGCAATTAATTGTTGTTCTAATGCTTTAGTGTATTTAATTTTCACTATAGCTCTTTCGTAATTTCTTATATTATCAATCTTATTTCTTTCAATTAATACTCCTTTTTCATTTTTAATGTACTTGCACATATCAAAAGCTACATATTCAATCATTTTATCTGGATATTTTTCTTTAAGATACATTGCGTATAAGATAAGCTGCTTTGATTTTTTAGGTAAGTCTTTTTTAGAAAATTTACTACTCGATTTGTAATCTATAACATAAACTTTATTACCTATTATATAATATAAATCTATGTATCCCCTCATTGTAATTCCATTAATATAATACTCAAAGTATTCTTCTATACAGTATTTATCACACTCAATTGGTACAAAATATTCTAGATAATGTAAGATACATTCTAAATAATTAATTCTTGAATTTGGTGTAGGAAAGTTGTAATCCATTAGATTTGCATATTCTATAACTTCATTATATTTTTGAATAGCTTCTTGATTTGTCATTTTTCTTTGTTGTAATTCTTCTAGTAATCTATGTAATTCATTACCATAATAACCATAGCAATTTTGTTCTCGATCTAAATTTTTAATATATGTAAGATAATATTGAAATGGACATGTATAGAATGTATTTAATTTACTAAAACTATATAATTCTCTAGACATCTATTTTACCTTTCTAGTTTCCTTTTCTATCTGACTTTTAATTTCTTTATATAATTCCTCAGATATGCTAGCATTTATATCTATACTTTCTTCTTTTATAGCTTCTTTGAACTTATTTATAAATTTATTAGTTATATCAAATCCTGCCAACATCATAGAAAAGAAAATCCCCACAGAAATTATTATTTTCATTACATTTTCAAATATACAATATGAACTTAAGTAATATTCAACATTTACATTTTTTGCAAAATATACATTACAAATAAAATTAAGAATTAAAAAAAGAGTTAATAAATACAATGCCCTATACTTATTATTAATCATACTATTCATTTTTATCACTTATCCTTCCAATTGACTTTAACTCCCAAGAATATATCATTATTTCAGATGCTTTATATCTCTTACTTGTATCTAATTTAATGAATAGTTCTTCTACATCCTTAATTTTTCCTGTACAACATTTCATTTTTTCATCTTCATCCAACTTATACTCTATTTCTACTAAATCACCTGTATATAATATCTCCCCATTTTTTAATAATATTTCTTGCCTAACTTCTTGTATCATATAATCATCTCCTATTAATATAATTTGCTATTTTCATTTACTAATAAAGTTATCTATATCAATCCTACTCTTTAATAATTTTTCAAATATATGTTTTCCCAAATCACTAGGACTATCTTTATACTCCAATAGATTATCTTCATCCCAAATTACACTTATTTTCATCACATCCCTAATATCTTGAACTAACTTATATATCTTAGCTCTCCATGCAATATATTCTTCATCTCCTTTAATTTTAAATTGCCTATCAAAAGCTATGATTAATTCTTCAATACCTAAATCTATTAACATCTTTTTTTGCTCTCTACTAAAATTACTTCCACATATAGCTACAGAAGGATTATTTTTATAAATAGTTGCCATCTGCAATACTGATTTTTCACCTTCAAATACTATTACTTTTTTGGAATTTTTGATAGATTCTTTATTTACACCTAGTCCATATAAATTAAGACTTAATTTATGATTATAACACTTATTGTCATACCACAATGGGATGTATTTACCAAAACTTTTAGCTTTATCTTCATCTAAATTTCTAACTCTAATACCAATTGGTCTATCTTTATCATGCCAACAGAAATGTGGAATTACTATTTGATTTTCATATGGATTATAATGTATTTGATATGTTTTAAGAACTTCAAAAGATATGTTTTCATTTTCCCACTCTTCGATTGGGACTTGTTGAAAAGTTTTATATATATATGGCTTTTTAGGGGTAGGAAGTAATTCTATTTGTATATCTCTAATATTATCTATTTGTTTTACTTTTTTCCTTATTCTAAATCCTTTTCTTAGCATTGGTTGATTTGAAATACCAAAGAAATCTTTTATTTCGCTAACAGCATCTTTAAACTCATATTTATTTATGTGTATTAATAAATCTATTAAGCTCCCTATATGACCACAAGAACTATAGCAATGAAATGTTTTGCTTTCTGTATAATAAAATAATTTATATGAATCACCATTATGACATAAACAAGTATTAAATATTAACTGTCTATCATTGCTTTTAGGAGATAAGTCCGAACCTAAATATTCCATAAAATTTATCACCTCTTCATTAGTCAAATCCTTTATTTCCATAGTCATCACCTAGTATGACAATTGTCCTCTATAGACTTTTTCACACCTTCCTATTTCTTCAAATCTACCAGTCTTACCATAAAATCTTAGTAGAATCACATCTCCATCTTGACCTCTTCTTGACTTATTTAAAAATAGTAATCTGTATTCTTTTTGTAAATCTTTTATATCAAACTGGATATACTCTCTTTCAGTAGTCTTTTTTAGCTTATTATATTTTAGCCTATATGGTTTTAAAAAGAATTTTTTATTGGTTGAATCTAACTCTAAATCATTAACCACTTTTCTCATAAGCATCAATAGACCACAAACATTTTTAACAGCTTTAGCTTCTGCTAAATCCGAAGCTGATAGATAGGAACTTTTATTTTCTTGAGCTGTTACTAATTGCATAGATAGAAGTGTTATTACATTGTATTTATTTCCAAAGTTGTCTAGTAACTTAGAGTTTTCTATTAACCTTCCTGTATAATTTGCATCTGATGAATTCTCTGACTTGAATGTATCAACTGCTATTACAGTAAATCCTTCATGTGCCACAAGCTCTTTACTTTTTCTTAATATTTCAGATATCTCAAACTCTTCCATATATATAAATTTTAGACTTTCTTCAAATCCTCTGTATTTTAAGAACATTTCTATCTTTTCCATAAGCTCTTCTTCGAACTCTGTGAAGTCTCCATTGTCAATTTTATTTCTATCTAAATCATGATAATTAAATATGTTGTATGCTATAAATGACACTAACATACTTTTAAAATATTGAGATTTTTGTTCATTCGCAAATATAACTACTTTTTCACCTTGATATATCATAGCTAATATATAATTAAAGAACAATAATGTAGTTTTTCCTATTCCTGAAAATCCAGATATTATATTTATACCCCCACCTTTACCAAGGCCATTAGTTCGATTTGACAATACTGGTAAACCATATATATACTTAGATTCTTCATTCTCATTTAATCCTATTTCATTTTCATTATACTCAAAGATAATATTATAAGGTGTTCCTGCTTCAGTTTTTTGTTTTAACTTTTCTCTATCATCTTTAGTAAGTAAAAGATTTTCGACTTTCATATTATTCTTTATAGAATTTACACTACAGGAAGATATTAATCCCTCATAGAATTCTTCCACTTCTCTACAGCTTATAGATTGGAATAATTCAAATGGAGTAAACTTTTCTCCCTTATGATCCATCTCTTTTGTTATACTAAAACCCCTTTTATCTAAAGCTATTAGTAGATTGTTCTTAGCCAAATCATCAATATATGCTGATATATTAGTTTCTTTTCCATACTCCATAGCAGATGATAAACAATTCCAACCGCCATATTTTTCATATTCAGATTTGAGTTTATTTGAAGATACAAATTTAGCGATACTTGCTTCATCAAGTTCACTATGAGTTTTAGACATTGTTCTTCCTAATGAGAAAAAGAATTTTACTTTATCTATTATAAAATCACTTTCACTAATTTTATATTCACTAAAAAGAGTTAATGATTTTAACATTGTTCCTAAAACTAAAGTCTCTATAATGCCTCTATCTTTTGTTATTTTTTCATATGCACTCATTAATTCACCTCTTTAATTTTTTCAAATAAACTTTTTCTTTTATTTGTTTTTACTTTATTAAGAGTAACTAATGTGTAACCCTCATCCAATTCCTCATAATTATTTTTGTTGTCTATTTTTTCTTTAACACTTTTATTTCTGATTGTTATATCTCTAATACTTCCTTTTAATATAGTAAATACATAGCATAATTTAGGATATTCTCCTTCTACATCTTTTCTGTAATTAAGTAATTCTATGATTTCATCTTTTTTTTCAAGCATACAGTCATATAATTCTTCTCTTGTATAACCACTTTTTATTATCTCTTGTAACATCTTATTTTTTTGATTATTTATAACCGTATATCCCATAATAGAATCTATGCCAAGTTGACATTGTTTCCAGAAATATATACCCTGTTGCTCTTTTCTATATTCCTGTTCATTACAATAATATATATTTCGTTTTTTTCCTCCAGATGTAATATGTTCTACTTTATAAGCATCTTTTGTATTTAATTTCTTTTTACAAACATTACATTTACAGTTCAAACTTTCCCCTCCTTATGCTATGTATTTATTGCTACCCCATTAAGAGGTAGCATTTTTTTACTTACACTCTACTTTTCTTAACAGTTGAATTTTCTTCCTCTGATTTGCCCTTTGATTTGTTTGTTAAAGAATTTCCATCATCGTCTTCCTCGAATGATAATGCTAATACTGATTGAACTGCGTATCTTCTTAAGTAAGTTTCCAATGCTCCTCTAGCTTGTATATCATTAGTTTTAGCTGGTTTAAATGGTGCAGAATTTGACTCTATGTATTCGCCTGATGAATGCTTAAGTTTAGTTTTTATATATACTTTATCATTACCTGCATCTTCTGCTGATTGCATTAGTATTAAATCATGTTTTGCTAATAATGGATTTACTACTTTAAGAATTGTATCCAGATTTGCATATTTAGACCTAAAAAATGGATTTGTATTGTCTTTTTGAATTGACTCTATCTCTAAATGGAAAGCTATTAATGCTTTTGTTATTTCAATTTGGCTATCACTTTCTTTTAATCCTTCAATCTTATCTGAATATAAATTTGATATATTCTTTTTTATTTCCTCATTCACTACTTTTTTAATATCATCCATAATTATAGTTTCTTTATTTTCCATTTAATCTCTCCTTTTAAATAAATTATTTAATATTTATCACAATTATATTTATTAAATATTAAAAAGGTACATCATCATCACTTATTTCAACTGTCTTACCATTTTTATCAATATCTCTTTGTTTTTCTTTTTCATCTTTTTCTTTTATTTTTTCTCTCATTGCCTCTATATTTTTATCCGTGAAAGGATAGTTTTTATCACTTAATATTTCATCGCCATCTTTCAAAGGCTCATCCCCACCTTCTATTTCTAAAAATATAAATGCGCTTTTTTTAATTCTTGAACCAAACCCTGCTGATTTACTAGTAACCATAGATTTTACTGTACCTTCAAGAAGACCAACATCTCCTATTTTATATAAACTTTTAAATCCTTCTATCATATATTCATTATGTATTCTAAATATCATATTACAACCTTGCTTACCATATTTATTAATTAGACCCTTAATCTCTAAATATTTACCTAAGTCATCTTCTTTTTCTTCTATATTTTCAATTAATGTATATGCTCTCCAAACTTGACTTGCCTT
>NZ_JACVVY010000021.1:0-18792 GCF_020658175.1 Clostridioides sp. ES-W-0018-02 | reverse complement strand
TATTTTTAAATAGAAGGGTGGAAAAAGTATTAAAAGAAGCAGATATATCAGTTTTCATAATTATGTCAGAGTATAGACCATGTTCTGAGGGAAGTAGAACAGTTAAAAAAACAAAGATAGAAATTGGCGTTGTTTGTCATGATGAATGCCAAGATACAGCAAATGGCCTAAGAGATGTTGCGTTGATGTGTTGCATAGTCGATATAATGACTCAAAATGAGGAAATAGCTGGTATAGGTAAGATTAAGCTAGAAAATGTATATCAGATGTATAATTTAAGTACTGATTATAATGGATTTGTTATAACTGTATCTGCTGAAAGTTTTGGTGATATGTAATGTTAGAGAATTATTATATTACAGGGTTGCCAATTAAACTAGGTGAAACATTAGGAACTGTATATCAACCTACTATTGAAGAGCTTATTAATTCAGATATGGCTAATTTAGAGATGGTCAACCCGTTTCTAATACTTGAGAAGAGTTATTCTCAGCTATGTAACGAGGAATCATTTGAACTAAAATGTAAATATGACACTATACCCATCTTAGATTTAATGATGTTAACATCAAGGAAAAACTCTTCTGAGAAAGTTGAATTACTTAGTGATAAAATAAAAAAATCTTTATCTATATTATATAAAACTGACATTAAAAATATTGAGTATATGAATAATATTAAAATTGGCATTTTAATCAAATCAGAGGATAAAAAGAAAAATGCTTTTATAAGTAGAGAAGATTTTGGACTAGTATCAGATTTAATTTTAGAGATGTTTTGTATTGATAAAAAAAATCTTGAAAATGATGAGGATAAATGGGTTGAAAATACTGGTTCTGAGAGAGAAAAAAGGTTAATTGAACACTTTAAAGAAAAAGAAAGAAAAAAAAGAGAAAAGGAAGCCTATCATCTATGTGATTATATAAATGTAGTTCAAAACATAGATGGATATGTACCAATAGATGTTATTCTAAAAATGACTTATTGGCAACTGATTAACGTCTACAAGACCAAAATACAATTTAAAAATTATGATGAAAGTTTGGGATTTGCAAGGTCATTTAAATACCAAGTTGAGGCAGATAAGATTAAGCATTGGTCTAAAGAAATAAAAATACAAACTAGCACTGTTAAATAGCAGTGTTATTTTTATGTAAAAATGAGAGGATGATTAAATAATGAGATTTGCGATAAAAGATGCAAGTAATATAATAGTAAAAAATAAAACAACTGGAGAACCACTTTTTTATACAGCAGATTTAAATGCTTTTAACTTTAAATTAGATTCAGAAAGTGTATATGCAAAAGCTAAAGGTGCAAATGCCATTGCCTTTGACGGCAGCGTGACTTGTAGTTTAGCGCTCGAACAAGAGGTAATACAAATGCCACAACTAGCAATGCTATTAGCCTCTGATATGGTTGAAGAATCTGCTAAGGTTGGTAAAAGAAAACTATTAACTTCTGATAGTACTAAGAAAGTTACTTTAGAAAATGTAAAACCAGTCACTAATAGTATATCTGTATATAGTGTTGAAAAAGATGGTATATCTTTAGTTAAGAAATTACAATTTACTTCAACTGTAACAGGTTCTAATACGGAGATAACAATATCTACTGCTGATTTTAATGCAGGAGATAAGGTAGCAGTATTTTATTTAGAAGAGTTACCAAAAGCAAAAGTTATAAAAATAAAAGAAGAATCTACTGCTCCAAACTATGTAGTAGAGGCAGATGTTATGGCTAAAACTGCTGATGGTGAATATATGGTATTATACATGACTATTCCAAATGCTAAAGCACAAAGAAGTATAGAATTAAATCTTACTGCTGAAAATCCATCTGGATTTAATATGACGCTAGATGTTTTACCAGATGAAAATAAAGAATATGTAACATTTGCATTTGTTGGAAATGAAGATGTTAGCCCTGTTAGAATGGCCTCTATGTTAGGTGCTGAATTAATAGATGAAAAGGATGTTAAATCTAAGAAATAGTGAATTGCCCTACTCTTAATTGAGTAGGGGTTATTTTTTTACGTTTAAATATAATTTTAATCGGATTTGAACTTAAAAAAATGAAAGAAGGTGATAAATTGGTATTTTTAGATGATAAGTTTTTATTTGATAATATCTCAAGCGAATCTATGAACATCAAGTTGGTTACATTGGGTGATGATGATATTTTAAATGAATATGGGTTACCTTATGAAGAAGCAATTAAATCTGATAATACTTTTAATAAGAATCCTTGTTACTCGGAGGATGAAACTACTATTGAACCCATAACATTACAATTCTGTTTGTGTAGTGAACATGGAGAGGCTTATGAGTGGGATGATTATACTTTAGAGAATATATGTAATTGGTTTTGGCAGAGAGAATTTAAACCATTTATATCCTTTGACAATATAGAAGAAATTTATTATTTGAAGGCAAGAAAGATAACAAAAAAGTATACAAAAGATAAGAAAGGTGTATTGGAAATAGAGTTTCAGCCCTATACGAATTATGCATATAGAAATTTCCAGAAATCAATAACTGTTAAAGATACAAGGGAAATTAAACTAAATAATGTATCTAATGTAGATGAAGAATATGCCCCAGTAATTGATATTGAGTGTTTAAAAGAAGGAGATATAACTATTAGAAATTCTACTATAAGTGATAAGGAAGAAGATAGTTTAGTTATAACTGGATTAGAATTAAATGAGAAAATAACAATAGATAATTTATACTATACTGTTTTAAATGACAATGGAGAGAATAGATTTAATTTTGTTAATAGAAAGTGGATTAGGTTAAGAAGAGGTGTAAATATATTGAAATTTACTGGAAACTGTAAAGTTTCTATTAAGTGTAAATATCCAATAATAAAATAAGGGAGAGATAGATATGAATAAGATACAAGTAGATAAATTAATGCAAGATGAGGTTAGAGCTATTATACCTATTGTAGATGAGAATGGTAAAGAGGAGTACATAGAGGTTAGAAATCCTGATAAGAAAACTAAGGAAGAGATATTAAATAAAATATGGGTTGGTATGGAAAATCCAGATTTAGCATTGTCTCAAGAAGATATTCTTAAAATGTTGGTTGATAAATTGACCAATATAGAATTAAATATTGAAATAGAAGATTTAATAAATGGTAATATATCTAGTGAATTAGAAACTGTGATGTATTATATAGGTCAAATAGAAAATGAATTAACTGCATCCTTACTAATGAATACTGAGATTAAATTAGGTCAGTTGAAAAATGATATATTACAAGGTAGAGTACTCAAAGAGACTGAGGAAATTGAAAAAATTAATAATATCAAAGATAAGGTAGTGAATTAAATGGTATTTAAGTCTTTAGATGAGTTAGTTGCCTATACTAATAATCAAATTAAAGCTTCTATGCCTGAAGTTGGTAAAAAGATGAAAGAGATAATGAAAGAAGAAATAGATAGGCAAGTTTATTCTGGATATACCCCTCAAGGTGTTTGGCGTCCTGATTTATGGGGTGGTAGAACTTATGACTTATTAAATTCTGTAGATGTAACAGAGCTTTCCTCTAATTCTGTTGTCTCCGAAATACAGAATAACGGAAGATGGTTTGATGCATTTAGTAAAAACCCAGCATTTCCAATTGAAAGGCTAGAAATAGGGAAGGTTTGGGGAGCTGGTGGTACTAGAAAAGAACCTAACTTTAGACCCAAGACAAATATAATGAGTGAAAGTGAAGCTAAAGTGATAACTAAGATACCAAAGTGCTTTAAATCTAAAATGAATGAATTAGGTGTGCCAGTAGAATAATTTGACCTAGATAGGTGGTTTAGTTGATTGGCCCATATGGGTGGCTTAGAATCGTCTCACAATGTACAATAACATTGGTTGATACAAATACATTTAACAATGTATGACAAAGAACATTGTTTATAAGATACAGAAAATCATAAGATGATTCAAAAAAATTCCATCTTTTTCAAAAAGTAGTTACGATATAATAAGATATATATTATAATAAAAATACAGTAATAATAATATAAATTGAAAGGTGGGATTCAATGAATCAAAATGAAGTTAAAGTAGAAGTATTTAGAAATAAAGAGTTGGGGATGGGTGTTAGAACTATAAGTTATGAGGATGGAAGTATAGGTGTCAATGCTGAAGACACAGCTATAGGATTTGGATGGTGCAAGGCAGAGAGAAAAGGTGAAAAAGAATACAAATCAGTAAGATGGAAAAGAATGAATGAGTTTTCTAAGGAGTTTGGTTTCGACCACTTGTGGACGAAAGATGATTACATACCAGAGTCACTTTTCTATATATTAGGAATGAAAGCTAAAAATGAAGCAGCATTAAAATTTTAAAAATGGTTAGCTACAGATGTAATACCAACTATCCGTAAACATGGAGCATATCTAACTGACACAAAGATAGAAGAAATATTATCTAATCCAGACACAATCATAAGACTTGCAACAGACTTAAAAGAAGAGAAAGAAAAGAGATAATCTTCTGTTATTTTGCTAATAGAGGATTATTTTTATTGTATAAATGTGTAGGTGATAATATGAATAAATATAAAATTAAACCAATACAAGCAACGCCTGAATTATCAGGTAAAGATGCTGAATTATTTATAAGGCAAGTATTTAATAGGCCAAGTCAAAAGGAGATAGAAAGAAATGAAAGACTGCTTAAGAAATTAACCTCGTGTAAGATTCTCTAAGGCTTTCTGAGAATGATTACTTGTGTTTATACCTTGATTGCTTAGAATCGAATATAAGAGGTTGATTTTTTATACTGAAAGTGTTGGAATTTCAACAAGTGTGCATAATTTGCACATTTTGTTCGGTGTTTAGCTACCATAAGTGCTTATTTTAATGTTTGAGTGTGATAGGATTGAGGAGCTATTACTTGAGGGTTGATGATTTACTGGAATGGTTTATCATTGAATTGATTATTATAATATGATATTCTATAGCTCCTAACTAGCCTTAAGTTTAAAAAGTAGTGAGTACTATAATGGAGGTGTAACCAGATTGGTTGCTCCTTTTAATTTAATATAAAATAATCAAATAAATTCAGATGTTGCATTTAGCAACTTTTAAAAATAAAAGTGTGTCCACTATGGACACATGTTGGAATTTCAACATTGGACCACTACATTACAAAAAAAAAGAGGTATATATTAATCCTCCTCTTTTAATCGTTCATATGCATTATCTACAATTCTCTCTATAACTTTTCTATCCACTTCATTTAGCTGAATATATTTTCTAAGAACTTCTTTGACTTCATCATTGCAATCAGTGTTTTCTAACAATTTATTTATGTCTTCTAAAGATTCAATGTCTTTTTCTTCATCAACTATATCATAGATGGAAGTATCTTCGCATACAATTGATGGCATACCAGGTATATTTGCATTGACTGAATAACTAGTTTTAGTATGACCTAGAAGATAATCTGTAGTGACATTAAAGTATTCAGCTAGTTTAACTATAGATTCTGCTGGTGGTGTTCTTTGGTCATTTTCATACATACCTATAGCTCCTTGTGTTATATCTAATATCTTTGCTAAATCGGACTGTTTTAAGTTATTTTTAATTCTAAGTTGTTTTAATTTTGCTCCAATCATGTTCTAAGACCTCCTATATTTATATTATAACACAAAATGTTATGAAATATATACTTGACATAACAAAATGTTGGTAATATAATACAAATATAACAATGAGTATTATTACAATACTAAATGTTATAAAAATAAGGATAGGAAAAGGGGCTATTCTCCCCTGCAAAGTTTGAATAGCCCCTTAGGTATATAATCCTATATTAATAACTATTATATACCATTCCTTATAGAAAAAACAATATATAAGGAGGCATTAATTATGGAAATAATTAATCAAAGTGTGGAACAAATATTAGTAAAAGAGTTTGATGGAAAGCAAATTTATACTTTTGTATGGAAAGATAAGCCTTGTTGGATTGCGAATCAAATAGCGGGATTATTTGGTTATGCAGATTCTTCAAAAACAATACAGGATTGCATAAAAGCAGAAGAATTTGGGATTGAACAAGAGTATGATGTATTGAAAGGAAATGAATTTAATGATTTTGTAACTACATTAAATGTAGTCGCAAACAATATAGTTAGTAATAAAGCTAGAAGTATAACAATTTTTTATGAAGACGGTTTATATGGATTTTTGCAGTATACTAATAAACCAGTTGGTATAAAATTTAGAAAATGGTTAAGAACAGAAGTATTGCCAAGCATAAGAAAACATGGAGCATATATGACTAATGAAGCATTAGAGAAGGCAATTAATGACCCAGACTGGACTATACAGTTACTCACAGAACTTAAAAAAGAAAGAGCTACTAAAGAGAAATTAAGAGTAGAGCAAGAGAAAAATAAACCTAAACTTGAACTAGCTAATGCTATAGAGGGGTCGTCAAGCTCAATCCTAATTGCTCAATTATCTAAGATATTAAATCAGAATGGTGTTGATATAGGACAAAATAGATTATTTGAGTGGATGAGAAATAACGAATATCTGATTAGAAAGAAAAGAGCTGACCACAATTCTCCAACTCAGAAGTCAATGGATTTGAAAGTATTAGAGATTTCTGAGAGTACTGGTATAGATAAAGATGGAAATACTGTAATTAGACAAACACCTGTTGTAACTGGGAAAGGTCAGATATATTTTGTGAATAAGATATTGAAAGAAAATAATAAAGTACTTAAAAGATTCATGATAAATAATGATTACATAAAAGGAGTTATGGTTGAGATAGGTAAAATATATGCTATATATGACCATGAATATTATGGATTTATTGGAATATTAAAAAGTGTAAGAAATGAGAAGATAAGAGTAGAAGAAATTGGAGATGTTTCTAGGAGTAGGGATATTCCAATATGTATGATAGACTACATAGAAGAAGCTAATAAAGAAGATATAAATAAATATTTGAGTAAATGATGTTGTGGAAATAGGAGTTTTACTTCTATTTCCTTTTGTAGTATAAATTTTCCTTTAGACTTGATATAATTAAAGTATCAGAGTATAGGAGGAAAATTTATGGGAGACACAAGAGTGTTACATTGTGGAGATATAATAGATAATTACTATTTATGTATAAATGAAAGTATAGCTGGTTTTACTAAAAGAGGACAAAATAAAGGTGATATAATTTATTTTGCTGTAAGAATAGATAAAACGAGTTATTGTGGTGCGAGAGGATTACTAGGAGATATAACGGATTATAGACCTAATTGGGAAGATGTAGAAAAATATAAGCATTGCTTTAGAGTAGAAAAAATGGAATACTGTAAGCCATTTAATCTAAATATTTTAAAAGAATGTCACGATAGATGGGGGTTAAAATTTTTAATTGGTTCTAAACCATTTAATGATAAGAAGGCTATTAATTTATTAAATAAAAAATTCAAAGCTAATAAAACTAAAAAAATATGTGATATTTATGAATATATAGATAGTAAAATAAATAATAATTCTGAAGATGATGTAGATGAGAAAACAATAGTTGATACAGAGGAAGAAATTAAGATTATGGGGACTTTTCAAACTATAAATTTTAAAAGTGAAACTGACATTCAAAGAGGATTAGAACCTTTGGTTACTAAACATTTTTATCAATTATTTCCTTTTACAGAAGAAAACAGTGTGTTAATATCTGAAAATAGGGCATTTTCAACATCAGGAGTAAAAAATGATAATTCAGAAAATATAAAAGGAATTAAAAGTATTCCTGATGCGTTACTGATTTCATATGATAAAAGTTCTAAAAAAGCTCCACTAAAATTAAATCTAATAGAATACGAATGTTATGGAGAGGGTAAAGTAAGAGCGTCAGAAAAGTTTACTTATTTAAATGGTCAAGTAATTCCGCAATTAATGAGATTTGCATCTGCATTTAGTATTATTACAGATAATAAACTTAGAGATAAAACTATTAAAAGTTGGATAGAAAAAATAATGACATATGTTGAATCTAATGAACAAGTGAATGAGAAAATTATCCGATGGATGAAAGAATTGAACCCAAATATAAAGCAAATGGCTATATATAGAGATTTTGAAAGTGAATTAAGAAAATCTTTTAAAATGAACATAAACATAATTTTAATTATAGATGAGATGACATCTGAACAAAAAGAAACTATAAAGAATATAATAAGGTCTTTTAAATTAGACAACACCTCTTCAAAAGAAAATTATATAGATTTTAGTTCATATATAGTTAGATTGGAACAAAAAATAGATGTATATAATAAAGATGGTGATTATGCACTTTCATTTCAATAATATAATGTCAATGTTTATATATTATTGATATAATTAATATATCAGAATGGGGGAATATTATGTTTAAGAAGATATTATTGATTTTAATGATTGGTGTTTTAGGATTTGGAGTTGTAGGATGTAATGATGATTTATCTGATGAAGAATTAGCTAAGTGTGAAAAAGAATATAGTAACTTAGAAAAAATTCTTGATGATATTATTTGGGAGTGGTATGATGAAATATTTAAAGGGGTTTATCATGAAAATGATAATAGAGAATTTGAGGGGGATATAACTAATAGAAGAGTAGTGAAAGTTACCTTTGATGAAAAAACGCTGAATAAAGCTAAAGAAGCATTAAAGGAAAAAAGAAAGATTATAAATGATATAAATATAAATAGACTAAAGAAGTATGTTAAATATGAAATCAAAAACGATGAGTACTATAAAGATATGACTAAAGAAGAAAAAGCAGAGGTCTTAAAAAAAACATTGAATGTAAAAAAAATTTTAAATCAAGGATTGGACATATATGAGAACATTTTAAATCAAGGTGAAAAATTAGAATATAATGAAGAAGAGTGTGATGAATTATTTAATTCTGCTTTAAAAATACAGGATATGATTTATGAAGAAATACCAGAACAATTAAAATAGAAATATTTTATAGACAGTCAATTGACTGTCTATTTTATGTAAAAAAAGGAGTGTGATTTAATGTCAGAGTTTAAAATTAAGACCAGCATAGAACTTGATGATGAAAAAGCTAAAGCCCAACTGAAATCATTACAGACTTCAGCGAAAGAAAATAATATAAAGTTAAATGTGGAGATGAATACATCTTCATTAAACAATTTGAAACAATTAGAAAGTGTTTTAACTAAAATCAATGCTTTAAGTGCAAAAACCCAAAATGGATTATTTGGTGGTAAATCAGCTAAAAGTTCTAATTCAGGTGTAAATAATCTGATATCAGATTATCAGAAGCTAATTAACAAAAAAAATGCAATTGAAAAACAAATGTCCAAGACTACAAATACTCAATCATATACAGAATTAAATGGACAATTAACAAGGACTATGAACCAAATTACAAATTTAGGTTCTGCATTAGACAATTTAAAAGAAAAAACTAATGTAAATGATAATGCTTTTGATAGTATGCAAAGGTCATTATCATCAACATTTCAGAAAGCTCAGGCTGATATACAAAAAACTCAAAGTCAGATTGAAAAATTCAAACAAACAAAATTTTTAGATGATACTCAGCTACGTGAGTTGAATAAATATTCAGCAGAATTAAACAGATTATCAAAAACAGAATTAAAAGCATTAGACTTTAAAGGGATGTCAAATTTACTATCAGGCATATCAAGAGTAAAAACCGATTTAGGCGGATTTAAAATAGCTGATAATGGTATTAATAATTTATTGTCTCAGTATAAAACTTTGATGAATGAAAAAACTAGATTGGAAAAAGAATTTTCTAAGACAACAAATATACAATCTTACGCACAACTAGAACAACAATTATCAAGAGTTAAAGAAAAAATAAATTCTGTGGGAAATGCCTTAAAAACAGTTCCACGAAAAATAAATATAGATAATGCAGCTTCAGAAACCATGAAGAGTTCATTAGCATCAACCTTTCAAAAAGCACAAGCGGATATGCAAAGAATGCAGAACCAAATATCTAAATTCAAACAAAGTGCAAATCTGGATAATGCCCAAATTGCAACATTAGATTTATTTTTAAATAAGTTATCAACTCTATCAAATATAAAGTTAGAGAATTTAACATTTAGAGGAATGTCTAAATTATTAACGGATATAAAAAGTATTCAAACTGAATTTGCAAATTTTAAAATTCCTGAAATTAATTCTAAGGTAGAATCTCAATTTAACTCAATGCAAAAAAGTGTTGATGGTTTTATAAATAAACTAAAACAACTTAGTGGAAATCAATATGCAGATAAGAATGTTTTAGGAGGTTTGTTATCTCAAGCGGAAAAATTAAAAAGTCTTGATTTAAAAAATTTAACTGGAGATGATTTAAAAAAAGCAATTGCTGATTTAGAAAATTTAGAATTAAGGCTTAAAGAAGTTCAAAGTGCGGCCAATGTTTCTAAGACAAAATCAGAGTTTCAATTTAATTTTGACAAAGCGATATCTGATTTAAAAAGATTAAAACAAAGTGCATTAGAACTAGGACAGTCAACATCAGGAATCGAAAAGCTTGAAAAAGAATTAATGCAATTAGCTAATTTACCCTTAGACCAAAAAGTTAGTAAATTAGAACAAATTCAAAGAGCTATAAATAATATGAATAAGTCAACTACTGCATTAAGTTCAAGTGGAAAAGGTGTAAATAAATTTTTTAATGATTTTACACGTAGTTTTTCTTACTTTACACTTGGTAATATGGCGGCAATGCAATTACAAAATGCAATAAGAGGTGTTGTATCAACTTATAAAGAATTAGATGCAACTATGACAGATTTAAAAAAGGTTGCTGACCCAGTTGACATAAATTCGGTACAAAAACTGGATGAAATAAGAAATAAGGCTAATCAGACGGCTAAAGAAGTTGGAATGACAACATCACAAGTTCAAGAATCAATAGCAGCATCTTTACAGGCTGGAATCGGGGGTATGCAAGAAAGTATAGCAGCCGCAAGGCAATCTATGATTTTAGCTAATGTCGGAGATATGTCTGTTGAGGACAGTTCATCTGCGGTGAATACGATAATCAATGGATTTAGAATAGAACCACTTAAAGAAATGGAAGTACAGGTTGGAAATACCACAAAGAAAACAACAGAATTAACTGCTGCAATGGATATGCTAAATTGTTTGGCGTGTTAGATAGAAATTTCTAATATTATGAGGGGGCAAAATCGGTGAAGGCTGAGATGTTACCACCGAGGTAAATTGAAGAATTAAAAAACTTTAATCACCGTAACGCATAGGAAATGAACCTATGCTATTTTTATGTTTAAAATAGTATAGAATAGAATTTTCCCACGAGTGTCCTCCATCTTAACAGATAGTGCTGAAGATGAAAATATATGCTGAACTTACATGAACAAGAAATGTAAGAACTACAAGATAAAAAGCTTGTAGGATAACAATTTGAAACTATGCAGGAAATAACTATGCAATTGGAACAGCAGGTGTTGCAGAAGCGATGAAACGTGGAGGTTCAGTACTTCATGAATACGGTGTCAGTTTAGGCGATTAAATTAGGTCGCACTACATAGTAATATGTAGTTAAAAACTCCTTTAACTGCGGGAAAGTCTTTAGAGCTTAAGTTACTAAACTAAGATAGAAATATACTTAGCGGCAATGGGTAACTCCAAAGGTAGAGTAAAAATACTTAAGATTAGATAATCCGCAACCAAGCATCTTAACAGATGAAGGTTCAACGACTAATCGTACATTCAAGTGAATGGAAATGGGGAGCATCCTTATAGGATGAAGATATAGTCTCGTCTTTATAGAGATATAAAGAAGTTCATAAGAGAACTGCATAGAAGTAACGAATCTATGTGAAGAAATCGACAGTTGGTATGATAACAGCGACAAATGAAGCGATTAAATTAGGTCGCACTATATAGTAATATATAGTTAAAAACTCTTTTAATTGCTGGAAACTCCTTAGAGCTAACTAAACTACAACATAATTGGAAACAATAAATGTGAATGTTTAAAAATTAGTTAGATTGGACAATCAGCATCCAAGCTCCGTATGGGAGAAGGTTCAACGACTATTATGTAGATTCAAGTGAATCGAAACAGAGAGCATCCTTATAGGATGAAGATATAGTCTCGTCTTTATAGAGATATAAAGAAGTTCATAAGAGAACTGGTTAGGATTAACGAACCTAATTGAAGATATCGACAAAATCCAGAAAAAGTAGGTAATGGTTTAAAAAGTGTTGCAATAAATTTAGCAGGTATGAAAATAAATGCTAAAGACGGAAATCTTGAGCTAAATAATATTGGCGTGTTAAACAGAAATGTTTAATATTATAAGAGGGGTGTATCGGTGAAGTCCTCCATCAACAGGATAATACCGAGAGCAGTAATATCTAATACTGTTTGTAACGCATAGTAGATGAGCGACAAAATGAGAGCAATAATTCTACCACGAGCCTCCTCCACCTAAACGTAAAGTCGTAGGTGAAAATGTATGCTAGACTTATACAATGGAAAAGTATAAGAACTATGGGATAAAAAGCCTATAGGATAATAATCGAAATAAAACTGCAATGGGATTGAAAGAAATAGCTGGTATTACAATATATAAGAATAAAGATACTGGCGAATTAAAAAATATGGTTGAAGTATTAGATGAGGTCAAAAGTAAATGGGATGAGCTTAGAGAGGATGAACAAAAAGGATTAGCTGAAGCAATTGCAGGTAAATTATTTGCCGTTCTAAGTAGTGATATTTAGAATTATTATCGAGCAAAATCGGTGAAGACTAAGTTTATTTTAAATATGTTAATACCGAGGTAACTAGGAATACCACCTAGAACCGTAACGCATAGGAATTGAGTGATAGAAGGAAACAATAATATTCCCACGAGTGTTCGACTACTTAAATTAAGTAGAAAATATATGCTGACCTTATAGGAAACTATAAGAAGTAGAGGATAAAAAGCCTTTACGATAACAATGTGAAGCAACAAGCTGCTATATTCCAATCCTTAATGGGTAATTATGAGACTTTTAAAGAAATAAGAAGTGAATTTTCACAAGGTTTACAGTTTGGTAGTGCTAAACTTTTGGCGTGTTAATTAGAAATAATTAATATTATGAGTGAGCAAAATCGGTGAAGGCTAAGTCTTAGATATGTTGATACCGAGGTAAGTAAATAGATTGCGTAAGGCTATTTACAACTGTAACGCATAGAGAGTGAATAAATATAATCTCTCCACGAGTGTTCACCATCTTAACAAGTAATGTTGAAGATGAAAATGTATGCTGAACTGAGTATGAAAGGACATACTATAATGCGAGGAAACTCCCAGAAGTAGAGGATAAAAAGCCTTTACGATAACAGATTGGAGACTGAAAATGAACAATACTTAGATAGTCTTGCAGGTAGATTAAACCATTTAAAGGAAACTTGGGTGTCTATATTTAGCACATTAGCTAATTCTGATATGATATATGGTATGTTAGATGGATTAATCAGCTTATCTGAAGGTATAGATAAAGTTATAAAATCTTTAGATAAAATGGATATGCTATTACCAGCTACAATAACATCATTTGCAATGCTAAAAAAATTAAGACAACAAAGCAAAGAGAAAAAAGCACAAACTCAGACTACTACAATAAATAATAATGCTGATAAAGGCACTGATGAAAGTGTAAAAAAGGTATCAAAATTAGCAACATCATATGGTAAAGTTAAGCAAGAAGTAAATGGTGCTACAGGAGCTATGAATAAATTTAAAGTAGCAGGTAGAACTTCTATTACTGAAATATCTAATTTAGGTAAGAGTATGGGGTCAAAGTTTAAAAACTTTGCGACATCAATAGGAAGTTCTCTTTTATCTGGATTTGCAATAGGTGCGATTATATCTGGAATAACAATGCTCATTCAAAAGTATGATGAGTGGAATAGAAGATATGAAATATCTGCTCAAAAGCATAGAGAAAATATAGAAAATACTAAAAGTGAAATTAGCACATTATCTCAACAACAACAAAGTTTAAAAGCATTATCAGAAGAATATAATAAACTTTATAATAAGACTAATAAAACATCTGATGAGCTTGAAAGATTTAAACAGTTACAAAAGCAAATAGCCGATATTTCTCCTGATTTAGTTGCTGGATATGATGAAGAGGGAAATCCCATACTGGCATTTTCGGGTTCTTTAGATGAGGCTATAGGTAAATTACAATTAGCCATTAAAGAAAAGAATGAGCTTTTAAAGACTGAAAGATATAATACTGGTCTTAACGCTATGAATTTAGCTCCTAAACAAAAGGAAGACATAGATGCTCTTGACACGAAATATATTGAAAAATTAAGTAAGAATAAAAAAGAATTGGATAAAGCTTTTGGAAAAGGTGATGGAATCAAAGCAAAATCAATTGAAAAATCATTAAAAGAATATAAAAAAGCTTATGAAAAAAGAAATAGTTTAATTGCTGAGAAAAATCAAGAAGCAAAAGAACTTATGGATGAATATAATCTTGCAGAAGCAGAAATACAACAAGTATCTTTTGATAAAATAGCTGAAAAGTCTAATTATAAAAATGCTACAAATAATGTTAAAAGTCAAATCAATGAGCTAATGGATGTATTTAATTGGCATGATATATCTCTTACAGAACAAGATGTACTTATATCAGGTTTCGATAGATTGAGTTCTATAATAAGTGATAACGACCCTAAATTAGCACAATGGAATAAAAGACTGCAAGAGGCAAATACAAATTATAAAGCTGGTGGGGACGCTGTAGAATATGCCAATGCGGTTGATGCAGTAGGAAGAGAAATCAATAAAACATTAGTAGCTGCTGGTAAAGAACCAATAGATACGAAACTCTTGGAAAAAGGATTACAGAACATTCGTGGAGAATCTACTGCTACGGCAGAAGCATTACATGCGTTTTTGGTTTCTTATGATTCATCTACGGCTGAGTTTGAAAATGGAAATGGAATAGCAGTAAAACTTAAAAGTCAATTTGATGATTTGAACAATTTTATTAGTGAAGCGATAAATAATCCTGATGGAAAAATTGATATATCATCTTTAATTAAAATTAATGAAGGTGAAACACATACCAACCTTCCTAAACAAGTAAAAGAAATGATACGAGGTATTTTAGGCAAAGATAACAATGCTACTGAGTTTGAGCAACAAATACTAATGAAGGTATCAACTACAATTCAAAATGAAGGTAAACTTCCTGACTATGTGGCAAATCAATTAAATGATATATTTAATGGTAAAGTTAAACCAAAAGAAATAAATGCTCCAATAAAAATTGGAGAAAATCAAATAATAAGTAAAGAAGAGTTAAAAGAATTAGCTGAATATTATCAAAAGGAAGAGAATAGACCTAAAATACCAATTGATTTTAAGACAGATAGAAAAGAGATAGAAAAAGAAGCCAAAGAAGCTAAAAAAGCTTTACAGGATATCTTAGATAAAAATGAAAATAAAAGTGATGATGATAAAAAGAATATCACAAAAGATTCTTTAAAAAAAGCTATAGAAAGTAAAGGTATATCTGGTTCTGTTGAATCTCTAAATGCTTTAAATAGTGCATTAGAAAAAGTTCCTGCTGAAAAGAAAATTGATTTTATAAATAATTCAGGAGATGCTTTTCAAGGAGTTAAAAGTTTAGATGAAGCAATTAAGAAAATCCCAGAAAATAAAAGACTTCAATATAATGTTGGTGTTGAAGGTAATGAAAAGTTAGAAAAATTAAAAGAATTATATGATAAACTTCCAGAATCAATACAGGGAAAAATAAATGATGGAAGTATAAATATAAATAAGATAGGAAATATCAAAAACTTACTTGATGGATTGGATAAAAAGGATAAAAAAGTTGCAGTAGACTTTATAGTAAAAAATCCAGAGCAATTAGATTCCTTTGAGAAATTTTATAATGGAATATCTGATAGTAAATCTAAAAAGTTAGCTTTAGAATTTGCATCAGAGAATCCAGATAAATTGCAAGATGGAATCAAACTATATGATAGCTTAAAGGATGGAAAACAAAAGAAACAAATACTTAGATTTATGGTTGAAAATCCTGAGAAGATACAAAGTGCTACAGAGCTTTATAATAATACTCCAGAAGGACAAAAAGATTTAATATATAATTTTATAGTAAATAATCCTAGTGAGATAAATAAAGTAAATCAACTCATAGAAAAGTATCCAGATAAAAAAACTGCTATTTTAAAAATGGCCATTGCTAATCCAAGTGTATTAGAAGATATAAATGACATAAATAATCTGCCTGACAATATAAAAAAAATGCTAGGTATAGAAGTTAAGGGTAAAGAAGAAGTAGAAAAAACTAAAGAAGATTTAGATGAAGCAAAAGGAAATCATAATGCAGAACTTACAGTAAAAACTGAGGGCAAAGATGAAGCTGAAGAAACCATTGATAAGGTTCAAAATGGAGATGGGATTAATGCTGAACTTTTAGTAAATGCAGAAGTAAATGGAGAATCGCAAGTAGTTGAATGTATAGAGACATTAGATAAAAATGGCAATAAGACATATACTCCTAATTTAAATCCTCAAGTTAATAATAGCGAAAAAGTTATTCAATGTATGAGAATATTGGATGAGCATGGTAATGAGTCTTATATTCCAATTGTAAGTCCTCAAGTTACTAATGAAGAAGGACTTAATAATACTGAACAAAAGATGGATGAGTTAAATGGTAAGACGGCTACTCCAACTGTTGATGTAAAAACTGAGGGTAAAGAAGAAGTAGAACAAACTGCTGAATTTATACAAGGTATATCTCCTATAAAAGTTGTAGAACTTTCTTTAAACAATCAAGGGAAAGATGAATTAGACAGTACTAAACAAAAAATGGATGAGCTTAATAGTGAAAAAGTTGAACCAGTTGTAGGAGCTATTGGATTAGAAGATACTGCAAGTAAAATAGCATCATTAGGACAACAAGCCAAAGAGTTTGGTCAAAATAACTATAATATAAATCTTAATGCAGAAACTTCTCAAGGAGCAAAAAATATATCAGGGCTTATAGCTAGAGTAAAACAATATTTATCATTAAAAGTATCAACACTTGTATTTAGAACTGAAACTGCACAAGCAGCAAAGAATGTATCTGGTTTATTAGCCAAAGTACAAAGTTATGTAAATAAATATGGTGGGAAGACTATTACAACTAAATTTAATGCATATACTGCACAAGCAGCAAAAAATATTAGTGGCTTAATGAGGAAGATAGATTCATTTAAAGAGAACTATGCAGGAAGAACATTTACTACCACATTTGTAACTAATAAAGTAACAAATACTTCTTCTGGTGGTGGCGGAAATAATTCAGACAAAGATAATGGAACGCAGACCTCTGTTACTGGAGGAACTCCAATTCCAGCTAATCTATCAACTCAGCCTAGAACATCAGAACCAGTACCAATAAGTGACGAAACTCCTGTAACAAAACCATCATTATTCTCAAGAGCATTATCAAGAGCAACAGCACCAATAAAGGCTCTTAAAACATTAACTCAAGACACTCCAATAGATAAAAATTTTGATGCTATTATAAAATATGAAATAGAGTTATTTAAAGAATTAGAGAACCAACTTTCAAAAGTAACAAATGAATTGTCTTTGTTAGATAAACAAATGAAAAATGCTACTAATGAGCAGAAACTCAATTATCTTAAAAAACAAAATGAACTATATAAAGAGCAGGAAAGACTTTTAAATAGAAAAGAATCTCTTGCAAAAGATGAAGCAAATAGATTTAAAAAGGTATTGAGTGATAAAGGTTTCAAGTTTAACTCTGATGGAAACATGACAAATTATGAAGAGTTATCTATAAAAAAAGAAAAAGAATTAGCTAAACTTGAAGCAGAAGCAAATAAAGAGAAAGCATCTGATAAGACTAAGAAGAAATATGAAGATGCTAAAAAAGCTTGGGATGAAACTAAGAAATATTGTGATGAATATTTAAATATCATGTTTACTGAACTACCAAAAGTAGTTGAAGAAAAACAAGAAGTAGTAAATGCCACAAAGGATATAGCGAAAGCTGAACAAGAATTAAGAAATGAGGCTTGGAAGCTACACAAAGAATCTGAGTGGACATCTATGAGTAGGGATGTTGAAGATATAAATAATCAACTTGAATTATTAGATGTACTGATGGGAAGTGCTTTTGGAGTTGAAAAAAATGATTTGCTTCAACAAAAACTAGATTTATTAGAAAAACAGAAAAAAGAAATGGGCGAAACTACGGCTTACATGAAACAAAGTCAAAATGAAATAAAAGGTAAACTTCAAGGCTTTGGATTTCAATTTAGAGATGATGGTACTATAACTAACTATATTCAACAACTAGATAAGCTGTTTCAAAGTAATGATAACTTTGATGAAGCAAAAGAATTAGTTGATGCTTATTTAGATTTAATGATGGATAAAATTCCTGATGCTGAAAAAGAAATGGCTAAGTTAGATGCTACAATTAAAGCAGCATTAAAAGAAAAGTTAGAAACTACCAAAGAAATAGAAGATGAGATAACTAAAGTCTATGAAAAGCAAATTGAAGAACGTAAGAAACAGATAGATGATGAACTTAAAAAACGTCTTGATGCACTTAATAAAGAAAAAGAAG
This sequence comes from Clostridioides sp. ES-W-0018-02, assembly GCF_020658175.1. NCBI lineage: Bacteria > Bacillati > Bacillota > Clostridia > Peptostreptococcales > Peptostreptococcaceae > Clostridioides > Clostridioides sp. ES-W-0018-02. Next base: position 111 of record NZ_JACVVY010000021.1, on the reverse strand, counting down.
CCTACAATAAAGCTAGAGATAAAGCAGATTATCAGCGTGATTATGATGATAAATCAAAAGAAATAGAGGAACTTCAAAAGAAATTAGATATTGCTGAAAGAGATAGTTCAC
>NZ_JACVVY010000020.1:0-18794 GCF_020658175.1 Clostridioides sp. ES-W-0018-02 | reverse complement strand
GTGTTTGTTCATTAGACAATAGCTTATATTATAAAGATGGTGAAAAGAAAGAGCGATTCCAGATATCAGGAACTTTTTGCAATAGAGAAAAATATGATGACAAAGGTAATCCAATTGATGACAAGGGTGAAGTAGTAAAAGCAATAAAGGCAAGTCAAGTTTGGAGAGCATATACATTAATTGAAAATATAGAAGAAAAAGAAGATGACTTAGGTAAATATTTAGAGATTAAGGGTCTAATTAATAAATATGGTAAGCAAGGTTGTAATATGACATTTAGAATACATAACAAAGATATGATAGAAGGATTTAAAAGTTTATATAAGGTGGGAGATGTTGGTCTTCTTGAAGGTACAGTAAAATCTATAATTACTAGTAAATCAGCAGGGTTTGGTTCAAGAATCAAAAAAAGTGCTTTTACATTTTTAGAAATAGAAGGTGGAGACGAACCTTTGAAAAAAGGAGATGAAATATTAAGTGATAAAAATTATCCATTTACAGATAAAAATATAGAAGCAATGAGAGAAAAAATAAAAGAAAAGGATGAAAAAGAAAAACAAAGAGATATTGATAAAAATGGTAAGACAGTTGAAGTAAGTGATGATGATGTACCTTTTTAATATTTAATAAATATAATTGTGATAAATATTAAATAATTTATTTAAAAGGAGAGATTAAATGGAAAATAAAGAAACTATAATTATGGATGATGTTAAAAAAGTAGTAAGTGCAGAAATAAAGAAATTAGCACAAAGTTTACATATAGATAGGATAGAAGGATTAAAAGAGAGTGATAGCCAAATTGAGATAATAAAAGCATTAATAGCCTTTCATTTAGATATAGAGTCAATTCCAAAAGACAATACCAATCCATTTTTTAGGTCTAAGTATGCAAATCTGGATACAATTCTTAAAGCAGTAAATCCATTATTAGCAAAACATGATTTAATACTAATGCAATCAGCAGAAGATGCAGGTAATGATAAAGTATATATAAAAACTAAACTTAAACACTCATCAGGTGAATACATAGAGTCAAATTCTGCACCATTTAAACCAGCTAAGACTAATGATATACAAGCTAGAGGGGCATTAGAAACTTACTTAAGAAGATACGCAGTTCAATCAGTATTAGCATTATCATTCGAGGAAGACGATGATGGTAATTCTCTAACAAACAAATCAAAAAGCAAGTCAGATGAAGAAAATACAACAGTTAAGAAAAGCAGAGTGTAAGTAAAAAAATGCTACCTCTTAAATGAGGTAGTAATAAATACATAGCATAAGGAGGGGAAAACTTGAATTGTAAGTGTAAGGTTTGTAAGAAAAAATTAGATACAAAAGATGCTTATAAAGTAGAACATATTACATCTGGAGGGAATAAGCAGAATAGGTATTACTGTAATGAACGGGAATATAGAAAAGAGCAGCAGGACATATATTTCTGGAAACAATGTCAACTTGGTATAGATTATATTATGGGCTATACAGTTATAAGTAATCAAAAAAATAAGATGTTACAAGAGATAATAAAAAGTGGTTATACAAGAGAAGAATTATATGACTGTATGCTTGAAAAAAAAGATGAAATTATAGAATTACTTAACTACAGAAAAGATATAGAAGAAGAATATCCTAAATTATGCTATGTATTTACTATATTAAAAGGTTGTATTAGAGATATAACAATTAGAAATAAAAGTATTAAAGAAAAAATAGAAGACAAAAATAATTATGAGGAATTGGATGAGGGTTATACATTAGTTACTCTTAATAAAATAAAAACTAATAAAAGAAAAAGTTTATTTGAAAAAATTAAAGAGGTGAATTAATGAGTGCATATGAAAAAATAACAAAGGATAGAGGGATTATAGAGACTTTAGTTTTAGGAACAATGCTAAAATCATTAACTCTTTTTAGTGAATATAAAATTAGTGAAAATGACTTCATAATAGATAAAGTAAAATTCTTTTTCTCATTAGGAAGAACAATGTCTAAAACCCATAGTGAACTCGATGAAGCAAGTGTAGCTAAATTTGTATCTTCAAATAAACTTAAATCTGAATATGAAAAATATGGTGGTTGGAATAGCTTATCATCTGCTATGGAATATGGAAAAGAATCCAATATATCAGCATATATTGATGATTTAGCTAAAAATAATCTATTAATCGCCTTAGATGAAAGAGGTTTTAATATAGTAAAAGAAATGGGTCATAAAGGAGAGAAATTTATTCCATTTGAATTATTCCAATCTATAAATTGTAGAGAAGTTGAAGAATTTTATGAAGGGTTAATATCTTCATGCAGTGTAAATTCCATAAAGAATAATATGAAGGTCGAAAATCTTTTACTTACTAAAGAGGATAGAGAAAAGTTAAAACAAAAAACTGAAGCAGGAACACCTTATAATATTATCTTTGAATATAATGAAAATGAAATAGGATTAAATGAGAATGAAGAATCTAAGTATATATATGGTTTACCAGTATTATCAAATAGAACTAATGGACTTGGCAAAGGTGGCGGAATAAATATAATATCTGGATTCTCAGGAATAGGAAAAACTACATTATTGTTCTTTAATTATATATTAGCTATGATATATCAAGGTGAAAAAGTAGTTATATTTGCTAATGAACAAAAGTCTCAATATTTTAAAAGTATGTTAGTATCATTTATAGCATATAACATATTTAATTATCATGATTTAGATAGAAATAAAATTGACAATGGAGACTTCACAGAGTTTGAAGAAGAGCTTATGGAAAAGATAGAAATGTTCTTAAAAGAAAGAGGATTTGAAGAAAGTCTGAAATTTATATATATGGAAGAGTTTGAGATATCTGAAATATTAAGAAAAAGTAAAGAGCTTGTGGCACATGAAGGATTTACTGTAATAGCAGTCGATACATTCAAATCAGAAAATTCATCAGATGCAAATTATACAGGAAGGCTAATAGAAAACTCTAAGTTACTAGACAACTTTGGAAATAAATACAATGTAGTAACACTTCTATCTATGCAATTAGTAACAGCTCAAGAGAATAAAAGTTCTTACTTATCAGCTTCAGATTTAGCAGAAGCTAAAGCAGTAAAGAATGTGTGTGGATTATTAATGCTTATGAGAAAAGTAGTTAATGATTTAGAATTAGATTCAAATAATAAAAAATTCTTTTTAAAACCATATAGACTAAAGTATAATAAGCTAAAAAAGACTACTGAAAGAGAATATATCCAATTCGATGTAAAGGATTTGCAAAAAGAATACAGATTATTATTTTTAAACAAGTCAAGAAGAGGTCAAGATGGAGATGTAATTCTCCTAAGGTTTTATGGTAAGACTGGAAGGTTTGAAGAAATAGGAAGGTGCGAGAAAGTCTATAGAGGACAATTGTCATACTAGGTGATGACTATGGAAATAAAGGATTTGACTAATAAACAGATTATAAGTTTTATGGAATATTTAGGTTCGGACTTATCTCCTAAAAGTAATAATAGACAATTAATATTTAATACTCATTTATGTCATAATGGTGATTCATATAAATTATTTTATTATACAGAAAGCAAAACATTTCATTGCTATAGTTCTTGTGGCCATATAGGTAGCTTAATAGATTTATTAATACATATAAATAAATATGAATTTAAAGATGCTATTAATGAAATAAAAAATTTCTTTGATATTTCAAGTCAACCAATGTTAAGAAAAGGATTTAGAATAAAGAAAAAAGTAAATAAAATGGATGATATTAAAGATATACAAATAGAATTACTTCCTACCCCTAAAAAGCCATATGTATATAAAACTTTTCAACAAATCCCAATCAAAGAATGGAAAAATGAAAACATATCTTTTGAAGTTCTTAAAACATATCAAATACATTATAATCCATATGAAAATCAAATAATAATTCCTCACTTCTGTTGGCATGACAAAGATAGACCAATTGGTATTAGAGTTAGAAACTTAGATGAAGATAAAGCTAAAAATTTTGGTAAATATATTCCATTATGGTATGACAACAAGTGCTATAATCACAGACTTAGTCTTAACTTATATGGGCTAAATATAAACAAACAAGCTATTAAACAAGCTAAAAAAGTAATAGTCTTTGAAGGTGAAAAATCAGTCTTGCAAATGGCCGCTATTTATAAAAATAATCCTTCTGTAGCTATATGTGGAAGTAATTTTAGTAGAGAGCAAAAAAAGATGTTAATAGATTTAGGTATTGAAGAATTAATCATAGCTTTTGATAGGCAATTTAAAATTAAAGGAGATGAAGAATATATTGCATGGAGAGCTAAGATATATAAGTTGGTTCAAGATATTAGTGATGTGATGAAAATAAGTGTAATTTGGGATGAAGATAATCTATTGGATTATAAAGATAGTCCTAGTGATAAAGGTAAGAAAGTGTTTGAAAAATTATTAAAAAATAGAATAAACATAATACAATTTGAAGGAGTGATTGAATGAGTGAAGTTGCAAGACAGGTAGTAGATGAAATAGTTAGAATAAGTAGCCTAGAAGTTGCTAAGATGATGGAAACAAGACATGATGCTTTATTAAGAAAAATAGATAATAATAGTAAAATATTAACTGACCACAATTTTGTGTTGAGTGATTATTGGGTAAAAAGTTTTTATAAAGATAGCAGTGGTAAGGAAAATAAAGAATATTTAGTCTCAAAAAAAGGTTGTGAATTTCTAGCACATAAGACAACTGGAGAAAAAGGTGTGCTTTTTACAGTGAAGTATATGGAACGATTTGAAGAAATGGAAAGGATTATAAAAGAACAAAAACTTGAGTTATCACCAAGAGATAAAGGCATATTAGATATAGTAAATTCTAAGTCAGATATAGAGCAGGCAATAGCAATAAAAACTTTTGAAGAAGTTGTAACTGCACCTCTTATAGAAACAATTGAAGAGCAAAAACCAGATGTTCAATTTGCAAATAGGATTAGAACAGATGGAAGAAAAGTCTATAGCATATCACAAGCTTCTAAATTATTGAAACTTCCATATGGTAGAAATAAATTAATGGAAAATCTAAGAAATCTAAAAATACTTCAATCAAATAATGAGCCTTATCAAACATACATAGACAGAGATTATTTATTAGTAGAACTAAATGAAACTGGAAACAAGTTGGTTATAACTCCTAGAATAACTGGTAAAGGAATGAAGTGGTTAGAAAATAAATTAAGAGATAAATTACTTGCATTAGCATAATAGGAGATGATTATATGATACAAGAAGTTAGGGAAGAAGTATTATTAAAAAATGGTTTGGTTTTACATACAGGTGATTTAGTAGAAATAAAATACAAATTAGATGAAGATATAAAAGAACAAACTTGTAAAGGTAAAATTAAAGAAGCAAAAGAATTATTTATTAAATTAGATACAAGTGAGAGATATAAAGCATCTGAAAGAATGGTTTATTCTTGGGAATTAATAGATATAGAAAAGGTGGATGATGAAAATGAAAAAGATAATTAATAGTAAGTATAGAGCATTATATTTGATGATATTTCTCTTGATTTTTAACTTTGGATATAGTTTGTATTTTGGAAGAAATACAAATATAGGATTCTATTCTAGTCCATCATGTATAACTGAATACATATTGGATATCATAACCTCTATAGGAATATTCTTCTCTATGATGTTAGCTGGGTTTGATATGATAGAAAAACTCATAGAGAGATTGAATGATACTGTAAAGGAAATAGAAGATGAGGTGAATTAATTGGAATTAAGAGATTATATAAGTAAGATAGAATTAAATGACATGCCAATAACTTTAGATAATGAATACATGTTAAATGAAATAAGCATATCTGAATATGGCAAAATATTTGCGGTAAAAGATACATCAGGAAAGACATCTTATTATACTGAAATAGAATTTAATAAACGATTTAGAGGAGTTAATAGCATCCTAGAGAATATTATTTAGTATATATTTTTTAGGAACTGAGGGTTGAGAGCTATTAATTTTAGCTCTCTATTTTTTTGAAAGGAGGGAGTAAATGGAAAAAGAATTATATAGTTTTAGTAAATTAAGTGCATTTCACACATGTCCATTTCAGTATTATCTTACATATATTAAAAATTTAAATCGAGAACAAAATTGTTATGGTTATTATGGTAATGAATTACATAGTTTACTAGAACAATTACAACAAAGAGAAATAACAAATCAAGAAGCTATTCAAAAATATAATGAAGTTATAGAATATGCAAATCTGATGAATTACAATTTTCCTACACTAAATTCAAGAATTAATTATTTAGAATGTATCTTACATTACATAGAAAATTTTATACCAATTGAGGGTGATAAATGCTACATAGAAGAATATTTTGAGTTTAATATTAATGGAATTACAATGAGAGGATATATAGATTTATATTATATAATAGGTAATAAAATCTATGTTATAGATTACAAATCAAGTAGCAAATTTTCTAAAAAAGACTTACCAAAGAAATCAATGCAGCTCATCCTATATGCAATGTATCTTAAAGAGAAATATCCAGATAAAATAATTGAATATGTAGCATTCGATATGTGTAAATATATGAAAAATGCTAATGGGACATTAATTGAAAGAAATAAGATTAATGACTTAAATGAATATGAAAGAGCTATAGTAAAAATTAAATATACTAAAAGACTAGAGCAACAATTAATTGACTTTGTCACAGACACAGTAAATCAAATAAATCAGCTAGATTTCAACGATGATAGCGTTTGGTGCAAAAGTGATGACAAAAGTAATCAGTTTTTTTGTAAAACTCTATGCTCTCATTACGGAAGAGGTTGCAAACATAAAGAAAATAAGGGTTTTAGAAAATCTAAATCACAATAAAATGTGAATTTTAATAAGATTGGAGAGTGTTTAAATGAATATACCAAAGCAAGTAAAAGTAGGAGGTTTATCCTATAAAATAGAAGAGACAGAAGAACCTATTTTAATAAATAATCAATTATGTTATGGGTCAGCAGATTATGGAAATGAAGTAATTAAATTATCTAGTAGTTTACAATCACAAAGAGTGAAGAAAATCACATTTTTACATGAATTATTCCATTGCATTTTTAATGATAGATGTATAGAGAGTGAAGATGAAGAATATTTGGTAGATGTATTGGCTAAAGGACTTTATCAAGTTGTTACAGATAATCCAGAAATATTTGAATGTAAAAAAAAGGTGAATTGTAATCCAATCACTTATCCTTCAATCCCTCCTGATAAACTAGAATCTATAGAATTAAGAGGAATGTAATGAATAAAATATTTATATTTTTAGGCTACTCAGGTTCTGGTAAAGATAGTATAGTAAGTGAAATTTCAAAGCAATTCAATATTCCAATTCTAACATCACATACAACAAGACCTCCTCGTGGCCAATCAGAAATAATCAATAAATCCTATCATTTTGTAGATAATAACTTCTTTAAGAAAGAAAAAAATAACTTTATAGAAATGAGAAAATATATAGTCCATGATGGAAGCATTTGGCTATACGGAATACATAAATCTGAATTAGAAAATAAAAAATATGCTTTAGCTATAGTGGATGCAAGTGGATATAAGTCATTAGAAAAATATTTTATGGGAACAAAAACTAAATTAGTACCATTTTTTATAAATACAGATGAAGATACATTAAGGAAAAGACTTATGGATAGAGGTGATAATCCTAAAGAAATTGAGAGAAGATTAGCAGATGATAAGCTTAAATTTAATGATTTTCTAAATAACGAAATTTATATTGTAATACCAAATAATTCAGACTTAACTAATGCTATAGAACAGGTTAAAATACATATGAAAGAGGGGATTCAATGGTCTTAGCTTTAGATGTATCAATGTCCAGTACTGGATGGGCAGTCATAAATAGAAATAAAGAAATATTAAAATATGAAAAAATAACAACCAAAAAGGATAAATTCAAGTCTGAAGATGAGCGAATGTGCTATATCTGTAATACTATTCAAGAGTTAATTATAACTTATAATATTCAAATAGTTTTAGTTGAAGACCAATTCACTTCCAGAAATTCTAAAACAATTCTTAGTTTAAGAAAACTCTTAGGTGCAATAATGAGAACTGTAAAATTAAATAATATAGAGATTGAATATATGTATCCAGTCTCTATTAGAAAATATCTTATGAATAGCGGTAAAGCTAAAAAAGAAGAAGTGGCTGCATATGTAAGAGAAAATATTATTGATATTGGAGAGTACATTGATAGGGCTTGTAAGGCTAAAACAAGTGATATATATGATGCTATAGCTCTTGGAATAGCATATTTGAATAAGGTTGGTGATGCTAAATAAATGAGTGTAACTATAGTTGATAGTATGTGTGGAACAGGTAAAACAAGTTGGGCAATACAAACAATGAATGAAAGCTTAGATAAAAGATATATTTACATACCTTCATCAAGAATGGGGAATTTGATGATAAATTGGTTAAGCACTTTTGAAAAATAAAAAGTGCTAAAATCAAAAATTTTGCTCTTTTTAGCCTATAAATATAGGGTTTTAAAAATGAGGCCTTAAAAAAGATTATATAGAAGTGCTAATATTGAGATACATTATAGCAAAATCAACACATTTGGAGGTAAGGGTGTGGAAGAGTACTGTTTTACACTAAGATATGCTTATGCTCTAAATAAGATTTTATAAAAAAGGGAGATTAAATTAATGAGTATAAATGTTAAAATAAAGAAATTAAGTCAAGATGCAATAGTACCATCTTATGCAAAAGAAGGCGATAGTGGGATAGATTTATATACACTAAAAGATACAGTTATTCCAGCTAAATCAGCAGTGGCAATACCTACAGGTATAGCATTGGAAATTCCATATGGATATGAAATGCAAATTAGACCAAGAAGTGGTATAAGTTTAAATGGCCTTAAGGAATTGTATTTTGCTATATATCCGACTGTGAGACTAGGTACGATAGATTCGGGGTATAGAGGTGAAATAGGAATAATTACATATAATGAAGAGGATGTTGAGATTGTTATTCCTAAACATACCAAATTAGCTCAAGGAGTATTCCAACAAGTCCCAAGAGCTATATTAAAAGTTGTAGAGGAATTGACCATTTCTGAAAGAGGAAATGATGGATTTGGAAGCACTGGTATAAGATAGGAGAATATATGTATACTATTAAAGATGTTATAGATGTATTAAAATCTAATAGAAATTGTAATCTAAAATGTAATAATTGTATATTGAATAAAAGTATAACTACAAATAAAACAGAAAAAACATTATGTTGGTGGTTAGAAGAAACAAGAAAATCTCTCAATCTATCACATTCAAATGTTGAATTTGATAAACAGATTAAAATACTAAAAGAAGTTAATGACATTATATTTAAATGTGAAGATAAAACTTGTCACAGGTGTATATTTGGTGAAGAGGTAAGTAATCTATATAATTCTTGTGAGATATTAGAGAAGATATGCGATGAATTGAACAAAAAGACATGTAAGTTAATAGAAAAGATTAACTATTATCAGGGTTATACTTGTGAAAAATTATATTGTTTAGAAGATATTGAGACTGGAGAGAAATTTGTTGTTGAAGAAAATCAGATAAAGAGATATAATATCCTCAATACTAATTTTGGAGGTGCTAATATGTTTAAATATGATGATTATGTTAATTTGACAGATAGTTTAGAGTTACCAGAAGAAATTAGGAATAAATGTGTTAGAGTTGTAATGACATTAGAGAATATGCAAGATATTATGGTTGTACATAAGTTTAAAACTTATGTTGTTAATGAAAAATATATTGAAAAAGTAGCATAAAATGATTAAGTCATCTATTAATTTAGGTGACTTTTTTTATTTTAAGACATAAGTTAATATATTTTTATAATATATATCATTTCTTATGTCGAATATTTACATCCAATTTTTTACATATAATCGTATATAATGTAATTATAGAAGACTCATAAAAAATCAAAGGAGGGTGTATTTTGAAATATTTTTGTATACCATTTATAATTACATCTATTTTGATAATATGTATGATTATCAAAATCTTAAAGACAGAAATAAAAAATATAGCTGTATTGGAAATAATATTTGTTTGTTTTAAAAAAATTTCTGATAAAATTAATAATAGATTGGAACTAGCTCCTAAGTTTTTAAATATGTTAGCTTTAATTGTAATAACTTCATGGTTGACCGTGTTAATATTATGTTTAATTCTAATTCCAGATATAGAATCATATAATTTTAATTATATAAAAGACTCGGGAATATTTCAGTGTTCTTTATTGATAATTTTTAGTTATTTAATTAAACACATATATAATTTTTTCTCTAAATTTAATACTTATGAGAATGCGTTATTAACAGAAGAAGAAAAAGTATTGATTATAGAAGCAAGTGTTATTTTAGGAGGTATAATATATTATAGTTGTCTCAAGACAAATGCTGAAGAAGGAAAAATGATTATATTCACAATAATATCTCTTATTGCAGGTAAACACATTTGGATAGACTTTAGTTTCAGGTTTAGTTTTAAAAATTTCAGCTTTAAATTAGTTTTAAAAAAGATAAAAGAAAATCGCATTATTATTTATGCTTTACTAGTTGTTTTATTTTTAAGCATCTCTTTCCAATATTTGGGTATTAACTTGCATTTTATAGCTTTGGGTATATCAATTCCATATCTTATTTTTGTTACTATTTATATAATATTAGGAAAGAAACTGCGAAAAAATGAATAAGTAAATTGTTGAAAAAAATGACTCTTTAAATTCCATTTTAAGGCTTTATAAAAGTTAACGCTTATAATTAATCCTGTTCAGAAATATGATTGCTTAAAATGGAAAATATAAAAAAATAATAAAGTAATAGTGTAAGGCATAGAAGAGTTGATTCTATGCCTTATTATCATTAAATTAAGTAATTTCAATATTTATACAATTAAAATATTTAAAAATGTCAGTTGAAAGTCAGCTAAAATGACTATTTTTTGCCTTGTCTATATGGTATAATAAATATATAAATTTAGATAGGAGGGATGGCCATGAACGCTTTTATAAGAAAAAGAAATAAAAATTATGTAGTGTACCTAGAATTTAGAGATGATGAATCAGGGAAGAGAAAACAGAAGAATATGGGAACATTTGATAAAAAAAGAGATGCTAACAAAAGATTGGCTGAAGTTAAGGATAGTATATATAAAGATAGTTTTCTTGTTCCAAATGAAATAACACTATCTGATTTTTTATTAGATTTTCTTGAAAAGTATAAAGATAACGTATCGGCTTCTACATACAATGGTTATATGGCCATTTGTAAAAATCATATTAATCCTTCTATTGGGAGATATCGTCTACAAGAGCTAAGAAATATTCATATACAAAATTACATAGATGATTTAGCTGGTAATTTAAATCCTCAAACAATAAAAGTTCATATAAATGTATTGAGACTTGCAATAAAGAGAGCTTATAGAATTAAGTTGATAAAAGAAAATATTATAGATGGAATAGAAAGTCCTAGAATTAAAAAATTTAAAAATGATATTTATGATAAAGAGCAGATGTTAAAATTATTAGAATTGGCCAAAGGTACTAATATAGAACTGCCTATTAACCTAGCTACAGGTTTAGGATTAAGACTTTCAGAAGTCTTAGGTTTAACTTGGGAGAATATAGATTTTGAAGAAAATACGATAACTATAAGTAGAATAACTAGTAGATTAGATGGTTCTGTTATACTTAAAGAACCTAAGACAGAAAGTTCGATTAGAAAAATATTTGCACCAATAGAGCTTATGGACTTGCTAAAAGAATATAAATTAGAGCAGAATAAAAAATTATTAAGAAGTATTATTAGAAATGAATATAACTTACTATTTTTCGATAGAAAAGGAAATCCTATTGCTGAAGATGTTATGAGTAAGAGATTTAGAAAGTTTTTAGAGAATAATGATTTACCACATATCAGATTCCATGACTTAAGACATTCACATGTCACTTTACTTATAAATTCTAAAGTACCTATAAAAGTTATATCTGAAAGGGTAGGACATTCAAATATTAATACTACACTTAATGTATATTCGCATGTGCTTAAAGAGATGGATAAAGAAGCTTCCGATAGAATATCTGAAAATTTATTTAAAGTTAATTAATGGTATAATATAAAGGAGGTGATTTTTTTGAGTAGTAGATTACTTGCAAATAAAGCAAAAGAAGATTTGTCAATTTCAGAAATTAAAAAACTTTGTGTAATATCAGGTAATATTGAAGCAGAGATTGAATCTAATGATAAAACCCCGTCATGGGACGGAGTACTATTTTTATACAAAAAAATTGAACTTGATGAAGATGTACTTCCTAATAATAAAAAAGAAAATTTATTAAAAAAAATAAATACACAGCTTAAAGCAATTCAGGTAAAGAAATTTAGTGGTAAAAAAATAAAATTTTCAATGGATGTTAGTGATTTAAGGAATTATTACAATAATGAAGGAGTCATATTATTTGTTGTTGAGATTATAGATGTATATAAATTGAAAGTATATTATAGGAATTTATTACCTTTAGATTTAAAAGATATACTAAATGAAATAGATAGAGAAAATATAAAAAGAAAGAAAAGGAAAAATCCCAATAATCAGTTAACTAAAAGTGTCGAATTGTATGAACTACTACATGGAGAAAATACTTTTGAAAAGATAGTTGATTCGTTTTATAGGAATATAAATAAACAAACTAAAAATCTGGTAGATAAACAAATAAGATTAAATAAGAAAGCAAAAAAATTTTCGATTGACATTGGACATATAAATAATGAATATGATTTATTTGATAGAAGAGCTTATGCTTATCAAGTAGAAACATTAAAAAATAGCAATACAGATATTTTAGTACCATGTATAGATAATCTAAAATTTGAAGAATTAAATAGTACAGATATAGTTGATATAATCATTAATAATAAAATTTATTCTAATAATAAATATACCTTAATTTTTAATAAAAATGGCTATAAAATAATTATAAATGAAGCACTTTACCTTTATTTGAAGGATGAAAAATTTGAATTAAGCGACCCTACAGGAACGATAGATAGTTATTTAGAAACTCTTAAAATGTTAATAGATGTAATAAAATTTAAGAATGTAACTATGAAAATAGGTGGAACTTCTATTAAAGCAAAAATACATAATTTTGATTTAAAAGAGAAACAAATAACTAAAAAGATTTCCTTCTTTGCTAATTTAAAAAAATTATTTAAAATTCTTAAATTAAAACAAGAAGATTTCCTATTGGAAGTAATATCTAGTGAAGATTATGATACCTTGGAAGAACTTATAAACATATTTGTCAAAAAGAAAAGAAATCTTAAACTAAATGGAGATAATTATTTAAGATTTGCAAAGATAGATATAGGGAATAAAAAAATACTATTATATAAGTTAACATCAGGAGATAATGTAAACTTCTTTAATGTTTTTGATAATGAATGTAAAATTCTTATTGAACAAAAAAAAATAAATATGAAATATAGTCCATATGTTTTATTAAGAAGCGAAGATATGGAGTGTGTTAATTTTGACATAGATAAGGCTAATATTGATATTAAAAACTATGAAAAGACAATAGAATATATAAATTGTGTTATACTCTATATTTTAGAATTAATTAGATGTTATGATAAAGTACACAATGAAAAATGCTTAACCAAAGCATTAGAATTATTAGACTGGATAGGAGATACAGAACCATTCAATATAAATAAAATTAATAAACTTCAAATAATGAAAAGACTTAGAGATTTAAATATTGATGAAATCATTGAATTGGTTAACATAAAAAATCAAAATCCGGAAGATATAGCCATTCAATGTGCAGTAAATATATTAATTGAAAAGTTTGAAGAAGCTAGAAATAATATGTCTGACATGAATGAAGAATTATTGAAAGAATTTAAATTATATCCCATATATAGTTTAATGAAATCTTAATATTTTAATAACCAAAGGTATAAACACAAGGGAAAGTTTTTATAAGACCTTAGAATGGCATACAAAGCATCATATTTTATAGCTTCATAATTTAAATCTGTTTTTATAATACAACCTAACTCATTGTACTATATAACTTGAGTGAGGTTGTATTATAAATTAAAGCATTATTTGTGAAATGTAGGATAAAAGTTGTTATGATTTAAAAGGCTTTGTAATTCTTCTTCAAAATTTTCTCTAGTAAATTTCTTCTTTTTACACTTATTCTTCTTTTCATCAATTTCCCATTGTTTATATAATTCTGGGTCTCTTTTATATTCAACATCTTCATTGTAACAATAAAATAAATCTTTTTCACAATCTATAACAAAATATATACAGCCTTCAATATCTTCTAATAAGATACATTTATGGAATGGATTATAAAAATTTGTTATATTTAATGAAGTATCATTATGTTTGAAATTTATATAAATATCATGATTAAGAAGTTCCTTTTTATTGGTTTTAAAAGTTATATCATTTGTTTCTAAAAAAGTGTTAAACTTTGGTGAAAATAATATATCATTTAAGATATCTGTTATCTTCGTTATTTTATTTCCATATATATTTATATGAGAATACATTATTGATTCTTCCCAGTTTCCGACAAGTGGTTCTAATATATCTATAACATCGCTATATTCAAAGTAATCATTAATTTCTACTAATTTTTCATATAAAACATAAAGAATTATATTTATACTTTCGTAAATAGTGATTAACATATCTTCAAAATCATCTGACTTATCTATACCAAAATGGGTTACTGAATTTCTTAGTTTCCCTAAATTAAAAAGTACTATTTTAGTTTTTTTATCAGCATTAAATGTATTACAATAAGTATTTATCAATTTTGTATAATTAATAGTTTTAATTCCCTCTTTTTTTATTAAAAACTCGTCCAAAGATAAAGTTTTATTAGACGAATTTTTAATTTTATTGTATTCATCTAGTTTATTTGAAGGTAAATTTTCATATATTAATAATTCATTCTTATTTATAAGTATTGATTTAAGCAGCAATTCAATAGAATTATGTAAAAAGATAATGGTTAGTTTTAAGCGTGTGTTATCTTTCTTACTTTTATTGTTAATGTTGTAATCGTAAAAATATTCCATAACTAATTTAAGTGAATCAATTGCGTTATCTATCATTTTTAATTTCATACTGTTTTTTCCCTTCTTTAGTAATTTATTTATTTTATACTATTACACCTATATATTTCCAATCTTTATGCTATAATAAACATAGCAAGGAATATATATTTGAAAAAGCTATGAGTGGTGTTTCCATAAGGATTTCCTCCCTTTCTTCCAAAAAAGGAGGTGAAAAGTTATGGAAAATCTAATGATGAGTATTGTAGTTGGTGTTATAGCTAGTTACATTTACGATAAATTAAAAACCACTCGCAGCCGCAAAACTAAGAGTGGTTGGGAACTTTATATAAAGTTCCAAAAAAACAAACATTAATATCTAATTGTTAATGGAAACATCACTTAAAGTTAAGTAAAATATATTTCCTTGCTTTTATTATACCACAAATTGAAAATATTAAAACAAAATTTTATAAATAACTACTTATTATTGTTTTAAATATATGGTAATAATTGGATTTGATTATATAAAATTATTGTTGTAACATTTAGTTAAATAAACAAATAATTGGGGCGATAATTATGTATTTAAGAAGGTTGTCAAAATCAGAATTAATTATAATGAAATTTATTTGGAGTTTAAATACAAAAGTAAAATCATATGATGTTATTAATTATATGAAAGAAAAACATAGCTGGTCAGAAAAAACAACATTAAAAGTTTTGTCTAAGTTATCAAATAAAAGATTCTTATATGTTCAAGAAACAGGTCAATGTACATACTATACAATTTCAATTAAAGAAGATAAGTATTTTGAATTTATATCACAAAATATACATAAGCTCTTAGGGTGCGATTCTATAAAAAGTCTTTTAGTGTCATTGTTTCAAGAAGAATTAACAGATGAAAAGTTAACCTCATTAGAAGAGTGGGTAAAAAATTGGGAAGAAGATTAAAGATTTTAGATTTACTGGAATAATATAAATTATATCCAATATATACTTTATATAGTAAAAAATCAAATGTATAAACACAAAGGAATGATTTTACAGGACTTTAAAATGGCATATAGAACTTCAAAATTTTGAATATGTCTTTTACAAATATAAAATTTATGATAAAATTAAAGCGTTCTTAAAATTGCGACAAAACGTTATTAAGGAGAACTAAAAGATGGAACTGATTTTAAATGAATATCCAAGGTTTACTAAGAAGCATTTAGATTTTTTAAAAAAATACGAGGATAGTTATGGACTTATAATTAACCAAGAAGAATATAGAAGAGAGTTAGAGAATATAAATAATGGTAATCCAAGTCCTAGAAATAATAATTGTTCAAAGTGTTATGAAATATATGATGATAATGCATACATAGGTGATATAATAGTTCATGAAAGATATGATGTATATAAAAATGGAATTTTTGTAGACAATATATTTGGTAATGAAGAAAAAGAAGAATATGACAATGAAAAATACACGTTCAACAAAAAAAATGAGATAGATATTGCTATATTTGATGATTATAAAGAACAAGGGTATGCTTATAATGCAATTAAAATGCTATTAGATGAATATGGCAAAGATGAACTATGTTTTCAGGCACTTATAAGAGAAGAGAATAAGCAAAAAGAAAGAGTAGAAAGAATACTTAATAAGGTAGGTTTTAAATATAAAACATATACCCTTCCTAATGGAAAATTAAAAACCTATATTTGGGAATTTAATAGATAGATTCTTACGGAATATAAATATTATTAATGCTTATATGGATAAAATTCTAAATAAGATTAATTTCGGTTGTATAGACAAAAAAATAAAGGCTATCCATAATAAATGGGTAGCCTAACTTGATAATTGTTTTTCTTTTTTTCTTAATATATTTAATTGAGTAGTTTTTATCCTTTCTTCTTGAATATTAATAGTGTCTACTTTATTGCTGAAATCATTTGGAATAAAAAATTTAGATTTGTATATTGAAACAAGACGTTTCCATGATGAACTAGTTTTTTCTGAAATACCAATACTTTTTCTAGCTTCCTTAAGACCTATGTTTGAACTAAAGTACTCCTTAAGAATATGTTCTACAGTATCATTATATTCTATATAACTGCATTCCTTTTTACTTTCTTGAGCATTTAATATATCTATTTTATTTTTGAAATTGTTTGGAATAGAGTATTTTTTCTTATATATGTTCAATATATTATACCACGTATTTTTAGTTTTACTAGACATTCCTAACAAGCATTTAGCTTCTTTTGTACCTATTTCTAAATTAAAGTATCTATGTAATATATTCTCTGTATCCTGATTATATTCAACTAGTTTTTTTCTACCAAGAGAATTGTTTTTTATTGCTTTAAATATTCCAATATTTTTTAAGTCATCATATCCTAAATGAGCTTTTTCATGGCAAATAGGACATAGATTTGCTATATTAGAAATATTATTTGTACCACCAAGAGAAATAGGTACTATATGATGAAGAGTTAAATTTTCTTTGTTTCCACAATTAAAACATTCATCTTTTATATTTGAATAATTTTTATACCTAAAGTTCTTACTGGCAAACTGTTTTCTTAATTTTATAATTTCATTTTCATCTATTTGTATATTTATAATAAATAGCCCTCCTTTTTCTGTACTATTCTGAAAATAAACTTTTAAAGAATAGTATAAATTTAAAAAATAAAGCCCTCTAAGGATTACTCTTAATTGAGTTTTTCCTAGAGGACTTATTATCTATCTCTTTTTCTTACCTTTTTTACATGCCATAATATCACTTCCTTTCAATTTTATATCTATTTATAAACCTACTAAATCTTTAGACTTAGAGATTTTACCTTTATCTTCTTTGATGTATATTTTAGTTGTATCAGTAGATTCGTGGTTCAAAATAGTTGATATATCCTCAAGTGGTAGATTATTAGCTTTAGCTATAGTTGCGAAACTTCTTCTTAATGAATGGGGGGCTAAATTATCTATATCTATCAATTTACCAGCTTTTTTAGCCCAGCTTCTTAATACATTAGACGTAGCCTTATGATATTCTTTATCATATTTAACTAAGAAAACATAATCATTTACTATATCTTCTTTTTCTCTAACTTCTTTAAGTCTTAATAATAAATCTTTTACTTTCTCACTAAAGTAAAAATCTACTATCTTCCCACCCTTTTCTTTAATATCCTCACACACTCTATTATCAAAGTCTATGTTATCCCATCTTAGATTACTTGTAGCCGTAACTCTACCCGCGGTTGAGAGAGCAAAGTTTATATAAACTTCTAATTGGAAATCATCTTGTTTTGACAATTTATCTTGCAGCTCTTTAGCCTGTTCTATATTCAAGAAATGTTTTTCTACAACAGGTAAACCCTTTTTAGGCCTTTCAATTAGAGATACTGGATTCTCTGTAACGATTCTTTTCCTTCTAAGATGGTCATATAGAGATGAAATTCCTGAGAATATTACTTTGATTCTATTGACATGATTGTCCTCCATCCTAAATGAAATGTATTCCATTATATCGTCTTCAGTACAATCTTTGATTAATAAATCATCCATTTCATCATGCAGATATTTAGACCAAGTATATAAGTCACATTTATATA
>NZ_JACVVY010000019.1:0-28193 GCF_020658175.1 Clostridioides sp. ES-W-0018-02 | reverse complement strand
TATTTTTAAATAGAAGGGTGGAAAAAGTATTAAAAGAAGCAGATATATCAGTTTTCATAATTATGTCAGAGTATAGACCATGTTCTGAGGGAAGTAGAACAGTTAAAAAAACAAAGATAGAAATTGGTGTTGTCTGTCATGATGAATGCCAAGATACGGCAAATGGCCTAAGAGATGTTGCGTTGATGTGTTGCATAGTCGATATAATAACTCAAAATGAGGAAATAGCTGGTATAGGTAAGATTAAGTTAGAAAATGTATATCAAATGTATAATTTAAGTACTGATTATAATGGATTTGTAATAACTGTATCTGCTGAAAGTTTTGGTGATATGTAATGTTAGAAAATTACTATATTACAGGACTTCCAATTAAACTAGGTGAAACACTAGGAACTATATATCAACCTACTATTGAAGAGCTTATTAATTCAGATATGGCTAATTTAGAGCTGGTCAACCCGTTTCTAATACTTGAGAAGAGTTATTCTCAGCTATGTAACGAGGAATCATTTGAACTAAAATGTAAATATGACACTATACCCATCTTAGATTTAATGATATTAACATCAAGGAAAAACTCTTCTGAGAAAGTTGAATTACTTAGTGATAAAATAAAAAAATCTTTATCTATATTATATAAAACTGATATTAAAAATATTGAGTATATGAATAATATTAAAATTGGTATTTTAATCAAATCAGAAGATAAGAAGAAAAATGCTTTTATAAGCAGAGAAGATTTTGGACTAGTATCAGATTTAATTTTAGAAATGTTTTGTATTGATAAAAAAAGCTTCCAAGATGATGAAGATAAATGGATTGAAAATACTGGTTCTGAGAGAGAAAGAAAGTTAATTGAACACTTCAAAGAAAAGGAAAGAAAAAAAAGAGAAAAAGAAGCATATCATTTATGTGATTATATAAATATAGTTCAAAATATAGATGGGCATATTCATATAAATGAAATATTAAAAATGACTTATTGGCAACTGATTAATATTTATAAGACTAAAATTCAATTTAAGAATTATAATGAAAACTTAGGTTATGCATGGTCTTTTAAATACCAAATTGGAGCAGATAAGATGAAACATTGGTCTAAAGAAATAAAAATACAAACTAGCACTGTTAAATAGCAGTGTTATTTTTATGTAAAAATGAGAGGATGATGAAATAATGAGATTTGCGATAAAAGATGCAAGTAATATAATAGTAAAAAATAAAACAACTGGAGAACCACTTTTTTATACAGCAGATTTAAATGCTTTTAACTTTAAATTGGATTCAGAATCAGTTTATGCTAAAGCGAAAGGTGCGAATGCCATTGCCTTTGATGGGAGCGTGACTTGTAGTTTAGCACTTGAGCAAGAGGTAATACAAATGCCACAACTGGCAATGCTATTAGCTTCTGATATGGTTGAAGAATCTGCTAAGGTTGGTAAAAGAAAATTATTAACTTCTGATGCTACTAAGAAAGTTACTTTAGAAAATGTAAAACCAGTCACTAATAGTATATCTGTATATAGTGTTGAAAAAGATGGTATATCTTTAGTTAAGAAATTACAATTTACTTCAACTGTAACAGGTTCTAATACGGAGATAACAATATCTACTGCTGATTTTAATGCAGGAGATAAGGTAGCAGTATTTTATTTAGAAGAGTTACCAAAAGCAAAAGTTATAAAAATAAAAGAAGAATCTACTGCTCCAAACTATGTAGTAGAGGCAGATGTTATGGCTAAAACTGCTGATGGTGAATATATGGTATTGTACATGACTATTCCAAATGCAAAAGCACAAAGAAGTATAGAGTTAAATCTTACTGCTGAAAATCCATCTGGATTTAATATGACACTAGATGTTTTACCAGATGAAAATAAAGAATATGTAACATTTGCATTTGTTGGAAATGAAGATGTTAGCCCTATTAGAATGGCCTCTATGTTAGGCGCTGAATTAATAGATGAAAGTGATGTTAAATCTAAGAAATAGTGAATTGCCCTACTCTTTATTGAGTAGGGGTTATTTTTTTACGTTTAAATATAATTTTAATCGGATTTGAACTTAAAAAAATGAAAGAAGGTGATAAATTGGTATTTTTAGATGATAAGTTTTTATTTGATAATATCTCAAGCGAATCTATGAACATCAAGTTGGTTACATTGGGTGATGATGATATTTTAAATGAATATGGGTTACCTTATGAAGAAGCAATTAAATCTGATAATACTTTTAATAAGAATCCTTGTTACTCGGAGGATGAAACTACTATTGAACCCATAACATTACAATTCTGTTTGTGTAGTGAACATGGAGAGGCTTATGAGTGGGATGATTATACTTTAGAGAATATATGTAATTGGTTTTGGCAGAGAGAATTTAAACCATTTATATCCTTTGATAATATAGAAGAAATCTATTATCTTAAAGCAAGAAAAATAATAAAAAAGTATACAAAAGATAAAAAAGGCGTGTTAGAAATAGAGTTTCAGCCATACACAAATTATGCTTATAAAAACTTTCAAAAGGTGATAACTGTTAAAGATACAAGAGAAATTAAACTAAATAATGTATCTAATGTAGATGAAGAATATGCCCCAGTAATTGATATTGAGTGTTTGAAAGATGGAGATATAACTATTAGAAATTCTACTATCAGTGATAATGAAGAAGATAGTTTAGTTATAAGTGGATTAGAATTAAATGAGAAAATAATGATAGATAATTTGTACTATACTGTTTTAAATGACAATGGAGAGAATAGATTTAATATTGTTAATAGAAAGTGGATTAGGTTAAGAAGAGGTGTAAATATATTGAAATTTACTGGAAACTGTAAAGTTTCTATTAAGTGTAAATATCCAATAATAAAATAAGGGAGAGATAGATATGAATAAGATACAAGTAGATAAATTAATGCAAGATGAGGTTAGAGCTATTATACCTATTGTAGATGAGAATGGTAAAGAGGAGTACATAGAGGTTAGAAATCCTGATAAGAAAACTAAGGAAGAGATATTAAATAAAATATGGGCTGGTATGGAAAATCCAGATTTAGCATTGTCTCAAGAAGATATTCTTAAAATGTTGGTTGATGAGTTGACTAATATAGAACTAAATATTGAAATAGAAAATTTAATAAATGGTAATATATCTAGTGAATTAGAAACTGTGATGTATCACATAGGTCAAATAGAAAATGAATTAACTGCATCTTTATTAATGAATACTGAGGTTAAGTTAGGTCAGTTAAAAAATGAAATGTTACAAGATAGAGTACTTAAAGAGACTGAGGAAATTGAAAAGATGAATAATATCAAAGATAAGGTAGTGAATTAGATGGTATTTAAATCATTAGACGAAGTAGTTGCTTATACTAAAGTTAAGATTGCTGCATCTATGCCAGAAGTTGGAGAAGAAATGAAGGAAATTATGAAAGAAGAGGTAGTTAAACAGGCTTATGGAAGTTTTATTCCAACTATTTATGAAAGAACAGGAGATTTATTAGATGCTTCCGAAATAGCTGAGATTACTGCAAATTCTGTTACATCTGAGATAAAAGATAATGGAGGATGGAGTTCTCTTAGAGGTGGTCATTTCTTTCCTATGTATGGGTTTGAAGGTGGTAGTGTTTGGACTCATGGTAGCACTAAAGAAGAACCTAAGTTTAGACCAAAGACAAATATAATGAATGAAAGTGAAGCTAAAGTAAGAACTAAGATACCAAAGTGCTTTAAGTCTAAAATGAATGAATTAGGTGTACCATTAGGATAAGATTTTATCTTTGTCGAATTTTAGTGGTTTAAACATAATATATTGACTGATATAATAAAATCATAGAATATTTTAGGGGGAAATATATTATGTTTAAGAAAAAGTTAATAGCTGTAATAATGAGTTTGGCTATGATTAGTATAGGGAGCTTTTCATATGCACATTCAGGAAGAACTGATTCATCTGGAGGCCATCGTGACAATAAGAATAAATCTGGATTAGGAAGCTATCACTATCATTGTGGTGGTTATCCAGCTCATCTACATAATAATGGTGGTTGTCCTTATACTAGTGGAGTAAGTAGCTCTGGAACAACAACCACTTCAGTTAATAATGAAGAAAAACAAAAAAAATCTGTTGGAGAAAAAGGATATAATCAAGGATACGAGGATGGGTATAAAGGAAGTTATAGTTCAGCAAGTTATAGTGGAGATTATAGTGATACATATGAATCAAAGTACTCAGAAGGATATGAAAAAGGAAAAGCTAAATTAGAAGAAGAAGAAAAGGCAGCTGAAGAGGCTGGATATAATTTAGGACTTACAGGTGTTAAATCTAATAATACATATGAAAAAGAAGCTTTAAAAAGTGCTTATGATACTGGATATTCGAATGGATACAATGAATATAAGACTAAAAAGATAGAAGAATATAAAGCTAAAGGAATAGAGGATAGTAATAAAGATAAAGAGAAAATGACATTTGAAGAAAACATAGATTCTGAGTTTAAAGATGCTTATAATAGTGCTTATGATGAAATACAAGAACAATTAAAAAATGATTATAACACTAAAGGATTTGAGAGTGCTATCAAAGGAGAAAAGTTTGATACATCAACTATAGGTAATGTTAAATATTCTAATTGGCTTAAAGAAGGATATGATAATGGTAAAGTTAAACTACCTAAAGTAAAAGAAAGTGTATATAATCAAGGTTACAATGAAGAAGATTTTAGTGTACCAAGTGAAATGAAGTCTATTGAGACTAAGTTAAAAGGTTTATATGATGAAGGCTTAGAAAAAAGAGAAGAAGAGAAAAGTAGAAATATTACTTATGGAGTTGGAGCTGGAACTGTAGCTGTAGCTGCTGGAGTAGTATATAAAAAGAAAAAACGTAAAAAGATATAAATGCTAGATATACCAAGGATAACAATTATATTAATTATTTATATTCTGTGATTATAATAATTACAAATATAATTTTAAGTATATGTATTTAAAATACAGAAGGGAATGATATGTATATGGGATTTAATTTTAGAAAAAGTATAAATCTAGGTGGTTGAGTAAAATTAAATCTAGGGAAGAAAAGTGTAGGGATAAGTGCTGGTATTAAAGGTACTAGAGTATCTGTTAATTCAAAAGGAAGAAAATCAGCTACATTGAGTATACCTGGGACTGGAATATCATATACAAAAACAAGTACAAAAAAACGTAAACCTAAATAAATACCACTAAAAATAGACTGTTATAGATGGTCTATTTTTATTTTATGGATTTAAAAAAATAAAAGAATTTTGAAATAGAAACTAATTTTATAAAGGAAAATCACTATTAATGTAGAATTATAATATCTGAGTAATATTATAAAAAATTTATAGGGGGATTTTATTATGAAATTAAGCAAAAAATTGTTAGCAATAGGGATATCTATTCCATTATTGATTGTTAGTTGTCCAACATCAAATGCTCTTAGTTCTATTAGTTCAATAAAAGGTGTAAATAAATATGAAACAGCAGGTCTTATAGCAGATAAACAAAGCTACGACACTGCTATACTTATTAATTCTGAAAATGGATTATCTGATGGATTATCTGCAAGTGGCTTAGCAGGAGCTAAGAATGCACCAATATTATTGACTAAGAAAGATACAATACCTTCAGAAACATTAAAGCGATTAGAAAAAGTTAAAGATGTATATTTAATTGGAGGAGAAAAGTCAATAGAAGCATCAGTTCAGAAAGTGTTAAGTGATAAAAAAATAAGTATAAATAGAATAAGTGGAACTGATAGAATAGATACAAGTCATAAAGTTGCAAAAGAAATAGGAAGTGTAAATGCTGCTAAAAAAGTAATATTAACTAATGCTTTTAAAGGTGAACCAGATGCTATGAGTGCTGCATCTGTAGCCGTTAGAGATAAGGCGGCTATAGTGTTAACTGATGGAAATACTACGAACTTTGCTACAGATGGAGTAGAAACTTATGCAATTGGTGGAAAAGCTAGTATGAGCGATAAATTAATAAATGAAACTAAGGCAACAAGAATAGGTGGAGTGGATAGATACGATACAAATAAACAAATAATAAATAAATTTTACAATGGTTCAAAAGAATTTTATATAGCAAGTGGAACTGATTTAGTTTATTCTTTAGTTGGTTCTACAATTGCACAAAAAGCACCTATTGTGTTAGTTGGAAATGGAAGTAATAAGAGTATATTAAAAAATGCAAGTAAAATAACTGCTATTGGAAATATTGATGATAGTGTTATAAAACAGTGTTTAAATATAACTAATAATATTGGTGATTCAAATACAGGTATTGTAAAAGATACTAACTCAAATAATACAAATAAACCAAGCAATGAGCCTAGTTCTAATAACTCTGGATTAACTGATAAGAGCATAGTATATGTAGTTCCTAATGGAAAATCATATCATCTAACAAAAAATTGTTCTACATTAAAAAGAAGTAAAACAATAAATAAAGTGACATTAAAACAAGCTAAGTCACAAGGTAAAACAGACCCTTGTAATGTTTGTGTAAAATAATACATTAGCAAAACATATATTACTAAAGACAATCAATTAAGGTTGTCTTTTTTATTGAAGAAATATAAATTTATATTACATATTATTAAAAAGTAAATTATGAATTATAAAAATAATAAAAACAATAAGTATTAAAATTCCAATAGACATTTGTATTTTTTTATTATTTTTATAATTTATCCATGTCATTATACTTAATAGAGTTATAAATAATAAGATTATAACTGTTAATGGTATTTTAATTATATTTAATAATTCTAAAATTACTAATATCATTGATATTACTGAAATTATTAATGCTAAATCAGATAAGGATTTATTTTTCATAAGATACCTCCAGTTTATATTATATATTTATTATAAACTAATAATGATTGATTTGAAATTATTTTAATATAAACTAGTAATTTCAATGATGACAGAGGTATGACAGACATAGTTATGAGTATGAATATTTGAATACAGAGAGGTATCTGTATTTTGTTTTTATATTAAGGAGGTGTAAGTATGGAGTTAATACTTAAATTTAAAGATATTCATGAATGTTTAGATTTTACTAAAGAGTTTAATTGTCTTTATAAGAATAATAAAATTTTCAAAAATAAATCATTATTCAATGAAGTCAATATTCCAAAACATTTAATATATAATTATAATGATGAAATTTGGACTGGAGATATAATAAAAATGGCTAATCAGGCAAAGAAAAATGATTACAGTTTCTTTATGTTTAACAATATAATTTATTTTGTAGATGATGAATATATAAGTTATAAAATAGGTCTTAGAGATTAAATTTGATAATTTATAAGACGTTCATTTATTATTATATTATAGAAAATCTAATGGGAACAGAGATGTGACAGCAATAACTTTAAAATAAATTGGGTTACATATAAAAAAATAAATAGATTATATTTTTCTTTCTAAGTATACCATTGAGCTTTATTTATATTTTTATAATAGTGATAGTCTTGATTATTCTAGATTGTAGATATATACTTAAAATGAGACAAACATGTGAAGGTAGGTGATATTATGGCAACAGTGTCATTTGATAAGCGGATAGTCATAAATAAAAAAGAAGAAATAGATAAATTTAATGATATTTACTTATCAGAAAATAAACCGCTTCCAATAGATAAAGATTTAGCATCAAACGAAGCGATGGCTAGAGGTGAGCGATTATTAGAACAATACTTATCTCTTTAAAAAATCTCCTAGAGATGAATTCCTCAGATAGTTTAATTTTACTATCTTTTTTATTGGGAAATATAGTATTTAGATTGTATATTTGATATAATAATATTAATATAGATAAGGCGAGTGGCCATAGTACACATTTTATGATGTGTTTGATTTAAGACATAACTAGTTTCTAGTTTATTAGCGTGAGGCTATAGTACACCTTTAAGGTGTGGAGATAGAATAAACCTTCTATTATTTTAGGATAATGGAAGGTTTATTCTATTGTAATATATTATTCATTAATAGTTTTTTGCAATTCCTGTTATAATATAAATATCAAGATGTATTAATAAATATTAAAGACAATCAATTTAGATTGTCTTTTTTTTAATTGAAGAGATTTCTACATGTAACTGAATTTAAAATTTGAAAACGTAAATGGATTTTTAGATTTCGATAAAATATCAAATTATATTCACAGGAATGTAAAAATATTTTATAGGTTGTATATAATTAAAAGTAAAAGGATAGAATAGTAAATAAATTTAATTAATAAAAATGTTTTTGATTAACTTATTTGTTATAATAATATTAATACTATAACAAATGAGGTGCTTTATATGAATTCTCAGAATATTGAGTGTATAACTTTAAGTAAAATAGGCAACATAAGAGGTTTATTAAATGTATTAGATAAATATAAGGAATTATCAAGTAATGATACTTTATATTTAAACATAGACTGTAATGGTATGATATTTCCTGAATATCTATGTATACTGGTTTCTTGGATTAAATTTTTAGAATATAAAGGAATAAAAGTGGTAAAGAAAATATTGAACGAAAATGATTATGTTTCAAGAATTAATTTTTACAATGAAATTGGATATGATTATATAGAAAATTTTAATAGGCATAATGGAAGTGGAAAATTCATTGAAATAACAAGAATAGACAATACAAATACAAATTATATAGTTAATGATATAATGAATGTAATCAAATGTAATATTGAATTACATGATACTGTTTTTGATTGTCTTAATTATTGCTTATTTGAAGTTGTTGATAATATAAATGAGCATTCAGAATCTCCAATTGGCGGTTACATTGTAGTTCAAAATTACCCTCAGAAAAATATACTAAAAATTGCAATAGTAGATAGCGGGTTGGGTATATATAATACGTTAAAAAATTCAGGAAAAGAAGAATATAAAAATATAAATGAGAGTGATGCTTTAAAATGTTCAATAAAAGAAAAAAATTCAAGGTTTCAAAAGAGGGGGTATGGTTTATATCATACTTCAAATTTTATGAAACACAATAAAGGAATAATGTCTATGCATTCAGGCAATAGTACATTAAGCATTAATAATGGAAAAATAAAAACTTATTCTTCTGGATTTTGGCAAGGATTAATTGTTTACTTTAATATAAATACAAACAAAAGTGTAGATATTAATAATATATTTGATGGAAAAGAAAACATTCCAATCTCTGTTAATGAATCAGATGATATTTTAAATGGATATTTATAAGGAGTGATAAAATTATGATTATAAAGTTTTTGGAATTTGGAAAATCTTTAGGAACAAGACAATTAGGAAAAAAAATAAGAACTGACATAATAAATAGCATCAAAAAAGGGGAAAAAGTAATCTTCGATTTTAATGGTGTATCAATTATCTCAAATTCTTTTGCTGATGAATGTTTTGGTAAGATACTAGAGGAAATGGATTTACAAACATTAGTTAATAATACTGAGTTTAAAGATACAAATGATAATATAAGAATTATTATAAAGTCTGTACTAAGAAAATATTAATATGTTTATATATTTTGTGAAAATGATTTTTTAGGATAGATTAAAAGAAATAATTGATATTATCTTATAAAGTAGTACATATATTTTTTAAAAGTTATAAAAAATAATCCCTTACTATTTTGAATATAAGGGGTTATTTTTATATGTTGAAAATTATAGAGGTGATGACATGGATAGATATAAATTTAAGCCAATACAAGCAACTCCCGAACTATCAGGTAAAGATGCTGAATTATTTATAGAACAAGTATTTACCAAACCAAGTCAAAAGGAAATAGAAAGAAATGAAAGACTGCTGAATAAATTGACCTCGTGTAAGATTCTCTAAGGCTTTATAAAAATGGTTGCTTGTGTTTATACCTTTATTGCTTAGAATCGAACATAAGAGGTTGATTTTTTATACTTAAAGTGTTGGAATTTCAACAAGTGTTCCTGAGAGGAACATTTTGTTTGGTGTTTAGTAACTTCAATGATGACAGAAGTATAGCGTAGATAATTATCTTTGTAGATAGTGTTGTGTTTTTAAAACTCAGTTTAGAGGTTCAGATGTTGTGCATATTAAAATATATAAAAAATGTGGTCAATAAAATAGTGCCACATTTAAAAATGAAAAATATTTTCTTTATCTATTAATTAATATAATATACTTTTATAATAAATTTAAAGACACTTATTTAGATTTTGTGTCTTTTTTTTCATTAAACATACTCATCATGCTACTAAAAGTTTTTAATTCTTCAATATCTAGTTTCTGAGCTTCAAAATATATTTTTCTTAACAAACTGGAATGTTTAGACTGCTTTTCAGAATCACACGATGTTTCTAATTCAACATCTAATATGTCATATTTGTCCACTAGCTGACTATATTCTAGCACAGAATTGAATATATGATCTTTCTTCATATAAGCTTCTATACATTCGTCATCAAGTTCGATAGCTTTTGTATAGCATTTAAGGGCTTTTTTATATTTATTAATATTACAAAAAGCATCTCCTAATTGAAGATAAGCTTCTATACATTCTTTGTCTATTTTTAAAGCCTTTAAATAGTATTCGATAGCTTTTGTATATTTATGAGTACATAAAAATACATTTCCAAGTCCAATATAAGCTCTTATTTCTTGATTGTCAATTTCAATAGTTTTTTCATACCATTCAATAGCTTTTTCATATTTTTCCAATGCAAAATATGAAAATCCTAAATAATAATATAAATCTATATCATTTGAACCATCAGATAATAATTTTTTTGCATATGGTATGTAGTTTCGCCATAAGTCACTGCCATTTGATGTAGATAGTTTACGTTTCATTTCATCTTCTATTCGAGTTGTATTACCAGAGTCTATAATATCATCATAGTTAACTTCTAAAGCATTTGCAATATTATTTAAAATATTTATATTTGGAATCCTTTTATCATTTTCATAATTATAGATGGCATTTTTTGAAAGTCCAGATTCATTCGCTAATTGCTCTTGAGTCCATCCTTTTAAAAGTCTATAATTTTTAATATTTTTTCCTATGCTATTGTTGTTCATTAATATCACTCCTCACATTAATTATACAACAAAATCCTACGTTTGTAAAAAATATTCCTACAAAAGGTTGAAAATAGTAAAAAATGGTATTATAATATAATCATACATAAATACAACAAATGTATGATTGTGTATGATTAATATAAAAAGGCTCTACAGACTTTGGCGAGCAGTAGAACCTTTTAAAGAGTTGATATAATCATCAACAAAGTTAATTTGATTATATCAGTCTCTCAGTAAAAAAACAAATAAAAAGGGAGATGTGTGTATGAGTAATGAAAAAAGAAATGAAGTGTTCACAAATGAACAATTGGGTACAAGTGTTAGAACGATAAGTTACGAAGATGGAAGCATAGGTATTAATGCTGAAGACACAGCAATAGGTTTTGGATGGTATCAAACTCAAAATAAGAACGGGAAACAGTATATCTCAATTAGATGGGAAACAATAAATAAATATTGTAAAGAATTTGGTTTCCCCAACAAACTGGGGAAAGATGATTACATACCAGAATCATTGTTTTACATGTTAGGAATGAAAGCTAAAAATGAAGCAGCATTAAAATTTCAAAAATGGTTAGCTACAGATGTAATACCAACTATCCGTAAACATGGAGCATATCTAACTGACACAAAGATAGAAGAAATACTATCTAATCCAGACACAATCATTAAATTAGCAACTGACTTAAAAAAAGAGAGAGAAAAGAGAAAAGTTTTAGAGGCAACAAATAATAAACAGCAACAAATCATAGGTGAACTTAAACCAAAAGCAGACTATACAGATTTGATACTTAGAAATAAAGGATTGGTAACCATAACTCAGATAGCTAAAGATTATGGCATGAGTGGTAAAGCTATGAATAAGAAATTACATGAACTAGGAATTCAGTTCAAACAGAGTGGACAATGGTTATTATATAGTGATTATCAAAGTAAAGGATATACTCATTCTGAAACAATAGATATTGTAAAGGCTGATGGAACTCCTGACATTAAAATGAATACTAAGTGGACTCAAAAAGGAAGATTGATGATATATAAGAAATTAAAATCTATTGGAGTATTACCTATTATAGAACTTGAAGAAGTTTGTTAGGTGAATGATATGAGAGATGAATTGAAAAGATTAATTGATTTATTGGATGATGGAGTTGTGGGTATAGTGTATTCTTTTGTAGCTGTATTTTTCAAGTAATTATATGGAAGGTAATTTAGAATAGAACTAGATTTAGTTAAATATATTGTTAAATAGTATGTATTATATATGTTAAAGTACTTTTATCTATAAATTAGTACTTTAACATACTTAAAATATACTTAAATATGTATAAGACAACTTAAATATGTTAATATATAAAATAAAGAATAAATTGTTTTTATATATTATAATAAATGTTTAATGAATGGAAGTGATAAAATGAATAGATTATTGGCAGAACAAGTTTTTAAGCCAGGTGCTTTTCCAGAATATACATATGTATCAAGAAAATCAACTGATTTAGGTATAGACTATGAACTTAGACTAAGACAAGCCTTAAAGGTTTCTGGTTATTTGACTTCTATAATTGGCCCATCTAAGATGGGTAAGACTGTTTTATGTGAAAAAGTTATAGCTTTAGAAAATCTTATAGAAATGTCGGGAGTAGATTTTAAAGATAGCGAAGATTTTTGGAACATTATAGGAGTGAAAGTGGGTTTATCTGTTAGCGGAGAATTTGGAGAGGTAAACCTAAAGGGAAATATGGAATCAAAAAAAGAAATTAATAAATCTGAAAAATTTGTATTAAATAAAGACAGAGTAATCGAATATTTTAAAGATAATGGACTAGTATTAGTGCTTGATGATTTTCATTATGCTTCAGAAGATGTTCAAATACATATAGCTCAGCAATTGAAAGATGCTATAAGAAAAGAGTTTAAAGCAATAGTAATATCACTTCCTCATAGAGCAGATGATGCTATAAGAAAAAATGCAGATTTGACAGGTAGGATTAACTCAATAAATATAGAACCTTGGAAGGAATCAGAGCTAGAACAAATTGCAATAAAAGGATTTCGAGAACTGGGTATAAATATTAAAAATGATATATCCAGAAAGATATCTATAGAAAGTTTAACTTCTCCTCAATTAATGCAGTATATATGTTTAAGCATATGCACATTAATAGATTCAGATACAGGAAATATTAAAGAAGTGCCAGAAGATGTTTTGGAAATAGCATATAAGTTTACAACTATAAATCTAAATTATAATGATGTTGTAAAAATACTAAAGGAAGGCCCTAATCCAAGAGGAAATAAGAGAAAGTTGTATAAAACTAATATAGATAAAGAACTAGATATATATGGATTAATAGTAGAATCTATAAGGAAAAATCCTCCTTTAGTTGGATTAACATTAGATGAACTTAAAAGAAGAATAGATGATTTAATTATATGTGATATAAAAAAACCAGATAAAAAAACCATTAGAGAATCACTTAATAAAATACAAAATATTATAACTGAAAAGGATGGTATTTATAAAGTACTAGAATGGAAGGATAATGTAGTTCATATTTTAGACCCATTATTTTTATTTTATCTGAGATGGGGAACATATTAATTAGAATGGGGTAAATTAAATTGAGTCAAAAAGTAGAATTAATTTCAAACTTACTTAGTGAATTAGAAGCAATGAGTGATATAAGACTAATTAAAGAGTATATAGACAATATAGATAGTTTAAATATTCCTTTTAGCCAAACTGAAAAATCTGATATTGATAGATTATTGATGTATCAAGAAAATGATTTTTCTAATATGGCTACTAGAAAAAGTATCTTATCTGCTAAGTCTAGGTTAATAGCTTACTTAAGGTCATTGATAAATAACATTGCAAATAAAACTAATTTAAGTAATATGGGTGTATTTACTGAAGATGTCACCAAAATGATTATAAGAAATGTGCTGAGTAATTTTTATATGCATATATATGAAATGTATGAAGCTAATACTCATGGGAAGGCACATATAACTAAAGATAAATTAAATGATATAAAAATAGGAAACGAATATGATGTTCAAAGGATTTTATATTCAATTATAAAACCTATTTTTCCAGACTCAAGGGTAGAAGTCAGTGATGATACAGGAAATGCATCTATTAGATATGATATATTCATAGAGCAGTATGACTTAGTTATAGAAGTTAAGTGTTCTAGAGAATCTATGACTGAGAAGAAGTTAACAGAAGAAATAGGCTCAGATGGATTTCACTATAACTATAGGAACATATTTTTCTTTATATATGATAAAAATAGAGTTATAAAAAATAAAGTGGCATTTGTTAATACATATACTAGATGTGATGAAAATAAAAATATAGAAACAATAGTTATTCAACCTATAAATCTATAAATCAATTTAGGGTATTTTCATTTAAATCTACATGATAGACTACATAGAGGTGATTTAGGATAAAAGGAAGGTAATTTAGATTACCTTCCTTTTGGAGAAGGTGAGATTGTGGTTAAAGATGTTAAGTTGAAGAAGGGTATGTGTAGAGAAGAAGTTAATAGGTTGTTGAGGGAACATGATGTTGATTTAGAGTTAGTTGATGAAATATATGGTGGGAATAATGTTAATCATAAATGGAAATGTGAATGTGGAAATATAATGAAAAAAAAGAATGTGGTTATCAGTAAGGGTAAGTGTGCTTCAATATGTGATAAATGTAAATATCAAAAAATTGAAAATAGATATAAAGAAGAAGTGGAAAAAGATAAAGAGTATGAATATATAAGAAGTTTTAGAAGTGGTGAAAAATTACCTAATGGAAAAATAGTAGATAATAAAAGTCCATATATTCAAATAAAACATTTATACTGTGGGAGCATATATGAAATTAAACCAAATAATTTTATAAATTTAAAACAAAGGTGTAATAAGTGTTGTGGTTCATATGAGAACTCTTTTGCGAGTTATGTAGAAAATGAATTAAATTTGAAGATTAAAGATATTTGGGATTTTAAAAATAATACAGTAAGTCCATTTTGTATTGGTAGAGGAAGTCACCAAAACATATTTATTAATTGCACTAACCCTGAAACGCCATATCATGGGAGTTATCTTATAGGTATCAATAATTTTATAAGAGCAAAACAGAGAAATAAAAAGGGCTGTCCTTATTGTCATAGTAAAAAAACGCATCCTAAAGATTCATTTGCACAATATCATATAGAAAATACAGATAAAAATTTTCTAAAAATATATTGGGATTATAAAAAAAATTCAGATGACCCATTTAATATTAGTATATATTCTAGAAAGAAAGTATGGATTAAATGTATAAAAACGGATTATCATGGAAGTTACGAAATATTGTGTTCAGATTTTACAGATGCAATTAAGAGAAATAATTCAGGTTGTCCATTTTGTGCAAATAGACCTGGCAAAATACATTTATATGATTCATTTGGATATAATAATTTTAATTTAGCACTATCTTGGAGTTTAAACAATAAAATAAGCCCGTTTAAAGTAGCTAAATCCAGTGGAAAAAACTATAGATTTATATGCCCTGAATGTGGAGTAGAATTCAAAAGAAGAATTGCTCAAATATCATCTCAAAAGAGTGTTCTATGCTCAAATTGTTCTATGTCAAAAGGCGAGAAAAAAATTTCAGAAATATTAATAAAAAATGATATAAATTTTACATATCAAAAAAAGTTTAAAAATTTAATTGGCTTAAATAATGGAAACTTATCATATGATTTTTATTTACCTAAATACAAACTATTAATAGAATATCAGGGAGAATTTCATGATGGAACTGCAAGTATGCAAAATAAAGAACAATATAAACAACAACAAGAGCATGATAAAAGAAAAAGAGAGTATGCTAAAAATAATGGATATAAGTTATTAGAAATATGGTATTGGGATTTTGATAATATAGAAGAAATATTAGATAAAGAGATAGGAAAATAAATGTAAAATTAAACCTCCATAAAAATTGACTTAATTGTTATAATGTGGTATCATATAAGTGCAATTATTAAATACGTTTCACAATGTACGGCTGAAACATTGTCATGTTACAAAGATGCTTCACAATGTGCAATAAAAAACATTGTTTGATACAAATACATTTAGCAATGTATGGCAAAAAACATTGCAGATAAAGTCCTTTAATTAGGGCTTTTTCTTATGGAGGAGAAATGGAAGAGAAGGGGATTTATTTTGCTAAGAATGAGTTTTATAGATTAATTAAAACTATTGGAGGAGTTTGGAATGACTCAAAGGAAAGACCAATAGTTTGTCTAATCAAATCCAAAGAACATGATAGTATATATTGGGCTATACCTATGGGAAATTGGTCACATAGAGATGAAAAAGCAAAGAAAAGGATAGAAAAATATCTTAATAAAGAAGATTCAAATATAGAATCTTGTTATTATCATCTAGGTAAGACAACGACAAAATCAATATTCTTTATTAGTGATGTGATTCCAATTATTGATGATTTTATTGAAAGAGAATATGCAGGCTATAACTCTGAGCTGTATGTAATAAAAAATAAAAAACTAATTGCAGAGTTAGAAAGAAAGTTAAAAAGAATACTCGCTTATGAGAGTGCAAATAAAAATTATTTTAGGCAGCATATAACTGATATTAAGAAATACTTAGTCAATGTAATGAATAATGAGGAAGAGAAAGTTGCACTTACAAGTTTAGCAGATAATGAATAGAAAATTAGGAAGTCTACTTAAAGTAGGCTTTTTATTATTCCTTTTTATGTTATAATTCAATGATGACATGGGTATGAGATGTTTAACTGTATAGGTGGGTGGCAAAACGGCATATACCTTATTTGAATTTTAGAGGTGTTTCTAAATTGACAACATCTCTTGGCATAATAATTTTTCATTGTGGAAAATAAAAATGTTTCTATTACGTACATGTATTTAAATTATAATGTTATTTCACTATATATTATTTTAAAAATTATAAATAAGTATTAAAAAAATATAACACATTCCCAAAATGGGAACATGGTCAGATGATAAAGGGGTGAACGAAATGGACACCCTTATAGTTATGAAGTGTAAAAAAGTAAATCAATTTTAAAGTTGTAGTTAGCAACTTTAGAAAAATATAAGGATAATGTAAAGGGGCGTCCACTGTGGACGCATGTTGGAATTTCAACATTAGCCCACGTTTGGGTACTAAAAAAAGAGGTATATATTAATTATCCTCTTTTAATCGTTCGTATGCATTATCTATCATTCTCTCTATAGCTTTTCTATCCATTTCATCTAGTTGTATATATTTTCCTTTAGACTTGATATAATTAAAGTATCAGAATAGGGGGAGATATTATGTTTAAGAGGATATTATTGATTTTAATGATTGGTGTATTAGGATTTGGAGTTGTTGGATGTAGTGATGATTTATCTGAAAAAGAATTAGCTAAGTGCGAAAAAGAGTGGAATGCTCTCGAAAAGATTACTGATGAGATTGGTAGTGAATGGTATGAAGAAATATTTCATGATATTTATTATGAAAATGACAATATAGAATTTGAGGGGAATATAAATAATAGCAGAGCGGTAAAAATTACTTTTGATGAAGAAGCATTAAATAAGGCTAAAGAAACATTAAAAGAAAAAAGAAAGATTGTAAATGATATAAATATAAAAAGATTAAATAAGTATATCAAATATAAAATTAAAACCGATGATTATTATAAATCACTTTCAAAAGAGGAGGTTGATAAAGGTTTTGAAATGTTATCAAATTCAAAAAAATTCTTAAATAAAGGCTTAGATATATATGGAGATATATTAGACAAAGGGGAAAAGTTAGAATACAATGAAGAGGAAATAAAAGAAATGAAAGATTCTAATTCAAAAGTATCTGACCTCGTTCATGAGAATGTACTATAAGTATTAAAAATAGACAGTAAATTTACTGTCTATTTTTTATGTAAAAAGGAGTGTGGTTCAATGAGTGAATTTAAAATTAAGACTAGCATAGAACTTGATGATGAAAAAGCTAAAGCCCAACTGAAATCATTACAAACATCAGCGAAAGAAAATAATATAAAGTTAAATGTGGAGATGAATACATCTTCATTAAACAATTTGAAACAATTAGAAAGTGTTTTAACTAAAATCAATGCTTTAAGTGCAAAAACTCAAAATGGATTATTTGGTGGTAAATCAGCTAAAAGTTCTAATTCAGGTGTAAATAATCTGATATCAGATTATCAGAAGCTAATTAATAAAAAAAATGCAATTGAAAAACAAATGTCTAAGACTACAAATACTCAATCATATACAGAATTAAATGGACAATTAACAAGGACTATGAACCAAATTACAAATTTAGGTTCTGCATTAGATAATTTAAAAGGGAAAACTAATGTAAATGATAATGCTTTTGATAGTATGCAAAGGTCGTTAGCATCAACATTTCAGAAAGCTCAGGCTGACATACAAAAAACTCAAAGTCAGATTGAAAAATTCAAACAAACAAAATTTTTAGATGATACTCAGCTACGTGAGTTGAATAAATATTCAGCAGAATTAAACAGATTATCAAAAACAGAATTAAAAGCATTAGACTTTAAAGGGATGTCAAATTTACTATCAGGCATATCAAGAGTAAAAACCGATTTAGGCGGATTTAAAATAGCTGATAATGGTATTAATAATTTATTGTCTCAGTATAAAACTTTGATGAATGAAAAAACTAGATTGGAAAAAGAATTTTCTAAGACAACAAATATACAATCTTACGCACAACTAGAACAACAATTATCAAGAGTTAAAGAAAAAATAAATTCTGTGGGAAATGCCTTAAAAACAGTTCCACAAAAAATAAATATAGATAATGCAGCTTCAGAAACCATGAAGAGTTCATTAGCATCAACCTTTCAAAAAGCACAAGCGGATATGCAGAGGATGCAGAACCAAATATCTAAATTTAAACAAAGTGCAAATCTCGATAATGCCCAAATTGCAACATTAGATTTATTTTTAAATAAGTTATCAACCCTATCAAATATAAAGTTAGAGAATTTAACATTTAGAGGAATGTCTAAATTATTAACGGATATAAAAAGTATTCAAACTGAATTTGCAAATTTTAAAATTCCTGAAATTAATTCTAAGGTAGAATCTCAATTTAACTCAATGCAAAAAAGTGTTGATGGTTTTATAAATAAATTAAAACAACTTAGTGGAAATCAATATGCAGATAAGAATGTTTTAGGAGGATTGTTGTCTCAAGCGGAAAAATTAAAAAGTCTTGATTTAAAAAATTTAACTGGAGATGATTTAAAAAAAGCAATTGCTGATTTAGAAAATTTAGAATTAAGGCTTAAAGAAGTTCAAAGTGCAGCTAATGTTTCTAAGACAAAATCAGAGTTTCA
Source organism: Clostridioides sp. ES-W-0018-02 (assembly GCF_020658175.1). NCBI lineage: Bacteria > Bacillati > Bacillota > Clostridia > Peptostreptococcales > Peptostreptococcaceae > Clostridioides > Clostridioides sp. ES-W-0018-02. Next base: position 8,666 of record NZ_JACVVY010000019.1, on the reverse strand, counting down.
ATTTAATTTTGACAAAGCGATATCCGATTTAAAGAGATTAAAACAAAGTGCATTAGAGTTAGGGCAGTCAACATCAGGAATTGAAAAGCTTGAAAAAGAATTAATGCAATTAGCTAATTTACCCTTAGACCAAAAAGTTAGTAAATTAGAACAAATTCAAAGAGCTATAAATAATATGAATAAGTCAACTACTGCATTAAGTTCAAGTGGAAAAGGTGTAAATAAATTTTTTAATGATTTTACACGTAGCTTTTCTTACTTTACGCTTGGTAATATGGCAGCAATGCAATTACAAAATGCAATAAGAGGTGTTGTATCAACTTATAAAGAATTAGATGCAACTATGACAGATTTAAAAAAGGTTGCTGACCCAGTTGACATAAATTCGGTACAAAAACTGGATGAAATAAGAAGTAAGGCTAATCAGACGGCTAAAGAAGTTGGAATGACAACATCGCAAGTTCAAGAATCAATAGCAGCATCTTTACAGGCTGGAATCGGGGGTATGCAAGAAAGTATAGCGGCCGCAAGGCAATCTATGATTTTAGCTAATGTCGGAGATATGTCTGTTGAGGACAGTTCATCTGCGGTGAATACGATAATCAATGGATTTAGAATAGAACCACTTAAAGAAATGCAAGTGCAAGTTGGAAATACTACAAAGAAAACAACTGAATTAACCGCTGCAATGGATATGCTAAACTATGCAGGGAATAATTATGCAATTGGAACGGCAGGTGTCGCCGAAGCGATTAATTTTAGTCGCCTTATATAGTAATATATAATGATAAACTCCTTTAACTGCTGGAAACTCCTGTTAGGCTTTTAGTACCAAGTGTAACAATCTAAAAGATAGGGACAATCAGCAACCAAGACTCAATGAGAGTAAGGTTCAACGACTAGGTTATAAACCGTACATATCAAGCTATTGGATATGGAAATGGGGAGCATCCTTATAGGATGAAGATATAGTCTCGTCTGTATGGAAACATATAGCAGTTCATAAGAGAACGGATTAAGTGTAGCGAACTTAATTGAAGATAAACGGAAACGTGGAGGTAGTGTGCTTCATGAGTATGGAGTAAGTTTAGGCGATTAAATTAGGTCGCACTACATAGTAATATGTAGTTAAAAACTCCTTTAACTGCGGGAAAGTCTTTAGAGCTTAAGTTACTAAGCTAAGATAGAAATATACTTAGTGGCAATGGGTAACTCCAAAGGTAGAGTAAAAATACTTAAGATTAGATAATCCGCAACCAATCATCTTAACAGATGAAGGTTCAACGACTAATTGTACATTCAAGTGAATGGAAATGGGGAGCATCCTTATAGGATGAAGATATAGTCTCGTCTTTATAGAGATATAAAGAAGTTCATAGGAGAACTGCATAGAAGTAACGAATCTATGTGAAGAAATCGACAGTTGGTATGATAACAGCAACAAATGAAGCGATTAATTTAGGTCGCACTATATAGTAATATATAGTTAAAAACTCTCTTAATTGCTGGAAACTCCTTAGAGCTAACTAAACTACAACATAATTGGAAACAATAAATGTGAATGTTTAAAAATTAGTTAGATTGGACAATCAGCATCCAAGCTCCGTATGGGAGAAGGTTCAACGACTATTATGTAGATTCAAGTGAATCGAAACAGAGAGCATCCTTATAGGATGAAGATATAGTCTCGTCTTTATAGAGATATAAAGAAGTTCATAAGAGAACTGGTTAGGATTAACGAACCTAATTGAAGATATCGACAAAATCCAGAAAAAGTAGGTAATGGGCTAAGTGATATTGGCGTGTTAATTAGAAATAATTAATATTATGAGTGAGCAAAATCGGTGAAGGCTGAGATGCTAATACCGAGGTAAATTAAAGAATTAAAAAACTTTAATCACCGTAACGCATAGGAAATGAACCTATGCTATTTTTATGTTCAAAATAGTATAGAATATAATTTTCCCACGAGTGTTCACCATCTTAACAAGTAATGTTGAAGATGAAAATGTATGCTGAACTTATATAAACATGAAGTATAAGAACATAGGGATAAAAAGCCTTATGGATAACACAATTGAAAATCAGTTGCAATAAACTTAGCAGGTATGAAAATAAATGCTAAAGACGGAAATCTTGAGCTAAATAATATTGGCGTGTTAAACAGAAATGTTTAATATTATAAGAGGGGTGTATCGGTGAAGTCCTCCATCAACAGGATAATACCGAGAGCAGTAATATCTAATACTGTTTGTAACGCATAGTAGATGAGCGACAAAATGAGAGCAATAATTCTACCACGAGCCTCCTCCACCTAAACGTAAAGTCGTAGGTGAAAATGTATGCTAGACTTATACAATGGAAAAGTATAAGAACTATGGGATAAAAAGCCTATAGGATAATAATCGAAATAAAACTGCAATGGGATTGAAAGAAATAGCTGGTATTACAATATATAAGAATAAAGATACTGGCGAATTAAAAAATATGGTTGAAGTCTTAGATGAGGCCAAAGGCAAATGGGATGAGCTTAGAGAGGATGAACAAAAAGGATTGGCAGAAGCAATTGCAGGTAAGCAACAAGCTGCTATATTCCAATCCTTAATGGGTTAACATAATAGCCCCTTTATATAGTGATATATAAAGAAAACCTAGAATATCAGGGAAAACCCTTAGAGCTTTAATTACCAAGCATTAGAGAAATCAAAATGTGGCATTGCTAATTACAATGATATGGTAACAAGATTAAAGATTGGGTAATCCTGAGACATAGTCCTAAGTTCTTATGAATAAGGAAAGGTCGCAACGACTACCAATAGGTATCTTATGTAAAGATAGTGGTATAGTCTATTCCCTTTTAAATATCTGGAAACAGAGGGTATGAAAGAATTATGAGACTTTTAAAGAAATAAGAAGTGAATTTTCGCAAGGCTTACAGTTTGGTAAATTTAAATTGCCGTCTTAATTCAACTACCATAGGAGATTTAAGAATATTAACAGAGAGAAAATCTGGAAGGCTAAGTTTATTTTAATAAATATGCTAATCAGAGGTGAAGGCAAGTTTTAAAAGACTTTCCATCCGCAACGCATAGAGATTGAACCTAGAAATAGAATATAATATCTCCACGAGGCTCTGTGGCTTTATGGTCTTTGTTATGAGTACAAAAGATATGCTAGACTGGACTTGAAATGACAAGTCGATGAAAATGAGGGAAACCTCCAGAGCAGTAGATAAAAAGCTACTGGTTAATAACAATCGAGTGCTGAAACTGAAAATGCACAATACTTAGATAGTCTTGCAGGTAGATTAAATCATTTAAAAGAAACTTGGGTGTCTATATTTAGCACATTAGCTAATTCTGATATGATATATGGTATGTTAGATGGATTAATCAGCTTATCTGAAGGTATAGATAAGGTTATAAAATCTTTAGATAAAATGGATATGCTCTTACCAGCTACAATAACATCATTTGCAATGCTAAAAAAATTAAGACAACAAAGCAAAGAGAAAAAAGCACAAACTCAAACTACCACAATAAATAATAATGCTGATAAAGGCACTGATGAAAGTGTAAAAAAAGTATCAAAATTAGCAACATCATATGGTAAAGTTAAACAAGAAGTAAATGGTGCTACAGGAGCTATGAATAAATTTAAAGTAGCAGGTAGGACTTCTATTACTGAAATATCTAATTTAAGTAAGAGTATGGGGTCAAAGTTTAAAAACTTTGCGGCATCAATAGGAAGCTCTCTTTTATCTGGATTTGCAATAGGTGCTATTATTTCTGGAATAACAATGCTCATTCAAAAATATGATGAGTGGAATAGAAGATATGAAATATCTGCTCAGAAACATAGAGAAAATGCAGAAAATATTAAAAGTGAAATTAGTTCATTATCTCAACAACAACAAAGTTTAAAAGCATTATCAGAAGAATATAATAAACTTTACAATAAGACTAATAAAACATCTGATGAGCTTGAAAGATTTAAACAGTTACAAAAGCAAATAGCTGATATCTCTCCTGATTTAGTTGCTGGATATGATGAAGAGGGAAATCCCATACTGGCATTTTCGGGTTCTTTAGATGAGGCTATAGGTAAATTACAATTAGCTATTAAAGAAAAAAATGAACTTTTGAAAACTGAAAGATATAATACTGGCCTTAATGCTATGAATTTAGCTCCTAAACAAAAGGAAGATTTAGGTGAACTTAATGACAAATATATTGAAAAATTAAGTGATAATAAGAAGGATTTAGATAAAGCTTTTGGAAAAGGTGACAATCCATTTAAAACAAAGTCAATTGAAAAATCATTAAAAGAATATAAAAAAGCTTATGAAAAAAGAAATAGTTTAATTGCTGAGAAAAATCAAGAAGCAAAAGAACTTATGGATGAATACAATCTTGCAGAGGCAGAAATACAACAAGTATCTTTTGATAAAATAGCTGAAAAGTCTAATTATAAAAATGCTACAAATAATGTTAAAAGTCAAATCAATGAGCTAATGGATGTATTTAATTGGCATGATATATCTCTTACAGAACAAGATGTACTTATATCAGGTTTCGATAGATTGAGTTCTATAATAAGTGATAACGACCCTAAATTAGCACAATGGAATAAAAGACTGCAAGAGGCAAATACAAATTATAAAGCTGGTGGGGACGCTGTAGAATATGCCAATGCGGTTGATGCAGTAGGAAGAGAAATCAATAAAACCTTAGTAGCTGCTGGTAAAGAACCAATAGATACGAAACTCTTGGAAAAAGGATTACAGAACATTCGTGGAGAATCTACTGCTACCGCAGAAGCATTACATGCATTTTTAGTTTCCTATGATTCATCTACTGCTGAGTTTGAAAGTGGAAATGGAATAGCAGTAAAACTTAAAAGTCAATTTGATGATTTGAACAATTTTATTAGTGAAGCGATAAATAATCCTGATGGAAAAATTGATATATCATCTTTAATTAAAATTAATGAAGGTGAAACACATACCAACCTTCCTAAGCAAGTAAAAGAAATGATAAGAGGGATTTTAGGTAAGGATAATAATGCTACTGAATTTGAGCAACAAATACTTATGAAGGTATCAACTACGATTCAAAATGAAGGTAAACTGCCTGACTATGTAGCAAATCAATTAAATGATATATTTAATGGTAAAGTTGAGCCAGAAGAAATAAATGCTCCAATAAAAATTGGAGAAAATCAAATAATAAGTCAAGAAGAGTTAAAACAGTTAGCTGAATATTATAAAAAGGAAGAGAATAGACCTAAAATACCAATTGATTTTAAGACAGATAGAAAAGAGATAGAAAAAGAAGCCAAAGAAGCTAAAAAAGCTTTACAGGATATCTTAGATAAAAATGAAAATAAGAGTGACGATGATAAAAAAAATGTCACAAAAGATTCTTTAAAAAAAGCTATAGAAAGTAAAGGTATATCTGATTCGGTTGATTCACTAAATGTTTTAAATAGTGCATTAGAAAAAGTTCCTGCTGAGAAGAAAATTGATTTTATAAATAATTCAGGAGATGCTTTTCAAGGAGTTAAAAGTTTAGATGAAGCAATTAAGAAAATCCCAGAAAATAAAAGACTTCAATATAATGTTGGTGTTGAAGGTAATGAAAAGTTAGAAAAATTAAAAGAATTATATGATAAACTTCCAGAATCAATACAGGGAAAAATAAATGATGGAAGTATAAATATAAATAAGATAGGAAATATCAAAAACTTACTTGATGGCTTGGATAAAAAAGATAGGGAAATTGCAATAGGCTTCATAGTAAAAAATCCAAAGCAACTAGATTCCTTTGAGAAATTTTATAATGGAATATCTGATAGTAAATCTAAAAAGTTAGCTTTAGAATTTGCATCAGAGAATCCAGATAAATTGCAAGATGGAATCAAACTATATGATAGCTTAAAGGATGGAGAACAAAAGAAACAAATACTTAGATTTATGGTTGAAAATCCTGAGAAGATACAAAGTGCTACAGAGCTTTATAATAATACTCCAGAAGGACAAAAAGATTTAATATATAATTTTATAGTAAATAATCCTGGTGAGATAAATAAAGTAAATCAACTTATAGAGAAGTATCCAGATAAAAAAACTGCTATTTTAAAAATGGCCATTGCTAATCCAAGTGTATTAGAAGATGTAAAAAATGTAAATAATCTACCTGATAATGTAAAAAAAATACTTGGGATAGAAGTTAAAGGAAAAGAAGAAGTAGAGGAAACTAAAAAAGATTTAGATGAAGCAAAAGGAAATCATAACGCAGAACTTACAGTAAAAACTGAGGGCAAAGATGAAGCAGAAGAAACCATTGATAAGGTTCAAAATGGAGATGGGATTAATGCTGAACTTTTAGTAAATGCAGAAGTAAATGGAGAATCGCAAGTAGTTGAATGTATAGAGACATTAGATAAAAATGGCAATAAGACATATACTCCTAATTTAAATCCTCAAGTTAATAATAGCGAAAAAGTTATTCAATGTATGAGAATATTGGATGAGCATGGTAATGAGTCTTATATTCCAATTGTAAGTCCTCAAGTTACTAATGAAGAAGGACTTAATAATACTGAACAAAAGATGGATGAGTTAAATGGTAAGACGGCTACTCCAACTGTTGATGTAAAAACTGAGGGTAAAGAAGAAGCAGAACAAACGGCTGAATTTATACAAGGCATATCACCTATAAAAGTTATAGAACTTTCTTTAAACAATGAAGGTAAAGATGAATTAGACAGTACTAAACAAAAAATGGATGAGCTTAATAGTGAAAAAGTTGAACCAGTTGTAGGAGCTATTGGATTAGAGGATACTGCAAGTAAAATAGCATCATTAGGACAACAAGCCAAAGAGTTTGGTCAAAATAACTATAATATAAATCTTAATGCAGAAACTTCTCAAGGAGCAAAAAATATCTCTGGGCTTATAGCTAGAGTAAAACAATATTTATCATTAAAAGTATCTACGCTTGTATTTAGAACTGAAACCGCACAAGGGGCAAAAAACATAACTGGACTTATAGCTAGAGTAAAACAATATTTAGCTTTAAAGGTACCCACTCTTGTATTTAGAACTGAAACTGCACAAGGGGCAAAAAACATAACTGGACTTATTAATAAAATAGAGTCATTTAAAGCAAATTATGCAGGAAGAACATTTACTACCACATTTGTAACTAATAAAGTAACAAAGACTTCTTCTAGTGGAAGCGGAGGAAATAATTCAGATAAAGATAATGGAACGCAGACCTCTGTTACTGGTGGAACTCCAATCCCAACTAATTTATCAGCTCAACCTAGAACATCAGAACCATCTCCCATAAGTGACGAAACTCCTGTAACAAAACCATCCTTATTCTCAAGAGCATTATCAAGAGTCGCAGCACCGATAAAGGCTCTTAAAACATTAACTCAAGACACTCCAATAGATAAAAATTTTGATGCCATTATAAAATATGAAATAGAGTTATTTAAAGAATTAGAGAACCAACTTTCAAAAGTAACAAATGAACTATCATTGCTAGATAAGCAAATGAAAAATGCTACTAATGAGCAGAAACTCAATTATCTTAAAAAGCAAAATGAATTATATAAAGAGCAGGAAAGACTTTTAAATAGAAAAGAAGCTCTTACAAAAGATGAAGCAAATAGATTTAAAAAGGTATTGAGTGACAAAGGTTTCAAATTTAATTCTGATGGAAACATGACAAATTATGAAGAGTTATCTATAAAAAAAGAAAAAGAATTAGCTAAACTTGAAGCAGAGGCAAATAAAGAGAAAGCATCTGATAAGACTAAGAAGAAATATGAAGATGCTAAAAAAGCTTGGGATGAAACTAAGAAATATCGTGATGAATATTTAGATATCATGTTTACTGAACTACCAAAAGTAGTTGAAGAAAAACAAGAAGTAGTAAATGCTACAAAAGATATAGCAAAAGCAGAACGAGAATTAAAAAATGAGGCTTGGAAGCTACACAAAGAATCTGAATGGACATCTATGAATAGAGATGTTGAAGAAGTTAATAATCAACTTGAATTATTAGATGTACTGATGGGAAGTGCTTTTGGAGTTGAAAAAAATGATTTGCTTCAACAAAAACTAGATTTATTAGAAAAACAGAAAAAAGAAATGAGTGAAACTACGGCTTACATGAAACAAAGTCAAAATGAAATAAAGGGTAAACTTCAAGGTTTTGGATTTCAATTTAGAGATGATGGTACAATAACTAACTACATTCAACAACTAGACAAGTTATTCCAAAGTAATGATAACTTTGATGAAGCAAAAGAATTAGTTGATGCTTATTTAGATTTAATGATGGATAAAATTCCTGATGCTGAAAAAGAAATAGCTAAGTTAGATGCTACAATTAAAGCAGCATTAAAAGAAAAGTTAGAAACTACTAAAGAAATAGAAGATGAAATAACTAAAGTTTATGAAAAGCAAATTGAAGAACGTAAGAAACAGATAGACGATGAGCTTAAAAAACGTCTGGATGCACTCAATAAAGAAAAAGAAGCCTACAATAAAGCTAGAGATAAAGCAGATTATCAGCGTGATTATGATGATAAATCAAAAGAAATAGAGGAACTTCAAAAGAAATTAGATATTGCTGAAAGAGATAGTTCAC
>NZ_JACVVY010000018.1:0-39585 GCF_020658175.1 Clostridioides sp. ES-W-0018-02 | reverse complement strand
TATTTTAGTTCCAAATTTAAGATGATTATTGGCCACAAACCCATATTGTAAATTTTCTCCTATAGCTGTCACAGCTCCATGTTTACTATTTTCACAATTCAAAGAAGTATAGTAACTTACTTCCCATGTTATAGGAATCAATTTTTCTATTTTGATATTAAGTTCTTTTTCTAAGTTCATTTTTTTTATTTCCAACTTATATTCTTTGCTATTTCTATATTTATTCCATTCATATTCATACATTAAATTTATATTTTTTGTTATATAGGTTATAAGACTTCTTTCCATATTACTAGTATTGAACACTTCTTCATGACTATAAAAGACTTGAACACCACTAGCCACCATTAAAATACTTATTACTATCGTACTTATCCATCTCATAAACTCCTCCAAGTTATATTTAAACCATCTTCAATTGACTTAATTAGATTCTTTGAAAGCTTTGCATTATCAAATATTTTTATAGATTTCTAAAATTTATATACTTATCTTTATATCCCTTAGAATTTCTTGTATTCATTATATCTTTTATAGATTCCCTGTAAGATATATCATCTGATATTCTTATCAGACTTTCAAGAAAATACATTGAATAACTTCGTGGTGTCTTTTTTTTAATAGCTAAATCAATTGCAGTTTTAGCAGCATTATAACACTTAAGATGTGTATGACCTTCTCCAAATATCTTATTAGTATTATAGACAATATATCCATTTCGGACTTTAATAATAATGTATTCATTTTTTTCATATATTTTATTTGTTTTCATTACAAATCCTCAATTTTATGCCATATCATTTCTAACTTTCCATGTTTTCTATTTAATCTTCTTCTAATTTCATATGCAGATTTAATTTCTTCTTTTACATTTTGCCACTTCTCCAAAACTTCTTTATACTCTTTATTTTCTTCTTGTAAAAAGAGTATTTCTTCATTTAATTCATCAATTTTAGTGTTTAATTCTCTATTTTTCTCTAATAAATCATAATGTCTTTGTTCATCTATAAGTATTGAAATCACTACCTTTCACTGATCTTATATATGTTGTTTTAAGATTGTAATGTATAAAACTAAGCAATATTTTATATGAGGTCTTAGAAAGGCATACATGAGGTCATATTTTTAATTTTCTAGTTTCCAATATTCTTGTATCCACCATTCAGACTCGGAATTGCTCTTAATCCACTTTCCATCTATTTTTTTACTTTTAGCTTTTTCCTTAGTTGATTTTAAATAAACTAAGTCATAAATATCAATTTTATTATCATCAAAAATAGATTTACTTACCTTAAAAATCTTTATATTGCTTGATTTTAGATTGTATAGTGTAATTTTAGGAGAATATTTAGTATCTATATCTATTACTAAACAATACCTTGGATTTGAATTGTCATCTTTTATATTACATGATCCTACAAATTCAAAATGAGCTTGTATTTTTTCACTGATTGGTATATCAGTATTTTCGATTTGGCTTTCGAGATATGAACATAATTTTTTTGTATCAACTTCTTTAAATATTTTTTCTGTTTCTTTATTAGAATATCTTCTCATAATTTCCATATTGCATGGTAAACTATCTTTTTTAAATTGTTTTTTACTATAGATTGAATTATAGATATCATAAGTCTCTAAAAGTTTGTTAGACTTTCCAAACTCCTCAAAGAAATCTAGTTTAATTAGTATAGATAATTGTTTAGAGTTTATATGCCCTTGTAAATCTATTAATAGTTCTAAAAATGAATCATATTTATTATCTTTAAGAGAATATAGGTACTCTCCTATATCAGAATTTAAAAATTTAATGGATTCAATTCCCTTGTAAATACTATTTTTATCTCTATTAAAAAAGTATTCAGATTTTGAGAATCTAAATTTAGGATTTTCTAACTTAATATCAAAATACTTTATTTCATCTGTTAATTTTCTTGTTCTTTCTGTATCTTCATTATATAAGTTGAATGCTACAGTATAATATTCTAATGGATAATGTGACTTAAGGTATGCACAATATAAGCTGTCATATGCATATGAAAGACTATGTGAAGCATTAAAGGAATACGAGGTGGCATCATTTACAACTTGCCATGTGTCCTCGAAATTATTTTCAGTTCCGACTTTTTTAATCCAGTTATTTTTTAGTTTAGTATGCAATTCTTTTAACTCTTTTTCTTTAAATTTCTTTTTTGCTACTTTCTTTATAATATCATAGCTCTCAGATTCCTCTATCCCTAACCATATTAGATACTTCATTATAGACTCTTGATACATAAGGTAATGGTAACTATCCTCTAATAATATATCTAGTTCTTTAACATTAGTTGTATATGGCTTTCTTTTAATGAAATTGTCTAATAAAGATGTGAAACCTGGTCTAATGCTCGCTACAAACGCACTTGTTTCAGCCACACTTGATATTTTGTATTTAGATGCTAGGTTTGTCGCATAGTCTGAGTCTACTTGATTTATAGTACAAGTTAATTTATTCTTGTATATCTCATAGGTTTTACTATTTAATAAACTATTCAATTCTTCAATTGTAGGAATATTAATATTTGCTAATTCACAAGTTTTTCTGATTAGTGACCATACTTTCACTGTTAAATAATCATTTTTTAAATACTTATACTTATCACAATAATATCCATCTATATTACAACATATCCCATCCTTAGTTTTTAATAGTCCTACTTCTTCATCAATTGGTTTGTCGTATATAAGCATAGAGCATGGTGAGAAAGAAACACTTTCTACTACTCCTACAAATACCTTTGATTCCTTTATTATATCTCTCCAAGAATCATCATTTATATATTTATCTAGGTTTTTAGCCACTTCATCATACTCTGATAATTTCATATCATTTGCTTTACACCATAATCTAAATGCTGATGCATCTTGTAACGGCTTATAACTTATCATCCAAGCACAATTTTCTTCTCCCAGCAAGTCTCTAGTTGCTTGTATAAATGGCTCTGCGTCTTCAGCATTTAAATCTATATCTGGTAAAGATTTCGCTGATAGTATTCTTTCAACACTCATAAATCTAGTAGGGAATAATGGTACTGGAGCATTTAATCTGTCTATTTCAGTAAGCCCTAAAAGGTTAGTTATTATAAATGAAGGTGCTGAACCTCTCCCCGTTTTAGTAAGAAGACCATTATATTCTTGTTTGGCTCTTTGAACTATTTTATAATCTATAATAAAGTAATCCTCCATATGGGTTTTCTCTATAATATCAAATTCATATCTTATAGCATCTAAGTATTCATTCCATCTATTTTCAGGTATATTTTTTCTTTTCTCTAACCATTCTTTATTTAATATCTCTTTCAGTTCTTTATTTGGATTTTTAGATATTGATGGTAACTTTATATCTTCATTTATCAGTGTAACTTCTTCACACTCATCAAATATTAGAGTATTTTTTAATGCTATTTCAATTTCTTGCTTTGTTAATACATTTTGTTTTTCATATCTTTTAAATATATCATCTGAATTTGGATAATCTAAAATAAATCCATCTTCTTCAGGATAATTTATACCTTTAGCTTTAAGAAATTTAGTTCTATATTTTGATTCTTCTGGATAAATATAATGGCTATCATTGGCATGTATTATGTCTATATTGTATTTTTTACTTAATTCTAAGACATCCACATTATGTAAAACTTGAGTTTTATGAGGATGAGATTGCACTTCAAGAAAGAAATTATCTTTGAAATGATTCTTTAGTTTTATTATTAGTTCTTCTCTATTTTCAAGTTTTAATACTCCAGCTACACATGCAGTAGTAATAACCACATCTTCTGGTTTAAATATCTCAAATAGTATCTTTTCATCTATTCTAGGTTTATAGTAATACCCATTTGTATTAGCTAAACTTAAAGCTTTATTTATTTGCTTATAGCCATTATTATTTTTAGCAATTATTATTAGATGATAATTTCCTCTATCTTTCTCATTTATATTATTTACATAGTAAAATTCTGCTCCAACAATCATTTTTAAATTGCTTTTATCACATAAAGTTTTTGCTTCATGTACATTTCCCTGATATCCATGTTCTGTTGTAAAATATGTAGTATGACCAAGCTCTATTGTCCTATCTATATATTGTTGTGGCTTGGTAATTACATCTAGGGTTCTAATATTTGAGTATATTTTATGGCTATGATAATTATTATATCTCAATTAATCACCTCTACCTCAAAGTCTCTTTTAACAAATTCTATCTCCACTTAAATATTTTAATGTTTTTTATTCTTTTTCCATTCACTAAATCTTCTATTCATTTTGAAATTTTCAAATTCATAATCTAAAAATTTCTTTTTTTTGAATTGCTCCTTTAGAAATTTATTTGTGAATTCTTTTTTAGTCAAATCAATCACCTCCAAAGAGGGAAAGATATCCCTCTTACTTATATAATACTATCTGATTTTCTTTTAATGATTTTTGAACCTCTATAACTCTTTGATTTGATGAGCCTCTATATTTTAATGAAATGTCTCTTTTTGAAATGTCAAATTTACCATCTATTAAAACATCAATATAATCTAAAAATATTTTTCTTGATAGATCTCTTAATATTTCTTCAAACAAGTAACCTGACCAAAGCCAGATATTTTTATTCGTCTCTATTTTAACTCTTTTTAAAAAATCAATTAAATCATTATCCTTTATTTGTTGCAATGGTTCTCCACCTAATATATTTAAACCTACTATATTATCATTTTTTAGATATGAAATAATCTTATCTTCCACTTTATTAGACCATACATCTCCGTAATTAAAATCTTGTAAATCTTTATTAAAACATCCCTTACAATTATGGGTACATCCAGATACAAAGAGTGTTGTTCTTACTCCTGGTGCATTTGATACATCAAACTTTCTTATTTCAGCATATTTCATATTCATAACCCTTTCTTATAAATGAAGTACTCTGTCTCCTATTTCTTGAGTACGACCTTTATTCCAAAAGTTAGTTCCTATATAACCACAAGTCCTTCTCATAACCTGCATTTCAGTCTCATCTCTATTTCCACATGATGGACAATACCAAGTTAAATTTTCATCTAGTTTTATTTCTCCAGTGTATCCACACTTATAACATATGTCTGGCTTTGTATTTATCTCTGCATATTGAATATTATGATATATGTAATTTATGATTTGTTCAACTGCTTCAAGATTTCTGCTCATATCAGGAACTTCCACATATGAAATACATCCCCCTGAACTTATACTATGAAACTGAGATTCAAATTTTAATTTACTAAAAGCATCTATTTCTTCACAAACATGAACATGATAACTATTTGTATAATATAATTTATCTGTTACATTTTTTATCTCACCAAACTTTTGTTTATCTATCCTACAAAATCTATATACTAAATTTTCTGCGGGAGACCCATATAAACCAAATCCTAATTTAGTTTCCTCTTTCCATTCCTCACATTTATTTTTCATGTATTTCATAACATCTAATGCAAATTTTTCTCCTTCTTCTTCTGTATGACTTATACCTAGCATAGCTTGAACCATTTCATATATTCCTACATATCCAAGGCTTAAAGTTGAGTATCCATTTTCTAAAAGTCTATCTATCTTCTCTCCTTTTTCAAGTCTAGCTATAGCTCCGTGTTGCCAATGTATAGGTGATACATCTGAGAGTGTTCCTTTTAGCATGTTATGTCTAGTTAAAAGAGCTTCTTTGCACAATTCTAATCTTTGGTCTAATATCTTCCAAAATAAATCCATATTCTTATCAGCTACTATTGCAATTTGAGGTAAATTTAAAGATATTACACCTTGATTGAATCTTCCATACCATTTATAATTTTCATTTTTATCTTTATATGTGCTAAGATGACTTCTACAACCCATAGGTGGGAATATATTTCCTTCATAATTAGTACGCATAATTTTAGCTGATTGATAATCCAAGTAATCCTATATTTCTATAGGCTCTGACTATATTATATTCTTATATTCTATTAACAAATATAAGAACCCTCGCACTTCCAGTCGGGATTTCCACCCATTTACCTGTACTCTACTTGCTTCTCCCCATAGATATTTCTTCTATGTTCTGCTTTCGATAGTCGATTGAGTTTTTATTGTATAAAATATCTTCCATGTATTTAAGTAAAGTCTATTTTCTTGAACTGATTGATATAATGAAGTTGATTTTCCTTCAAAATATTCGTTAGCTAATTGTACTAAAGAGTCACACTCTATTATTGTTTTATCAAATATATTAACAGCCATAACTGGATATATGTCATCTTTGTTTTTAGCATTTATATTCATAGGAACGAATCTAACATTCCCTATCTCATACCCTTTAGAATTATCTATCCTATCTATGCTAAGATTATTTTCCCCATATATTTTATATGATTGTTTATACTCTTCAAAGCAAAATCTAGCATATTCTGTATAGTCTTTAAATTTAAATTTACCATTATATCTTTCATAATCTTTTGAGTTTGGATTGAAGCATCTTTCTTTTGCATATCTATAAAAACTTCTAAACTGTCTAAGATTTTTATCCCCTATTTCTTCTCTTATAATATCATTATAATATTTAGAACAAGCCTCAGTATGTAATGTTTTACCTTCATTTAGCTGTCTTCTTATAGAATTCAATATATTAGTTTTTATAGCCCCACATTCACAACATTTATAAGTACATTCATATTCATCTATACTTATTATTTCAATTCCATACTCTTGATATTTTTCTTTTAAATCTTTATACATGGTCTTATTTTTTCTCACTTTAATATCCTCCAAACTATATTTTAGAAGATATATTACACAATAACTTACCACAGGATTAGCATATCTAATTTTAGACTTAGCTTTCCCTGTTAGCACAATCATTCGTCATCATTTACTATGACTACTATACGTTGATTGCACACCCTATGTTTATAGGTTCACGAGGTTATTCGAAATACATTTCTGTATTAAGTCCCAATTATCTCTTAGGAACTAACCTTTTGGTTGTGCATTCAGCAGCTAATTTTGTGATGTAGTCATATTTGCCACCTTCTAAACAATTATCCTCATCAAGAAGATAAACTAGTTTAGGAAAAGCCTCTCCTATTTCTTGTCCTTTGTAATTTTTCATTCCTTCTAATCTTTGTTTTATCATTTCCTCACAAATAAGAGCCATCTCTTCTTCGTATTCATTTCCACTTTCTACTTCAAGATAAATTGTTGCAAATGGTGCTTGGCCATTCGTTGTCATCAAAGTTGAAAGCTGATATCTAATCGTTTGAACTCCTGCTTTTAAATCATCTAATTTTCTATCATCAGCCAATTCTTTAGCTAAATTTTCGTCTTTATATTTATCTAAATATTTCTTATAGTATTTATCATATGTTTTTCTTAGATAGGGTGCTAAATGCTTTACTGTGATACTCTGCCCACCATATTGATTACTAGCAACTTGAGCCATTATTTGAGTAGTTACAGTACAAGCAGTACTAAATGACTTTGGAGATTCTACTAATTTTTCATTTATTACTGTTCCATTATCTAACATATCTTGAATATTTATTAAGCAACAATTAAATATTGATTGTAATGTATAATCCATGTCATGCCAGTGTATAACTCCTTCATCATGAGCTTGAACTATATGAGGTGGTATCAATTTTCTTCTAGTTATATCTTTAGAAACCTCTCCAGCAATTAAATCTCTTTGAGTTGATGCGATTATTGAATTTTTATTTGAATTTTCTCTTAAAATATCCTCATTCGTCTTGCTTATTAAACCTAATATGCTTTCATCTGTTGTATTAATCTGTTTTTTGAACGATTGAACAGCTCTATAACCTTCATATGCTTTAGCTGTATCTTTTTGACCATAATGTATAAGTCTATCATATACAAAATCTTCTATTTGATGAATCGTAGGAATATTTTTCTTATTATTAAATTCAAATTCAGCATCATTTGCTATTAATTTTGAGATATCCTCTATGTAAATTCCACTTCCATTTTTCATTGCCTTTTCTATCGCAATCTGTATCTTTGTATTATCAAAAGGTACCTTGCTCCCATCCCTTTTAATTATTTCCATTAAATCACTCTCTTTCTAATATTTATTTTCAACCTTTAAATAATACCCTTTTTACATACATGTTATCAATAATATTCTGTTTCCATAAGTGGTAAATATTTGACTATATAAAAATTATATTATACTGGTAAGATTCTTTGAGTTGAAATTTGATATGTACTTGATTCTTTTCCTGTTGTAAACAATATAATTGCTAAAATAATACATAATGCTAAATAAATCACTTTTTTTATTATTTAATCCCCCTTACTTAAAAATTAATTTATAATATATCAATATACTGAACCATCTAAAAATTTATATCACTTTCCTTCAATATGTATTTATTAATTATTTTTATTATTGTAATCAGACCTTTATTAGTTATATCAATCTTAGTTGATATTGAGTTTTTATATGAAAAAATATGAAGTAAATGTTTATTTTCACTTTTATATATTGATATTTCTGTGTCATCTACATATTTTGTAAATTTATTTTTATTATAATTAAATCTACATATCCTTAAATAATCATCTATTTCTTTACTGATCATAAGTTCAGATTGTTTTATACACATATCTTTAAACTCATTTTTTACTCTGTCATTTTCTTTTTTTACAATTTCTTTATATCTATTTAAATCAATTTTTTGAAAAGCTATGTCTTTTATATAGTCTTCACATTTATCTATAAACCTCTTAAATATAGCTATTTTCATTGTTCCATTCACAAATGCAACTACTTCATTTCCTTCTTCTAGTTTTTTAATTTCTGTTCTAAAAATCATTTCCTCTTCATCTACACTAGCTACTATTATCATACTCATATATACACTCTCCCTTCCATTGGAAAATCTACTTTATTTTTTAATTAACATTTTTAATGTTCCTTTATTAAACCTGGCATAATTTTATTTACAGTTTTACAAGAAATCCCTAATTTAATTGTTTTTGTAGCTATACCAATTATAAATTCTTCAAGTTCTTTATTTTTTTCTAAAAATAATTGTATTGTTTTTATATCAACATCTCTTCCAGAATTATTTTCAGATAGATAATCAATCATATCATATATGCTATATATTTTTTTACACTCAATATTCCCTATTTTTTTAGATAGTTTCTTTTTAGATAACCCAGTTAAAATACCTGCATCTAAAAGAAATTGTAAACAGGTTACAAACATACCATTATTTTTATTTTTTTCTAATATATTTATTTTTTCTTTTCTGCTTGATGTACTTTTTAGTTTTTTGAAGATGTTTTTTACAAATAATGTTTCTTGCATTTTTTCCTCCTTAAATCTACTGGGTATATTATTCGTCATATCATCTATTTTATTTACTTTTTTATTACTTGAAATTTTTATTTGTACATTTCTCCACATTTTTTACATTGATAAATAAATCCTATTTTCGTACTTAATTTAAATATATCTCCACCACATTCACATTTTTTTATTCTTATCATTTTCTTCTTCATATTTATACTCCTCAAAAGAAATTGTTAGCTAAATGTTGTATCTAATAATCTTGATACTTTTTTTATTTTCCAATCTACAGGCAATATTCCATTATCAACTAATTCTGATAGTAAGCAATTATATTCATCAATTTTTACCATATGTCCAATTGGACAGTTTTTGCAGTGCTTAGACTTGATACAAACATATTTTATAGTATTTAAAGCAACTATAGTATTTTTTATATCATCTTGTGTTAATTCTATTTCTTTATTATCCATTTTTCATCATTCCTTTAAATTTACTAAATTTTAATATTTACAAGGCTTCTACTGCTTCTTGAAATTTTAAATCTAATACATATTTTAATAACTCTTTATCATATTTATAATTTAAATACTCATCTATAGAGGCTGTATAAGCATTTTCTTTTTTGTATTTTTTTATATACCATTTTTGAAATTTAATATAATCTTGCTCTGTGAGATATTCACTTGATAAGTTCAAAAGACTTCCTTTTTTATTTAATATTTCTCTGATCATATGATTCTCCTATTTTTGATATATTCATTTCATTTACTAATGAATCTTTTTATTCTGGCACTTAATCTTATTATACTTATGACATTCTATATCTTTTCTATTTGATATAATTTCCAAAGATAATTTATAAACCAAACTTTGATTTATATTTTTCAATTTTTTAAATAAAGACAACATTTTTATTAATTCTTTATGTTTTTCATCAACCATAACTCGCCTCTTTCTTGACTTTGTATATTTTTATATTTACTTTGTTATAATTACATTGTATATCTTATACTATACAATGTCAATATATTTTATACTTTGTTTACCTAATATACTGAATATATTGACTTTGTCAACATCGAATTGTATAATTTAATTAATGGAGGTGATATATTGAACACAATGATATATAATCTAAAAAAATTAAGAAAAGAATTAGGATTATCACAAAAAGAATTTGGTGATAAATTAAAATTAACATCTGCGTCAATATCAAAACTTGAAAATGGAGAGAGAAATATCACTGAAAGACATATTTACCAAATATGTGAGGTTTTTAATGTAAATGAAGATTGGTTACGAAATGGAAATGGAAAAATATTTAAAAATATAGATGATATTGAATTAGCAGCAATGATGGGTAAGACATTTTCAAGTAATGATGAATTCTTGAAAAAAGTCTTTTTAACATTTGCAGAACTTACAGATGATGAAAGAGAAGTTGTACAAAAAATAATAAATAAACTAAGTAAATAGCCCTAGAAGGGCTATTTTATTTTAGATATAAAACTTTTAATTATGAGTAAAGAAGATAAATCCATTTTTTTGAGCATCTTAAGTATTTCTTCTGTAACTTGCTTTTTCATTAAATCCCCCCATATAATAAATAAAATAATTATAAAGTTAATACTTTTTACCCAATCATCTCCTCACTCTATTCCCATTTCAGGAACATTTGTTCTTAAAGAAACTAAAATCCCTCAGCATTTAGTAAAATTGAAGTTATCTGCATCTGAAATGAATATTTCATATATGTATTTTTTTAATAAATACCTACTCTATTAAAGTAGATTGCTTGATTAAATAATAAGATTTTTTTTAGAAAAGTTCAATACTAAAATCGCAAATGATAACAAAAAATACAAAAATATTAATTTTTTTCCTATTTTCCTACATAATAATATTATAACTCTTTCTCTATAAATCATCAAGAACATACATTCGATTCTTTTAAACAAATTATTTACCAAATTCTATCTCTCAATATATTTGATAAATAAAATTTTAATTCTTTTGCTTTTCTAGGAGCTACCTTAATTTTTATATTATTTTCTGTTAAATATACAAAATTATAGTTCAAATTATTAACTTGTAACAAATTTATAAGATAGCTTTTGTGACATCTAAAAAAAATCCCTTCTTTTAGCTTTTCTTCAAATATATCAAGTTTTTCATTTATTATATATTCATCTGTTTTTGTTATAACCTTTAATTTTCTTTTAACAATCTCTGCAAATAAAATATCTCTTTCTTCTATTATTATGATTTTTTTCTTTTTTTTTATATAAATAACAGCCTCTCTTTTTCTCCAATCAATAGCAAAATCAATCATTATTTTTTCAAAATTTTTGTAGTATATCGGTTTTATTAGGTATCTAAATGCATTTATTTCATATTCTTTAACAACATCTTCATTAGATTCAGTAGTAAATATAATCTTAACATTTTTATTTCTTTTTCTAATTTCTTTTGATATTTCAAATTCATTTTTATCTTCTAAGTTTAGATCCATTAAAACTAAATCTACTTTTTTAGAATCTTTTTCTAAAAGTTCTTCTACATTTTTAAATAATAAAACTTCATATTGTTTTATTTTTATTTTCTTTAAAAAAATCTTAATAAAGTCATGAATGATATCTCTTTGCATATCATCATTTTCACAAATAATTATTACCATAATAATCACTCCTCAAAATATATATTTAATAAATATTATATATTTTTGATATCTGAGTTTTGGTAATTATTGTAATTTGTTGTATTATAAATACTTTTTTTATCATTTTATGTCTGTAGAGCTAATTTTTATATTAATATAATTTTGTTAATTCTTTACTTATAAATTGTCATTCAAATATAACTTTTAAGTTATTGTTATATCCTTAAAAAATAAATTGATAAATGAGCAAGAAAATTTAGAAGAGTAAAGTTGTTATTATATTTTTATAATTAGTTAAATAGATGTTAAATAGATACTGTTCATTGATTAAAACAGAAATTAATAATAACAATTAAAACAGAAATTTAAATCAATAATTAGAAAATAATAATAAGCTACTAATTATAGTAATTGCAATTAGTACAATAAAATATAAATTTTAATAATAATATGTTGTTGATGTATTGTTGTTTTTTTAGAATAAGTTTCTTAAGAAATTGAATAATTATATATTCTTATTGGAAAATTAAGTTATTAATATGTATAAAAAACTTTCTATTGTGTATATAATTTAATTAAAATAAGCATAAAAAAATAGAGCTAATATAGATTTTACACTCTTTATAGCTCTATTTAAGTATTTTATTATTTGAATACAAACACTAATAGGAGTAGTCAAAATCAATTTTTTTGAACTACTCCATATATTAAATTGCTATTGCTAAACTTCCATTCTTATTTATGCTCTGAACAATCAATGTTCTTATAAATGCTCCTGGATTACGTATCTCATTATAGTTTGTATCTTCTTCGTCAACTGTATATTTATTAAACATATAATCTAATGCTGCTAGTACTCTATTAACTCCATATTGTACTGCTAATCCAACTAAGTCATTTATAATAATATCTTTTTCTATTTCTAATTTATTTCTTAAATCTTCTTCAAATAAATTATATCTATCTAAATTTAACTGAGATAATACTTTACTATAATTAGAACTCAAGGAGCATCCTGTATCATCAAAGAATTTTAATATTTTTATTCTTACAGATTCTGTATATTTCTCTGAGATGCTTTCTTTCGTCTCATAACGCTTTGTATCTATTGTATCATTACTTATATCAAATAAAGTTTTAGTGCTTCTTAGAAAGGTATCTATACGCTTGTTTGATTTCTTTATGTACTCTGGAAGTATAGAGATAAGATTATCTTTTTTAAATCGTATTCTCTTACCTAATTTACTTCCTTTAGCATCAGCCCAAACTAATTTTTTAATTTCAAGTTTTAACTCATTTACATTTTCAAAACTTAATAGGTGATTTAAAGTATCTAATGACATAGTCAAGTAACCTTTTCCACCATCTTCTTTTTTAAGATGATTTTTGTACTCTTCATCTATGACTATATCAAATTTACCTCTTTTTATTTCTGTAGAATAAACTAATCCAACTTGTAATAATACATTATGATTATGTCTTGCTGTAACAACAGAGATATTGCATATATCAGCTATGTTTTGAAATGATATTGATTTTCTAACATAGTTTTTATTAGATACTATAAAATGATATGCTAGATATTGCTTTATAGCACTCTTACTTAAAGTAATACATTTATTTACATTAGTTACAATCTCTATTGTACCTATTTCTGTTTCTTTTTCTGTAACATAAGAAAACTCTGATATAGTGTTTAATTTAGGACAATTTGAGCAGAAGTCATTTAATTTATTACTATCAAAAGAAGGATTATTTTTTATTGCACAAGAATTACAAGCAGAATAGTCTATTTTTTCTACTTTTCTTATAGAAGTTTTAAAAACATCTAAGATATCTTTTAATTTTGATTTTGATATTCTAGCAACTGGTTTTAATTCTTGCATATTATGATCCTCCTTTCTTAGTAATATTTCTATAAAATTATTATAACACATATGGTTACATGTTGTAAGAATGTGTAACATTAGTACTCATTTTTTTTGATTTTCATGATAGTATTTCTGCCGCAGTTATACTTTTGCTCTGCTTTTCTTATACTCAATCCATTATCTAAATCATTTTTTATTTTTTTTACCTGCTCATCATTAAATCTTTTGCTTCTCCTACCTTGCTGGACTACATAATAATTTTCATTTTCTAAAGTCTCATATTCAATTCCAGCTTTATCTAGCTTCTCTTTTTTCGAACTATCTACAATAAAGACTACTTTATCTTTATATTTAATACTCATATTGTGATAACTCCTTATATAAATATGTTTTATTTTTGTATTAATAAATTATCTACCAAATCAATAATTAAATTAGCATTTATTAAAAAGTCTAATCCTAATAAACCATTTACTTTTTCTTCTGGGTCAATCTCTCCAAAATCTAATTTTATATTTTCAAGAGTTATATCACCACAAGCAACCTTATTAACTAATTTCCTTACTGAATATTGAACAGTCCCACCATAACCAGAAGCCTTTACAATTGTATCATCATCATTAAATCCAATATCTGATTCCTCTAAATAAGAAGAAGATATTATAGTATGAGATGCTCCAGTATCAATGATCATATCTTTTACAAGGATACTTTTATTTTCAATTAAGATTTCTATATCTGTATATAATAGTCCATTTTTATATTTGAAATTTTTCATACTACAAACCTCTTCTTATACCAATATGTTTTATGATATCTATTACAAATTCTTTATTCTTGGTGTTATATACAATTTCTTTATCTTTACATCTGTTGAATTCTTTTAAAGCCTCTTTATTGTTAGGAATAACTTTTATAAGAGCTACTTCATCTACATACTCCTTTTCATTTTGTATATGCGATTCCAAAATTTCTAATTTTACAAATGAATTAGGATATAAGTTTCTAACCTCTGACCATTTCATAGAAATCAACTCCTTTATAGTATAAGAATATTATAATATTAATGAGGTAAAATGTAAATGCTACCTCGCTAGTACTTATTTTGTTTTATGTCTTGTATGGTTCTTGTACTACAATTCCATTTCTCAGCACATTTTCTTAGACTCATACCATTATTTAAGTCTTTTTTTATTTTACTTACATCTTCATTATTAAATCTCTTACTTCTTCTACCTTGTGTAACAACATAATACTGCTTGTCCTTTAGGTCAATATATTTTATATTAGAGCTATCTAATTCATTTATATTCTTTTTTTCTACAAGTACGAATTCTTTATCTTTATATTTAATACTCATAATTTTCTCCTTTGAAAAATCAATAATTTCAGAAGTACGGAGCTAGTATAGCCATTTTTTGGATAAAACTTTTTTACTTAGACTTATATTACCCAAAAGTTAGGTTTATGTCTATGTTTCAGAAGTACGGAGCTGGTATAGCCATTCTTATCAAATATAGTAATTGCAATGGCTTTTCAGAAGTACGGAGCTGGTATAGCCATTTTGTTGAACAGCACTATTTTCAAAGAATACAAAGATAATTTTTTGTGGTAAATGGAGATAATTAGAAACAAAAAAAATTTTTCGACATGATTTTTAAGCAAAAAAAGGCTATTTTTTGATAAGTACGGAGCTGAGATAGCCTTTTTGCTTTTTTGAAAAATTAATAATTTCAGAAGTACGGAGCTGAGATAGCCTTTTTGCTTTTTTTATTTATCAACTATATAATCTGGTAAGGATAAAATCGTATTATTTATAAGTAATTTTCTTTTTTCGACATCCTCATAGAAGAAAACATCAAAATGCGATAATCCTCTTTTATAATCTTTTATTATAAACTGGTTTTCCTTTATTTCATTAAAACCAGCTTCAAGATAATCCATATTTTGTTTAAGAGTTTTTTTATTACTTAAGTGGACATCAAACTTTATGTCTTCTATATTATATCTAAAACTTTTATTTCTAATATTCTCACCAGATGAGATTAAAGTATATCTTTTTCCTTCTAAAAAATAAGCTAAATTAATAGATTGTACAAGTGTTAATTTTTTTAACTCATTTTTATACATTATATCTGTATTCACCTTTTCAACTTCTTTGATTAAAGACTTTGTAACTTCTATAAATTCTCTGTCATTTTCATCTTTTGAAATCATTACCCTTGAAAATAAGTTGAAACTCATTTCAGATTTTAATTCTCCAGTATCTTTGATTTGATTTACATAAAAAGTATAATAAGGTAACTTTAACAATCTATTTCTTATATTAGTGTAATTGTTCTTACCATCAGAAAGACCTAAATATTTAATTAAGTCACCAAGATAAAATGCAAAAGAATGCATATGGCTATAAGTATATACAAATCTTATTATTTCTAAGTCTTGTTTGTCTAGATATATTTTAGGTAATGCCTTTTTTTCTGTTTCTTGATTTATAAGTTCAAGTTTTAAATTCTCAACGACATCATCTAAAGATTGATGAAATGAAAATTCATAAGAAAAGTTGGTTTGTATTCCTAAGAAACTTTTAGCTTGATAATCTTCTGATAAATAAGAATCTTTATTTCTCTTAACATTTATATGTGTATGTTTTTTACCTTTTGTTATAGGTAAAAATATACCAGGTGCTAAATGTGGAGGAGTTTTGATTTCTATTTTATTAACATCAAAATCATATTCATTCTTTAATATTTCTGTTATACAAATAAGAATATCATGAGTAAATGCAGAAGTTATTTTACTTTCACTTAACTCTTGTAAATATGGATAATCACAGATATTATATGTGTTGTTAGAAGTCCATTTCTCTAAAAAGTCTTTTCTTGTATCTAATAACTCTTCTGGTGTTTTTACCCCAGCACTTATAATTCTGCCAGTTTTTATATACTCATTTTTAACAGTGTCTAATTCATTTTTTAAATATTTTTTACTTTTTTTCCCTAATGAATCAAGAGCCATTTTAGCCCATCTTTGTTTTAATTTCCATGAAGACATATTCTCATAGCTTCTTAGTTTTTTAACCTCAGTACTTGAATATATAGATTTGAATTTATCATAAATTATTTTATATAGGAATTCTTCAAATTTTAAACTTATTTCTTCAGCGGACATACCTTTCAATCTAAAAATTTCAAAATATTTTCTTGTTATCATTTTAAATCTATCATTATCATATATAATATGATAAATTAAATTTATTTTATTTAGATCTTTCTGTTCATTACTTATGTTTTCTTTAATATCTTTGCTCATAAGGTTACTCCTTAATATATTTTTGCTTATAAATAGATAAAACTTCTTGTATCTTAAAATTTAATTTGTTATCTTCTTTGAACTCTTTCAAACTTTTGTTAGTCCAACAACCAGATTGAGTATATTTTTTTTCATTTACTTGCATTTGATGCATAATACCAGAAATTTTTAAGTTAGTGAAATTCAATTGTACTTTATTGTCTAAATAATCATTTATAATAAGCAATCTTTTACGAATTGTTGAATATCCTATCTCTTTTAATCCATTTCCATATCGGGCATCTGGCTTAGTTTTAATCAGATATTCCGAATTAGAATTAAATAGATAAAATTCAGCCGCATTACTATCTTGCTCTAGATATTGTTTGTATTCTTTCTGCTCTAATGTTTCTTTTGTAAAATCAGATAAGAGTTTGTCCAATTTAAACTCTGTATCCTTTAATTTTATTAACCTTTTTTCTAAATCTATGTCTTTTATTTTTATACCCCTTATGTCTTCAGCATCTTTACCAATAAGCCCACAAAAAGCTGCATAGATAATAAATTTATCTTGTGCATTAGTCAATTTACTACATACAGAAATAACTTCATTATGTGTAAGATATTTTGATAGGTCAAACTCAGCAACTAAATTTTTAGGTTTCGAAAAGTGAATGTCATAATTTAAAGTTTTAAATATTTTATTAACTTTAAAAATTATAGCCATTATAGCATTATATGTTTTATTTTCACTCATATCTTTTACAATTTTTTCTTTATCACTATCTAACATTTCAACAACATAATCATTTTTTTTCTCAATAAGCTTTCCTTCTTTAGCAAACCAAAGTATTAATACTCTATAAACCTTTAGAACGCCAATTCTTGTTTTTTCAGCTTCATCTTGGAGTAATTCTGATAATACATTTTCATTTTTTAAATTATAATTCATATATTCAAACAGT
This sequence comes from Clostridioides sp. ES-W-0018-02, assembly GCF_020658175.1. Taxonomy (NCBI): domain Bacteria; kingdom Bacillati; phylum Bacillota; class Clostridia; order Peptostreptococcales; family Peptostreptococcaceae; genus Clostridioides; species Clostridioides sp. ES-W-0018-02. Next base: position 21,441 of record NZ_JACVVY010000018.1, on the reverse strand, counting down.
CCTTTTTTTTAGTATATATACAGTATAACATAATACCTTCTCTGCTTTGAATAAAAAATTAAAAAATAACCTCATTATTTTGAGGTTATTTATATTAAAACTACAATTTTATTGTCATTTTTATTTATCATACTTTTTTATGTATTCTAATAATGCCATACTCATTAAATCAGACTTATTAAACTCTCTATATTTTTCACAAAACTCATCAAATAAATTCCAAGCGTCTTTATTTAATCTAACAGTAGTCCTTATAGCGTCTTTAGATGGTAAATCAATTTTAATTCCATCTTGTATAACTTCTATAACATTTGTATCATCTTTTTTATCAAACCAATTCAAAACATCTTGTATCTTGTCATAGTCTTTTGCTAAAGAAATAATATTATTTTTAAATTGATTGTCAATTACTATGTTGTGACTGTTGTCATCTTCTATTGTCATATTAAATATAGTATCATTGTTACTCTGTGATTTATTATTTACTACCTTTGTCATACCATTGTCACCAATAAATACATACTCATCATTTATACGCTTATAACCTCTTTTAGTAAGATATTTTCTTATACTACTTTCAGACACACCAAGCTCTATGGCAACTTTAGTCAAGCTCTTACTATTATTTAACTTATTATTAATATATTTGACTATATATGTTATATCATTATTTTTCAAATCATTCCAAGTCATGTAATCACCTCAACTTAAGTATACTATATGAGATTATGATTGTCATACTATGTTAATCTTTTAATTCTATCTTTTATCTACATATATTTTTAAACTATATCATTTTTTTACAATATTATTTCTATCAAACAAGAGATAATTAAACTAAATATAACTAAAATAAGCCAACCAATAAAACTTTCTTTCTTATTATCAAACATATTCAAAAACTTTAGTGAATCTTTAAATATTGAAATAGATAATCCTATAATTACACAAATTTCTAATGCAAAAAATAATGTTTTAAACATTTTTTCTCCTTTTAAAATGGTTATTTTAATCACTATTAACTAATTTGATGATATTCTCTCCAATTAAAATTATCACCTTCTTTTTTAAGCCACCAATAGTCTTCATGTGAACAACCATGACATTTTTTACATATCTCCCAAGGGTCATAGAAATCTAATCCAAGACCTTCCAAGATACTATTCAATCCGTGTCTCTCTTCTGGCATAACTCTATCCCCTATAAAATCTCTTATATTTTTATCATTAGGCTGATAATCTAGTCTCAAATCTGTGTAATCATATAACAGTGGTGGCAAATAATTTATATTATCTACTGTATCATACAATTTAAAACTAAATTTATCTTTGCCTTCATCATAAATAAAATCACCTATAGGAATATCTTTAAACATTAGCGTATATTTGTCTAACATAATGTAATCTCTCCTTAACTAAATCAAATATCACTTCTATTCTAGTTTTTGAAATAACATCTTTATATTTTAATAATATTTTTTCTATATCTGAGTCATTAAAATCTAAATTTATTTGTGGAAGTTCTTTTATCAATTTTATTTGTGAATAATGTTTATTCATAAATGGTTTAGCTTTATCATACTTTTTTTTATTAAAAGGTTTAGTTTTTAATGTTTTTAATGTCTCGATATCTAACATAGAATATAAACTCAATCCATTATCAAATATTGGTGCAAATCTAATTTCATTCGTTTTAATATTTTTTATATATCCAAAATTATTATAATGTCTATCAATATTGTTGACAATGAAATCAAATATTAACATTTGATTTAAAAACTCTTTAAAGTTTGGGAAATCATCTATAATTGTATCATAATCCACTTTTCTATTATAATGTTTTCTCATAGTTATAAATTGTTCTTCATTGTCATTTAAAAAATTTAAACTTCTACATACCAGTATATCTTGTTCTTCAAAATCTGAATTTCCCTTTGTATGAATTTTTACTAAATCATACTGTATATTATTTACATTTAATAAACTTCCTATGTCACTACATATACATTCAGTAATAGGTTCTAATGAACTAAATTCTCCAAAAAATAAAGTCCCTATTTTATAATAATAATTTGAATTTTTCCATTTATAATAAACACCCTTAGAACTTCCAATACCTGCAAAAGTATTTAAATCTTCCGTTCTGTAAAGCATAGTTTTCACTTCCATTCATTTGTTTAATTATGGGTTAAAAGTTCCACAAATCTTTATTTTTTTCTTTGTAGTCATCTAAACTTTCAAAATATTGTTCTAAAGGTCTATAATATTCATTAGAACAACTTTTTAAAGCGTGTCTATAATCATCTACAGTATCACTTGATACTATAATTAATTTCAAATTATTCTCAAGTATTTGTTTAAGTAATATAAATCTTCCTATTCTTCCATTACCATCTTGAAAAGGATGAATGATTTCAAATCTATAATGAAATTCTACTAAATCTTTTACTGTAATATCTTTTAAATTATTATACCATTCAATAAGTTTTAACATCTTTGGTTCTACTTCAAATGGTTGGGCTAATACACTATTAGTTCCTATTATTCTATTTGGTATTTTTTTATATACACCAGATAGTCCCATATTATGGATACTTGAGTTATACATAAGTTGACCATGTAAATCTTTTATATACTTTTCTGTCAAACATTCTCCTAAAGTATCTATTACAGTTTCAAATACATAACTTGAATTTACTGTTGTTATAACATCATCTAAAGTATGGTCACCTTTTACAATGTTGTACTCAATTAAATCTTGCAAACTTTCACTTGTGAACGTACTTCCTTCTATTTTATTTGAATGAAATAAAAAATTATGCCTTAAGTCTTTATATAAAGCATTTGGTATGTTTTTAGTATATTTTAATTTTTCTATAAACTTATTTTCAATCAATATATTCATCTCCATTTTTTACTTTATTTTATATTAATAATATTAACAAAAAGTATTATCTTTTACACTATCTTTTGAACTTTATTTGTTAGTAATGATATTTAATTGAGAAAAAAATACTATTATTCTTTTCTCAATCATTCAATCACATAATGAATTAATTTTTTAGGAATTCTATACTTACGAGATATAGAGTTCCTTTTTACATTCATTAGATATTATATCTAGTAATGTTCTCACCTTATCTCATTATTTACCATATTCTTTAGAATATCTAAATTATCATATACATATATAATACCATTTAAAAATTGAGTTTGTTGTTTTATATATCTTCTTATATCTCTGCTCTTTGGATATTTAACCAATAAGTCTTTAAATTTCTCAATAATTTCATTTCTTGCATTAATGTCTTTTTCTATGTATTCTAATTGATTTAATATTGATAACTTATCACAACGATTCATTTACGCACCTCCAGTTGACAAATAATATTTCATAATAGAAAAGACACCTTAATTTTAAGATGTCTTTTTATGTACTACTATTTAATTGCCTTAAGTTTAGCTATTTCATTCCAATTTTTAGATGTGGCTATTTCTACAAAGTTTATGTCACTTTTTAGAGAGTCTATTTTTTCACTAGCTTCTGTTATACCTTCCATGTTTCTAGCAACTTGGTTATAAGTTAAGTCTAGTTTATTCTTAATTTCTTCTTGTCCTTCTTTTAGGTCAATAAGTTGATTGTCAATACTGTCAAATCTACTTTGCATTTCCTGTAATAACTCTAATATTTTTTCATCCATGCCGTTCACACTCCTATTTTATTATTATAACATAATATTAAGTACTATATTCAAGTACTTAATAAAACAATCCGTAAATTATTTTACTAAATACTTGATGTGTTTTTGATAACGCAGTACTTCACAACTGCTATGTCATATTAAGTTTTCAAGGTACTATTATGCCCTCCTTTTTATAATCTCGTTACGAATAATTGATTAAAAATTTTTATTTGTTTTGATATCTTAATTATAATACCTTCGTTACGAATAATCAAGTGTTTTTTTGAGTAGATTTTTACATCTACTCGTCAATTTTTTCTATTATTATTCTATTTCCATCAAAAGTCAATATAACTTCTCTATCTAATTTGGTAATATCCATGTGTTTTATCCATGTTGTAGGAATTGTAACTCTATTTGTATAAGAGTTTTCACTAGAGTTTCCGCCACTTTTATTAAATATTACTTTTGCTTTTCTCTGTTCATACATTCGCTATACCTCCAATGATATTATTGTTTAATAATATCACATTAAAGAGTTATAGAAAAGACACTCAATAATTCAAGTGTCTTTTTATGTACTATTGTAATTTTATTTTTATTTCTTCTAACTGTTCCATGTTTCTAGCGACCTGGTCTGTTGCTCCATTTAATTTTCTATTAATCGTAATTACTCTAGTTTCTATTGCATTTAACTTAATGTCAACCACATCAAAGTTATCTTTAATATAAGTTATTTCTTCAGCAGTTTTAGCAGATTGATTATATAATGTATCTTGTTTCTTCTCAATACTATCAAGCCTATTATTAGTTTCAACTTGTCCAACTTTTAAATCTGTAATGTCTTGTTTCATACCTGTAATGTCTTGTTGCATACTTGTAATATTATTGTTCATTTCATTTAACAACGCTAATATTTTTTCATCCATCACGACCACGCTCCTATTATATTATTATAACATAATTCTAAGTGTTATATTCTAGCACTTACTAAAATAATCTAATATAAATAGTCTAAATTATCTTAGTAAATATTAGATAGTTTATAACCATGTAGGTGTTAAGCAGTACAAACTATAATTTTAATGCTTAATCTTTAGTGTTTTTGATAATGTAGTATTCCACAACTACTATGTCATATTAAATTGTATTGAGTACCATTTTAGAAGCAATTTAATTGATTGATACCTCAATTTTTTATAGGCTTTAACTGGAAACTTTTATTAATTTTATTCACTTACTTAATATTATTTACAGCTAGAGTTTTAAGAAGATTCCTTGCCTATTACTTCTTTGAAAGGTGGCTTTGTGTTTTCTTTGTTCTCTCTTGCTATGATTTAATTATACGATGTTGTCTCATTTTTGACAAGTCATTTTTAAGATTTATTTTTAAAAAATAATGGAATTAATAGACTAATCAAGTAATTCCAATGGGTTCACATCTAAAATTTTATATATTTTTTCTAACTCAGTTACAGTAAAATCTGTTTTACCTTGTTCTTTTCTATTATACGTTTTGTAATTTATATCTATTAAAAGAGAAAACTCTAATTGCGTATAACCTTTTTGTTCTCTTAATTCTTTTAATTTATCAAGTTTCATTTTATCACTCCTTTTCACTACATATATTATATAATATTTTAAGAATAGTATTTTGTCAAATTTGACAATATTGTAAGAATAAACAAATTACTATAAATTAGAATTATATATTTTAGCTTATTTTTTATATTCTATTTTAAAAACTAAAGGTATAAAACATGAGGTGAGCATATTGAAACATACTTAGAATGGATTTAAATGGCTTGTACAATACGTTGTTCTAATAAAATAGACTAGCTATAAACTAGTCTATTTTTCTATGTGGTTCTAATAATTCATTTGCATTTATATCTAAATAATATAGTATTTGTTCTAGTTCTTCAACTGAAAAATCTCTATGACCATTTTCCTTATAAGCATATGCTCTTATGCTCATACCCATTTTAGTACTTAATGTTTGTTGAGTATAACCCTTTTGTTCTCTTAATTCTTTTAACTTATTAAGTTTCATTATATCACCTCTTGAAATTTTAATATTGGGTGTGTTACAATATACCCATAATTATACTACTTACAGGTATATTGTGGCTTGTTATTAGTTATTAATCATATTTATTAATATGTACAACAAGCCTATAAATGAAATTAAAGCAAAAACTATTTGTTCAAGTGATTTAAACACTTGTACTATGAGCTTTTCAAGTTGGTGTCACAACTCGATTAGCTCTTTTATTTTGTCTTTAGTTATCATTTAAGACACCCCCAATATTAAATTGTATAAGGTAGTACTTAATACTACTTTAACTATATTATACTATTATAAGTAAAAAAATGCAAGTAAAAAATTGCTTATTATTCAAAGCCTTTAAGTTCAAGAAGTTCCTTCCAATTATTTATAATTATACTTTCTAAAATAGATAACTTATTATTGAATTTATTTGTATTACTTTCCATTTTTAATATAGCCGTTTCAACTGATTTCATACTAATACTATCATCTGAATTACTAGTACTTTGAACAAGTTTCAATAAGTCAATTTGATTTACTATTTTATTTTGATTACTTTTTAATTCAATAATATCTGTACTTATTTTATTTTGTGAGGTTTTAATTTCTTTAATATCAGTTTTTAATTCTTCTAATAAATTGATTATACCAGTATCCATACTTAACCCTCTTTTCTGTATATTTTAGTTATGTTTTAATATTATAACATGGATTCCTGTGGATAATTTATACAAAAAAAGAACTACTATATGTCAAGTAGCTCTTTTAAATTTATTATATATCTATTCTAATCAAGTAATTCTAAAGGGTTTATATCTAAATATTTATATATCTTTTCAAATTCTTCAATCGTAAATGATGTTTTACCATTTTCTTTATTCTGATAAGTTCTTTCTTTTATTCCCAACATTTGGCTCATATCATACTGTGTAATTTTCTTAGATGTTCTTAAATCTTTTAACTTATTAATTTTCATATTATCACCTCATTAATTTTAAAAATAAACAATATACATTGCTTTAAGTGCAAAATATAAGAAGAACAATAAACCTAGTATCTTTACTATTTGTATAGTAGTTTTAATATGTTGACTCATATAATCACCTCATTTACTTTTGATATTAGGTGTGTTACAATATACCTATAAAAATATATCTATATAGGTATATTGTATTGGCTATTAATGTTTAATTATGTAGATAAGTATTAATAACCAACCGATACAAGAACATAAAACAATCAAAATATGTTCAAGTGATTTAAATACTTGGACAAGGAGCTTTTCAAGTTGTCCTACCAACTCGATAAGCTCTTTTATTTTGTCTTTTGTTATTCTCATAACGTCACCCCCTAATATTAAGTTGTATAGATAAGATTAATTCTTATCTTAAGTCTATTATAATACACGAAATAAAATTAGTTAATATAAAAATACGAATTAGATATAAAAATAGACTAGATATGTTACAACCTAGTCTATTGAGTGTTATACTATACATTTTTTCTATCTAACAAACTTAATATTTCTTCATCACTTAAATTCAATACATCAAATATCTTTTCTAAATCTCCAATATAAAAAGGATTCTTACCACTTTCCTTACTTGAGTAAGTTCGATATGACATATTAATATAAGTAGACAACTGTTGTTGTGTTAGTCCTCTTTCAAGTCTATATTGTTTTAATAAATCTAGTTTCATTAATCAGTACCCACCTCCTAAAATAAACGTTTAATGTTTATTATTAATGCAATAATAACTATTAAACAACCAATACCATATAATATACATGTCTTTGTATCTCTTTTCATAGCTTGTTTAAATGTGTTATAATATATAATAGACGTATCACCCATACAAGAGAGTGCGACCTCTTGTATAGGCTTATTGTTTTACTTATTAATAAAACAATAGATAGTTATTAAAGAGCTTAATACACTCGCTATGTTAAAGATGGTAATGAGAACATTCTTTAACAATAAAACTTTGTTGATACGTCTACTATGCTTACCCACATTATTGTACCTCCTTTCTGTTAAATTTTGGGACAAGTTTATTATACCATTAACTACTATAATATTGCAAGTTGAATTATAGAAAATGTTATAGGAGAGTTGTTCTAACTGTTAAAACAACTAAAAAAGGTAGTAGATTATACAATCCACTACCTTAGTAATTAAAGTTCATTGTCTGCAAACTCATCATATTTTTTAATTGTTATAGTTTGATTGTGTTCGTCATATTCAACTACAACAGTTTTGTCCTCTTGAGTTAATCCCATATCACGAACCCATGTAATAGGTAAACTTATCCTTGTATACATTGAGCCTGAACCACTTTTTGAAAACGACATGTTTAATTTTCTTTTATTATCCATTTTAAAAACTCCTTTATTATTTATTTATTTTAATGAATATATATATAATTAATATTAAAAATATAATTTTTATTAATAACTTTGTAATATTTAGAAAAAGTTTCAATATTTTATTTTTCATTGTATAATTAGTCACAAAAATGATATAATTTAGTTACTAGAAGGTAGGTCTGAACTACCTTCTAGTAAAGAATTAAAATAGTTTGTTTAATAATGTTATTAATGCAACTATTTTAACAAGAAGTTTAATAGTTGAGGTAACCATTTTATTAAGCTTCTCGATTAAGTTGTTAAGTTCGTCAAGTATCTTGGCGAACTTTTCAAGTTTTTGTGACATCTCATCACCTCCTATAATTATATTATATATGTCGTGATGACTAAAGTCAATATAAAAATGGAAAATAAAGTTATTTTTTTTGTTTTTTCTTATCATATTTGCAACTTCAATCCTTGTAATATCATAAAAATTCTACTCATTAAAAAATATTGTTTATCATGTTTATTTAAAAGGCTTACCTATCCATAATTAAAAATTTATAAGTGACTGAAAAAAATAATTATAAAAAGTAAAACGTTTAATTATACAATGGTATGTACTAAAATATATCATAAATTATATTATTAACTGACGTATTGCTGACGAAAATATATAATATGTTATTGTAAAAGTTGGAAATGCTGGTATATATAAAAATGGCATAGAATAGTTTGTTTTATGCTATATATAATAGTGTTGCTTAAAAGTTTAGTGAAAAGTAATATTTTATTTAAAAAAATAATATTTATATGATTTTAATTAATAAAGTAAAGTAAAAATAGCATAGGGGTATTTTTAGGAAAGGCTTTGTGTTGTCAGTGAAAATTTTCGACTAGTTCTTTCATTTCCACATTTAAATATTTATATAAATTACAGACGACTTTACAGAAGAAATGACTCCATAGATTGCATGCAAAATTAAAACACATAAAATCTTTTTATTGAAACTTCTTATTCTAAAATTAAGTTTTAATATAGAAAATATAAAATAGAAATGTATGTATTGATTATTATAAAAACTACTAGAATAAATAGAAATAATATTATAAGTAATAACTTTAGATATACAGGATAATTTACTCTACTATATCAAAGCATTGTCTGTAAGAAAATGAATTTCAAAAGAGTATTAAAAGTTTACTATTACATTGTAAATAATCATGAAAAATAGACTTAAATACTATGGAAAAAATAAACTATATTTAAACTAAAAACAAGTTAAATATAAACTAATAAAAGTTTATGTAAATGTAATAGTGTATATTTAAACTAAAAATGAATTAAAATAAGTTCTAATTTAAACTTAAAAACAAAAAATGTCAATTTATAGTTGAATTTTTGTTTATAATTAATTCAAATATTAATTAATTATATGATATAATATAATTAGCAAATATTTACTTAGGAGGAATTAAAATGGAAGAAAATTACCAAGTTATAGGGTTAGATATAGGAAGAGGTTATGTAAAAGGATTTAGTAAGTATAATGGTATGGTTAAAGAATGTTTATTTAAATCTGTATTTGGCGATGGCAGAAATATAGATTTTGAAAAATATACAGACCCTATATATATAGATTTTGAAAGTGTTAGTTACTTTGTAGGATCTCTAGCAGAAAAAGAAAGTATAACTCCTATTAGAAATTCTGATGATTCAAAAACATCTTTTACAATGAGAATATTAGTTGCAGCCGCTCTTAATGAAATAGCTGTAGCTGATGAAGTAAAAATAATGATGGGTGTTCCATATAAATCATTTAGAAAAACTACATTAAAAGAAGTAATAGATACATATAAAGGTAAAACATTTAAAGTAAAAGATAAAATAAAAGGTGGACACAAAGAAATAAAAATATCTGATATATCAATTTTTAGAGAAGGAGATGCTGCATTATTTCATACATTAGAAGGAAAAGTAAATGAAGATAAGGCTGTTGGTATGGTTTCAATAGGTTTTAGAAGTACTGAGATGTCTTTCTTTGAAAAAGGATTTGTATTTAACGATAAACTATCTGATACATTAGAAGCTGGAAATCAGGATGCATTAACAATGGTTCAGAAGCAACTAAAGGATAGAGGCATAATAAGAGAACTTAATGAAATAGATAGTTCTAATGATTATGATGAACTTAAAAAGGTTGCTTATATAATGGCTTCTGAAAGCACTGCTCAAAGAATTGCCTCTAAATGGAAGAACATTGATGAAATGGATGTATATGTATCTGGTGGTACTGCATTGCATATGAAATTTGATAATAGATTTAAAGTATCTGAAGATGCTCAAATGGCAACTTCTAAAGGCTTATTTGAAGTGGGTATCGAACAATTCTAGGAGTGATATAAATATGAAGAAATCATCTAGCTTTTATTTGGAAGAAGATATATTTGATGAAATAGAAAGATATCAGAATGATAGAAAAATAAGTAGTAGAAACACAGCCTTAGAAAGAATTATATTAGAATGGAAAAATTTATTAGAAGAAAATAAATTATTAAAACAATGTTTAGGCAATAGTACATTTAAAGATAATAAAGAAGTTTCAATTACAGAAGAGAAAATTATAAAAAAAGAAAATCCAATTATTAAAAATATATTTAATAATATGCCAGATTAATGACAAATATCTGCTCTTTAATTTAAGGAGTAGATATTTAACAAGATGCTTGAGAACGGAGAGTTTATATGTTATAATGAAAATATACTATAAACAAAGATATTATTATTCATGAAGCTTTAATTTATAATAATTTTAACATAGTTTTATATCAACATTGTATTAGATTAATAAATAAAGAGGAAGGGTGTGATACTTATAAATAAAGGTAATGAATTTGTAAAAAGTGTAATTGTAACAGACAATAGAACTGGAGAAATAGTAGAACATCGAGGAATGAAAAGAGGCGAAATAGTCGAGATTAACAAAAGAAAAGTATGTTTTACACCAGAGCAAAAAGCTATTATGAATAATAAAAAAGAATTACCATCTTACAATTTTAAGCTAGGGGGCTTTGTATTCTGTGCTTATGTGAAAAATGAATTGTTATTTAATGAAATAAGTATAAGTAGAGCAAATATCAGTAGATTAATATATCTTACAACATATTTAAATTACAATACAGGAGAAGAAAACTTATTAGTGAAATATTCTAAACATAAAGAAATAGTCCCTATAGATAGAAAGAATATGAGAGAAATATTAAATCTTAAAGACAGAGCATTTAGAGAGTTTCTAACAGATGTAAAGAAAAACAATTTATTATATGAAAGTAATGGAAAATTTTATATAAGTACAGAGTATTTTACAAAAGGCATTTCTAAATTTAAAGATAAAGACTATACAAGAATATATATAAACACAAGTAGGTTCCTCTATGAACACAGCACTCCAAGACAACATAAACAATTAAGCTATATATATCAACTCATACCATATATACATTTCGAAAGTAATATATTATGTTTAAATCCAAATGAATTAGATATATCAAAATTAGAAAAAATGAGTTTACACACAATTTGTGAATTATTAAATGTTAGTACAATAAAACAAGATATGAATAGATTTAAAAAAGAATTGCTAAAATTTTATATAAAGTTAGATGAAAATAGGTTTTATGTTTTTAAATATGTAATAGTAGAAGGAACTTATAAAAGTATGGATTACTTTATTATAAATCCTTATGTTGTTTGGAGAGGTAATAATTTAAACATTGCTAAAAGAACAATTAATTTATGCTTTTTCTAAATAAGTTTCTAAGATATAAGAGGTAATAAACCTTAAAAAATTGAAAAAGTTCAGTAAAAACAGCTGAAAAATAAAATTTATAGGTGGCATAGAAATGTGACTAAAATACAAAAAACTGGCATAAAAATGTTACTTATAGATAATAACATTTAATATTGTTAGCAAGATAAAGGTGAAATATGAAAAAAGAAGAATTAAAGGTAATGTACTTAGAAGATTTATGCGAGATAGAAAAAACAAGTATACATAGAAATACATATAAGATTTTTGATGAAGAATATGAAGGTGAAATAGATAGATACTATGAATTAAGCCAAAGATCTTCATATGAAATAATTAATAGAAAACACGAAGAAGATTTCAAAGATGAGCTATGGGATTATGATGATACAAATTATAATGACAGATTACAAGGAAGGGAGATATAATCTTTTTAATGTACAATAATAACAATTTTTATGAAAATATAAATGGTAGATATGTCCAAGATTACATAAAGAATTTGGATTATAGTATAGGTGATTGTGAAGATAGAATTACGTATGTAGAAGAAATATTAGAAATTAAACATACTTGGTTTGAAGAAGTAAGTAGAAGTTATACAGATAAATACTATAATTTTGTTTCAAAAAGAAACGAAGAGGTTATTACAAAAGTAAAGTATCAAGAGAAAAAACAGTTTAATAATGAATTTTGGGAAGAAATATTTGAACAAACTTCAGATAGCCCTTTAAATAAAGATGGTATATATTATGTAGACAAAAATGGTGAAGAAGTAGCAATGGAGTATAAGAGATTTATTAAGTGGTGTAAATTAAAAGATATAAGTCCAACTGAATATGTAGGTGCAGTTAATCCATTTAGTAGTAGTGAAGGAACATGGGATTATAACAATAATGATACTTCTAAAGTTAAATTAATATTAAATAAAAATGATAGCACATATTCAACATCAAATATAGCTAAAAGCTTAGAAATATTAGCTAGTTACATATTAGCAGTAGATGATAAAAGTAAAGAAACTAAAATAAAAATGTACAATTCAAAAGAACTTTTCAAAAGAGCATGTCAAGAAGAGGCTCTTCTAAATAAAATAGCTACAGTCAATGGTGAAAATACATATTCAAAAGCTTCAAATAAAGATGAACTCAAAGAAGATAATTCATTTGCAATTTTCCAGATACCCAAAAACTATAAAAAAATAAAAGATATTAAAATAAAATCTAAAGATATTAAAAAATATCCTATGTTAAAAATGTATTCAGATACTTATGAATGGTATAAAAGCAAATATAAGGAACTAGGAGATAGAGAATTAAATAAGGAAGACTTGAAGATAAAAAGGGTAGTTAGAAAGAATTTGAAATTATTAAAAAATGACATGATTGATGCTAAAAATTCAATAGAAAGACCTATTGTTTGGAAGGCACCATTAAAAGACTCTGGTAACCCTGATTGGAATTATTTAAATATGTTTGATAAAACCCATGTCAAAGAACTTTTAAGAGTTCAGAAAGGAAATGATTTACAGGATGATTTATCATGTATTGTTATGGATTTAAATAACATTATTTCCAAGATTGAATTTACTAAAATACAAATAGATATATTAAGCATGTATAGGAGAGATAAATCTTTGGAGTATATTTCTGATATTATGAATATAACTTCTCCAGCAGTAAGCAAACAAATTGATAAAATAGTAAATAAAATAATTAGTACTTATGAAAAAGAGTATGAAGAAAATTACTATTATATGTCTGTTTGCAAAGGAAAGTACAAGAAGTGTAGTAGATGTGGGGAAATCAAATTATTATCTAAATTCGATAAGAATGGGAAAAAAGGATATAGGTCAAACTGTAAGAATTGCAACTAGTTGGTGGGGAAAAGTGGTTAAGAAAATGCTTGTTTAAAACATATTAATAGTGTAAGGGGATAAAAATAAGACCTCTTATTATCAAATGAAAATTACATGAAAAAGGGAGATTGGAAATATGAAGACTAAAGAATTTATAAAAATAATAGCAGAAGGGCTAGAGATATCACAGATAAAAGCAAGAGAAATACTTGATGTGATAGAAGAAAAAAGAAATGAAGTATTAAAAAGCGGTGATGAGTTGACTCTTATGGGAGTAAAATATTTAACTAAGGTACAAAAAGGTAGAGAGGGTGAAATAACCCTTGAAAATGGAACTAAAAAGCTTTGGAAATCAGAAGATAAGATAATACCTAAATTAAAAGCAGTTAAATCCTTAAAAGATGCAGTAAAATAATGTATAGTACTATATATACTTAATATAATAGGAGTTAGAGGCTTATCTAGCTCCTTAATTTAAATAATTTTTATAATTGATTTAAACTCTGGCAAATGAATAATTCCCAGTAGATTTTATAATAGAAACATATAAAAAATAAATTTAAGGAAGATATTTATGAAAAATAATAAAGGAACTGTTTTAGAAAAATGTGAAATAGTAAAAGAAGAAGATGGAGCAATAAAGATTGTAGAACATTTAAAAGATGGAGATCATGAGGTATTACTTAGTGATGTTTTAGATAAATATTCTGGTGATACAGATTTAAATATAACAATTAGATTGAGTGAAACAATAGTCTAAGAACCTAATCTTAGACTATTTATTTTTTTACTAATATATTGATAATGATATTTATTTAATAAAATAGGGAGATATTAAATATGGAAGATATATTAAAAAGAAAAGAAAAAGAAACATTAGATGATTATAGATTCAGAATTCGACTAGCAAAAGTTAATAAAGAATTAGACTTAGATTGGGGAGAAATAGTTGAATTATTGGGATTAGAATGTTCACCAGATCATTGTAGAAAAACATCCTATGGCTTGAAAGAAGCATATGATTATATTAATTCAAGTGTTCCAAAATATTTCAATGAAGAAAAGTTAAATGATATAGAAGAAAAGATATTAGAATTAAAAAAGATTAGAGCACAAATATCAGATGAAAGAGCTTTAGTAAATAGAAAAATAAGAGAATATTCAAGGATAGATAATATAATTAATTTATTTAATAAAAAAATAAATGAGACTTCATATTATAATCCACTTTTAGAAACTTATAATTACAAAAAATATGAGCCTTTAAACCAAGAAGCTATTATTCTTATTTCGGATATTCATTATGGATTAGAAGTAATTAATTCATTTAATAGATATAACTCTGAAATATTTAAAGTACGAATAAATTATCTAAAAAGTAGAATTGTAGAATATTGTGAGCTACATAAGATTAAGAAATTACATATAATGCTACTTGGAGACTTAATTTCTGGTCATATACACAATTCTATAAGGTTAGAGAATAGAGAGAATATAGTTGAACAAATTATAGAAGTATCTGAAATACTTAGTAGCTTTATATATGAACTATCTCAGAAAATTAATGAAGTTGTAGTCTATTCAGTAGGTGGAAATCATGATAGAGTTCTTCCAAAGAAAGATGAAAATTTAGATAAAGATAATTTTACACTATTAATAGATGAATACATAAAATTAAGAATTAATAATATAAATAATGTTATATTTCAAAACAATGTACAAGACAATGATATAATAATAGCCAAAATATGTGGAAATACATGTCTAGGAGTCCATGGAGATAAAGATAAAATATCAACTGCAATTCCTAAGCTTACATCTCTAATAAAAGTCATTCCAGATTATATCTTCATGGCTCATCTACATAATTGTAAAGAAGATAGTTTTGGAGAAAGTGAAATATGTGTAAATGGAAGTTTCTCTGGAACCGATACATATGCTAAGAATCTAAGATTAAGTTCATATGCAATGCAAAAATTTATGGTGTTTAATGAAAATGGGAGATTGTGTACTTATAATATAAATTTAAGTAAACTATAGGCTATTTATTAAGAGCTGAGTTAAGTTTATATTTGTAGATTTATCTCAGCTCTTAATTGAACTGAATCTCCCTATTAGCCACTAGGGTTAATTCTCTAGTGGTTTTTTTATGGTGGTGATAATATGTGGCAGTAAATAAGAAAAAATGTTCTTGTTGTAAACAAGAAAAATATGAAGAAAGATACTTCTGGAAAAGTTATAGTTATATATATTTAGATAGTGGAAGATTACCTGTGTGCAAAGAATGTTTTAAAAATATATTTGATAAATTAGTAAATAAATATGATAGTAATATAAAAGCACTAAAACATACATGTCTTAATTTTGATATTTATTTTGATGATAAATTAGCAAGTGAATTGAGAGCTAAAAAAATTGAAGATTTTATTGATGAATACATGAAGATCATTAATAGAAATTCAAAATATAGAGGAAAAACATCAATTGATAACTCTATAGAAGATAAGATTAATTCTGGGTTTGAATTAAATGAGGTAAAAATAAATAATGATATGGTTGAAAGATGGGGAGCAGGGTTAAAAAAAGAAGATTATATGTTTTTAGAGAATAAATTTAATGAGTTTTCTATTGCATATCAATGTAAAAGACCTGCTGAAAAAATGTTGTTAGAACAAATTTCTAAATGTTTACTAAAGAGTGATGAAGCATTAAGAAATGGTGATGCTACAGGGTTTGAGAAAATGAATACCTTAATATCAAAACTTATGAATGATGCAAATATAAAACCTATTCAAGAAGCAAGTTTAGCAGAAAATGAAACTATTACATGGGGTACATGGATTGATAAGATAGAGAATTATAGACCTATAGGAGAACCTTCAGAGCAATTCAAAGATGTAGATAAAATAAAAACATATATTAATAAGTGGTTTATAGGACAAATGAGAAAAGTATTTGACTTAGCCAGTGAGGACAATCCAAATGATAACTAAAACTAGAAAGTTAGATAATCATGAGATTAATTCAGATAAAACTAAAGCTTTTGAAGAAGGTATAATTGAATGGACTAAGTTCTATAAAGAAAATCCTCATAGATTTTGTATAGATTATTTTGGACTTAATTTATATTTGGTTCAAAGTATTTTAATATATATGTTTGATAAAGTTAATTATGCAATGCTTATATGTGCTAGAGGGTTTGCAAAGAGCTGGATTGCCGCTGTATATGCATGTTGTAGGGCTGTTTTATATCCAAATTCTAAAATTGGTATAGCTGCATTTACTAAATCACAAGCAGAGCTTATTATAAGGGAGAAAATAGAGAAAGAGTTAGTAAAACAATCTCCTATGTTAGCTAGAGAGATAAAAAAAATAGAATATAACAATAAATTCTCCAAAGTTACATTTCACAATGGAAGCACTATAGAAGCGATAGTCTCAAACGAGCAATCGAGAGGATTCCGTTTTAATATACTTATTGTAGATGAATTTAGATTAGTAAAAAAAGAAATACAAGATAGAATTCTTAAACCATTTTTAAATGTAAGTAGAAATCTAAAATTTAAAAAAGATGGAAAATATGAAGATTATCCTCCAGAACCTAATAAAGAATTGTACTTAAGTAGTGCATGGTTTAGGATGCATGAAGCATATGACAAATTTAAACTGTATGTGAAGGACATGATAGATGGTAGAGATAAATTTGTACTCAATTGTAATTATAAACTTTCTCTTCATCATGGAATACTTGATAAGGAAAGAGCAGATGAAATGAAAAGAGAAATGGATGCCGTTTCTTGGATTATGGAGATGGAATCACTTTTCTTTGGAGAAAATGAAGATGCAATATTTAAATCATCTTATGTAAATCCATGCAGAACATTAAAAAATCCATTTTATCCTCCAACAGATTTGGAAGTGTTATCCGCTAAAAATGGAAAAATTAAGTGTAATTTACAAAAAAGAAAAGGTGAGTTAAGAATAATTTCTGCTGACATTGCCATTGCAGAAGGTGATAATAATGATAACTCAGTATATACATGCTGGAGATTATTGCCCGAGAAAGATTATTATGAAAGAATGGTTGTTCATATAGAATCTCATAATGGTATGAAGCCAGATAAACAAGCAATAAGATTAAAGCAATTGTTCTTTGATTTTGAAGCAGATTTCTTAGTTATAGACACTCAAGGAGTAGGGCAAAGTGTTTTATCTGATTTACTTAGAGTTAATTATGATGATGCTAGAAATAAAGAATATAATGCATTTTCTCACACTAATACAAATCATTTACATAATAATTTTATTACGAAAGAGAATTATCCAGTTATATTTGAGATTAAGGCATATGGACAAATAAATCATGATTGTATAATTGGTTTACTTGATGTATTTCTAAAAAATAGAATAAAGTTACCGATAAATGATGTAGAGGCTAATGATATGTTAAGTAGTACAGCTGGATATGCAAAGAAAAATTATACAGATCAAGCAAGAATGATATTACCATATAAACAAACTACCTTACTTGTAAACGAATTAATTAACTTAGAAACTGTAAAAAATGATGGTCAAAAGTGGCTTAAAGTTAAAGAAAAAGGAAAAGCAAGGAAAGATAGATATTCTTCCTTAGCATATGGAAATTATCTAGCAAATTTACTGGATATAGAATTAAAAAAGAGAAATAGTAAAGAAAATGGACAAATAATTTCATTCTGGTCAGGAGGTGGAAACCATAATAGAACTCAAAGGAGATAAAAAAGATTATACTTTAGACCAAATAAAATACTTAAATGAACAATTAAGACAAAGAAATTATGCAATGATAGAAAATACTATAAATCTGTCAAATGAAATGTACAAGATAAGAAATATAAGTAGAGACCAAGTAAGAAAAGCTATGATAGACCCTTACAAAAACGTAGAATTACTACAAAAGGTTAGTCTTTTGCTTAAAGAAACGTCTGGTACATATAAAAGAATTCTAAATATGATTTCAACCATGAATACATTTGACCATTATATAATACCAACAAATATTTCTAAATTCAAAGATAAAGATGATTATATCAACTCTTTTTTTAAGTCAGCTACACTTCTAAAAAAATATCAACTTAAACATATTTGTCCTTGGATAACTGAAAAAGTATTAGAACAAGGAGAAATATATCTATATAAAATTGAAGATTTAAAATGTATAATGATGCAACAAATACCAGCTTCTTATTGCACAATAACATCTAAAGTAAATGGGGTATTAAGATATGGTATTGATTTACGAAAAATAAATAGAAAGACTTTATCAGCATTTCCAGTAGAAGTTCAAGAAGCATATAAAAAATTAAATGATGGAAGATTAAAAAAAGAAGACTTAATAGAAAATAAATACTATGAATTAAGTGATAATGCTGTAGCATTTAATATAGATATTGATTCAACAAAAGGAATACCATTTTTTAGCTTTTTATTTGATGATATTTTAGAGCTTGAAGATATGAAAGATTTAAAGGGTTCTAATGCAATTATTGAAAGTATTAAGCTGATACATGGAAAAGTACCTTATGGTAAGAATGATGAACCATTAGTTGCATTTGATTTATTAAGTGCATACTATCATGATATAAAATCTAATTTACCAGCAGGGACATCTGTAGCAGTAACTCCACTAGATATGGAGGGGATTAATCTAAGTGATGGAAAATCAAAGATTAATGATTATGTTAAAGAAGCAAAAGAATTTATATTCGATAATGCTGGAATCAATACTGCTCTTTTTAACTCAGATAAAATAAACACAGAATCAATTGCAGATGGTGTTATAGCAGATAGTTTAATACCAATGAGAATTCAAAATGAAATAGAGACATGGATAAATTATGAATTAAATAAAAAGAACTCATCTAAAGCATTCCAACTTTACTTTGTTGGTACAACTCATTTTAACCAATCTAAGATATCACAACAACTTAGAGAAAATATAAATAGTGTAGGAGATAGTAGGCTAGTATATTTAGCTAGTACTGGAAAAGAGCCAATTGAAATTGCTAATTTATATAAAGCCGAACAACTAATGGAAATAGATGATTTGTTGCCAGTTAAACAAGCTTCATATACATTTTCAAATAATGATGCTGGAAGACCTACTAATGAAGATAAAGGTGATGGTGGTACAAATGGAAATAAATCAGATAGAAAAGATGAGAACAAATAATGAACGATTTATTATTGCGTTTACAAGTGATAAAAAAGACGAATTAATTAAAAAAGGATTTACTTTTATTAATGAAAATAAATGTGGTGAAGAATCATTTTATTTATTTGAAAATAAGCCTGATGAGATACTTAATTTTAATAAGGCAGATTTTAAAGATATAAGTTTTAGCGATGTAATGTTTATTTAAGGAGGTGAAAAGTTGAAAGTAGTTAGTATTCCATGTGGATTTGAGACATTTTCTAATGAAGAAGATGATAGAAAATTAAATGTAAAACTAAAAATTTTACATGAAGGCAAAAATTTAAATAAAACTAAGTTTGATTTACCAACTATAAATGAAGCAGAATCAACTTTATCAGATATACCAATACTTGGATATATAAAATATGATGAAGAAGAAAATGCAGTAGATTTTGATGAACACAATATGATAACTAAAGTTGTAAAGGATGATGATGGTTATTCTATAGAGTATAAATTCTTAGAAAGACCACTTGGTGTGATTCCAAATAATACTGAAATAACTTATACAGAAGAAGATGGAAAGACATATTTAAATTGTACAGGGCTTATTTGGAAACACTATTCAAATTCAGCATATCAATTATTGACAGAGTCAAAGTCAAAAAGTGTGAGTATGGAAATAGCAGTTGAAGATGGAGAAGTTGATAAAACTGATGGATATTATAATATTAAAAGATTTAGTTTTTTAGGAATTACTATTTTAGGAGATGATGTTGCACCTGGAATTGAGGGGGCATCTATAAATACATATAGTAATTTTTCAAAATATAAAAAAGCAATTTATGATATTTGTAAAGAAATGTATTCATTTAAAGGGAAGGAGGAAAATGTGTTGGATAAAAAGAAAAATGATTTATTATCAATAGAAGATATAGATATTTCTATTAATAGTCAATTAAAAAATAAGATGGTTGAGGTTGAAGACCCTTATTGGGGAGGTAGATACACAGCAAGAGAATATTATTTAAGAACTATTCTGCCTGAAGAAAAAATAGCTATATTAGAAGATAATATAAATTATTGTAATTATTATGGTGTACCATATTCTATAGATGGAGATGATGTTGTTTTAGATTATGAAAACAGAAAATCATATATAGAAGAATGGAGAGAGAAAAAAGAAGAAGAAGTTATAGAAACTTTTTCTAAAGAGGATACTTTAAAAGAATTAGTACTTGAAAAGTTTAGTGAAAAAGAAACTGAGATAAAAAATCTAACTGAAGAGTTGGGAGTTTTAAGAAAATTCAAGGCCGATAAAGAAATGGAAGAATATAAAGTAGAAGTTTCTAGTATTATCTCAGAGTTTAATTCTTTAACAGAAGATGAAGTTAAGACTTTTAAAGAATCTGCTATAAACAAAGAGCTATCTTTAGAGGAACTAAGAAAAGAGTTAAGTTTACTTGATTATGCAAAATTGAAAGAAAATACAAAACAATTTAATTCTAATAAGGGAT
>NZ_JACVVY010000017.1:0-40220 GCF_020658175.1 Clostridioides sp. ES-W-0018-02 | reverse complement strand
CACAAATGGACGGAGCAATATTAGTTTGTTCAGCAACAGATGGACCAATGCCACAAACAAGAGAGCATATACTATTATCAAGACAAGTTGGAGTACCATATATAGTAGTATTCTTAAACAAATGTGATATGGTAGATGACGAAGAGTTATTAGAACTAGTAGAAATGGAAGTAAGAGATTTATTAACAGAATATGATTTCCCAGGAGATGATACTCCAATAATAAGAGGATCAGCATTAATGGCATTAGAAGATCCAAAGAGCGACTGGGGAAATAAAATAGTAGAATTATTCGAGCAAATAGATGAATATATACCAGCACCAGAAAGAGATACTGACAAACCATTCTTAATGCCAGTAGAAGACGTATTCTCAATCACAGGAAGAGGAACAGTTGCAACAGGAAGAGTGGAAAGAGGAGTATTAAAAGTACAAGACGAAGTAGAATTAGTAGGATTAACAGAAGCACCAAGAAAAGTAGTAGTAACAGGAGTAGAAATGTTCAGAAAATTATTAGACCAAGCACAAGCAGGGGATAATATAGGAGCATTATTAAGAGGAGTACAAAGAAACGAAATAGAAAGAGGACAAGTACTAGCAAAGACTGGATCAGTAAAGGCACACACAAAATTTACTGCAGAAGTATATGTACTTAAAAAAGAAGAAGGTGGAAGACATACACCATTCTTTGATGGATATAGACCACAATTCTATTTCAGAACAACAGACGTAACAGGAGCTTGTAAGTTACCAGATGGAATAGAAATGGTAATGCCTGGAGATAACGTAACAATGGAAGTAGACTTAATAAATTCAATAGTTGTAGAAGAAGGATTAAGATTCTCAATAAGAGAAGGTGGAAGAACAGTAGCTTCAGGCGTTGTTGCTACAATAATAGAGTAATTCTTATTATTAAACTGATGGATTAAAGAATAATAAAAAGAGGGGTTATGCTCCTCTTTTTTTAACATAGAAATACAAAAACATTGACACAGCATAGGATTTTGTGATACCTTATACAAGGTAATGATTATAGGAAGTTAATAATATCTTAAATACTGTAGATTTTTAATAAATACATATTTTAAAGATATTATATTCACATATATTAACAATATATATTATTGTATTACAAAGTTGGAGGTGTATCAGATGAGAGTTAAAGTAACTTTAGCATGTACAGAGTGTAAGCAAAGAAACTACAACACTACTAAGAATAAGAAAAATAATCCAGACAGAATAGAATTACAAAAATATTGTAGATTCTGTAAAAAGCATACAACTCATAAAGAAACAAAATAGTTTTATAAGGATGTGAGTATGGAATGGCTGCCCAAACAAATGACGGTGCAAAAACTAAAAAGAGATTCAGTTTATTTGGTTATTTAAAAGAAACTAAACAAGAATTGAAAAGAGTTACATGGCCGACAAAAAAAGAATTGTTTAAAAACACAGGTATAGTTTTAACTGTAGTTATTTCATGCACTATATTAGTATGGGGTATAGACACTATATTATCTGGTGCACTAGCGTTATTACTAAAATAGACGAAAAGAGGTAAGTTAAATGTCAGAATTACAAGAAGCAAGTTGGTATGTAGTTCATACTTATTCGGGACATGAAAATAAAGTTAAAGCTACAATAGAAAAAGCAGTTAAAACAAGAAGTATGGAAGACTGCATAAGACAAGTAGTTGTTCCAACAGAAGAAGTAGTGGAAACTACTAAAACTGGAAAAGAAAAAACTAGACAACGTAAAGTTTATCCAAGTTATGTTTTGGTTAAAATGATAATAACTGATGAATCTTGGTATGTAGTAAGAAATACTAAGGGAGTTACAGGTTTCGTTGGACCTGGTTCAAAACCAGTACCATTAAGTGAAGAAGAAGTTAAAGCTATGGGTATAGATACAACTGAACCTAAAGTAGTAAATAGTGATATTGACTTTGAAATAGGAGATACAGTAAAGGTATCTCAAGGACCATTTAGTGGACAAGTAGGAAACATAGAAGAAATTGACTTAGAAAACAGAGAAGTTAAAGTATGCATAAATGCATTTGGTAAAAGGACTCTATTTGTAATAGAGCTTGAAGGTATAGAAAAAATCTAATACTATTATTATAGAAAAATCTGAGGAGGTGCGCTCAAAATGGCTAAAAAAGTTATAGGTCAAATAAAATTACAAATACCTGCAGGAAAGGCTACTCCAGCGCCACCAGTTGGACCAGCATTAGGACAACATGGTGTTAATATAATGGGATTCACAAAAGAATTTAATGCTAAAACTGCAGATCAAGCTGGAATGATAATACCAGTTGTTATAACTGTATATCAAGATAGATCATTCAGTTTTATAACAAAAACTCCACCAGCTGCAGTTTTAATTAAAAAAGCATTAAACTTAAAATCAGGTTCTGGAGAACCAAACAAAAAGAAAGTTGCTAAAATAACTTCAGCTCAAGTAAGAGAAATAGCTGAATTAAAAATGCCTGACTTAAATGCTGCATCATTAGAAGCTGCTATGAGTATGATAGCTGGTACTGCTAGAAGCATGGGTGTTGTAGTAGAAGACTAATTAAAAGATACACTTTTTTTATAAAGTGGGAGGCGAAAAGCCGAGATTAACCACAAGGAGGAAAATAAAATGGCTAAAAAAGGTAAAAGATATGCAGGTGCATTACAAAAAGTAGATAGAACTAAGTTCTATGATGCATCAGAAGCATTAACATTAGTTTCAGATATAGCTGGAGCTAAATTTGACGAAACAGTAGAAGCACACATTAAATTAGGTGTTGACTCAAGACATGCTGATCAACAAGTAAGAGGTGCAGTTGTATTACCTCACGGAACAGGTAAAACTAAAAGAGTTTTAGTTTTTGCTAAAGGTGAAAAAGCTAAGGAAGCTGAACAAGCTGGTGCTGATTTTGTAGGAGCTGAAGAATTAGTTCAAAAAATACAAGGTGAAAACTGGTTTGATTTTGATATAGTAGTTGCTACTCCAGACATGATGGGTGTAGTAGGTAGATTAGGTAGAGTATTAGGACCAAAAGGTTTAATGCCAAACCCTAAATCAGGAACAGTTACATTTGATGTAGCTAAAGCTATAGATGAAATAAAAGCTGGTAAAGTTGAATACAGATTAGACAAAACTAACATAATACACGTTCCAGTAGGAAAAGTATCATTTGGTGGAGAAAAATTATCTGAAAACTTTGCTGCATTAATGGATGCTATAATAAAAGCTAAACCAGCTGCTGCTAAAGGACAATATTTAAGAAGTATAACTGTAGCTTCTTCAATGGGACCTGGAGTTAAAATAAACCCAGCAAGAACAGCTGAATAATAAAACTGTTGACACAGGTTGACAAAAATGTTATCATATCATTTGTCAATGTAAAAAAGAATAGATTTGCCGTAGATAGTGGGTGCGAAAGCTTAATATCCCACCGAGGTTTTAGATAAATTGAGATTACTAAAGCTTTTGATGTCTACTTTTGGCAACAAAAGCTTTTTATAATGTTGCGGTAAATACTAAGCCTATTTGGTGAAGGAGGTGCACATCTAGATGAGAAAAGCTATAGAAATTAAATCAGAAGTTGTTTCTGAAATAGTTGAAAAGTTACAAAAATCTTCTGCTGCCGTTGTTGTTGATTACAAAGGGTTAACAGTTGAAGAAGTAACTGAGTTAAGAAAACAAATGAGAGAAGCTGGTGTAGATTACAAAGTATATAAAAATACTTTAGTTAGAAGAGCAGCTAAAGAAGTTGGTATAGAGCAATTCAATGAAGAATTATTAATTGGTACTAATGCTATAGCATTTGGATATGATGATCCAGTTGCTCCAGCTAGAATATTAAAAGGATTCATGGATTCTCATCCAAAGATGAAATTAAAGATGGGTGTTATAGAAGGTGTATTCTATGACGAAGCTAAGATTGTTGAAATGGCTAACATACCATCAAGAGAAGTTCTTATCGCTAAATTACTTGGTAGCTTAAAAGCTCCAATATCAAACTTTGCATACTTAATAGATGCAATAGCGAAAAAGGCAGAAGGTCAAGAAGAAGCTTAATTGCTTAACTAAAAAATTATAAATATTAATTTGAAAAGAAAATTCGGAGGTGCTAAAAATGACAATAGAACAAATATTAGAAGCTATAGAAAATATGAAAGTTTTAGAATTAAATGAATTAGTTAAAGCTGCTGAAGAAAAATTCGGCGTATCAGCTTCAGCTCCAGTAATGGTAGCTGGTGCAGCTGCTGGTGGACCAGCTGCTGAAGAAAAAACTGAGTTTGATGTAGTATTAGCTGAGGTTGGTTCTTCAAAAGTTGGAGTTATAAAAGCAGTTAGAGAAATAACAGGATTAGGATTAAAAGAAGCTAAAGAAGTAGTTGACAATGCTCCTAAGACAGTTAAAGAAGGAGCTTCTAAAGAAGAAGCTGATCAAATAAAAGAAAAATTAGAAGCTGCTGGAGCTAAAGTAGAAGTTAAGTAGTTTCTTTAAAAAGATACCCATTTGGGTATCTTTTTTTATTTATAAAAAATTGTGAATAGAATATTTCTATAAAATAAAAAAAATTTATATAATAGTATTAAATTAAGGGTATCATATAGTTTGTAATGAGATTTTAATTTAATACTATTAAAGAATATGTTTTTACTATGTTAAATACAGATGTTAAATTAAAATATAAACAATTATTGTAATGTGCATATATAAGGTGATATAATAAAAGATAAATTATATAAAACTACATATTATTTTAAAAATTTACAAAAATACTTTAAAAATAAAATGTAATAAATAATTAATTAACAAATACAAATTTAAAATGAGTGAAATACTTCTAAAAATCGAAATATGTAGATTTCAAGAAATGCATTTAAGGAGGAGTTAATAATGGAAAAATTACAAGGTAAAGTTGCAGTGGTTACTGCAGCAACTAAAGGTATTGGATTAGCATCAGCTGAAATATTGGCACAAAATGGAGCAGTTGTATATTTAGCAGCTCGTTCAGAAGAATTGGCTAATGAAGTTATAGACAGAATAAGTGCAGAAGGCGGGTGTGCTAAGTTTGTTTATTTTAATGCTCGTGAAGAAGAAACGTTTACTTCAATGATAGAAGATGTAGTTAAAAAAGAAGGTAAGATAGATATACTTGTAAATAATTTTGGTTCGACAAATCCCTCACTTGATAAAGACCTTTTAACTGGAGATACAGATAATTTCTTTGATACAGTAAATACTAATTTAAAAAGTGTATATTTACCATGTAAAGCTGCTATTCCTCATATGATAAAGAATGGCAAGGGAAGTATAATAAATATATCTAGTATAGGTTCAGTATTGCCTGACCTATCTAGAATAGCTTATTGTGTATCAAAATCAGCAATCAACTCATTAACTCAAAATATAGCAACACAATATGCAAAAGACAATGTTAGATGTAATGCTGTACTTCCAGGCCTTATTGCAACCAAAGCTGCTTTAGATAATATGTCTCCAGAATTCATAAAGGAGTTCCTAAAGCATGTTCCTTTAAATCGTATAGGGAAACCAGAAGACATAGCAAAAGCTGTTTTATTCTATGCTAGTGATGATTCATCCTTTATAACAGGAGACTTACTTGAAGTAGCTGGAGGATTTGGTTTACCTACGCCACAGTTTGCAGATAATATATTAGGATAATTATATTACTAATATAATAGTAAAAATAAAAAACTTAATTATAGTAGAAATTCTATTTTTATAAAGACTGTAGATATAATTTATGATGGAAATAGTTTAAGATTTAAAACTCCAGATTAAATTCATTTATGGTCTTTATTTTGTATATTTAACAGCTTTTGTATAAATATAATTATTTACTAGTACTTATTTATGAAATTATAATTAAATATGGGTATGGTATTAGAATGTAACTTTTTCTAGAAAATTAAACCGATAAATGAAAAAATTGGATTTTATATTGGAGAATTGTACATAATACATAATATATGCTTAAAATAATTTACAAAAAATCAAAAATAATGCATAGTTTACATATAAGATAAAAAATATATTGAAAAATACTTGACATTATGCTAAAATTATTAGATGCGTTAGAATGAACTATTGTTTTATTTTTAATTATTGAGAGGTGAAAAGTGAATGCCACATCCTGTCACGATAGGTAAAAGAACTAGAATGAGCTTTTCTAAAATTAAGGAAATAGCTGATGTGCCAAATCTTATAGAAATTCAAGTAGATTCCTATGAGTGGTTTTTAAAAGAAGGTTTAAAAGAAGTGTTTGATGATATTTCACCAATAGAAGATTATACTGGTAATCTTATATTGGAATTTGTTGACTACTCTTTAGACGATAAACCAAAGTACGATATAGAAGAGTGTAAAGAGAGAGATGCTACATATTGTGCACCTCTAAAAGTTAAGGTAAGACTTATAAATAAAGAAACAGGCGAAATAAAAGAACAAGAAGTATTTATGGGTGACTTCCCTTTAATGACAGAAAGAGGAACTTTCGTTATAAATGGGGCAGAAAGAGTTATCGTAAGTCAATTAGTTAGATCTCCTGGTGTTTACTATGCGGAAGAGAGAGATAAAACAGGTAAGAGATTAATTTCATCTACTGTAATTCCTAATAGAGGAGCATGGTTAGAATATGAAACAGATTCTAACGATGTAATATCTGTAAGAGTTGATAGAACAAGAAAACAACCAGTTACAGTTTTACTTAGAGCTTTAGGAATAGGGACAGATGCAGAAATAATTGACCTTTTAGGAGAAGACGAAAGATTATCTGCTACATTAGAAAAAGATAATACTAAAACAGTAGAGGAAGGTCTTGTTGAGATATATAAAAAATTAAGACCAGGTGAACCACCTACTGTAGAAAGTGCATCATCTTTACTAAATGCTTTATTCTTTGATCCAAAGAGATATGATTTAGCAAAAGTTGGTAGATACAAATTTAATAAAAAACTTGCTTTATGCTATAGAATTATGAATAGAATTTCAGCAGAAGACATAATAAATCCTGAAACAGGAGAAGTATTTGTAAAAGCTGGAGAAAAAATAAGCTATGAGTTAGCTAAAGATATACAAAATGCAGGTATAAATGTAGTAAATCTATTAATGGATGATGATAAGAAAGTTAGAGTTATAGGAAATAATTTTGTAGACATTAAGTCTCATATTGATTTTGACATAGATGATTTAAACATAAAAGAAAAAGTGCATTATCCAACATTAAAAGAAATTTTAGATGGATATAGTGACGAAGAAGAAATAAAAGAAGCTATAAAATCAAGAATTAAAGAACTTATACCAAAACATATATTATTAGACGATATAATAGCTTCAATAAGTTATGAATTCAATATCTTCTATAATATAGGAAATATTGATGATATAGACCATTTAGGAAATAGAAGAATAAGATCTGTAGGAGAATTATTACAAAACCAAGTTAGAATTGGTCTTTCAAGAATGGAAAGAGTCATAAAAGAAAGAATGACAGTTCAAGATATGGAAGCTATAACGCCTCAAGCGTTAGTTAACATAAGACCAGTTTCAGCTGCAATAAAAGAATTCTTCGGTAGTTCTCAGTTATCTCAGTTCATGGACCAAACAAATCCTTTATCTGAGTTAACACATAAAAGAAGACTATCAGCTCTTGGACCTGGAGGTCTTTCAAGAGAAAGAGCTGGATTCGAAGTGCGTGACGTTCACCATTCACACTACGGTAGAATGTGTCCGATAGAGACTCCAGAAGGGCCAAATATCGGTCTTATAAACTCTCTTGGAACTTATGCAAAAATAAATGAGTTTGGATTTATAGAATCACCATATAGAAAATTTGATAAAGTAACATCAACAGTTACTGATGAGATACATTATTTAACTGCTGATGAAGAAGATTTATTCGTAAGAGCTCAGGCAAATGAGCCATTAACAGACGATGGTAAATTCGTAAACCATAGAGTTGTTTGTAGAACTGTAAATGGTGCTGTTGAAATGGTTCCTGAAAGCAGAGTAGACTATATGGATATATCTCCTAAGCAGGTTGTATCTGTTGCCACTGCTATGATACCTTTCTTAGAAAATGATGACGCCAACCGTGCCCTTATGGGAGCGAACATGCAACGTCAGGCAGTGCCTCTAGTTAGAAGAGAAGCACCAATTATAGGAACTGGTATAGAATATAGAGCTGCAAAAGACTCTGGAGCAGTTGTTGTTGCTAGAAATTCTGGTATAGCAGAAAGAGTAACAGCGGATGAGATAATTATAAAAAGAGAAGATGGAAACAGAGATAGATATAATCTACTTAAGTTTAAACGTTCAAACTCAGGTACTTGTATAAATCAAACACCTATAATAACTAAAGGTGAGCAAATAGTGCAAGGAGATGTTATAGCAGACGGTCCAGCAACTGATTTAGGAGAAGTAGCACTTGGAAGAAACTGTCTTATAGCATTCATGACTTGGGAAGGTTATAACTACGAAGATGCCATATTAATAAATGAAAGATTAGTTAAAGAAGATAGATTATCAACAATTCATATAGAAGAATATGAATGTGAAGCTAGAGATACAAAACTAGGGCCAGAGGAAATAACTAGAGATATACCTAATGTTGGAGATAGTGCAATTAAGAACTTAGATGACAGAGGTATAATAAGAATAGGTGCAGAAGTAGATTCAGGAGATATACTAGTTGGTAAAGTAACTCCAAAAGGAGAAACTGAACTTACTGCTGAGGAAAGATTACTTCGTGCAATATTTGGTGAAAAGGCTAGAGAAGTTAGAGACACTTCACTTAAAGTACCTCATGGTGAATCTGGTATAATAGTTGATGTAAAAGTATTTACTAGAGAAAATGGAGATGATTTATCTCCAGGAGTAAATGAATTAGTAAGATGTTATATAGCTAAAAAGAGAAAAATAAAAGTTGGAGATAAAATGGCTGGTCGTCATGGTAATAAAGGGGTTATCTCTAGAATATTACCAGAAGAAGATATGCCATTCATGGAAAATGGAACTCCACTAGATATAATACTTAACCCACAAGGTATACCATCACGTATGAACATCGGTCAGGTTTTAGAGGTTCATTTAGGACTTGCTGCTAAGACTTTAGGATGGTATGTTGCAACATCAGTATTTGATGGTGCCAATGAGTATGATATAATGGATGCTCTTGAAGAAGCTGGATATTCTAGAGATGGTAAATTAACTTTATATGATGGTAGAACAGGTGAAACTTTTGATAATAGAATAACTGTTGGATATATGTACTACTTAAAACTACATCATTTAGTTGATGAAAAACTACATGCAAGAAGTACTGGACCATACTCATTAGTTACTCAACAGCCACTAGGTGGTAAAGCACAATTTGGTGGACAAAGATTTGGAGAGATGGAGGTTTGGGCTCTAGAAGCATATGGAGCTGCTCATATACTTCAAGAAATACTTACTGTCAAGTCTGATGATGTTGTAGGTCGTGTTAGAACTTACGAAGCCATAGTTAAAGGTGAAAACATACCTGAGCCAGGAATCCCAGAATCATTTAAGGTTCTTATAAAAGAACTTCAAAGTTTATGCTTAGATGTAAAAGTATTAACAGATGAAGATCAAGAAATAGAAGTAAGAGAATCTGTAGATGAAGATGACACAATAGGTGAATTTGAACTAGATGTTGTAAATAACATGGGAGAAGTTGAAGAAAGTAATATAATAGAAGAAATTGAAGATGATTTTACGGAAACCGTAGAAGATGAGGATATAGAGAATTTAGAAGAATTTGCTGAAGAAGATTTATTTGAAGAAGAAATAGACTTTGTTGGTGATGACTTTGATGTGTAAATTTAATTAATGTAAATCTCAAATAGAAGGGAGAGAACTCCTTGTTTGAATTAAACAATTTCGAGTCGATAAAAATAGCATTGGCTTCTCCAGAAAAAATAAGACAATGGTCTAGAGGAGAAGTTAAAAAGCCAGAAACTATAAATTACCGTACTTTAAAACCAGAAAAAGATGGTCTTTTCTGTGAAAGAATATTTGGACCACAAAAAGACTGGGAGTGCCATTGTGGTAAATATAGAAGAGTTAGATACAAAGGTGTAGTTTGTGATAGATGTGGAGTAGAAGTAACTAAATCGAAAGTAAGAAGAGAAAGAATGGGACATATAGAGCTAGCAGCTCCTATGTCTCACATCTGGTACTTTAAAGGTATACCAAGTAGAATGGGACTTTTACTTGATATGTCACCAAGATCATTGGAAAAAATACTATACTTTGCTTCATATGTAGTAGTTGATCCAGGAGAAACTGGATTGAATGAGAAGCAGTTATTGACAGAAAAAGAGTATAGAACTGCTCTTGAAAAATATGGATATACTTTTACTGTAGGTATGGGTGCTGAAGCTGTAAAGATATTGTTACAAAACATAGACTTAGAGCAACAAAGCAAAGACCTAAGAGCGGAATTAAAAGACAGTACAGGACAAAAGAAAGTTAGAACAATAAGAAGATTAGAAGTTGTAGAAGCATTTAAAAAATCTGGGAATAAACCAGAATGGATGATTTTAGATGCGATACCAGTAATACCACCAGATTTAAGACCAATGGTACAACTTGATGGTGGAAGATTTGCAACTTCAGACTTAAATGATTTATATAGAAGAGTTATAAACAGAAATAATAGACTTAAGAGATTATTAGAGCTTGGAGCTCCAGATATAATTGTAAGAAATGAAAAGAGAATGCTTCAAGAAGCAGTTGATGCATTAATAGATAATGGTAGAAGAGGTAGACCTGTAACAGGGCCTGGAAATAGACCACTTAAGTCTTTATCAGATATGTTAAAGGGTAAACAAGGTCGTTTCCGTCAAAACTTACTTGGTAAGCGTGTTGACTACTCAGGACGTTCTGTTATAGTTGTTGGACCAGAACTTAAATTCTATCAATGTGGTCTTCCAAAGAAAATGGCACTAGAACTATTTAAGCCATTTGTTATGGATAAACTAGTTAAAGAAGGATATGCACATAATATAAAAAGTGCAAAATCTATAGTAGAAAAAGTTAAGCCAGAAGTTTGGGATGTTTTAGAAGATGTTATAAAAAGCCATCCAGTTCTTCTTAACCGTGCGCCGACTCTGCATAGATTAGGTATACAAGCATTTGAACCAATCTTGGTTGAAGGTAAAGCTATAAAGCTACATCCACTTGTGTGTACAGCTTACAATGCAGACTTCGATGGTGACCAAATGGCAGTCCATGTACCTTTATCAGTAGAAGCACAAGCAGAAGCAAGATTCTTAATGCTTTCTGTAAACAACATTCTTGCTCCTAAAGATGGTTCTCCTATAACTACTCCATCTCAGGATATGGTTTTAGGTTGTTATTATCTAACAATAGAAGCACAAGATGATGCTAAAGGAACAGGAATGGTATTTAAAGACTTTAATGAGCTATTACTTGCTTATTACAATAAATCAGTTCATCTACATGCGTTAGTAAAACTAAAGGTGACTCTTGAAGATGGAAGAAGTTCATTAGTTGAAAGTACAGTTGGTAGATTTATATTTAATGAAAGCATACCTCAAGATTTAGGATTTGTAGATAGAAATGAAAACCCATTTGCTCTAGAAGTTGACTTCTTAGCAGATAAAAAATCTCTGGGTAAAATAATAGATAAGTGCTTTAGAAAACATGGAAATACAGAAACAGCGGAATTACTAGATTATATAAAATCTCTAGGATTTAAATATTCTACATTAGGTGGTATAACAGTTGCTGTTGCTGATATGAGTGTTCCAGAAGAAAAGAAAGTATTTATAGCTGAGGCAGAAGAAAAAGTTGATAAATATGAAAAAGCATACAGAAGAGGTTTAATATCTAATGAAGAAAGATATGAAAAAGTTATAGAGACATGGACAGAAACAACTGATAAGGTTACTGATGCTCTTATGGGTGGACTAGATAGATTAAACAATATATATATAATGGCACATTCAGGAGCCAGAGGTTCTAAAAACCAAATTAGACAGCTAGCAGGTATGCGTGGTCTTATGGCCAATGCATCTGGTAAAACAGTTGAGATACCAGTTAAATCTAATTTCCGTGAAGGTTTATCAGTACTTGAATACTTTACATCTTCACATGGTGCCAGAAAAGGTCTTGCCGATACAGCTATACGTACGGCTGAATCTGGATACTTAACAAGAAGACTTGTTGATGTAAGTCAGGATGTTATTGTAAGAGAAGTAGATTGCGGAACAGAAGATACTACAGAAATTTATGCTATAAAAGAAGGAAATGAAGTTATAGAAGAAATATATGATAGAATTGTAGGAAGATATACTATAGACCCTATATTAAATCCTGAAACTGGTGAAGTTATAGTTGAAGCTGATGCTATGATACAAGAAGATGAAGCAGAAACTATAGTAGATTTAGGAATTGAAAAAATTAGGATAAGAACAGTTCTTAACTGTAAAACTAATCATGGAGTTTGTTCTAAGTGCTATGGTAGAAACTTAGCTACAGGAAAAGAAGTTAATATAGGTGAAGCAGTTGGTATAATAGCAGCTCAATCTATAGGTGAGCCGGGTACTCAGCTTACAATGCGTACATTCCATACTGGAGGGGTTGCAGGAGCCGATATAACTCAAGGTCTTCCAAGGGTTGAAGAATTATTCGAAGCTAGAAAACCAAAAGGTTTAGCTGTAATAACTGAAGTATCTGGTAGAGTTGAAATAGATGAAACTGGAAAGAGAAAAGAAGTAAATGTAATACCAGAAGAAGGCGAAACTCAAACATATGTGATACCATATGGTTCTAGATTAAAAGTTAAGCAAGGACAGATATTAGAAGCTGGAGATCCTTTAACACAAGGATTTATAAATCCTCATGATATAGTAAGAGTAAAAGGTGTTAAAGGTGTTCAAGAATATATAGTTAAAGAAGTTCAAAGGGTTTATAGACTTCAAGGGGTTGATGTTAACGATAAGCATATAGAAGTTATAGTAAGACAAATGCTATCTAAAGTTAAAGTTG
Organism: Clostridioides sp. ES-W-0018-02; assembly: GCF_020658175.1. Taxonomy (NCBI): domain Bacteria; kingdom Bacillati; phylum Bacillota; class Clostridia; order Peptostreptococcales; family Peptostreptococcaceae; genus Clostridioides; species Clostridioides sp. ES-W-0018-02. Next base: position 27,158 of record NZ_JACVVY010000017.1, on the reverse strand, counting down.
AAGACCCAGGAGATACAGATTTATTACCAGGTGGATATGAAGATGTATTAACATTTAATAGATGTAACGAAGAAGCTATAGCTAAAGACTTAAGACCAGCAGTTGCTAAAAGAGTATTACTTGGTATAACTAAAGCATCTCTTGCAACTGATTCATTCTTATCAGCAGCTTCATTCCAGGAAACAACAAGAGTATTAACAGAAGCTGCAATAAAAGGTAAAGAAGACCACCTAATAGGGCTTAAAGAGAATGTTATATTAGGTAAGCTAATACCAGCAGGAACAGGAATGAAGAAATATAGAAATATAGCTGTTGAAAAAATTGAAGATTAATGGCAGATAGAGTAAAGAAATCTTGACAACCATTATTTGTGGTGTTAAAATAGTAAAGTGTGTTGTTTAAAAGTACACTAAGGGCTTATATGAGCTCTTAGTGACTTTTAAATGGCAATAAACAAGAACTAAAAGCATCAAGCTAGAAAAATGCTAATATCACATATTCATGTGTTATAGACATTAAATTGTAAGTAACAAATGTTACAATCAGTCAGTATGAGTATTCATATTGATGTAGTTGGCGGTCACTGATAAGATCGAAAATTTGGAAGGAGGTGCAGATGATGCCAACAATTAACCAATTAGTTCGTAAAAGTAGAAAAGCAGTTGAAAAGAAATCTACTGCTCCAGCATTACAAAAAGGTTACAACTCTTTAAACAAGAAAGTAACTGACGCTAGTGCTCCACAAAAAAGAGGGGTTTGTACTTCAGTAAAAACAGTTACTCCTAAGAAACCTAACTCAGCTTTAAGAAAAGTTGCCAGAGTTAGATTAACTAATGGTATAGAAGTTTCTGCTTATATACCAGGAGAAGGACATAACTTACAAGAGCATAGTGTTGTTCTTATAAGAGGCGGAAGAGTAAAAGACCTTCCAGGGGTTAGATACCATATACTAAGAGGTACTTTAGATACAGCAGGTGTTGATAAGAGAAGACAATCAAGATCTAAGTATGGTGCTAAGAAACCTAAGGACGCTAAAAAATAAAAACAATTAATGATTGATTATAGTTCGGTGCTTTAAATATATAGATATTTATGGCATCACGGCATTAAATAATTTATGTCGAGTACCTATGATTTAAGTTAAATAATTAAGGAGGGAAGCGAAATGCCAAGAAAAGGTAATGTTCCAAAGAGAGAAGTTTTACCAGATCCTATGTATGGGAGTAAGGTAGTTACTAAATTAATAAATAATTTAATGGTAGACGGAAAAAAAGGAAAGTCTCAAACAATAGTTTATGATGCTTTCACAGTTATTGCTGAAAAAACAGGAGAAGATGCTTTAGAAGTATTTAATAAGGCAATGGATAATATAATGCCTGTTTTAGAAGTAAAAGCAAGAAGAGTTGGTGGGGCAAACTACCAAGTACCAATCGAAGTTAGACCTGAAAGAAGACAAACATTAGGTTTAAGATGGTTAGTAAAATACACTAGAGCTCGTGGAGAAAAAGGAATGGTTGATAAATTAGCTAAAGAAATAATGGACGCAGCTAACAACACAGGAGCTTCAGTTAAGAAAAAAGAAGATACTCATAAAATGGCAGAAGCTAATAAAGCATTTGCTCATTATAGATGGTAGGATATATAGATATCTTATAAAATTGAGGATATCATAAGGAGGATAACCATGGCTAGAAAGTTTCCTTTGGAAAGAACTAGGAATATAGGAATCATGGCTCATATAGATGCAGGGAAAACTACTACTACAGAAAGAATCCTGTTTTATACTGGGCAAACTCATAAGATAGGAGAAACTCATGAAGGGGCTTCTCAAATGGACTGGATGGAGCAAGAAAAGGAAAGAGGTATAACAATAACTTCTGCCGCTACTACTGCTTCATGGAAAGACCATAGAATAAATATAATAGATACTCCTGGACACGTGGACTTCACAGTTGAAGTTGAAAGATCTCTAAGAGTTCTTGACGGTTCAGTTGCTGTATTCTGTGCAAAAGGTGGGGTTGAACCTCAATCTGAGAATGTATGGAGACAAGCTGAAACTTATGGAGTACCTAGAATAGCTTTTGTAAATAAAATGGATATATTAGGAGCAGATTTCTACAATGTTGTAAGCATGATGAAATCTAGATTAAATTCTAATGCAGTTCCTATGCAATTACCAATAGGTAAAGAAGATTCATTTATAGGTATAATAGACTTATTAAAAATGGATGCTGTTATATACAAAGACGACTTAGGTGTTGAAATGGAAGAAACAGACATACCAGAAGATATGAAAGAATTAGCTACAGAGTGGAGAGAAAAATTAGTTGAAGCAGTAGCTGAAACTGACGAAGAGTTAATGATGAAATATCTTGAAGGTGAAGAACCTACTATAGATGAACTAAAAGTTGCTATAAGAAAAGCTACTATAGCGTGTGAGATGAACCCAGTTTTCTGTGGTACAGCTTATAGAAACAAAGGTGTTCAGTTAGTAATAGATGCAGTTTTAGATTACTTACCAGCACCAACTGATATAGCAGCTATAAAAGGTATATTGGAAGATGGAGAGGAAGCTGAAAGACATTCTTCTGATGAAGAGCCATTCTCTGCATTAGCATTCAAAATAATGACTGACCCATTTGTTGGAAAACTAGCGTTCTTCAGAGTTTACTCTGGAACATTAGAATCTGGTTCTTATGTTTTAAATGCAACTAAGAATAAGAGAGAAAGAATTGGTCGTATACTACAAATGCATGCCAATACAAGAGAAGAAATAACTAAAGTTTATGCTGGAGATATAGCAGCAGCAGTAGGATTAAAAGATACTACTACTGGAGACACATTATGTGATCCTGCTAATCCAATAATACTTGAATCTATGGAATTCCCTGAGCCAGTTATATCTGTTGCTATAGAACCAAGTTCTAAAGCAGCTCAAGAAAAAATGGGTATAGCTCTTCAAAAATTAGCTGAAGAAGACCCAACTTTCACAGTTAAAACTGACCAAGAAACAGGACAAACTATAATATCTGGTATGGGTGAATTACACTTAGAGATAATAGTAGATAGATTATTAAGAGAATTTAAAGTAGAAGCTAAAGTTGGTGCTCCACAAGTTGCATATAGAGAAACTATAACTCAACCAGTTGATGTTGAATACAAGTACTCTAAGCAATCAGGTGGTAGAGGACAATATGGTCACGTTAAGATTAGAGTTGCTCCTCAAGAGCCAGGTGAAGGATACAAATTCACAAACAAAACTGTTGGTGGGTCTGTACCAAAAGAATATGTTGGTCCAGTTGACATGGGTATACAAGGAGCTATGCAATCTGGTATAGTTGCTGGATATCCAGTTGTAGACGTTGCTGTTGAGTTATATGATGGTTCTTACCATGAAGTTGACTCTTCTGAAATGGCGTTCAAGATGGCTGGTTCAATGGCATTCAAAGATGCTATGAAGAAAGGTAATGCAGTTCTTTTAGAGCCTTACTTTAAAGTAGAAGTTGTTACTCCAGAAGATTACATGGGAGATGTTATGGGTGACTTAAACTCAAGAAGAGGATTAATCCAAGGAATGGAAGCAAGAAGTGGTGCACAAGTTATAAATGCATTTGTTCCACTTTCAGAAATGTTTGGATACTCTACAGACCTAAGATCTTCAACTCAAGGTCGTGCAACTTATACAATGATATTCGATCACTATGAACAAGTTCCAGCTTCAGTTGCTAAAAAGATAGCTGAAGGAAAATAATTTAAAAATTAATTAATAATATAAATATAAAAAATAATCAGCAAGACGAGACTTGTCTCGTCTTGCACAAGATAAAGGGAGGAAATTCAAAATGGCTAAAGCTAAATACGAAAGAACAAAACCTCATGTTAATATAGGGACAATAGGACACGTTGACCACGGTAAAACTACATTAACAGCAGCGATAACAAAAACATTATATGACAGATACCAATTAGGAGAAGCAGTAGATTTCGCAAACATAGATAAAGCTCCAGAAGAAAGAGAAAGAGGAATCACAATATCAACAGCACACGTTGAGTATGAAACTCCAAACAGACACTACGCACACGTTGACTGCCCAGGACATGCTGACTACGTTAAGAACATGATAACAGGAGCAGCACAAATGGACGGAGCAATATTAGTTTGTTCAGCAACAGATGGACCAATGCCACAAACAAGAGAGCATATACTATTATCAAGACAAGTTGGAGTACCATATATAGTAGTATTCTTAAACAAATGTGACATGGTAGATGATGAAGAGTTATTAGAACTAGTAGAAATGGAAGTAAGAGATTTATTAACAGAATATGATTTTCCAGGAGATGATACTCCAATAGTAAGAGGATCAGCATTAATGGCATTAGAAGATCCAAAGAGTGAGTGGGGAAATAAAATAGTAGAATTATTCGAGCAAATAGATGAATATATACCAGCACCAGAAAGAGATACTGACAAACCATTCTTAATGCCAGTAGAAGACGTATTCTCAATCACAGGAAGAGGAACAGTTGCAACAGGAAGAGTGGAAAGAGGAGTATTAAAAGTACAAGACGAAGTAGAATTAGTAGGATTAACAGAAGCACCAAGAAAAGTAGTAGTAACAGGAGTAGAAATGTTCAGAAAATTATTAGACCAAGCACAAGCAGGGGATAATATAGGAGCATTATTAAGAGGAGTACAAAGAAACGAAATAGAAAGAGGACAAGTACTAGCAAAGACTGGATCAGTAAAAGCACACACAAAATTTACTGCAGAAGTATATGTACTTAAAAAAGAAGAAGGTGGAAGACATACACCATTCTTTGATGGATATAGACCACAATTCTATTTCAGAACAACAGACGTAACAGGAGCTTGTAAGTTACCAGATGGAATAGAAATGGTAATGCCTGGAGATAACGTAACAATGGAAGTAGACTTAATAAATTCAATAGTTGTAGAAGAAGGATTAAGATTCTCAATAAGAGAAGGTGGAAGAACAGTAGCTTCAGGAGTTGTTGCTACAATAATCGAATAATCTTTTACTAAGCTAATTGATTTCATATAAAAAAAGAGGGGGTTTAACCTCTCTTTTTTGTTTTTTGTTGACAAGTAGCAATAAAGCATATATACTAAACTAGTGCCTTGAGATAGATTCATAATCAAGTTTAAGGTTATAATGTTGTAAGAGAAAATAAAATTGAAAAAAACATAAAAAAAACTTGAAAAAATGTAACAGATGATATAAAATATAATAGTGTGCTTGAGAGATTAAGAAAATAAGAATTAAATCCTAGTGAAATACGAACTGATGTCGATTTGAAAGTTACAACACACCCGGAGCAGTGTATCGGTATTAGTTGTACGCAACTTGAAAATTAAACACGTGATAAAGGAGGGAAAACAAAATGGCTAAGAATGAAAAAATAAGAATAAGATTAAAATCATATGATCACAAATTATTAGATTTTTCAGCAGGTAAAATAGTTGAAACTGCTAAAAAGGCTGGATCACAAGTTTCAGGACCTGTGCCTCTACCAACAGAAAAACAAATTGTAACTATATTAAGAGCTGTACATAAGTACAAAGACTCTAGAGAACAATTTGAAATAAGAACTCATAAAAGACTAATCGACATAGCTAATCCAACACCTAAAACAGTTGACTCATTAATGAGATTAGACTTACCAGCAGGTGTAGATATAGAAATAAAATTATAAGAACCCCTAAGATATTATCCTATAGGTAACTATCTTAGAATGATTACTTCTAAAATGATGTAATCCGCTGTAAGAATTATAGGAGGTGCTAATATGAATGGAATATTAGGAAAAAAAGTTGGTATGACTCAAATATTCACTGATAAAGGTGTAGTTATACCTGTAACAGCTGTTGAAGCAGGACCTATGGTCGTTACTCAAATAAAAACAGTTGATAAAGATGGATACAATGCTATACAAATAGGTTTTGAAGATGCTAAAGAAAAATCTTTAAACAAGCCTAAAAAAGGACACTTAGCTGCTGCTAATGTTTTAAAGAAACATTTAAAAGAGTTTAGAGTAGATTCTGTAGAAGGATACACAGTTGGACAAGAAATAAAAGCTGATGTATTTGAAGCAGGTGCAAAAATAGATGTTACTGGAATAAGTAAAGGTAAGGGATTCCAAGGTCCAATAAAAAGACATGGACAAAGTAGAGGTCCTGAATCTCACGGTTCTAGATACCACAGAAGACCAGGTTCAATGGGAGCTTGTTCTTACCCAGGTAGAGTATTTAAAAACAAAAAATTAGCTGGACACATGGGAAGCGTAAAGGTAACAGTTCAAAACTTAGAGGTTGTGAAAGTAGATGCTGATAAGAACCTTATATTAGTTAAGGGAGCTATACCAGGAGCTAAAGGTTCAGTAGTAACTATAAAAGAAGCTGTAAAGGTTTCTAAATAATGACTAACCTAGAGAAAGGAGGAATAACAATGCCAAAATTAAATGTACTAAATGTTAGTGGACAAAACGTTGGAGAAATAGAATTATCAGATTCTATATTTGGCGTAGAAGTTAATGGACATGTTTTATATGAAGTTGTAAAAAATCAATTAGCAAATAAGAGACAAGGAACTCAATCTGCTAAGACTAGAGCAGAAGTTAGAGGTGGCGGAAGAAAACCTTGGAAACAAAAAGGAACAGGTAGAGCAAGACAAGGTTCTACAAGATCTGTACAATGGGTAGGTGGAGGAGTTGCTTTTGCACCTAAACCAAGAAGTTACAAATATACATTACCTAAGAAGGTAAGAAGATTAGCTATGAAGAGTGCTTTATCTTCAAAAATACAAAATAGTGAAGTTATAGTATTAGATGCATTAAACATGGATGCTCCTAAAACTAAAGAATTTGCTCAAATATTAAATAATATAAATGCTGCTAAAAAAGCTTTAGTAGTTATAGCTGATAAAAATGATAATGTAATAAAATCAGCTAGAAATATAGAAGGTGTTCAAACTGCATTAGTTAATACTATGAATGTATATGATATATTAAAATATGATTCATTTATAATAACTACAGATGCTGTTAAAAAAGTGGAGGAGGTGTACGCATAATGACTAATCCACATGATGTAATAATAAGACCAGTTGTAACTGAGCACAGTATGGCTGAAATGGGTGAAAAAAAATACACTTTTGTTGTGGCTAAAGATGCGAACAAAACTGAAATAAAAAAAGCAGTAGAAAAAGTATTCGGAGTTAGTGTTGATAAAGTAAATACTTTAAACTACGATGGAAAAGTTAAAAGAATGGGTAGAACTCAAGGAAGAACAGCAAGCTTTAAGAAAGCAGTAGTTAAATTAACTGCTGATAGTAAAGAAATAGAATTCTTCCAAGGAATGTAATATTATAACAAACGAAGGAGGGAAAACAGATGGCTATAAAAAAGTTTAGACCAACTTCTCCTGCCTTAAGACAAATGACAGTTTTAGTTTCTGAGGAAATAACATGTAACCAACCAGAAAGATCTCTTTTAGTTAACTTAAAGAAAAATGCTGGTAGAAACGTACATGGTAGAATAACTGTTCGTCATAGAGGTGGAGGACAAAAAAGAAAATATAGAATAATAGATTTTAAAAGAGATAAAGATGGTATACCTGCTAAGGTTGCTACTATAGAATATGATCCAAACAGAACTGCAAATATTGCATTATTAAACTATGCTGATGGAGAAAAAAGATATATATTAGCTCCAGTTGGAATCAACGTTGGAGATACTATCTTATCAGGATTAGGTGCTGATATAAAACCAGGAAACTGTTTAGCATTAAAAGATATGCCAGTTGGTACTATCATTCATAATATAGAATTAAAGCCAGGAAAAGGAGCTCAATTAGTTAGATCTGCTGGAGTTTCTGCACAATTAATGGCTAAAGAAGGAAAAAATGCTTTATTAAGATTACCATCAGGTGAAATGAGATTAGTAAGCATAAACTGTAAAGCTACTATAGGACAAGTTGGAAATATAGAGCACGGTAACGTAGTTATTGGTAAAGCAGGTAGAAAAAGACATATGGGAATAAGACCTACTGTAAGAGGTTCTGTAATGAACCCTAATGACCATCCACACGGTGGAGGGGAAGGTAGATCTCCAATAGGTAGACCATCTCCTGTTACTCCATGGGGTAAACCAGCTCTTGGATACAAAACTAGAAAGAAAAACAAAGCTTCAAATAAGTTAATAGTATCAAGAAGAACTAAGTAGTAAATTTATTTTTGCTCGGAAAGGAGGAATATAAATGTCAAGATCAACTAAAAAAGGACCTTTTGTCCATGCAAGACTTTTAAAGAAAATAGAAGCTATGAATGCTAGCGGAAATAAAGAAGTTATAAAAACTTGGTCAAGATCTTCAACTGTATTTCCACAAATGGTAGAAAACACTATAGCTGTTCATGATGGAAGAAAACATGTTCCAGTATATATAACAGAAGATATGGTTGGACACAAATTAGGTGAGTTCGTTCCTACTAGAACTTTCAAAGGACATAAGGATGACGAAAAATCTAATAAGAGAAAATAATTAAATTATGACTAAGAAAGGAGGAATAACAATGGAAGCAAAAGCTACTGCTAAATATGTACGTGTATCACCAAGAAAAGCAGGCCAAATCTGTGACCTTGTTAGAGGAAAGAATGTTGATGAAGCATTAGCGATATTAAAGTTCACTCCAAGAGGAGCAGCTTCAATAATAGCTAAAGTTGTAAAGTCAGCTAAAGCTAACGCAGAAAACAATCACGAAATGGATACTGAAAAATTATATATAGCATCAATAGTTGCTAATCAAGGGCCAACAATGAAGAGATTCATGCCTAGAGCTATGGGTCGTGCAACTACAATAAGAAAAAGAACTTCTCATATAGAGGTTGTTGTGAAAGAAAAAAAATAATTAATAGATAGGAGGGAAAGTAATGGGTCAAAAGGTTAATCCACACGGCTTAAGGGTCGGTGTTATAAAAGATTGGGACTCAAGATGGTTCGCTACTGATAAAAAAGAGTTCGGAAACTTATTATTAGAAGACCATAATATACGTAAATTCTTAAAGAAAAGATTATACTCAGCTGGAGTTGCTAGAATAGAAATAGAAAGATCAGCTAATAAAATAAAAATGGACTTACATGTTGCTAAGCCAGGAGTAGTTATAGGAAGAGCTGGTGCTGGAATCGAAGCATTAAAAGTTGAATTAGAAAAAATGACAAAGAAAAGTATAATAGTTAACATAGTAGAAGTAAGAAGTACAGATAAAAATGCTCAATTAGTAGCTGAAAATATAGCTTTAGCTATAGAAAGAAGGGTTGCTTTCAGAAGAGCAATGAAACAAGCTATACAAAGAGCAATGAAATCTGGTGCTAAAGGGATAAAAGTTTCTGCTTCAGGAAGATTAGGTGGAGCTGAAATGGCTAGAACTGAAGGTTATAGTGAAGGAAATGTGCCACTACAAACTTTAAGAGCAGATATAGATTATGGTTTCGCTGAAGCTGATACTACTTATGGAAAAATAGGTATAAAAGTTTGGATATGTAATGGTGAAGTTTTACCAACTAGAGATGGTGTAAATCCAAGAGAAGAAAGCAGAAAGAGCGACAGAAGAGACAACAAGAGAGATAACAGAAGAAACGATAGAAGAGGAAATGATAGAAGAGGAAACGATAACAGAGGAAACTACAGAGGACAAAAACCTCAAGGTGGACAAAGACCTCAAGGTGGATCAAGACCTCAAAGAACTGAAAACAAAGGAAATTAATAATAGTTAGGTTCAAGGAAGGAGGAAAAATACTCATGTTAATGCCAAAAAGAGTAAAGCGTCGTAGAGTTCATAGAGGAAGTATGGCTGGGCAAGCTCATAAAGGTAACAAAGTTACTTATGGTGAGTTTGGATTAGTAGCTTTAGAAGCTTCTTGGATAACTTCTAATCAAATAGAAGCTGCCAGAATCGCGATGACTAGATATATAAAAAGAGGGGGAAAGGTTTGGATAAAAATATTCCCTCATAAACCAGTAACAAGAAAACCAGCAGAAACTCGTATGGGTGCAGGGAAAGGTTCTCCAGAATATTGGGTAGCTGTAGTTAAGCCAGGAAGAGTTATGTTTGAATTAGCAGGTGTTTCTGAAGATAAAGCAAGAGAAGCTATGAGACTTGCTGCACATAAATTACCAATCAAATGTAAATTTGTTAAAAAAGAAGATTTAGAAGTAAAGGGTGGTGAATAGGATGAAAGCTAAAGAATTAAGAGATTTAACAAGCGAAGAGCTAATGAACAAATTAAACGACTTCAAAAGTGAATTATTTAGCTTAAGATTCCAATTAGCTACTGGTCAATTAGAAAATACAGCTAGAATAAAGTTTGTTAAGAAGGATATAGCAAAAGTTAAAACTGTTCTTGCTGAAAGAAAGTTATACGAAACTAGAGCTTAATTTGGAAAGGAGGCTTTTTAAACATGGAAAGAGGAAGAAGAAAAGTTAGAATAGGCCGTGTTGTTAGTGATAAGATGGATAAAACAATAGTAGTAGCTGTTGAAGAGTTCGTACGTCATCCACTATATAATAAACGTGTTAAGAGAACTAAGAAATTTAAGGCTCATGATGAAAAGAATATATGTAACATCGGAGATAGAGTTAAAATAATGGAAACTAGACCTTTATCTAAAGATAAGAGATTCAGACTAGTTGAAGTTGTTGAGAAAGTTAAGTAGTTTTTGAAGAAGGAGGGATTACGATATGATACAACAAGAATCACGTCTAAGAGTTGCTGATAACTCAGGAGCTAAAGAACTTTTATGTATACGTGTTCTAGGCGGAAGTAAAAGAAGATATGGTAACATAGGCGACGTTATAGTTGCTACTGTTAAAAGTGCAACACCTGGTGGAGTTGTAAAAAAAGGTAAGGTTGTTAAAGCTGTTATAGTAAGAAGCAAACAAGGCGTAAGACGTAATGACGGAAGCTATATATCTTTTGATGAAAATGCTGCTGTTATAATAAAGGACGATAAAACTCCAGTAGGAACTCGTATATTCGGGCCTGTTGCTAGAGAGTTAAGAGACAATGAATTCATGAAAATAGTTTCTCTTGCTCCAGAAGTACTATAATTAAGGAGGTGCAATAGGACATGATGCGTGTTAAAAAAGGTGACACTGTTGTAGTTATAGCAGGTAAAGATAAAGGTAAAAAAGGTTCAGTTTTAAAGGTATACCCTAAAGCTGATAAAGTATTAGTTGAAGGTGTAAACGTAATAACTAAACATCAAAAACCAAGTGCTATGAACCAACAAGGTGGAATAATAAACAAAGAAGCCCCAATACACATATCTAATGTAATGCCATTTGATCCTGAAACAGGAAAAGGCGTTAGAGTAAGATATGAAGTAAAAGATGGCACAAAAGTAAGAGTATCAGCAAAGAGCGGAAAAGAATTATAATAAATATTGCTTGAAAGGAGGGACCTTAAATGGCTTCTAGATTACAAGAAAAATACATGAAAGAAGTTGCTCCTGCTTTAATGGAGAAATTTGGATATAAAAACGTAATGGAGATACCTAAGTTAAACAAAATAGTTATTAACATGGGTATAGGTGACGCTAGAGAAAATCCAAAAGGATTAGAAAAAGGCGTTGAAGAATTAGAAATAATATCAGGACAAAAGCCTGTTATAACTAAAGCTAGAAAATCTGTTGCTAACTTCAAACTAAGAGAAGGAATGCCAATAGGAACAAAAGTTACATTAAGAGCTGACAAAATGTTCTACTTTATGGACAAATTAGTATCAGTTTCTTTACCAAGAGTTAGAGACTTTAGAGGTGTTAACCCTAATGCTTTTGATGGTAGAGGAAACTATGCTTTAGGAGTTAAAGAACAATTAATATTCCCTGAAATAGAATATGATAAAATTGATAAAGTAAGAGGAATGGATATAATATTCGTTACTACAGCAAAAACTGACGAAGAAGCTCGTGAATTATTAAAATTATTAGGAATGCCATTTTCTAAGTAAGCAAAGGAGGGATTCCCGTGGCTAGAAAAGCGATGGTTGTTAAACAACAAAGAAAGCAAAAGTACGCTACTAGAGAATACACTAGATGTACTATATGCGGAAGACCGCATTCAGTTTTGAAAAAATTTGGTATATGCCGTATATGCTTTAGAGAATTAGCTTATAAAGGTCAAATACCTGGTGTTAGAAAAGCAAGCTGGTAGAAGCTTGATTAGAATGGAAGGAGGGCTACAAAATGACAATGACAGATCCAATTGCAGATATGCTTACTCGTATAAGAAATGCTAATGTTGTTAAGCATGAAACTGTAGATGTTCCAGCTTCTAATATGAAGAAAGAGTTAGCTAGAATCTTATTAGAAGAAGGTTTCATAAGAGGTTATGATGTTATAGAAGATGGAAAACAAGGTATCATAAGAATACAATTAAAGTACGGACAAGAAGGCGAAAGAGTTATCACAGGTCTTAAGAAAATATCTAAGCCTGGAATGAGAGTTTACGCTGCTAACCACGAAATACCAAAAGTATTAAATGGATTAGGAATATCAGTAATATCTACTTCAAAAGGAATATTAACTGACAAGCAAGCTAGAAAAGAAAATGTTGGTGGAGAAGTAATCTGCTACGTTTGGTAATTAATATGAACAATGTAAGGAGGTGCGACCATGTCAAGAATAGGTGTTAAGCCAATAATAATACCAGCAGGTGTTGAAGTTACTATAGCTGAAGGAAATTTAGTTACAGTAAAAGGTCCAAAGGGAACTTTAACTAAACAATTAAGTGCTGAGTTAAATATAAAAAAAGAAGAAAATACAATAATGGTTGAAAGACCAACTGATAATAAAAAACACAGATCTTTACACGGATTAACTAGAACTTTATTAGATAATATGGTTGTAGGTGTAAATACTGGTTTCGAAAAGAAATTAGAACTAAAAGGTGTTGGATACAGAGCTCAAAAACAAGGAAAAAAATTAGTTATGAACTTAGGTTTCTCTCATCCAGTTGAAATGGAAGATCCAGAAGGAATAACTGTTGAAGCTCCAAACCAAACTGAGTTAATAGTAAAAGGTATAGACAAGCAATTAGTAGGAAACTATGCTGCTAAAATAAGAGCTTGGAGAAAGCCAGAGCCATACAAAGGTAAAGGTATAAAATACGTTGATGAAGTAATCAGACGTAAAGAAGGAAAAACTGGTAAAAAATAATACCAAAACTTAAACGCTAGAAAGGAGTGAGCTAGGTGTTAAAAAAGGCTGATAAAAATGCTAATAGACTTCAAAGACATAAGAGAGTTCGTAGAAAAATAAGCGGTACTGCTCAAAGACCAAGATTATGTGTATTTAGAAGTGCTAACAATATATATGCTCAAATAATAGATGACACAAACAGAGTAACTCTAGTTGCTGCATCTTCTTTAGAAGCAGAAGTTAAGAGTGCTGTTAATCATACAGGAAATAAGGAAGCAGCTAAGAAAGTTGGAGAATTAGTTGCTAAAAAAGCTGTTGAAAAAGGAATCACTGAAGTTGTATTTGACAGAGGTGGATACTTATATCATGGAAGAATTCAAGAATTAGCTGAAAGTGCTAGAGAAGCTGGTCTTAAGTTCTAATACGAAGGAGGGAAAAATACATGCTACGTCGTAAGCCGATAGATGCAGGACAACTTGACTTACAAGAAAAAGTTGTTGAAGTAAGACGTGTTACTAAGGTTGTAAAAGGTGGTAGAAACTTCAGATTTGCAGCGTTAGTAGTTGTTGGAGATGAAAACGGACACGTTGGTATAGGTGCTGGGAAAGCAATGGAAGTACCAGATGCTATAAAAAAAGCAGTTGAAGATGCTAAGAAAAATCTAATAGTAGTGCCAATGGTTGGGACTACAATTCCTCACGAAGTACGCGGACACTTTGGTGCTGGAAATATATTAATAATGCCTGCTGTAGAAGGTACAGGAGTAATAGCTGGGGGACCTGCTAGAGCCGTACTTGAGTTAGCTGGACTAAAAGACGTTAGAGCTAAATCTTTAGGATCTAACAATCCAAGAAATATGGTAAATGCTACAATAGAAGGACTTAATTCTCTAAAAACAGTTGAAGATATAGCTAAACTTAGAGGTAAAAAAGTTGAAGAACTTCTAGGGTAAGGAGGTAGTGTAAAATGGCTAAATTACAAATAAAATTAGTTAGAAGTGTTATAGGAACTACTCCTAACCAAAAAAAGAATGTTGAAGCGTTAGGATTAAGAAAAAGAGAACAAGTTATTGTAAAAGAAGACAATGCTCAAGTAAGAGGTATGATAAAAAAAGTAAGTCATTTATTAGAAGTAACTGAAATAGCTGAATAATTTTTAAAAAGTAGTGCAAGGAGGTGCAATCCATGAAGTTACATGAGTTAAAACCTGCTGAAGGTGCAGTAAGAGCTAAGAGAAGATTAGGTAGAGGTACTGCAACTGGACAAGGTAAAACTGCAGGACGTGGACAAAAAGGTCAATGGTCTCGTTCTGGTGGTGGAGTAAGAGTAGGGTTCGAAGGTGGACAAATGCCACTAGCTAGAAGACTTCCTAAGAGAGGTTTCAATAACATATTTAAGAAAGTTTACACAGAAGTTAATGTTGAAGTTTTAAACAGATTTGAAAATGGAACAGAAATAACTGCAGAATTATTAAAATCTACTAAAACTATAAGCAAAATAGGTAAAGATGGAATTAAAATCTTAGGTGAAGGTAATTTAGAAAAAGCTTTAACTGTTAAAGCTGCTAAATTTACAGCTTCAGCTCAAGAAAAAATAGAAAAAGCTGGTGGAAAAGCAGAGTTAGTATAATAACCTGCTAATCTCCTAGCCAGTACAGGCGGGGTGAATTAGCGTGCTGTCAAAATTAAAACAAGCTTGGAAGATTAAAGCAGTAAGAAAAAAAGTAATGTATACACTTATGATGATCGTGATATTCAGAATAGGTACCACAATACCAGTTCCAGGTATAGACACTAGTATTATACAAAAGATGGTAGGCGGCAATAGTCTACTTTCTCTGTATAATATGTTTACTGGTGGAGCATTTAGTAACTTTTCACTATTTGCTTTGGGTATAAGTCCATATATTACTGCATCAATCATAATACAGCTTCTAACAGTAGGTTTTGAAAGTTTAGCAGAACTTCAAAAATCTGGTGAAGAAGGAAAGAAAAAAATCAATAAGTACACTAAATATACAGCACTAGCTCTAGCAGTTGTACAAGCTTTGGGAATTACATTAGGAATTGTAAGAAGTGCTTTAATATCAAATAGTGTGTTTTTTATCACAACTGTTGTAATAACATTAGTTTCAGCAAGTATGTTAGTAATGTGGATTGGGGACAAAATTACCGAAAAAGGAATTGGTAATGGTAGTTCAGTAATAATATTTGCAGGTATTATATCAAGAATACCAACAGATGTTATTAAAATCGCACAACAAGTTAAATCTGGTCAAGTTGCACCCTGGGTAATAATACTTCTAATTGTAGTTATATTACTTACAGTTACAGGGGTTACATTTATACAAGAAGCGACTAGAAAGATACCTGTACAATATGCTAAAAGAGTTGTTGGAAGAAAAATGTATGGAGGACAAAGTTCTCATATACCAATGAAAGTTAACCAATCAGGAGTTATGCCTATAATTTTTGCTAGTTCACTTTTAGCTTTTCCACAAACAATAGCTATGTTTATGGGGGCAGATGCTCAAGCTTTTGTTCAAAAATACTTAAGTATGGCAACAGAACAAGGATTTTGGACATACAGATCAATTGAAATTCTACTTATAATTTTCTTCTCATATTTTTATACAACTGTATCATTCAATACAGAAGATATATCTAAAAATATGAAAAATAATGGTGGCTTTATACCAGGTATTAGACCAGGTGAACCTACTATGGATTATTTAAATAGAATCTTAACAAGATTAACTTTAGCTGGAGCTACTTTCTTAGCAATAATTGCTATGGTACCAGCTCTTACAACACATTATATGAATGTCAATATGAGTCTAGCTGGAACTTCATTGCTAATCGTTGTTGGGGTTGCTTTGGAGCTTAAGAGACAGTTAGAGTCAAACTTAGTTATGAGAAGCTATCAAGGTTTCTTAAAATAAAATGGAGATGGATAATATGAGAATAATATTACTTGGACCTCCAGGTGCTGGTAAAGGTACTCAGGCGGCAGGAATAGTAGAAAAATACAATATACCTCATATATCAACAGGAGATATATTCAGAAAGAATATAAAAGAGGGAACAGAACTTGGAAAAAAAGCTAAAGAATACATGGACCAAGGTTTATTAGTACCAGATGAGTTAACTGTAGGTTTAGTTACTGATAGAATATCTCAAGAAGACTGTAAAAATGGATTTATGTTAGATGGATTTCCAAGAAATGTAGCACAAGGTGAGCATTTAGATGTATTCTTAAAAAATGCTGGTATAGTACTGGATAAAGTTGTCAATATTGAAGTTGATAAGAGCATATTAGTATCTAGAGCAGTTGGTAGAAGAATATGCAAGTCTTGTGGAGCTACTTATCATGTTGAGTTTAATCCTCCTAAAGTAAAAGGTGTATGTGATGTATGCCAAGGAGAATTGTATCAAAGAGCTGATGATAATGAAGAAACTGTATCTAAGAGAATACAAGTTTATCTAGATGAAACTAAGCCTTTAGTAGATTATTATAGCAAACAAGGTATAATAGCTGATATAAAAGGTGACCAAGCAATAGATAAAGTATTTGAAGATATTGTTGCAGCTTTAGGAAGTGGAAAATAAATGATTATCTTGAAATCAAAGAAAGAAATAGAACTTTTAAGAGAAGCAGGCAAAATTGTTGCTGATACTCATGAAGTTTTAAGAAAAGCTATTTCTCCGGGAATATCTACTTTAGAATTAGATAAAATAGCTGAAGAGAATATAAGAAAATACAATGCTGAACCTTCTTTTAAAGGATATGGAGGTTTTCCAGGAAGTATATGTGCTTCTATCAATAGAGAAGTTGTACATGGAATTCCAGGTGAGACTCTATTAAAGGAAGGAGACATTGTAAGCTTAGATATAGGAGCCTATTATAAAGGATATCATGGTGATTCTGCGAAAACTCATGGAGTAGGCATGATATCTGAAGAAGATAGGAAATTAATAGAAGTAACTAGAGAAAGCTTCTATGAAGGAATAAAATTTGCTAAATTAGGATATAGACTTTCGGATATCTCACACGCAGTACAAACACACGTTGAGAAACATGGTTTCTCAGTAGTTAGGGATTTGGTAGGACATGGAGTTGGAGCAAATCTTCATGAAGATCCACAGGTACCTAATTATGGACTCCCAGGAAAAGGACCAAGACTTAGAGAAGGAATGGTTATTGCTATAGAGCCAATGGTTAATGCAGGTCGTTATCATGTAAAGACTCTATCAGATGGGTGGACGACTGTTACAATAGATGGAAAAAAATCAGCTCATTATGAGCATACGATAGCAATTACTGAACATGAACCTTTGATATTGACAAAGTTGTAAATTAAGAAGTAGGTGAAAAAAGTGCTATCAGATAATTTAAGTATAGGTCAAGTTGTTAAGGTTTCATTAGGTCGAGATCAAGGAAATTTATTTTTCGTAGTCAAGATAATTAATAATGAATATGTATTAATAGCTGATGGAAAGAAAAGAAAACTTGACAAACCTAAGTTAAAGAAAGTTAAGCACTTAAAAAAATATAATTTTATTAATGATGAAGTTAGAAAAAGAGTAGTATCTGGACAAGAGATTACAGATTCTTTTTTAAGAGCTGAACTTACTAAGTTAAATTAGATAATTTAACTTATTGAAATGGAGGGCTGGTTAGTTAATGGCCAAAAAAGATGTTATAGAATTAGAAGGTACAGTTTCAGAAGCTTTACCTAATGCTATGTTTAAAGTTAAACTAGAAAATGGACATGAGATATTATGCCACATTTCTGGAAAGCTAAGAATGAACTTCATAAGAATTCTTGAAGGTGATAAGGTGAATGTTGAACTTTCTCCATATGACCTTACAAGAGGAAGAATCACTTGGCGTAAGAAGTAGACTATCTTGATATTTAGTCTAAGGAGGGATTAATAATGAAAGTTAGACCATCAGTAAAACCAATATGTGAAAAATGCAAAGTAATAAAAAGAAAAGGAAAAGTAATGGTTATCTGTGAAAATCCAAAGCATAAGCAAAAACAAGGATAAGAAATTATTACTAGTATTTTGTTAAATTTTATAGTATAATACTATATTGTGATGTTAACAAAAGAACGTTAAAATCGTTGAACAATCTGACGTAGGATTGATATATGATATGAAGTTTTAAACACTAAAAACTATGTGTAGGAGGTGCGATCATGGCAAGAATAGCTGGGGTAGATTTACCTAGAGAAAAAAGAGCGGAGATAGGCTTAACTTATATATATGGTATAGGTAAAGCAACTGCTAACGAAATATTAGCTAAAGCTGAGATAAATCCAGATACAAGAATAAAAGATTTATCAGAAGATCAAGTTAATGAGTTAAGAAAAGTTATAGATGACGATTTCTTAGTTGAAGGTGACTTAAGAAGAGAAATTGCTTTAAACATAAAGAGATTAAGAGATATAAAATGTTATAGAGGAATTAGACATGGTAAAGGTCTTCCATTAAGAGGACAAAGAACTAAAACTAATGCTAGAACTAGAAAAGGTCCTAGAAAAACAGTATCTCGTAAAAAGAAAAAATAATTAAATAATAATTAGATGAAGGAGGGAAAAGGAAAATGGCTAAACCAAAAAAGAAAGTTACACGTGTTAGAAGAAGAGAACGTAAAAATATAGAACGTGGTCATGCTCATATACAGTCAACTTTCAACAATACAATAATAACTTTAACTGACGTTCATGGAAATGCTATATCTTGGGCAAGTTCAGGACAATTAGGATTCAAAGGGTCAAGAAAATCAACTCCATTTGCATCTCAAATGGCTGCTGAAACAGCTGCAAAAGCTGCGATGGAACACGGATTAAAAAGTGTTGAGGTATTCGTAAAGGGGCCAGGTTCAGGAAGAGAAGCTGCTATAAGAGCTTTACAAGCAACTGGACTAGAAGTAACTATGATAAAAGATGTTACTCCAATCCCACATAACGGATGTAGACCACCAAAGAGAAGAAGAGTGTAATTAATAAGAGTACAAATAGGAGGTGTAGATAAATGGCAAGATATACAGGTGCATCATGTAGACAATGCCGTAGAGAGGGAATGAAATTATTCCTTAAAGGTGATAGATGTTATACAGATAAATGTGCTATAGTTAAAAGAAACTATGCTCCAGGTCAACATGGCCAAGGGAGAAAGAAAGTTTCTAACTATGGATTACAATTAAGAGAAAAACAAAAAGTTAAAAGAATATATGGAGTTTTAGAAACTCAATTTAGAAACTTATACGAACGTGCTGAAAACATGCCTGGAAAATCAGGTGAGAATTTATTAAGTTTATTAGAGAGAAGATTAGACAATGTAGTTTACAGAATGGGACTAGCATCTTCTAGAAAAGAAGCTAGACAATTAGTAACTCATGGTCATTTCACTTTAAATGGAAATAAAGTAGATATAGCTTCATTAACAGTTAAAGTTGGAGATGTGATAGAAGTTAAAGAAAAATCAAGATCTTCTGCAAAATTCAAAAATTTAGTAGAAGTTAACTCAAGAATAGCTCCTAAATGGTTAGAAGCTAATGTAGAAGGAATGACAGCAAAAGTAGTTGGTGTTCCAACAAGAGAAGATATAGATCTTGAAATAGCAGAGCACTTAATCATAGAACTTTACTCTAAATAATAAGCACACTTTTAAAAATTATTTTAAAATTTTGTTTACCCTCAGTGGATTACTGAATTTTAAGGAGGGTTTTGTCCATGATAGAAATAGAAAAGCCAAAAGTAGATATAGTTGAGCTTAGCGAAGACTATAGATATGGTAAGTTTGTTATAGAACCTCTAGAAAGAGGATATGGAATAACTATAGGTAACGCACTAAGAAGAATATTATTATCATCTTTACCAGGTGTAGCAGTAAATGCTATAAAAATAGATGGAGTTCTTCATGAATTCTCTACAATACCTGGTGTTAAAGAAGATGTTACAGAGATAATATTAACTTTAAAAGAGCTTTCAGCAACTATAGATGGTGAAGGAAGTAGAACACTTAAAATAGAGGCTCAAGGACCATGCTCTATCACAGGTTCAGATATAATCTGTCCTCCAGATGTTGAAATATTAAGCAAAGACTTAGCAATAGCTACATTAGATGATAATGCCAAGTTTAATATGGAAATATTTGTAGATAAAGGTAGAGGTTATGTTTCTGCTGAAGAAAATAAAACAGAGAATGTTCCAATAGGTGTTTTACCTGTGGATTCAATATATACTCCTGTTGAGAAAGTTAGTTATCATGTAGAAAACACAAGAGTTGGTCAAAAAACAGATTATGATAAATTAGTACTAGAAGTTTGGACTAATGGTAGTATAAACCCTCAAGAAGGTATATCATTAGCTGCAAAAGTATTAGTTGAGCATTTAAATCTATTTATAGACTTAACTGAACATGTAAGTAGTGTTGAAATCATGGTAGAAAAAGAAGAAGATCAAAAAGAAAAAGTTCTTGAAATGACTATAGAAGAATTAGATTTATCAGTTAGATCATACAACTGTTTAAAGAGAGCGGGAATTAATACAGTTGAAGAATTAGCTAATAAGTCTGAAGACGATATGATGAAGGTTAGAAACCTAGGTAAAAAGTCATTAGAAGAAGTAATACAAAAACTAGAGGAACTTGGGCTAGGATTAAAACCAAGTGAAGAATAGCGAGCAAAGGAGGGATAAGAATGGCTAAGTACCGTAAATTAGGACGTGAAACAGCTCACAGAAACCTTATGTTAAGAAACTTAGTAACTTGTTTACTAAGAAGTGGAAGAATAGAAACTACAGTAACTAGAGCTAAAGAAACTCGTAGAATGGCTGAAAAGATGATAACTCTTGCTAAAAGAGGAGATCTTCATGCTAGAAGACAAGTTTTAGCTTATGTTATGGATGAAACAGTAGTTAATAACTTATTCACAGATTTAGCTCCAAAATATGCTGAGAGAAATGGTGGATACACTAGAATAATAAAAATAGGGCCAAGAAAAGGCGATGCTGCTGAAATGGCTTTTATAGAATTAGTATAGTAAGGAAAGGATTAGGCTTGATGGCTTAATCTTTTTTTTATTTTTTTGACTAAGGTGTGATATAATAATGTGTAAAATGATTTTTATAAGTTATTGCTTACTAAAAGGAGTATGAATTAATGGATAATATAATAAAAGTAAACAATATTTCATTTGAGTATATTACAGATGAAGCAAAACTTAAAGCAATAGATAATTTAAGCTTAGATGTTAAAAAGGGAGAATTTGTTGCGATAATAGGACATAATGGTTCTGGCAAGTCTACTTTATCTAAAAACTTAAATGCTATTCTTATGCCTACAGAAGGAAATATTCTCATTGATGGAATGGACACCAAAGAAGAAGAAAGATTATGGGATATAAGGCAAACAGCAGGTATGGTATTTCAAAACCCAGATAATCAAATTGTTGCCACAATAGTAGAAGAAGATGTAGCTTTTGGTCCTGAAAACTTAGGTATAGAGCCAAAAGAGATAAGACGAATTGTAGAAGAGTCTTTAAAAAGTGTAGGTATGTATGATTTGAGAGGTAGACAACCGCATTTGTTATCAGGTGGCCAAAAACAGAGGGTTGCAATAGCAGGCATAATTGCCATGAGACCCAAGTGTATAATATTTGATGAAGCAACAGCGATGTTAGACCCATCTGGAAGAAAAGAAGTTATGAAAACAATAAAAAGACTTAATAAAGAAGAAAATATAACTGTTTTACATATAACTCACTTTATGGAAGAAGCTGTAGAAGCTGATAGAGTTGTCGTTATGGAGAAAGGTAAGAAACTTTTAGAAGGGACTCCTAAAGAAGTATTTAGTAAAATAGAGATGTTAAAGGAAATCGGTTTAGATGTGCCTTGTATGACAGAGTTGTCTAGTTTATTAATAGAAGAAGGTATAAATATTAGTAGTGATATATTAACTGTGGATGAGATGGTGATGGAATTATGTCAATTATAGTAAAGAACTTAACACATATATATAATGAAGGGATGCCTTTTGCAAGTAAAGCACTTGATGATGTATCTTTTGAGATTAAAGATAGAGATTTTGTTGGACTTATAGGTCATACAGGTTCAGGAAAGTCTACATTGATACAACATCTAAATGGATTATTAAAACCTTCCTCAGGAGAGATTTTTATAAATGATTTTAACATAACAGATAAGAATTTAAACTTAACTGAGATAAGAAAAAGAGTAGGTGTTGTATTTCAATATCCAGAATATCAATTATTTGAAGAAACAATTGATAAGGATATAGCTTTTGGACCCGCTAATTTAGGTTTAGAAGAGGTTGAGATACATAATAGGGTAAAAGCATCGATGGAAGCTGTAGGACTTGACTATGAGGAATTTAAAGATAAATCTCCATTTGAATTATCAGGAGGTCAAAAGCGTAGAGTTGCAATAGCTGGAGTTATAGCAATGAACCCAGAAGTACTTATATTAGATGAACCAACTGCAGGTCTTGATCCTGGTGGAAGAGATGAAATTTTTAATTTAATAAAAAACTTACATGAAAAAAACAATATGACTATAATATTGTCATCACATAGTATGGATGATATGGCAAAGTTGGCACAAACGTTAATTGTTATGAATCATGGTAAAATAGAATTTATGGGTACTCCTAGAGATGTATTTAAATCAAATGCTATTAAATTAAAAGAAATTGGTTTAGATATTCCACAGGTTTTAGAGCTTGCATTGAAATTAAGAGAACAAGGTTTTGACATTAGTGAAGACATATTGACTTTAGAAGAAGCAAAACAGGAAATATTAAGAGTTGTGAGAGGGCGAGGATTATGTTAAAAGATATAACTATAGGGCAATACTACCCAACAAGTTCTGCTATTCATAAATTAGATCCAAGGATAAAACTTGTAGCAACAATTGTATTTATGGTATCTATATTTGTAGTAAATAAATTTTGGCCTTATATGATAGTTTTATTATGTTTATTAGGTATGATAAAGTTAGCTAATATACCTGTTAAGTATATTGTTAAGGGTGTAAAACCTCTTAAGTGGATTATTTTATTTACATTTATTATAAATATATTTTTCTTACCAGGTGATGAGATATGGTCATTTGGATTTTTAACAATAACAAGTCAAGGCTTGAGACAAGCAATTTTTATGGCAATAAGACTTATATTTTTAGTAATTGGGACATCATTACTTACTTTAACAACTTCACCAATAGAATTGACAGATGGTATAGAGCGATTATTGAATCCCTTTAAGAAAATTGGTTTACCAGTTCATGAGCTTGCAATGATGATGACAATTGCTTTGCGCTTTATTCCTACATTATTAGACGAAACAGATAAAATAATGAAGGCTCAAATGTCTAGAGGTGCAGACTTTGAAAGTAAAAATCTTATAAATAGAGCTAAAAATCTAGTACCTCTTTTAGTTCCACTATTTGTTAGTGCATTTAGAAGAGCTGATGAATTGGCTATGGCCATGGAAGCTAGATGTTATAGAGGTGGACACAATAGAACAAAAATGAGGGAGTCTGTTATAGTAAAAGCAGATTATATAGCATGTGTGTTTCAAGTTATTTATTTAGGATTAATCATAGCTACTAGATTTATAGCGATTTAATAGAAGCATATAGGTGAGGTAAAATATGAGAAATATAAAGATTACAATCCAATATGATGGTAGAAATTATTGTGGATGGCAGAAGCAACCAGATTCTCTAGGGATACAAGGTACAATTGAAAAGGCTATATATGAGATAATGAATGAAGAAGTTAAACTTATAGGCTCAGGTAGAACTGATTCAGGGGTTCATGCTCTTGCACAAACTGCAAATTTTAAAATTAGTTCAAGTATAAGTATAGAAAGTGTACCAATGGCACTAAATGCTAAATTACCAAAAGACATATCAGTTATAGAAGCATGTGAAGTTAATGATGACTTTCATTCAAGATATAGTGCAAAAGGAAAAACATATAAATATTTAATATATAACAGTAAGTTTAGACACCCAATACTTAACAGCATATCATATCAAGTAAAGTATGAACTTGATTTTGAAAAAATGTGTATAGAATCAAAAAGTCTATTGGGTACACATGATTTTAAAGGTTTTATGAGTTCTGGTTCATCTGTAAAAGATACAATACGAACAATATATGATATAAATATAAAAAAAACAGATGATTTGATTACTTTAGAAATTAGTGGAGATGGGTTCTTATATAATATGGTGAGAATTATTGTTGGAACACTTGTTGATATAGGACGTGGTAGAATTAATGAATCATTTTTAGATATAATAGAATCTAAAAACAGATCAAGATGTGGACATACAGCTCCAGCACAAGGATTATTTCTTAAAAAAGTTCATTATTAACTTGACACACCAGGCTACATGTATTAAAATATATGAGAATGTGTTAATAAGTCCACTTGCCCCGGACTTGACATAAACGGTAAAAAATTTTTATGAAAAGTAGTTAAGGAGGGACAGTTATGAAAAGTTATATAGCTAAGCCAGCTGATGTACAAAGAAAATGGTACTTAGTTGATGCTGAAGGAAAAACATTAGGTCGTATAGCAACAGAAATTGCGACAGTATTGAGAGGTAAACATAAACCAACATTTACTCCTCACGTTGATGGTGGAGATTTTGTTGTTGTAGTAAATGCAGAAAAAGTAGTTTTAAGTGGAAAAAAATTAGATCAAAAATATTACAGATACCACACTGGTTATGTAGGTGGATTAAAAGAAATATCTTATAGAGATATGATGGATAAAAAACCAGAAGAAGTTATAGCACATGCTGTAAATGGTATGTTACCTAAAAACAAATTAAGAAGTAGAATGATGACTAGATTAAGAGTATTTGCAGGTGCTGAACACACTCATGCAGCTCAAAATCCAGAAGTTTTAAACTTTAAATAAGATTAATAGGTGAAAGGAGGAGTTTATAATGGCTAACGTTCAATATTATGGAACTGGAAGAAGAAAAAGTTCTGTTGCTAGAGTAAGACTAGTTGCAGGTGAAGGAAATATATTAGTAAATGGAAGAGCATTAGAAAATTATTTTAACTATGAAACATTAATAAGAGATGTTAAACAACCATTAGTTTTAACTGGTAATGAAAATAAATATGATGTTATAGTAAAAGTTGAAGGTGGAGGATTCACTGGACAAGCTGGAGCTATAAGACATGGTATATCTAGAGCTTTATTAAAAGCTGATTTAGATTTAAGACCTGCCTTAAAGAAAGAAGGTTTCTTAACTAGAGATGCTAGAATGAAGGAAAGAAAGAAATACGGATTAAAAGCAGCAAGAAGAGCTCCACAATTCTCAAAAAGATAATTATTTATTTTTTTGGAAAAGCAAAATCCTTTATTTTCTGTTATCCAGAAAATATGGAAGTATGTTGAAATGTTGGGTTTAAGTTAATGATTGATATACAATAAAATAATAAGATATCTTATTAGGATGTTTTTCTATTGAAAAACATCCTTTTTATTGTAATAAAAGATTATATGTTAAAGTTATTGAGATTATAGTTCTATTGAGAAATGGATAAAGAAATTTACAGTAAATATAATTAAAAATTTTACATTTTATAAGTAATAGAATTTAGGTTATTAAATAATATAATTCATAATGTAAATTGTCATAATTTATTATACCTGTTATACGATACTAATTAAAAATGGGAATTTAGAGTATATGTGAATATAGCATACTTATGTAATCATATATTAATATTAAAAAATAGAGATAGATAAATACTAAAGTGAAATTTAAATGTTTGTACTAATATTTGGAATATTATAGTGTTTTTATAAGTATACATATACAGGGTGATGTTGTGAGAAAGTACATAAAACATATAATTTTTAGTTTTGTTATGGTATGTCTAGTAATAGTATCAATATTTGAAGTGAAAAATATTTCTGAAGATGTTATTAAATATATGCCAATAACAAATAAAACAATAATTCTAGATGCTGGTCATGGAGGTATTGACCCAGGCGCATTAAACAAGGATAAGAGCACATCTGAGAAAGATATCAACTTAGCAATAACACTTAAGCTTAGAGAGCTTATAGAATCAAGTGGAGGTCTTGTAATATTAACTAGAGAAGATGACAGTAGCCTCTATAAAGAAGAAAATAATAAAACAACAAGACAAAAATATAATGAGAACTTGAAAAATAGAAAAGAAATAATCTCTAATTCCAATGCTAATATGTTTGTATCCATACATCTAAATGCATTCGAACAATCTAAATACTATGGAGCTCAGACATTTTATCCTAAAGATAAGCAAGATAGCAAGGAATTATCAAAGTGTATTCAAGAAGAACTTAAAAGAGTAGTAGATAAAACAAATAACAGAGAAGTTAAGCCACGAGATGACATATACCTTTTGAAAGAAAATAATATTCCATCAGTATTAATAGAATGTGGTTTTCTATCAAATGAAAAAGAATGTAAACTTTTGACAGATGAAACATATCAAGAAAAGATAGCATGGGCAATATACATAGGTATACAGAAATATCTAAGTTGAAATAATTATAAAAATAAGTCTAAATATGTAAATAGCTTGTATTGAGGTGTTTAAAAATGCACTAATATAAGCTATTTTTGTTTTGACAAAAAAATAATTAAAATAAAAGTTAAAAAAGCGTTGACTTGGAATAACATAGATGGTATTATATATGAGTGCCCAAAAGGAGCACAAAAATAAGACAAAAGAACTTTGAAAATTAAACAGTAGGTTAATTTATAAACAAGAAACAAACCATAAAGCCAGATATTTAGATAACAATAGTATCTGAGCCTGATAAACTTTTATTTGAGAGTTTGATCCTGGCTCAGGATGAACGCTGGCGGCGTGCCTAACACATGCAAGTT
>NZ_JACVVY010000016.1:0-43941 GCF_020658175.1 Clostridioides sp. ES-W-0018-02 | reverse complement strand
CCTCACACGCCGACCGTGGCCCTCCGCCTGCGCTATGTTGAGTGCCCCAACCTGTTCACCACTCCTTCCAGTATCCCACGGGCTAAAAGCATCCACATGCCCATCCCCCACAACAGGAAATACAGGAGCAGATGGAGCAACAGGACCAACAGGGGCAACAGGAAATACAGGAGCAGATGGAGCAACAGGACCAACAGGAGCAACAGGAAATACAGGAGCAGATGGAGCAACAGGAGTAACAGGTCCAACAGGAGCAACAGGTCCAACAGGGGCAACAGGAATACCAGGAGCTAGTGCTATAATACCTTTTGCATCAGGTATACCACTAGCACTTACAACTATAGCTGGTGGATTAGTGGGCACACCAGGATTTGTAGGTTTTGGAAGTTCAGCTCCAGGCCTAAGTATAGTTGGTGGAGTAATAGACCTTACAAATGCAGCAGGAACATTGACTAACTTTGCATTTTCAATGCCAAGAGCTGGAACAATAACATCTATTTCAGCATATTTTAGTACAACAGCAGCGCTTTCACTTATTGGTTCAACAGTCACAATTACAGCTACACTTTATGAATCAACTGCACCAAACAACTCATTTACAGCTGTACCAGGAGCAACAGTTACACTGGCTCCACCACTTACAGGTATATTATCACTTGGTTCAGTTTCTAATGGAATTGTAACAGGATTAAATATATCAGTAACAGCACAAACTCGATTCTTACTAGTATTTACAGCGACAGCGTCAGGACTTTCATTAGTTAATACTGTAGCAGGATATGCAAGTGCAGGAATTTCGATTAACTAAATTATATAATTAAAAAAAGGCTTCTAGTATCTGATTGATATTAGAAGCTTTTTTATATTAATTGATGAGCAGAATATAGCATACTATTATATAATATAAAATAATAGTATTAAATTAGAAAGAGATACTTTTTTGGGGGGATATTATGAAAAATAGAATTGAAAAATTAATGAATAACTTTGTAAAAGATTATTATAATTCAAATGATGTGACTCAAAAGTGGCAAGAGCTTTTATTTGCCTATGCTTCTGCTGAAGATGAAATGTTTTATCAGTTAAAAAATATTGTAGGAACATCTCATGCTATGCCAAAAGATTTTTTAAAAGATGGTAAGACTATAATTACATATTTTATACCCTTTGATAAAAACATAAATAATAGTAATATTGGAGGGCTCGAATGTTCAGAAAGTTGGGCAAGAGCTTATATAGAAACTAATAAATTGATTTCCGATTTAAATAATTTTTTATGTGAAGAGCTAGGCAACATGGGATTTGACTCCTATGCTATTCCTGGGTCATATAATTTTGATAATGATAAATTGATTAGTGATTGGTCACAAAGACATGTAGCATTCATAGCAGGTCTTGGAACTTTTGGTCTAAACAATATGCTTATTACAGAAAAAGGATGTTGTGGAAGGATAGGAAGTATAATCACAAGCTTAAAGTTAGAACCAACTAAAAGACCAGAAAAGGAATACTGCTTGTATAAACATAATAATAGTTGTAAAAAGTGTGTAAGTAAATGTGTGAAAGAAGCTTTAAAAGAAGATGGGTTTGATAGAAATAAGTGTTATGAAATGTGTATGATAAATGAGAAAAAATATTCTTATATAGGTGGATGTGATATCTGTGGAAAATGTATAGTTGGAGTTCCATGTTCAGTAATAAACCCATCAATGTAAAAGTTTTTTTTTAATTAACAATTCTAATTTGATATATAATAAACTACAAATATAAATAAAAAATAAAGAAATTATGTTGATTGACAACTATTTGTGCTATTGATAGACTTATATGTATCGCTGTGATATAAGGAGGGGTGAGACTTTATGCTTGATTTAATCTTTATTTTTGCATAGCAAGGGCTATTGCAACTATAAAATTTAATATACAGATAGCCCTTTGCTATTCCTAATAAAAAATTACTGTTTAATAGGAGAGCAAAATGAGCTATAAAAAAGCAATACATATATTACCAGAAGAATTACTTGAATTGATACAAGAATATGTGGATGGAGAATGTATTTATATTCCCAGAAAATCAAACAATAAAAGAGAATGGGGAAGTAATACATCTACTCGTGAAGATTTAACAATTAGAAATATGCAAATTTATGAAGATTATCAAGTTGGTCATGATTTGCAGTATTTATCAGAAAAATATTATCTGTCTTTGAAGAGTATTCAAAGAATTATATTACAAGAAAAAAGAAAAGATATTTAAATATAAGCCAGTATAGTTATATAACTATACTGGCTTATTTTCTTTTGTTAAAAATGTTTAAGGTATAGTTTTTTTTTAGTGGATGCTATAATTTAATTAATTTCAGAAGCTTATATAATAAGAAAATTCAGCAGTAGTGTCTATATTAAGAGAAAATAATTTATTATATAAGTGTGTAATTGAAATTTAAATTTATTAAAAATTAGGAGGTACTGTTTTGAAAAAAATGCTTGATTATATTCCACCTTTTCACGACTTTCTATTTTAGCAATATTATAGAAAGGAAAATGTATTTATGCAAAAAATTACTTGGGAGATTGAGTATAAATCCCAATTGCCAGTAATTAGGTACTGTAAAAAATGTGGGAAAAAGACTGAATACATCTGTTCAGATTTATTTAGAGTGAATGCCCAACATAAGTATTTAGATATTTGGTTAATATATAAATGCTCAAATTGTGATTCAACATGGAATTCAACCATATATTCTCGTATTAATCCAAAAAACTTAAATCCAGAGATATTAGAACAATTTTATACGAATGATTATAATCTTGTTAAACAATATGCTATGAATGTTGAGTTTTTACATAGAAATGGGGCGAAAGTTGGCATCCCAGAATATAAAATAGTAGGTCAAGATATTTGTATTGATGACTCTACACAAATTCGTATTGCAAGTAAGTATCCATGTCAATTAAAGGTATCCACGTTATTACGTGAGAAGCTTGGCATATCTAGAAAGGTCTTTGAAGACATGTTAGACTGTGGGATGATAAAAAGTATATCTGGAGTTGACCTAAGGAGAAGTAAGTTAAATTATGAGATTGTGTTACAAATTGGAAAGAGTAAACAATAATATTTAAATCGGTTAGACCAGCCAGTTTAACATGTTTTATGTAACATCATTTTAAATAAGTATAGCAGCTTTAAAAAATACAAAGAAGCTATACTTATTTGTGTATAATAACATTATCTTTTTTCTAGATTTTCTAATATCTCATAGTAGTGTGTTGTAGCTAGTGCACTTGGTTTACCTTATCTGATAAATATTGATTTTCTACGTTCATTTCTTAACTCCATTTCATATTAGATTCTGACTAAATTTATCAAGAATTCTACTACAATAGTATCAATGTTTATAATTGATTTACTTTATTCAAAATTGCATCTATAGCTGTGTCAGGAACAACTGCTAAGTCTTCTGCATTAAAATAATAAATTATATTAGAGTCAAATAATATATTTGAATTTGGTGGAAATTCATCATCTCCAAACCAAAGTATAAATATCATAGAAGTATTACCTATGTATGTAAACTTATAAGCTAGGTCACCCATCTTTACTTTTTCAGCTCCAATATTCTCCATGACCAGTTTATATTTATCTATTTTAGATGTAAAGATTTCTGAAAGTCTTGCTAGAGTTCTATTTAGAAAGTTAGGATAATAGACATTGCCTCCAGGAATTTCTTTAAAAGTTATATATTTATTTGTAAGAGGTATACCTTTAGAATTACACAAATACCTAAGCATTAGAATCTTAAGTTCGAAATTTTTACAGAGACTTCCATTGCTATTCCAAACTTCTCCACTCGGATAATCAACTATATACTGTCTACCAAAAAAATCAATAGTAAATTTGCTTGAATCACTATTAAAGTCAATATTACTTAAATTACTAATTGTATGAGGGTCTAATTCTTTGAGTTTTTTTCGTGCATAATCAAATGGAACATTATAATTACTTGTTTTGATATTTTTATCCATAATATTTTCCTCCGATTTAAAGACCTATGTATATATTTATAAAAAGTTTTCTTATTATTGATTTTATTATATATCCAGAATATTACAATATTAAATTAATAAATAAATTTTGCTATTTAAAGGAATCTATGTAAAATAAATATTAAGTGTTTAAAATATAAATTTTTTATGTTTGAAGTGTTAAAATGATTCTGCTATAAAATATTAATTAATTGCTTTAAGTTATAATATAATAGTATGAGATTTTATATAAATTTATAAAGATATAACTAAATATATAAATTAAGGTGTCATTAAAGATGTAATGGAGGTGTTAGTATGTCTAAGATACTAGTAGTAGATGATGAATTAGATATGTTAAAGTTAATTGAAAATATATTAAAAAGAGATGGGCATGAAGTAAAGGTAATTAGTGATGTAGAAAACATTTTTGATATTGATTATAATCCTTTTAATCTAATAATATTAGATGTAATGATGCCCAAAATGGATGGTTTTGAAGTATGTAAAATTATAAGAAATAAGGTTGATTGTCCAATATTGTTTTTGACAGCTAAAAATATGGAAAGTGATGTTATGTATGGTCTTGGTATAGGGGCAGATGATTATATTACAAAGCCTTTTGGTGTAGGTGAGTTAAGAGCCAGAATAAATGCTCATTTGAGAAGAGAAAATAGAGAGAAAAAAAATTCATTAACTATATCAAATGTTCAATTTAATTTTTTGGGAAAAGAAATTTCTGTTGATAATAATAAGATAAATTTTACTAAGAGTGAGTACCTAATATGTGAATTTCTAGCAAAAAATAAGGGACAAGTCTTTTCAAAAGAAAGAATATATGAGCATATATATGGATTTGATGGAGAAAGTGATATAAGTGTTATTACAGAACACATAAAAAATATACGAAGCAAGTTGAAATCTTATGATATTTATACAATAGAGACTGTATGGGGGATAGGATATAAGTGGATATAATAAAGTATTACTCAGTGCAAATACATTATATATCTACAAAATGTTTGTAAAATATTAATCTATATATTAAAATTTAATTTATAGATTAATATTTTTTGTAAATTACAAAATTGTAAGGTATTTTGTTATAAAATATTAATATTAGTAGTGTATACTAATAATATGGTGTTTAATATAAATCTTGAGCAAAGGATGGTTTTTCTAATGGATAAACTAAAAAATATTAGAAAGAGTCTACTACAGTATACATTTTTATTTTTATTAATAGGTATAACAATTTACTTGGTATTTAAAACATTAGATATTAAGATGTTATCAAATGTTATAACTATGGTAGATAAAAAGTTTTTATTTGTAGGGGCTTTGGCAATAATGTCTCACATAATGCTTGAAGGATTAGTAATGAAGATAATTATAGAAAGTACTCACAAAGTCAATATTAGATTTATTGGTTTCAAGCTAGCCATTATGGGATTTTATTATAATCTAATAACTCCATTTGCTTCAGGAAGCCAACCAGTACAAATATATGTACTTAAAAAATGCAAAATGCCACTTAGTAAAGCAAGTGCAGTTGTTACAAATAAGTCTATTATTTTTCAAATAGTAGTTACTGTTTATTGCACAATATTAGTATTAATGAATCTAGCTATGCTAGAAAAACAAATGAAAGTAATCATGCCCTTAGTGTTTCTAGGAATAGCAATTAATTCATTTGTTTTAATTATGATAATTTTAGTTATTTTAAATCCTCAAAAAATAAAATATTTTATGAGAGTTTCAGTAAAATATTTATCAAAATTTAAGTTTTTAAGATTCCTAGAGAGTAAAGTAGACTCTATAGAAAATTTTATAGATGATTATAGTAAAGCAATAAGTTTTTTTGCTAAAAATAAAAAAGTATTGATTTTAACTATTATAGTGACTTTTATTCAATTAAGTGCTTACTTTAGTGTATCATTTTGGATATATAAAGCATTTAATTTACAAGGTTATAGTTATATTTATATATTAACACTACAAGCTTTTTTATATATGGCAATATCTCCAATACCAACACCTGGTAATGTAGGAGCTAATGAATTAGCATTTTTCACTATATTTAAATCAGTATTTCCTCAACCTCTAATGGGTTATGCAGTATTTTTATATGGTGGATTTATGTACTATTTGATTCTGATTGGAAGTGGTATCTTTACTGTAATCACTCACTATAGAATGAAAAATAGAATTGGTAGAAATGCCATTTTAAGTGAAAATTAGATAAATCTAAATAAGCATATAGTAAAAAATATGTCATAAGAACTATAATATTTTAATTAGGCGATTAAAATATAAGGACTGTTATGACATATTTTTTTTGAAATTTAAAAGGAATTGTGAGAAAATTGTTGAATTTAATAGATAATATTGCAAAATATTTGTAAATTTTGCATATTATAAAAGTACTTTATTATCTTTAAGGTAAATTTTACTCATCAGGGGATAAATCTAAGGGGGGAAATGTATGGAGAAGAAAATTTTAACAGTTTGTCCATACTGTGGAGCTGGATGCCAATTATATCTAGTAGTAAAAGATAACAAGATATTAAAAGCAGAGCCAGCTGATGGTAGAACAAATCAAGGAAGTTTATGTTTAAAAGGTCGTTATGGATGGGATTTTCTAAATGACCCTAAAATTTTAACACCTAGACTAAAAAAACCAATGATAAGAAAACAAGGTGTGTTAGAAGAGGTTGAATGGGATGAAGCTATAAGTTATACAGCTTCAAGATTAAACGAAATTAAAGAAAAATATGGTCCTGATTCTATTATGGGAACAGGCTCTGCAAGAGGGCCTGGTAATGAAGCAAATTATATAATGCAAAAATTTATGAGAGCTACAATAGGAACTAATAATGTTGACCATTGTGCTCGTGTCTGACATGCACCATCTGTAGCCGGTCTGGCTTACTCATTAGGTAGTGGTGCAATGTCTAATTCTATACCAGAAATAGAAAACGCAGATGTTTTATTCATATTTGGATATAATGGAGCAGATTCACATCCAATAGTTGCAAATAGAATAATTAAAGCTAAGAAAAATGGAGCTAAGTTAATTGTTACTGACCCTAGATTAACTGAGTCTGCAAGAATTGCTGATATACATCTACCTATAAAGGGTGGAACAAATATGGTTTTAGTAAATGCTTTTGGAAACGTTTTAATAGAAGAAGGTCTTTACAATAAAGACTTTGTTCAAAACCATACACAAGGATTTGATGAGTACAAAGAAATTGTTAAACCATATACAGCTAAATATGCTGAGAAGCTGACAGGAATTCCAGAAGAACTTATAAGAAGAGCTATGAGAGAATATGCAAAAGGTAAGAAAGCAATGATACTTTATGGAATGGGTGTCTGCCAATTTGGTCAAGCTGTTGATGTAGTTAAAGGGCTTGCATCAATTGCTCTACTTACAGGTAATTTTGGTAGAGAAAGCGTTGGAATAGGACCTGTACGTGGACAAAATAATGTTCAAGGAGCTTGTGATATGGGGGCTCTTCCTAATGTATATCCTGGTTATCAAAATGTAACTGATGATAAGATAAGAGAAAAATTTGAAAATGCTTGGGGAGTAAAGTTATCTCCTAATAATGGATATAGTTTAACTCAAGTTCCAAATTTAGTGTTAAAAGAGAAGAAGCTTAAAGCTTATTATATATTTGGGGAAGACCCAGTACAAAGTGACCCAGATGCATCAGAAGTTAGAGAGGCTTTAGATGAGTTAGAGTTTGTTGTTGTTCAAGATATATTTATGAATAAGACAGCACTTCATGCTGATGTTATACTGCCAGCTACTTCTTGGGGCGAACATGATGGAGTATATACATGTGCAGATAGAGGATTCCAATTGATGAGAAAAGCTATAGAGCCACAAGGAGATGTAAAACCAGACTGGCAAATTATAAGTGAAATTTCTACAGCAATGGGATATCCTATGAACTACAAAAATACTAGAGAAATATGGGATGAACTAAGAGCATTATGTCCAAATTTCTTAGGCGCTACTTATGAAAAAATAGAGGCTCAAGGTTCTGTTCAATGGCCTTGTAAGAGTGAAAGTATGGAAGACAAAGGAACTATGTATCTATATGAAGGACAAAAATTCTCTACTCCTAATGGAAGAGGTAATTTATTTGCTGCAGAATGGAGACCTCCTATGGAAGTTGAAGATGATGAGTATCCATTTAGTTTATGTACTGTGAGAGAAGTTGGTCACTATTCAGTAAGAACTATGACTGGTAACTGTAGAACACTTAGTTCATTAGAAGATGAGCCAGGTCGTGTTCAAATAAATTGTAATGATGCAGATAGATTAGGAATTGAAGATGATGAACTAGTTAGAATTAGTTCAAGAAGAGGAAGTGTAATAACAAGAGCAACAGTAACTGACAGAGTTAAAGAAGGAGCAACATATATGACTTATCAGTGGTGGGTTGGAGCTTGTAATGAGCTTACAATAGCAAACTTAGACCCTATATCTAAAACACCAGAATACAAATATTGTGCTGTTAAACTTGAAAAACTTGATGACCAAGAGTTAGCAGAGAAATGTGTAAGAGAAGAATATCAAAGTCTTAAAGATAAAATGACTGCCACAAATGTTTAGTAGTTATTAGATTAAAGATTTATAAAAAGCGGAAGGGCAAATATCTTATGGAGAATATATACTCAAAAACTAAGTCCCAAGAAAATAGTAAAGGTGAAGTTTTTGAAAACAGTTATAGTTTAGTAGATTATGAATACATGAATTCTTTTAAATTAGAAATAAGCAAAATAAATGAACATGATTTATCAAATGAATATGAAGAAATAATTGCAGAATATCCACTTAGCTTTATTTTAAATGATAAATACATAAATACATTTTTATGTACACCATATAATTTAAAAGAGCTTGTAGTTGGTTTTTTGAGAACAAAGGGATATATAGAAAATAAAAAAGACATATTAGATATAGAAATAAATGATAAGGAACGTGTTACAAAAGTAACTATTCAAGAGAGACATAAGGATGAAGAGGAACAAATTATATTTTTAAACTCACTAGACTATATAAGTTGTGCTCCTGTAGAGAGTAATATAAAAATAAATTATGATGCGATTTACAGTATAATGGATAAAAACTTAAATTCGTCAGAATTATTTAAAAATACAGGTGGAGTACATAGTGTATCCATATTTGATAATGATAAAAAAATAGTGACCTGTGAAGATGTAGCAAGGCATAACGCAATGGATAAAGCAATAGGGTTTTGTGTTTTAAATGAAATATCACTAAAAGATAAAACTGTAGTTGTAAGTGGGAGAATATCTTTAGAGATGATACTAAAGGCAGCTATGACTCAAATTCCTATTGTAATATCAAAATCAGCACCAACTAATTTATCAATAGAGCTTTCTAAAAAATTAAATATAACTCTTATTGGATTTGTAAGAGGAAGACGAATGAATATCTATGCAAATTCACAGAGAGTTATCAAAAAGTGAGACTGAAGCGTATGTATGCTAATAAAGAAGAAAAAAAATATTCAAGATGTGAAGTGTGTGGAGTAGTAATTGATGATACTGACAAAGTATATGCCAATAAATATAATTTGTGTAAAAAATGCAAGCGAAATATAAGTATTGAAAAAACACTAAAATATATAAATATATATAATAAAAATAACTAGGGACTTAGAAATATACAAATTGAAAGGTGGGATAATATGAATAATAAAATAGGCTCTTTTGTAATAGCAGACCCAAGTAAATGTACAGGTTGCAGATCTTGTGAAGTAGCTTGTTTTACAATGCATAACCAACATAATAATGTAGGATATACGGTTGGGACAGTTGACATACCAGTTATACCTAGACTCTATTTAGTAAAAGGTGATACTTTCTGTATGCCAATACAATGTAGACATTGCGAAGATGCTCCTTGTCTAAATTCATGTCCACAAAAAGCTATAAACAAAGAGAACAATGTCATGTTTGTTAATGAAGAAAAGTGTATAGGGTGTAAAACTTGTCTCCTAGCATGTCCTTTTGGAGCTATAGATTTACTTCCACAATATAAAGATGGTAAAGAAGTAGAACAAGTAATTTTGGAAGAAAATAAAAAAATAGCGTATAAGTGCGATTTATGTAAAGACAATGAAAAAATAGCTTGTATAAGCGCATGTCCTCAAGATGCATTAAAACTTGTTACTCCAATAGATGACAAAAAAGCTAAGAATAGACAAGCTGCACTTAGTTTATTGTTGACAAATAAATAAAGGATAAAGGGGTGACGTTTATGATAATAAATATAGATAAAGATTTATGTACTGGATGCAGAGAATGTTCAAAGGTATGTCCAGTAAATGCTATTGAGGGGGAAGAAGGAAAACCACAAGAGATAAACTTAGATAGATGTGTTATGTGTGGTCAATGTGTTCAAACTTGTAAATCGTATGCTTCAGTTATAGATGAAGGATTTGAGTTTTTGAAAGATAAAAAACAAGAACGAAAAATACCAGAATCAATAAATGAACCTATATTCGCAGCACATAATGTATGCGATGTAGATAGGGTAAAAAAAGCTTTAAGTGACCCAGATGTATTTACTATGGTTCAATGTGCACCAGCAGTTAGAGTAGCTTTGGGAGAGGATTTTGGATACTATCTAGGATATTTAGGTGCTGGAAAAATGGCAGCAGCGCTTAGAGCATTAAAATTTGATAGAGTTTATGATACTAATTTCGCAGCTGATTTAACTATAATGGAAGAAGGTAGTGAGTTAATTAAGAGGGTTACAGAAGGTGGAACTCTTCCAATGTTTACATCTTGTTGTCCAGCTTGGGTTAAATTTATGGAAAAAAATTATCCTAAGTTAACTAATCACTTATCTTCTTGTAAATCACCTCAACAGATGGGTGGCGCAATATTTAAGACATATGGCGCAGAAATAAATAATGTGGATGCATCTAAAATATTTAGTGTTTCTATAATGCCATGCACATGTAAAAAGTATGAATGTGATAGAGAAGAGATGGATTCTAGTGGATATAGAGATGTAGATGTAGTGTTAACTACTAGAGAACTAGCTTACCTAATAAAAGACATGGGAATTGATTTTAAAAATTTAAGAGAAGAAAAGTTTGACAGCCCTTTAGGTAGTTACAGTGGAGCTGGAACTATATTTGGTGTTACTGGTGGAGTTATGGAAGCAGCTATAAGAACAGGTTATGAGCTTATAACTGGAGAAAGCATACCTAATGTAGAAGTAAAACAAGTACGAGGAGAAAGTGGTTTTAGAAAATCAACTATTAAGGTAGGTGATTTAGACTTAAGAGTTGGTGTAGTAAGTGGACTGCAAAATGTAATACCAGTACTTGAAGATTTAGAAAAAGGAAAGTTGGATATAGATTTTATAGAGGTTATGACTTGTCCTGTTGGATGTGTAAGTGGTGGAGGTCAGCCAAAAATTTTACTAGAAGAATATAAAGAATTAGCCTATGAAAATAGAACAAAAGCAACATATGTGCATGATGAACACTTGGCAATTAGAAAATCTCATGAAAATTCTGACATTAAAAAATTATATGATGAATATCTAGTGGAGCCATTAGGAGAAAAATCTCATCATTTATTACACACTACATACTGTATAGGAAAGGAAGTGGCTAAGTAATGAATTATTTTGTTATAGCAGACCCTGATAAGTGCATAGGATGTAGAACTTGTATGATAGGATGTGTGGTTGCACATTCAGATGAAGATATTTTTTACAAAAGTCCAGACGAGATAAACTTTAATCCAAAACTTTCTGTCATAAAAACAAAGGAAGTTAGTGCTCCAATACAATGTAGACATTGTGAGGATGCTCCTTGTGCAAAGGCCTGTCCAAATGGTGGTATAGTTAGGGTGGGTAATACAATAAAAATAAATGAAGAAAATTGTATAGGATGTAAGACTTGTATGCTGGCATGTCCTATAGGAGCAATAGATATAGTTACACTAAAAGATATAGACAAAGGAAAGCTTTGCTTTAGAGAAAGAATGACAGCAAACAAATGTGATTTTTGCATAGATTCACCAGAAGGACCAGCATGTGTAAATGTATGTCCAACAAAAGCATTTACTATAGTTAAAGATGAGGATATAGATAATACTGTTAAAAATAAAAGAAAGTTAGCTATATTATAATATAATTAATAAAAAGATGGAGTTCTAGTTGTTATTAGAGTCTCCATCTTTTTTGTATAATTTTTATAGGGATTAAGAATTAATTATTGTGCCAATTTATCTAACCTTTTCTTATTTAACTTTGTCATTCCCATAGAAGCTGTGATAAGTAAGGCATAGGCGACTATAACTGATAAAATTATAATAGACCAAGAGAATTTATAGCCAAAATTATCAACGAGTAATCCAAATAATGTTGAACCAAGTGCAAATCCAATTGCAAAAATTAACTGAACAATGCCAAAAATACTGCCAAACTCCTTTTGACCAAAAAAAGCACCAGTTAAATAAGCAGGTCCTATCATATAAGCAAATACAGAAAGACCCTTTAAAATAGCAAATACAAATGCAAGATTAGAAGATTTATCGACAAATAGTAATGATAAAGTAGCTATAAGTACAAATATAAAAGATATAATCAGTGGTTTTATTTGACCAAATTTATCAAACAATAATCCTCCAAATAAATTACCAATAAGAGCAAATAATGCAAAAGTGGAACCTACTGTTCCTATTAAAATTGGATTTATATAATTTCTAAGGTAGGTCGGATATTGTACAGATAATGATGAAACATATATACCTACAAAAGCAAATCCAATTGTCATAATCCAAAAATATTTATTCTTTTTAGCCTCTTTTAACGTATAACCCCATACTGAAGGGGTTATTTTATTAGGTGTTTCATCATTTTTTATTTTAGAGTTTATTTTCTCATTAGTATCTTTAGGCATTTTAAGCATAAATAATGTCACAGGTATACCAACTATTAGTGCTACAATTCCAAATGTTAGATAAGAACGGCTATATCCTTGAGATGCTAATGAACGAACTACAAGTTGTTGTAGAAATATACTACCAATAGAGCCACCAGCAAAAGCAAAGCCCATAGCTTTTCCTTTACTTTTTTCATCAAACCAAGCACTTATTAAAATTGGTATTCCTATCGCAGATATAATTGTAGCTCCAATTTGTACGATGCATGATACTGTATAAAATTGCCATAGTTCAGTACATATAGAAAATGTAGCAAAACCAATGCTAGAAATTATACAGCCTAATAAATATAATATCTTAACATTGACCTTGGAAAATAATTTACCTATAAATGGTGAAGCAATTGCTGAAGCAATAGTACCAAAAGTAAATATTAGAGAAAAAGATGCTAATCTAAAACCTTCTCCTTCTACAACATAACTTATAAACTGAGGCTGTATACTTGCTACAATACTAAATGGTATAGCTTGTATCAACATGCAACCAAGTACTATAATCCAAGCAGATGAAAAGTTTTTAATGCTAAAATTTTTGTTTAGTAGTGTCTTCATGGTATGATATCTCTCCTTTAGATTATAATTTGTAAATATTAATCTAATTATTCTAAATTTATATATTAGTTTTGGATAGATGAATTAGTTGTATGTAATTTGGGGTATTAATATAAAAATTATCTGTAAAAATTGATTATTTTAAATAGATAGGGTAAATTAAAATATATAGATAAATGAAAGGATGGATAAAATGTCATTTGAAAAAATAAATAATAATAATCTAGATAAAATACACAGCAGGAAATGTATTATGTTTGTAAATTTTAATCAAAAAGAATTATCATTAATTAAAAATGTTAGTAATTTTGCTGGAATAAGAGACCATATCATTTTAAGTGATAAAAATGGTGAAAACATAGTAAGAGATATTTTGGATGGGAATATATCAAGTGAATGTGATAATGGAATTAAAAGTAAGTCTGTAATATTTAATAATATTTCCAGCACACAAGTAAATGCATTTTTAGAAGGATTGAAAAAAGTAAGAATAAATAGACCTTTTACAGCAATGGTAACAGAGACATCTATTGATTGGACATTAAATAATTTAATAGAAAATTTAGTTCAAGAACGCAATGCTATGTCTTCAGGAAAAACAATTGAGCATAAGTAAATTAGTTTTTAGAACCATCTTCTAATAAATTTAACTAATATGTGTTAAGTATCATATTATACTGTAAGATATAAAAATCTTAATATAAGTGGATGGAGGAAAGTAAAATGAAAGTATTATTTACAATAAATTATGGAGAAGAAAAATTTAAAAAAATAAATGAATTAGGATATGATGTTATACATTATTCTGAAGATAGTATAGAAAATAATGAAGATGTAAACACTGCAGATGTGCTAGTTACATATAATCCTTTTGACAGACTAGATATTTCCAAAATGGAAAATTTAAAATATATACAAACAACAAGTGTAGGTATAGACCAAATACCAAAAGAAGATGTGTTAAAAAGAGATATCAAAATAGCTAACAATAGAGGCGGGTATAGTATACCTATTGGTGAAAGCATTGTTATGTATATTTTAGAAATTTATAAAAATAGTGCAAAATTTTTTAAACAACAGAAAAATAAAGAATGGAAAATGGATTTTTCTGTATCAGAATTATATGGTCAAAGGGTTGGATTTCTTGGAACAGGAACTATATCATCAGAAGCAGCTAAAAGGTTAAAGGCCTTTGGTGTAGAAATATGGGGAGTCAATACTGATGGAAGTAATAAAAAATACTTCGACAAGTGTTTTTCTACTGAAGATATGGATGTTGTATTTAAGGAATGTGACATAATAGTCGTAGCAATGCCTTCTACAAAGAGTACAGACGGAATAGTAAATAAAGATATGTTTAATCTTATGAAAGAAGGTTCTGTATTTATTAATGTAGGTAGAGGAAACACCATTAATCAGAAAGATTTAGAAGATTGTGTAGAGAAGTTTAGAGGTGTAGCGTTAGATGTATTTGAAAGTGAGCCTTTAAGTAAAGATAATAAACTATGGGAGCTTGAAAATGTTATAGTAACTCCTCATAACTCTTGGGTGTCTGATAAAAATAAAGAGAGAACATTTAATATGGTCTATAATAATTTAAAACATTATATAATAGAAAATAAACCTGTAGATAATGTTGTAGATATATCAAAAGGTTATTAAATATATAAAAATTCTAATGAAAATAAAAAACTCTTATTGGTATTGTTAGAGATACTATAAGAGTTTTTTTTGTAATAAATTTAAAGTCAAAAAAGTGATATACTAAAAAATATATAAATAGGAAATAATTAATTATAGGGAAATTTTAAAATGATTCAATTTAAAAAATATGAAGAGGTGCTAAGAGTGAGCGTTAAAAATGAAATTAATAAACTTATAGAACAAATAAACTATCATAATGAAAGGTATTATAACCAAGATAGCCCAGAGATATCGGACTACGAATATGACAAGCTAATGAAAGAACTAATATCTTTGGAAGAACAAAATCCAGAACTAAAGAGAGTTGATTCTCCAACAAATAGAGTAGGAGGTAAGCCATTAGATAAATTTAATCAAATTGTACATAAAACTCCTATGCTGAGTTTATCAAATGCTTTTTCAGAACAAGATTTGAGAGATTTTGATAAGAGAGTTCAGGATTATGTGGGAGACAATGTTGAATATGTTGTTGAATTTAAAATAGATGGGCTTTCAGTAGGTCTTACCTATGATAATGGAGCGTTTGAAAAAGGAGCAACTAGAGGTGATGGGATTGTGGGAGAAGATATTTCTCAAAATTTAATGACGGTCAAAAGCATACCTCTTAAAATAGATGAAAAAAAAGAGTTAATAGTTAGAGGAGAAGTCTATATATCAAAAGATAACTTTAGAAAAGTGA
Organism: Clostridioides sp. ES-W-0018-02; assembly: GCF_020658175.1. Lineage (NCBI taxonomy): Bacteria > Bacillati > Bacillota > Clostridia > Peptostreptococcales > Peptostreptococcaceae > Clostridioides > Clostridioides sp. ES-W-0018-02. The sequence goes on along the minus strand of NZ_JACVVY010000016.1, from coordinate 27,969 downwards.
ATGAACAACAAGAAGAACAGGAACAACCACTATTTGCTAATCCAAGAAATCTTGCAGCAGGTTCATTAAGACAATTAGACTCAAAATTAACTGCAAAGAGACCACTAGATATATTTGTATTCAATATGGAAAATATAGAAGATTATGACTTAAAAAGTCACAGCGAATCCTTAGAATATTTAGAAAAGCTAGGCTTTTCAGTAAGTCAAAATTATAAAGTTTGTAAAAATATAGATGAAGTTATCGAACATATTGAACATTGGACAGAAAATAGAGGTAATTTAGAATACGAGATAGATGGAATGGTAATAAAAGTAAATAATATAAAACAAAGGGAAGAGATGGGATATACGGCAAAGAGCCCAAGATGGGCAATTGCATATAAATTTCCAGCAGAAAAGAAAAAAACTAAAATAGTAGATATAATAGTAGAAGTTGGAAGAACTGGTACAATAACACCATCAGCAGTACTTGAACCAGTTAGACTTGCTGGTACTACTGTAAGTAGAGCAACACTTCATAATGAAGACTATATAAAAGAGAAGGACATAAAAATAAATGATACAGTATTGGTTCAAAAAGCAGGAGATATAATACCTCAAGTTTTAGAAGTTATAAAAGAAGCTCGTACTGGGGAGGAAGTAGATTTTAAAATGCCAGAAAAATGCCCTGTTTGTTCAGAACCAACAGTAAGATTAGAAGGAGAAGCTGCTGTAAAGTGTATAAATATGTCTTGTCCAGCTCAAATAAGAAGGGGAATTATACATTTTGTATCAAGAGACGCGATGAATATAGATGGTTTAGGAGAATCTATAATTACATTGTTGCTAAATGAAAAAATAATTCAAGATGTGTCTGATTTATATTATATAAAACAGGAAGATGTAGTTGATTTAGAAAGAATGGGTGAAAAATCTGCTGATAATTTAATAAATTCAATAGAAAAGTCAAAAGAAAATGATTTATGGAGACTTATAAATGGTTTAGGAATTAAATTTATAGGCGTTAAGGCAGCTAAGATACTTGCTTCAAAATTTAAAGATTTAGATGATGTGATTTCTGCAACAATTGAGCAATTAGAAGATTTAGAGGAATTTGGGAGTATAATGGCAAATAGTGTTGTTGAGTTTTTTAAGGAAGATAAAAATATAAATGTCATAGAAAAACTAAAAAGTGTAGGAGTAAATACAAAATCATTAGAAAATACAGGTGAAACAGTAGAAAGAATATTTGAAGGAATGAAAATAGTATTGACTGGTACACTTCCTACATTAAAAAGAAATGATGCAAAAGATATGATAGAAAAAAGAGGTGGAAAAGCTACATCTAGTGTAAGTAAATCGACAACTTTTGTTTTAGCTGGAGAAGAAGCTGGCTCTAAACTTACAAAAGCAAATGATTTAGGAATTAAAGTTATAGATGAAGAGAGATTTTTAGAATTATTAACTTTATTATCGAAAGATGAAGTAAAAGCTATATTAGAGGGCTAAAAAGTCACTTAATTTAGTAGAAAACTACTATAATTAATGATAGAATAGTTCAGTAAGCTATCGAATTATGAAAAATGACATTATATGAGATTAATAAAATTAAAACTTATAAAAATAAATTTATAAAATATATAAGGATTAGGAAAGGATATAAAAAATGACCAGAAGTTATGATAGAACTAATGAACAGATAAGACCTGTAAAGATTACTAGAAATTATACAAAGTACGCAGAAGGTTCTGTTCTTATAGAAATGGGAGAGACAAAGGTTATATGTACTGCATCAGTGGAAGAAAAAGTACCTCCTTTTTTGAGAAATAGTGGTACTGGGTGGATAAATGCTGAATATTCAATGTTACCAAGGGCAACTCAACAGAGAAAAATAAGGGACGCATCTAGAGGAAAAATCGACGGAAGAACTCAAGAGATACAAAGGTTAATAGGAAGAGCGATAAGGTCTGTTATAGACTTAAATAAATTAGGAGAAAGAACTATTTGGGTAGATTGTGATGTGATTCAAGCTGATGGTGGAACTAGAACTGCATCTATAACTGGGGCGTTTGTAGCAGTTGCAGAAGCAATCTATAAATTATATAAAGCAAAAACATTAAAAGAAATGCCAATAACAAATTTTGTATCTGCAATTAGTGTCGGAATAGTAAATGAAACTCATATGCTAGATTTATGTTACGAAGAAGATTCTAAAGCACAAGTAGATATGAATATAATAATGACTGATAAGTGTGAGTTTGTAGAAGTACAGGGGACTGGTGAAGAGAAACCTTTTTCAAGAAAAGATTTAAATTTATTGTTAGAGTTAGGAGAAAAAGGGAATAAAGAACTAATAAGGCATCAAAGGGATGTTTTAGGTGAAATAGCAGATGAGATATTAGGTATGGATTATGGCAATGAAGTTGTTATTGCTACTAATAATGCTCATAAGTTAGAAGAAATAGGTGCAATCTTAAAGGACTTTGAATATACTGTATATTCTCTAAAAGATGTTGATTTAGCAGGTATAGAAATAATAGAGGATGGAAAAACCTTTGAGCATAATGCATTGATAAAAGCTAGAACAATAGCTAGAAAAACTAAACTTATAGCTATAGCAGATGATTCTGGTTTAGAGGTAGATGCATTAGGCAAAAAACCAGGTGTTTATTCAGCTAGATATGCAGGAGAGCATGCTACAGATGAAGAAAATAGAGAAAAGCTATTAAAAGCCATGCAAAATGTGCCAATGAGTAAAAGAAATGCAAGATTTGTCTCTGCAATAGCAGTAGTTTTTCCAGATGGAAAAGAATTTGTAGTAAGAGGAATTTGTGAAGGAATGATAGGCTTTGAAGAAAAGGGCAAAAATGGCTTTGGATATGATAGCTTGTTTATAGTAAAGGGATATAATAAAACTTTTGGTGAAATACCTAGTGTTATAAAAAATTCAATCAGCCACAGAGCAAATGGACTAAAGATTATGAAACAAGAGTTTATGAAAAGGGTAGTGAAGTAATGAGAATAGGCATAATAAGTGATACACATATGATGATTAAAAATATGGAAAAGACAATACCATATTTAGAAGAATGTGACTTAATAATTCATGCAGGAGACAACTTTACAGACTCAAGATATCTTCATAATATGACTAAAGTGGGAATTATTGCAGTTAAAGGAAATTGTGATTTTGATGCTATAGAAGAAGAACTTGTCTTTGAAGTAGCAAATAAGACTATATTTTTATGCCATGGTGATAAGTATGGTGTAAAATATGGAACACAAATGTTAGAAAATAAAGCTACTGAAGTTAATGCTGACATAGTTATATTCGGTCATACTCATACTCCATTTAGAGAAATTAAAAATGGTGTGCTTTACATAAATCCTGGAAGTACTTCACTTCCAAGAGGAGTATCGTATAAGAGTTTTGTAATTATGGAGATAGAAGAAGATGATATAAATATAGAGGAAATACGCATATAAAGGTGTATTTATCTAAAAAAATAGCAAAAAACACTCAAAAAATTAAATTTTATCAAATAAGTACAACGATATTAATGGAACACTTGTAAATAAAAAAACTTATGTGATATAATTAAGTGGTTGAATTATAAATAGAATGAATTATGATACCATTATCGGGTATTACATAAATATCACTAGGAGGATTAGAAGGATGAAAGCAGAACTAATTAAAAAAGAGGGTAATAAAGTTACTTTAAAAATAACAGTAGATAACAATAAATTTGAAGCAGCAGTAAATAAGGCTTATAATAAAAGCAAAAGCAAATATAATATACCTGGATTCAGAAAAGGTAAAGCTCCAAGAATTGTTATAGAAACTCAATATGGAAAAGGTATCTTCTATAATGATGCTATAGAAGTGTTATTCCCAGAAGTTTATCCAGAAGCTATCAAGGAATTAGATATAGATCCAATAGACAATCCAGATTTAGATATAGAAGAAATAAGCAAAGACAATGGATTAGTTATGGTTCTTAATGTTGAAGTTAAACCAGAGTTTGAATTAGGAAACTATAAGGGTATAGAAGTAGCTAAGGTTGAGAATACTGTAAGTGATGAAAATGTTGAAGCTAAATTACAAGAAATGGTTGAAAAAAATGCTAGATTAGTAAGTGTTGAAGACAAAGCTTTAGAAGATGGAGATACAGCTATAATAGACTTTGAAGGTTTTGACAATGGTGTAGCTTTTGATGGTGGTAAAGGTGAAAATTATAACTTAGTTATAGGTTCAAACACATTTATACCAGGATTTGAAGAGCAATTAGTAGGTAAAAAAGCTGGTGAAGAAGTTGAAGTTAATGTTACTTTCCCAGAAGAATACCACTCAGAAGATTTAGCTGGAAAGCCAGTTGTATTTAATGTAAAAGTAAATGATGTAAAAGTAAAAGAATTATCTGTATTAGATGATGAATTTGCTAAAGATACTAGTGAATTTGATACTTTAGATGAATTAAAAGCAGATGTAAGAGCTAAATTAGAAGAAGAAGCTAAAAATAAAGCAGATGCAGAAATTAGAAATTCAGTAGTAGAAAAAGTTGCTGAAAATACAGAAATAGAAATACCAGAAGTTATGGTAGAACATCAAATAGATAATATGTTAAACGAACTTAACTACCAATTACAATATCAAGGATTTGGATTACAACAATTACTAGAGATGACTGGTAGAACTATGGAAGAATTAAGAGAAGAAAGAAAAGAAGATGCTAAAAAATTAGTTAAATCTTCTCTAGTATTGGAAGCAATAACTAAAGCTGAAGGAATTGAAGCAACAGAAGAAGAATTTAAAGCTGAATTAGAAAAAATGGCTTCTGCTTACAATATGGAAGTAGAAAAAATAGAAACTACTTTAAGAGATGCTGATAAGGAAGATATAAAAGGACAAATAAAAATAAGAAAGACAATAGACTTATTAGTTGAAAGTGCGACAATAGCTTAATAAAATAACCGCTATAACTAATACAGTTGACGTTATAGAATGTTTAGTATATAATGTTGTGCAAATATAATTTAGTTAAATGCGTAAAATAATTTACAGTAGCTTAAAAAAGCTACTGTAAATTATATAGAATAAAGGGGGTATGAAACCATGGCATTAGTACCTGTAGTTGTTGAACAAACAGGAAGAGGAGAAAGATCTTATGACATCTTCTCTAGACTATTAAAGGACAGAATAATCTTCTTAGGAGATCAAGTTAATGATGCCACAGCAGGGCTTATAGTAGCACAGCTATTATTCTTAGAAGCTGAAGACCCAGACAAAGATATACATTTATATATAAATTCTCCAGGAGGAAGTATAACTTCTGGAATGGCTATATATGATACTATGCAATACATCAAACCAGATGTAAGTACTATATGTATAGGTATGGCTGCTTCTATGGGAGCATTCTTGTTGGCAGCAGGAGCAAAAGGAAAAAGACTAGCACTACCAAATAGTGAGATAATGATACATCAACCACTAGGTGGAGCTCAAGGTCAAGCAACAGATATAGAAATTCACGCAAAGAGAATTTTAAAAATAAAAGAAACTTTAAATGAAATATTATCTGAAAGAACTGGTCAGCCATTAGAGAAAATCAAAATGGATACTGAACGTGATAACTTCATGAGTGCATCAGAAGCTAAGGAATATGGCTTAATAGATGAAGTATTTACAAAGAGACCGTAGATAGAGAGAGGTGTTAATATGTCTAAATACGAAGAGAAACGACAATTAAAGTGTTCATTCTGCGGTAAAAATCAAGATCAAGTAAGAAGATTAATTGCAGGTCCAAATGTATACATTTGTGATGAGTGTGTTGAACTTTGTGACGAAATTATTCAAGAAGAAATAGAAGATACTATAGATGAAGATACTACATCTTTACCAAAACCAAAAGAAATGATGAATATCTTAAATGATTATGTAATAGGTCAAGAAAAAGCTAAAAAAGCTTTATCAGTTGCAGTTTACAATCATTACAAGAGAATATATAGTAAAAAGTCTAGTAGCAAGGATATAGAAATCCAAAAGAGTAATATACTTTTATTAGGGCCTACAGGTTCTGGTAAGACATTATTAGCACAGACTTTAGCTAGAACTTTAAATGTACCTTTTGCAATGGCAGATGCTACATCACTAACTGAGGCTGGATATGTTGGAGAAGATGTTGAAAATATACTTTTAAAACTTATTCAAGCTGCTGATTTTGATATAGAAAAAGCTGAAAGAGGTATAATATATATAGATGAGATAGATAAGATTGCAAGAAAATCTGAAAATCCATCTATAACTAGAGATGTTAGTGGAGAGGGTGTTCAACAAGCTCTTTTAAAAATATTAGAAGGTACTGTTGCAAATGTCCCACCACAAGGAGGAAGAAAACATCCTCATCAAGAATTTTTAAAGATAGATACTACAAATGTATTATTTATATTAGGTGGAGCTTTTGATGGGCTAGAAAAGATAATCCAAAAACGTGGTGGAGATAAGACACTAGGATTTGGAGCTAAGATAGAAAGTAAAAAAGAATTAGATTTAGGGAAGTTATATGAAAAAGTACTTCCAGAGGATTTATTAAAGTATGGTATAATACCTGAATTTATAGGAAGAATACCAGTTTTAGCTACTTTAGAATTGCTGGATGAAGATGCACTAATGCAAATACTACAACAACCTAAAAATGCTCTAGTAAAACAATATAAGAAATTATTAGAGTTAGATGATGTTGAACTAGAATTTGAAGATGATGCTCTTCGTGCAATAGCTAAAAAGGCTATAGAAAGAAATACAGGAGCTAGAGGACTTAGAAGTATAGTTGAAAGTGTAATGATGGAAACTATGTTTGAAGTACCATCTAGAGATAATATAAAGAAGGTTATAGTAACAGAGAAATCTGTGAACGAAGACTCAGTAAATCCTATCATAGTACTTAAGGATCAAGAGGAAAGTGCATAAGATGATGAAAAGGAGCTTTAAAAGGCTCCTTTTTTTATGCTAATATGAAATTAGGTATTATTATGATAAAAATGTGAGTAGAATACCTATAATACCAAAGACGAATACAATTGCAATAGAGCCAATTTTTCCCTTATATAGAAGATAGAATGATGCTGCAAATGCGATTATTCCATATAAGTCCCAATTAACTTCTTTTGCAGATGAAAAAGCGGCTGACAGTATGAAACCTAGAGTAATTGGTCTAAGTACCATTAATAAATTCTCTACCTTTTTATTATTTTTGAACTTAGCAAATAACTTTGATATAATGGTTAAACCTACTAATGCAAATACTGTAACACCGATAGTTGCAGATAAAGAACCAAAAAAACCAGCAGTCTTAAATCCAACAAATGTAGCACTATTTATTGCTACAGGACCTGGCGTAGATTGTGATATAGCAAGTAAATCTAAGAACTCTTGATTAGTTATAAGGTGGTATTTAGATATAAATTCTTGTTGAATAAATGGTAGCATAGCATAACCACCACCAAAACTAAAGGCTCCTATTTTAAGGAATATTAAGAAGAGTAGTGTTATTTCTGACATAGACTATATACACCTCCTCCAATTATTAAATAAATAGGACTTATATTGAATACACCAACAGATAAAACTGCTATAATTAATAGTAGTATGTTAGTTTTAGACTTTGGCAGTTTCTTAAACATGCTTGTAAAAGAATACAATATAAGAGCTATTACTACAGGCGCAACTCCTTTAAAAAATCCATCTAGAATTTTAGATGAGGAATTTTTAAAGTATAAATATGACAATACTAAGACTATACAAAATGACGGTAGAGCAGAGCCTAGGGTACATATAAGAACTCCTGGTATACCATAAAGCTTATATCCTAATAATACAGATATATTAATTGCTAGTACTCCAGGATAACTTTGAGCTATGGATAGATAATCGATAAATTCTTCCTGCTCTAAAAGTTTTTGTTTGTTTACAAGTTCATCTTGTATAAGAGGAACCATAGCGTATCCACCACCAAATGTAAACGCACCAATTTTTAAAAAGGTTAAAAACAATTTCAACATAATAGAAACCTCCAAATGATAAATAACATCTAAGTATACTAACATTAATATTATATCATAATAAAATAATAATATAATATGCCAAGAAGTTATTGTTAATGTTGAAAATTAACATGTGCAAATATATAATATAAAATGCAAAATAATTAAACTAGAAAAGGAGTAATGTTGATGGAACAAAATTATACTAAAATAGATCATGAATTACCATTAATCCCTTTGAGGGGATTAGCAATATTTCCATATATGATATTAAATTTTGATATAGGAAGAGAAATATCTCTTAAAGCTTTAGACCAAGCTATGATGGATGAAGAACTTATATTTTTAACATCTCAAAAAGAAGCAGATGTTGATGAACCAGGTGAAGAGGATTTTTATCATGTAGGAACAATTTGTAAAGTTAAACAAATGATAAAATTACCAGGAGATACAGTTCGTGTTTTGGTTGAGGGTGTATCAAGAGGTAGAGTTAAAAAAATAGAGCAAGAAGAAGGATACTTTAGAGCAGTAATAGAAGAAATTGTTTTTGATAGTGATAATTTAGATAGTGAAACAGAAGTTGAAATTGAAGCATTTGTAAGAAATGTATTTGATGCTTTTGAAGAGTATATAAATATTGGAAATAGAGTATCACCAGAAATATTGATATCTTTAGCTGATATAGAAGATGTAGATAGATTTATAGATACAATAGCTGCAAATATTTATCTAAAATCAAGTCAGAAACAAGAAATATTAGAAGAATTTGATATTAAGAAAAGACTTGAACTTATATATTCTATATTACTAGAAGAGATAGATATATTAAAAATAGAAAAAAAGATAACTTTAAGAGTTAAAAAACAAATGAATAAAGTTCAAAAAGAATACTATCTTAGAGAGCAATTAAAAGCTATACAAAAGGAATTAGGTGAGGAAGAAGATATAAATTCTGAAGCAGATGAGTATAGAGAAAAGCTTAAAAAAATAAAAGCACCTAAAACTACTAAAGAGAAAATAGAAAAAGAAATTGATAAATTTTCAAAGATATCTTCAATGTCTCCAGATGTATCTGTAAGTAGAAATTATTTGGATACTATATTCTCATTACCATGGAATAAAGAAACAAAGGATAAACTAGATATAGTTAAAGCACAAGCTATACTAGATGAGGACCATTACGGGCTGGAGAAGGTTAAAGAAAGAATATTAGAGTATTTAGCCATAAGAACTCTTGCTAAATCACTTAAAGGTCCTATAATATGTCTAGTTGGACCTCCAGGGACAGGGAAAACATCTATAGTCAAATCAATAGCAAGAGCATTAAATAGAAAATTTGTAAGAATATCTTTAGGTGGCGTTAGAGATGAAGCCGAAATAAGAGGACACAGAAGGACTTATGTAGGTTCTATTCCAGGAAGAATAATTAATGGAGTCAAAGAAGCTCAGACTAAAAATCCTGTGTTTTTATTTGATGAGATAGATAAAATGGCAGCAGATTATAAAGGTGACCCAGCTTCAGCTATGCTGGAAGTATTGGACCCAGAGCAAAATAAGGATTTTGTGGACCACTATTTAGAAATACCTTTTGATTTATCAAAGATACTATTTGTTACAACAGCAAACAGTTTAAGCAATATTCCAAGACCATTATTGGATAGAATGGAAGTAATAGAAGTATCTGGATATATAGAAGAAGAAAAGTTAAATATAGCAAAACAATACTTACTTCCAAAACAAATTAAAGAGCATGCTTTAAAAGAGAATTTTGTAAAAATGGATGATGAAACTTTAAGAAGCATAATAAATCATTATACAAGAGAAGCTGGAGTAAGAACATTAGAAAGAACTATTGGTAAAGTTTGTAGAAAAATTGCCAAAAAATATGTTGAGGACCCAACACTTGAAGAAGTTGTTGTAAATAAGTCTGACTTAGAAAAATATCTTGGAAAAGATATGTTTAAATACCAACTTGCAGAGCTTAATCCTCAAATAGGGCTTGTAAATGGACTTGCATGGACAGCAGTTGGTGGAGTTACCCTTGAAGTAGAGGTAAATGTGCTTAAAGGAAAGGGTGAAATTGTATTAACTGGAAAACTAGGAGATGTTATGAAAGAATCTGCTAAGACAGGTATTTCTTATATAAGATCAATAGTGGACAAGTTTGATATAGACCCTGATTTTTATAAAACTAATGATATTCATATACACATCCCAGAAGGTGCTGTTCCAAAAGATGGACCATCAGCTGGTATAACTATGGCACTTGCAGTGATTTCAGCACTTACTAAGAGACCTGTACCAGGTAATATAGCTATGACAGGAGAAATAACTTTAAGAGGTAGAGTGTTAGCTGTAGGAGGAGTTAAGGAAAAACTATTAGCAGCTCATAGAGCTGGCATAACAAAAGTTCTAATTCCTAAAGAGTGTGAAGCTGATTTAGATGAGATACCAGAAAATGTAAAAGAAAAGATGGAGTTTGTACTTGTAGAGCATATGGATGAAGTATTAGAACAAGCTTTATTAAAGAGTGGTGAAAAAAATGAAAATTAGAAGTTCAGAGATAACTATGAGTGCTGTGAATAAATCACAGTATCCAGCAGAAGGTATCCCAGAGATAGCTCTGGCTGGTAGGTCAAATGTTGGAAAATCATCAATAATAAATACATTACTTAATAGAAGAAACTTTGCTAGAACTAGTCAAACACCAGGAAAAACTAGAACTATAAATTTTTATCTTATAAATAACGAATTTTATTTTGTAGACCTTCCAGGATATGGGTATGCTAAAATAGCCAAATCTGAAAAAGAAAAATGGGGAGGTATAATGGAACGATATCTAGAAAGTAGACAAGAATTATGTTCTATATTCCTACTTGTAGATATTAGACATGAACCTACAGCAGACGATAAACTTATGTACGAATGGATAAAACATTTTGGATATAACTGTGTAGTTATTGCAACTAAGGCAGACAAAATATCTAGAGGACAATATCAAAAGCATATAAGTATTATAAGAAAGAAATTGCAAATGGAGAGTAGTGAAAAAGTAATTCCTGTTTCTTCACTAAAAAAGACTGGTGTTGAAGAACTTTGGGAAGAAATTGTAAGTCAATACAATCAACATGGATATGAAATAACAGTAGATTAATTTTAAGTGTTTATATATATTAAAATCAAATAAAGGATGCCTCAAAATGTTTTTAAGGGAAATTTTGTGGCATCCTTGTTGTTTATAAGCAATAAATATCGGTAATTATTGTTAGAAATTAATAAAATTAATAAAATTAGTGTAAATTAGTTTGTTTAAAGATTTACTGACTTATATAATTAGTAATGAATTTTGACTAAGAAGTAGATTTTTCTGTCTTTCTCATAAAGCAAACGGTAAGTATGAGTCCTATAAAGCATACTGATGCTGCAATCCAGTAAGATTGATTACTAGCCGCAACATAAGCTAGTGTATGACTTGTAGACTTTTGATGATATGTAAGTCTTTGTGCAAAGAAACTACTGAAAAAGGCTGTTCCAAGAGCAAATGACAAATTACGAACAGTTGCAAGAAAACTTCCCCCATATCCTTGTTTTTGAGGAGGAACGTCTGCCAAGATACTACTATTGTTTGGTGAACTAAAAGAACCTAATCCAAAGCCAAAAATAATTAAGCATAGAATCAAAAGATATAATGGAGAATCAGCTTTTAAAAGTGCCATTCCAACCAGAGCAATAGTCATAAATGAAAAAGATACAGTCAGAATATTTTTTGCACCATGTTTGTCAGAAAGAGAACCGGAAATAGGTGCTATAAGTACCATAATAAGTGGATGAACAGTCATGACAGAACCAGCCATAATAGGAGATAAATTTTTTAGTTGTTCTAGATAAAAAGGAAGTAGAAAAGATACTGCCATTTGAGGAAAATAACAAGCTATTCCAATAATATTGCCTATAGTGAAATTTCTATTTTTAAACAAAGGTAAATCAATAAAACTTTGTTCAAATTTTACTTCTCTTAATACCAACATTAAAAATGCTATAATTGCTACTATTCCTAGATACCATTTTGTATTTCCTTCTCCATTCATTGCAAGTAAGATAAGTGTGGTACAAGATGCAAATAATAGAAGTCCTGGAATATCGAAACTTTTGTTTTGTTCATCTAAAATAGGTTTTGGTAGAAATTTTATTCCAAGAAAGACTGCTATAATACCAATAGGTATATTGATTATGAAGATAGAAGGCCATCCAAAGTGTTCTAAAAGTATTCCACCAATTACAGGACCACTCATATTCCCTATACCAACTACTGCTCCAGTAATTCCTATAGCCTTTCCCTTCTCATTTGCTGGAAATGCATTAGAAACTATACCAAGTCCAGTTGCCATTAAAATACTTGCTCCAATTGCTTGAAATATTCTTGATAAAATCAATGTTGTTAGGTTATTAGATATACTACATAGAAAGGAACCTATTGTAAATACAAAAAATCCTAACGTATATAGATAATTTGAACCCACCTTATCGCCAAGTTTCCCAAAAAACAACATAGTAGCTGTTACAACCAACATATAAGCTGTAACTACCCATTGGATTTGCGACATATTAATTTTAAAGTCGGCAGCAATTGTAGGATTTGCGATATTTAGTATACTTCCATCAAGAGTAGACATAAATACACCAATACAGATGATAATTAATACTATCCATTTTTGTTTCACTGATAACACCCCAATCTTTTACATAGTAGATTTTGTTTTATAAGTACAGTATAGTTACAAAATAAACAACAAAAAAGCACCTATGTTTTAGGTACCTTAGAATATGTTTATTTTCATGAATAAATGCGGTAGTTGAAGGATTTGTATAGATTACTCATGTAAAATTACATAAAGGTACTCGTATACTATTTTCTTCTACCATCCAGATTTTACTGTCGGCTTTGGAATTTGACCAAATTCTGCCATAAGGCTCGCGGGCTTTTACCGCCGATAGGGAATTTCACCCATTTCTGAAGAAAAACAGATGTATTTTTTAATTTTATTTTAACATAAAATAACAATCGAGACAATTAGATTTAAGCAATACAGACAGCTACACCACAATATAGAAGGTTTTATTATACTTTTGGACAAAACCTAAATTAGAGTATAATAATAGATTGAAATTAAGTAAAATAAGTTATTGTCATTGCTGAATGATAAGTTTTATATTTAGTAAAAGCATAAAGCTGTAACAAAACTCGTATAATATTAATATCTTAATTAAGAGGTATGGTAAATTATGAGGAGGCGCTAATATGGAAGGAAAGATAAAAAAGGCATTTCCAGGTGGAAACACATCACAAGGCTCATATTCTTTTTTTGACTATATAATTCCGGAAAATGTAAAAAGAGTTTTTTGTTTAAAGGGTGGACCTGGAGTAGGAAAATCCTCACTAATGAAAAAAATTTATAAAGAGTTTTTGCATAGAGGATATGATATTGAATTATATCATTGCCCTTCTGACCCAAGTTCGTTGGATGGTGTAGTTATAAAGAAACTAGGCGTGGTACTTATGGATGCAACTGCTCCACATACTGTAGACCCTAAACTCCCAGGTGCTTTGGACGAGATAATTAATTTAGGAGATTACTGGAATACAGAGGAGTTAGAAAAAAATAGACAAGAAATTTCAAACTATGATAAAGATATTAGTAATGCTTTTAAAAGAGCATTTAAATTTTTAAAATCAGCAGAGCCAATTTTTAGAGATATGGAGGAAAAATATTCTGACTGTATGGACTATGGAAAAGTAAATTTAGTTACAGAAGAATTCATAAAAAGATTATTTGATGGAGTAGATAGTACAGGAAAGTTAAAGAAAGAAAAGCATTTATTTGGCTCAGGGATAACTCCTGTAGGATGCTTAGATTATACAGAACATATTTTAAAGGATGTAGGGAAGGTTTATTATTTATCAGGGGAAATAGGCTCTGGGAAAACTACACTTTTGAGTAAAGTGTACAAAAAAGCAATTGAGAAAGGTTTGAATGTAGAAGTTTATCACTATCCGCTTATTCCTGAAAAAATTGAAACTATATTATTAACTGATTTAGATATAGGAATAACTATAAGCAGTACTTTTAAAGATGAAGATACAATTGATTTGAATCAATTTTTAAATAGAGAAAAATTACTTAAATACGAAGAAGATATTAAATTTGATGAGAAAGTTTTAGATGACTTAATTTGTTGGTCAATTTTAAATCTTAAGAGAGCTAAATCAAAACATGATATTATAGAAAGTTACTATAGTCCGAATATGAGATTTGATGAAGTAGGAAAATTGAGAGATGAATTAGTTAAGAGAATCTCAAAATATGAGGAAAATATATAAAGTATGTCCGTTTAAAATTAATATTAACTAGTATATATAATCAACAGCAGACTGCTATGGCTTTAAAGCTATGGCAGTCTGCTGTTTTTTGCTATAATTTAAACAGATAAATCTTTGCACAAAAAGACAAGAAAATTTAGAGAATTTATTATAAAATATGGGGGTACATATGAAATGAAATGGCTAGATGGATTACAACAATCTATTGATTATATTGAAGAAAATATTTTAGAAAAGTTAGATTATGAATATTTAGCAAGGTATACAAATATGTCAGTGTTTTATTATCAACGAATGTTTAGTGTATTACTAGGTATATCTGTTGGTGAATATATTAGGAATAGAAGATTAACACTAGCTGGGCTTGAATTAACTACTTCAAATAGTAAAATCATAGACATAGCTTTTAAATATGGTTACGAAACAGCAGAAAGCTTTACTAAAGCCTTTGTTAGATTTCATGGAATAACGCCATCTATTGCTAGAAAAGGAAATTTAAGCCTAAAATCATTTAGCAAGATAACATTAAAAATATCTTTAGATGGAGGAAATACTTTAGATTACAAAATTGTCGATGAGGGAGAATTTTCAGTAATTGCTTTAAAAAAACAATTTTCGAAAGATGAAGATGTATTTAGAAAACAAATACCAAGGTTTTGGCAAGACTTGTTTAAGAGTAGTTTGTATAGAGAACTAATTTCTTATGTAAAAGAAAACACTATTACAAAAGGTGGGATTTTAGGAATAGATGAAATGGCAGTTTCACAAAACAAACAATTATTTAATTATTATGCAGCTGTTGAGACGGATGAAAAACCTAAAAATGATAAATTTACCTTATTTAAAATACCTTCTCATAAGTGGGCTATTTTTAAGTGTACAGGTGCCATGCCAAATTCTATTCAAAACTTATGGGTAAAAATATATAGTGAGTTTTTCCAATGCTCTAGCTATGAACCAGTTGCTGATTTCAATTTTGAACTTTACCTTGAAGGAGATAGTAATAAAGATAATTATGTTAGTGAAATTTGGGTTCCAATAAAAAATAGGAGGAGTTTATGAAAAAATGTAGAGTATCTGAGATAACAGCTTATTTTAATGCAGATGTGGAAACAGTTTGGAATATAGTTACAGACAATCGTGATTATAAATGGAGAAGTGATATAAGTAAAATTGAAGTATTTGATGATGGAAGTACTTTTATTGAGTACAATAAGGATGGAAACAGTACAAAATTTACTGTTACAGAAAAAACTAAAAATAAGCTTTATAAATTTAACATGGAAAATAAATTTTTCTATGGTAATTGGCAAGGTGAATTTTCTGAAGAGAATGAAAAAACTAAAATAGTGTTTATAGAAAATATATATGTTAAAAATCCTATTATAAAAGTTTTATCTTATCTCTTTATGAATTTAAAAAAAATACAAATACAATATGTTAAAGACTTAAAAAGAAAATTAAATGAGATGTAAAATATTAATACTTTGTATACATATAGATTTATTATAATTAAATTATATTGGAGAAATATTTTAATTTATAAATAAAAAGGAAATGAACTAGTAAAAACTCATTTCCTTTTTCTATTTTAGATTTTAATAGATTTATATTTACAATTACATTTTCTAAAGCATTAATTTTATTATATTTAAAAATTGGAAATAGAAAAAACTATTTTTAAGGCGACTTAAGTTATTTTTTTCTTCTACAGCAAAATCCAATGTACCCATATATTCGATGTTAGTAGGGTAGGGGCATAAGTATAATGTATGATATTATATACTAAAGATGAATTTTAACATATAACTCTGATATAATAAGCATATGTAAATGTTTAATATTTAATTAAAGAAAATTATCATATAAAAATAAATTTGTAAGGAGTAATACAGTATGAAAAAACAATATGTGTTTATAATACTAGCAAGTACTATTTTAGGTATGCTTGTTGGAACCATATTTAGAGATTATAGCAATGAAGAAACAGTTTATACAAGTAAGGATAAGTCAATAAGAAAAGAAATAAGAATAACAAGAAAATCTATAAAAGAACTGGCAAAAGAGAAAGATAAATTAGATAAAGAAATTAATTCAATGAAGAAAAATCAAAAGAATTCTGATGAAATCTCTAAAATAGAAAGTCTTAGGGAGAGTCTTTCATATTCAGATGTAAATGGTAGCGGAATAGTATTAAGTATAGATGCCATAGATGAAAAAACAGGAAACATTGCCAATAGCATAGACTACAATAAAATCCTTGTGAAAGTCATAAATGAATTAAAAGCAAATGGAGGAAAATACATAGAAATAAATGGTCAAAGAATTAATCAGTACTCAGAAGTTGTACTTGCAGGTAGCCATATAAATATAAATGGAGTTCCAGTGGCACAACCCTATGAAATAAAATGTATTGGTGATAAAGATAAACTATCTAGTTACGTAGATAAAGGTAGTAAATATTTAGATAGTATACAAAGTACTTATCCAATGAAAGTTAGTATAAAAGCTGAAGAAAATATCTCTATGAAAAAACTAAAAATACCTAATAAATTAAAGTATATAAAGGGTGAGTAAGATTATATTAGAGGAAAGCAGTTTACCAATGTTAATACCAGAAAAACTTGCAAAAAAATATAATGTATTTCCAGTGGAATTTCAAGATGACAATCTAGTAGTAGAAATAGAAGATGAAGACATATATGCACTACAAGACTTGAGACTAGCAACAGGGAAAGAAATTATATTAAAAAAAGAAAGAAGAGAACTTATAAGTGAGAAGATAGAAAAATATTACAATAGCTTTGAACTTGATGAAAATTATGCAAAAAAATTATTTGAAAATCTTATAGAGAAAGCTATAAAAGAGAACGCAAGTGATATACATATAGAACCATTTAAAGAGCATTTGATAGTTAGAATGAGAGTTGATGGAGAGTTAAAAGAAATATCAAAATTTTTAATAGATGTTTATCCAGCATTAGCTACAGTTGTTAAATTAAAAGCTTCAATGGATATAACAGAAAAAAGACTTCCTCAAGATGGAAGAGTAGACATAAAGCTAGATGATAGCTTAATTGACATTAGAGTTTCATCAATCCCAACTGTATATGGTGAAAAAATTGTTTTGAGAATCCTTAATAGAGATACTTTTTTAAAAGATAAATCAGAACTTGGATTTTCAGAAGAAGCGATAAATTCTATAAATCATATAATAAGTAAAAGAGCTGGAATATTATTAGTAACAGGGCCTACAGGGAGTGGAAAGACTACTACAGTATATTCCTTATTAAATGATTTAAGAGGGATAAACAAAAATATAATGACTATAGAAAATCCAGTAGAATACAAGATGGATGGAATAAGTCAAATACAAGTAAATTCAAAAGTAGGATTGAGTTTTGATGTAGGTCTTAAAGCTATATTAAGACAAGACCCAGATATAATAATGGTTGGAGAAATCAGAGATGCAGAAACAGCTAAGATAGCAGTAAGAGCCGCTATAACAGGCCATTTAGTTATAAGCACTTTGCATACTAATGATGCAGTATCTTCTATAGCTAGACTATTGGAAATGCAAATCCCACCATATCTTTTAAATGCATCTCTTATAGGTGTAATATCTCAAAAGCTAGTTAGAAAGGTTTGTAATCATTGTAGCCATGAGATTATGATAAAAGATGATTTTAGTGGAGATGTAAATACTAAAGTAGCTGTAGGCTGTGAAAAATGCAATGACAAAGGTTATTTTGGTAGAACAGCAATTTATGAAATTCTAGAAATCAATGATGATATAAAAACATGTATAAGGGATATGAAGGATTCTAGTATTGTTAAAGAAGTAGCACAAAAAAATGGAATGATAACATTAGAAGATAGCTGCCAAAGGCTAATAAATGAAAAAATAACAACATTAGAAGAATGTTTAGTAGTAAACGAAATAATTTAATTAAACAGTGTAATCAAACTTCATACAATCGATTTTAATAAAAATTCTCGATTGTAAATCATATCTAGATAAAATAAAATTAACATATTAAATTAGAAAATATCGAGATTATTTAATTGTAATTAATATAATTTGGAAGGAATTATAATACATGAAATTATCTAAAAATATATTTTATAATTTAGACAAGATTCATTTACTCTTAAACAAGATTCGTGATAAAGAGCTTAGAATAATTTGCAAAGAAATAGGTATTTTACTAGAATCTGGATGTGAAATTACAAAGATATTTCAAGTTATTGAAGGACAATCTAGTAAAAAAGTAAAAAGTTTGTTTAATACAGTATCAAATCATATTCAAAATGGGAATTCCATAGCAGAATCATTTCAAATCACAGGAACATTTTCTAAATTTTTTATAAGTATGATAAAAGCGGGTGAAACCAGCGGAAACTTAGATATAATAATGAGCGATTTATCTAATTATTACGATAAAGAATATAAATTAAAAACAAAAATAATAACTATTTTAATCTATCCAATAATACTTATCATATTATCTGTAATATCAATAGTATTTATCTTTATATTTGTGATACCAAATTTTCAGGTGGTTTTTGCCAGTAATGGAATTGAACCACCTTTCATAACTAAGGTTTTAATAGGAATTTCTATAATAGTTACAAATCATCTAGGTTATTTAATATTTAGTCTTATATTGATTTCAATAGTAACTATTTATTTTTTTATAATGAATAATAAACTAAAGAAATTAATTAATTTATTTAAGTTCAAAATACCTTTTTTAAAAGGAGTTAATCAATTAATAGCTACAACTAGATTTTCAAGGGCATTATCTATTTTACTTAGTAGTGGGATACAAATAGTGGATGCAATAGAGATGTCAGCAAGTGTCATAGATAATGAATTCATTTATGAAAGACTAAAGATTTCTAATAATTATATAAAAAAAGGAAATAGTATAGGTAAGTCTTTGAATCTAGCAAATATATTTCCTAAGTTATTTGTTTCAATGGCAAATACAGGTGAAGAAAGTGGAAAACTCGATAAGAGTCTAGATGTAATAAACAGATTTTATGAAAATGAATTAAATAATAAAATAGAGCAGATAATGAAATTTGTAGAGCCTGTAATAATTGTATTCATGGGATTGATTGTTGGAGTTTTTGTTTTATCAATGGTTATTCCAATGTTTGATGCAATTACTAGTTTCTAATATAAAAATAAATTTTACTAAATAAAACTTTTAAAAAGGAGCGAAAATTTAATTGATAAATAAAAAACGAAAAGGATTTACACTTGTTGAGATGATTGTAGTAGTAACAATTTTAGGCGTTATATCTAGTATAGCATTAGTTAAATATGGTAAGGTCCAAGAAAGTGCTAAGATAAATGCTGATTATACAAACGCAGCTAATATAGTAACCGCAGCGAGTATGGCTATTAATGATGATGAAAATATAGTTGAATCTCTAAGTGTAGAATCACTTAAAGAAAAAGGTTATCTAAGTACAGTTCCAGTTCCTCAAAGTACATCAGGTAAGTTTGAACTTGTTATAAGTGATAATGGTACAGATATAAGTGTAAATGTAAACTCAAAACAATTTTATCCGAGATAATATTTGTTTTTATACGTTTTTAGTGTCAAATTATAAAGATATTTTTAGTATTAAATTATAATGAATTGTAGATATATTAAGTTTAATTCAAAACATAATTAAATGATTTAAATAGGTATTGATTATTTAAAGTTAATATATGCATAAATAAAAGATTAAGTATTTATATAATTAAAATATGGCTATATAAATACTGTATAGGCTTTGTAAAAATCAAATATACTGTGTAAAATTTAAAAGCTATTATCACCTAAGGAGGAGATGGTTATAATTAAAAAATTTTTAACTTTAGAAATAAATGACGATTATATAAGGGTTGTACTTTTAAGAAAAAACTATAAAAAAATATTTATAGATAAATCTATTATAAAAGAAGTTAGCTTTAATATTAAAAGTGATATTGATGAGATTGAAAAAACTGGATATGTAGAAAATGTAGTAAAATTAGTAAAAGATGAAATAAATAATATAAAAAAATCATACAAAAATTTGTACTTTAATATTCAAACTCAAGACATAGTTATTAGAAATATTGAGATATTGAATACTAAGAAAAAAAGAGACATATTAAACATGATAGAATTTGAGATAACACAATATATTCCAATAAATATAAATAACTATTCAATAAAATATAAAATTATAAACTCTAGTAAGGATAAGTTAAATATACAAGTAATTCTTTTTCCTAAAAATATTATCAAAGTAATTAAAATCATTTCAGAAAGTCTAAATATGAACCCAAAAGCGATAAACATAAATTTTGATATACTACAAAAACTTATAAGTTTAAATTTAATAGATAATTTTATAGAAGATGGAGTGTTTATAGAATGCAAAAAAAATCAATTTATTATAAACATAACAAAAAATAAAAAAATAGAAGAAACATATCTATTATCAAAAGAAATAAAATCCTATGACTCAGTAAAAAAATTAATAAGTAGATTTAAATATGTTTATTATTATGGTATAGAAAATTGTTTTATAGAGGAGTATTTTAAAGATACAGAAAAAATTGCTGAAGTAAATCCATTGAGATTAAAAAATAAAGTAAGGGTGGAAAATAATTTTGATAAGGGTTTAAGAGATACTAGTATAACTTATATAAGCAGTATAGGGATGATTATTTAAATGAAAGCTTATAAAACAATAAATTTTTTAAATGGATTTAAAGAAACTAAGCGATATAATAAAATCTATAAAATAACGATAATATCAATTTTAATATGTGTTTCATTAAAAATGTTTATGTATATGAAATCTATAAATGAATTAGAAAATTATATAAGTCACAATAAACCCATAAATGAATCTAAATATACTGTACCAAATCTGGAAAAAACAAAAGAAAAGTTTTCTAGAATAAAGCTTGATGAAATTAAAAAAATATATGAAATAGTTGGAACAGATAACATTACTAAAATATCTATAGATAAAAACAAAATGGAGATGGAAGGAGTATGTGATAATCTAGATATTTTAGATAATTTAAGAAAAATAAATTACATAAAATATTACTATATAGACAGCATTATAAGAGATGGAGAATGTTATAAATTTAGAATAAAAAGTTAGACAGGTGATTAATTTTGAAATTAAATAAGAGAGAAAAAAATCTGATGAAAATATTGCTAATATTAATTATTGTATTAGTAGTTAATGTAATGTCCAGACCTCTAGAAGAGAACCTAACTAATTTGAAGAAAGAAAAACAAAATATAGTGAATGAAATAAAACGACAAGATAATTACAAAATTAAAGGTAATGGGTACAAAGATGATAGATATGTAAAAAATGTTGAATTAGATAGTAATACAAAATTAAAAAATAATTTTAATAACTCATTTTTAGATAAAAAAACAAATAAAGATATAGTATTATTAGTAGAAAATGAATTGAGAGATATTGTAAATGTGGAATACATCAATCAAGAAAGTAGCTTAGACAACTACAGTAAAAAACAAACTAATTTAGAAGTAAAAGTTAATGGAGAACTTGAAAATGTGTTGAAACTTGAAGGTGTAATGAAGAACTTAAGGTTACATAATAAAATTGAAAAAATAGAAATTAATAAATTAAAAACAAGTAATCTTGAGGCCAAAAACATTTCAAACGAATATAAACAAGAAAAAAACAATCTTGTAGAATGTAAAATGACAATTAGAGTCACATAACAAAAAAGAATAGATAAAGTAAAAAACTATTATCAGTTCATAAAACTTTATAGAAGAATTAGTTTTACGATAATCCATTTCTGTAAGAGGGATTGTTAGTGATTTTATCGAAATCCTAATTAAAGTGAATATATTATACCAAAATATAAGTAAATTTGAGATAATATTTGCTTATACTATAGATTGATTGATAAAAAAATGGTATAATAACAAATTGTACTTTAATTTAATAATAAGGGAGTGGAAGTCATATTGTTAGGGAGAAATGAGCTATGCCCTTGTGGAAGTGGCAAAAAATACAAGAAATGTTGTTTAAATAAAGATATTGTTTCAGAAAGAGCAAGCAGAAAAACTGAACTTTCACAAAAGCAATATACAGATTTATATTCAAAATTATATGATTATTCAAGACAGGATAGATTCAAAGATGAATGTGAAAAAGCTAAAGAAATGTTTTATATAATGCAAAATGATACTGTAAATGAAAAGTTCGAAAGATTTTTTAATACGTATTTAATACAAGACCACATAATGGAAAATAAAAAGGTCATGACGGTTGGATTTCTTGAAGAGAATGGTGCAAACCTAAGTCAATCAGAAATTTCAATATTAAAAAGTTTGTTTGAATCCTATGTAAGCATTTACGAAGTAAAAGAAATTTCTACAGGAAAAATAGTTTTAAGAGATTGTTTAAGTGGGAAAGAACTTTACACAGAAGATGTAAAACTTCTAAGAAGCTTTAAAATCGGAAGCTGTATGATAGCTAGAATAATTGATGTTGAAGGAACTAATATATTAATAGATGTAACTATAAGTATATCAAATGAAGTTAAAGATATAATTTTAAATGATGTTATGAATTTATTTAATCAATATAAAGACCTATATAAAGATATGAAGACGTTCTTAATTTATCATACACATGTATTATATAAATATATACAACAGCTTTTAGACCCAAGTATAGCCGAATATTTAAAAAGAGAAAGAGATAAAAATGATAATAAAAAAGTTAATTTAGAAGGTGAATTAGCTGAAGTAGAATGTAAAGTTTTAGATACTCTTAAAGAAAATGTGGAAAAAGAAAATATAGATGCATGTATAGAGTTCTGGAATGAATATAAGAAAAGTCATGAAAATATAAAAGGAGCTGAAAGTGGTTGGGCAGCTGCTGTTGAGTACTATGTTAAGAAAGAAGCAGGACAACCTATAACTCAAGTGCAAATATCAAAAAAATATGATATAAGCTCTAGTACATTAGGAAAAAGATACAAAGATTTAAAAATATCTTAATTAATTATAAAAAGCTTTAAGTCATAGATAAAGAATCTATAGTATAATATATGTATAATGTGTAGAAAGAGGTATTAATAATGAGTCTTAGTTTAGGAAATGCAATTGCTGTATCAACAAACTTTATAAAATCTAACCCAGCAGTACCTGTATACGACGGAGAAGAAATATATGCAGTTATTTATCATATAGAAATAGGATATAATAATGGTGTATCACCTGATACTAAACAATATATAATAATAGACTATAAAGAGTTCGATTTATCTATGGATAGAAAAAATGAACTAGTAGAAGTTGCTAAGGAGTACTGCAAATCTAAAAATATTGTAGAAAATGAAAATCTTGAAATAAATCTTTTGGATAATGAAGAAGCAGAAAACTTCTTAGAAAAGGTATTTAATAACATGAAAGTTATAAGAGGCCTTATAACTAA
The DNA here is from genome assembly GCF_020658175.1 of Clostridioides sp. ES-W-0018-02. Classification (NCBI taxonomy): domain Bacteria; kingdom Bacillati; phylum Bacillota; class Clostridia; order Peptostreptococcales; family Peptostreptococcaceae; genus Clostridioides; species Clostridioides sp. ES-W-0018-02. The sequence continues at coordinate 4,071 of NZ_JACVVY010000016.1, read as the reverse complement.
AAGAGGATAAGTTAATGGAGTTTATTGGTATAGAAAATATAACACCATATGAAAACATATATGAATTTAGTGTATATAAATACGATGATGAAATCACTTTAGGTAGTGAAGATTTATATATATGTGAATTAAGGGTTATATTAATTAAAGTTAATTCTTTATACGTTGAAAGATTGAATAAATCAGTTGAAGCAATGGTTTTAGTAAAAAATCTAAAAAAAGATTTGGATAAAGAACTTATTGTAGACAAAATAAAGAAATTTGTGCTAGACGAAATTTGGGTAGAAAATCTAGTAAAAGAGAATATAGAAGTTATATTTGTAGAAAGCTAGGAGTAACCCTAGCTTTTTTATATTATAATCTAAGAGAGGAAAACAATATGTTAAGGGTATCTAATATAAAACTTGGAATCGATAAAGATATATCTTTATTAAAAGATATTGTACTTAAGAAATTAAGAATAAAAGAAAAAAACTTAATAAAATATAGTATATATAAAGAATCTATAGATGCTAGAAAAAAAGGGAAGATGGAATTTGTTTATTCTGTAGATGTAGAAGTTAGAGATGAAAGTAAAATACTAAGCTCAAAAATAAAAGATGTAACAAAAATAAAAGATATAAAATATGTGAATGTAGCTATGGGTCATAAAAAATTGAATAATAGACCTTTAGTAATTGGAAGTGGACCAGCTGGTCTATTTGCAGGGCTTATTTTGGCTCAAATGGGTTATGAACCAATTATACTTGAAAGAGGTCTTGATGTTGATAGTAGAACTAAGGACATAAGTAATTTTTGGACGACTAGAAAGTTTAAAAATAATTCAAATGTTCAATTTGGAGAAGGTGGAGCAGGAACTTTTTCAGATGGGAAACTCACAACTAGAATAAAAGATATACGATGTAGAAAAGTGCTAGAAGAATTAGTTCAGTTTGGAGCACCAGATGAAATATTATATTCACATAAGCCACATGTTGGTACAGATATATTAAAAAGTGTAGTTAAAAATATAAGAAATGAAATAATAAATCTAGGTGGACAAGTTAAATTTGATTCAAAAGTTACAGATATAGTTGTATTAAATAATTCTATACAATCTGTAATTGTAAATGATAGTGAAAAAATAGATACAGATGCAGTCATATTAGCTGTTGGGCATAGTGCAAGAGATACTTATGAGATGTTGCATTCAAGAGGTGTAAAAATAATTCAGAAACCATTTGCAATAGGAGCTAGAATTGAACATCCTCAAGACTTGATAAATAAAGCACAGTATAAGGAATTTTATAATCACCCTCGACTAGGAGCTGCTGATTATAGACTTATAGAGCATGTCTCAAATGGAAGAACAGCATATACTTTTTGTATGTGTCCAGGAGGCAGTGTCATAGCATCTGCATCAAATGATTTTGAAATAGTTACAAATGGAATGAGTGAACATGCAAGAGATAAAACAAATGCTAATAGTGCATTTCTAGTAAATGTACTTCCAGAAGATTTTGATAGTGATAATCCACTAGCAGGGGTTCATTTTCAGCAAAAATATGAGAAATTAGCTTTTGAATTAGGTGGTAAAAATTACAATGCGCCAGTTCAACTTGTTGGAGATTTTATTAATAATAAGACTTCTGAAAATTTAGGAAGTGTTGAACCATCATACAAACCTGGATACAAGCTTACAAATCTCAATGAATGTTTGCCTAGTTTTGTAATAGAAACTATGAGAGAAGCATTTATATCTCTTGATAAAAAATTAAATGGATTTGCAATGCATGATGCAGTCTTAACTGGTGTAGAAACTAGGTCATCATCACCAATAAGAATAGTAAGAGATGAAAACAGTTTGGAGTCAATAAGTATTAAAAATTTATATCCCTGTGGTGAAGGTGCTGGATATGCAGGTGGAATAGTCACAGCAGCAGTAGATGGTATAAAATGTTCAGAAAAAATAATACAAAAATATGCTAATAACACAAAAATTTAACATAAACTTAATGATTTTTTAATATTTAACATGGATTTAACATTACTACTCCTATAATTTGATAAAATACAATAGGTTATAAAATTTTTAAATATAGTAATCTCTTTACAAGGAGGAAATAATTTGAATATTATAATAAGTCTAATGGGTGGATTAGGGCTGTTCTTATATGGTATGAACCTTATGGGAGAAGGTCTGCAAAAATCTGCTGGGACAAAATTAAAAAAGATAATAAAATTACTTACTAGTAATCTATTTATGGGAGTTTTAGTAGGTACAGGAGTTACAGCAGTAATACAAAGTTCAAGTGCTACTACTGTAATGGTTGTTGGTTTCGTAAATGCAGGCATAATGACTTTAAAACAAGCAATAGGGGTTATAATGGGTGCTAATATAGGTACTACTGTTACAGCCCAATTAGTATCTTTTGATTTAGCTGGAATGGCTCCAGTAGCATTAGGTATAGGTATTATACTTTATTTATTTGGAAATAAACCTAGAATAAAAAATATAGCCGAGATACTTATAGGTTTTGGGATATTATTTACAGGTATGGATTTTATGAAAATGGCAGTTGAACCATTAAAGGACTATCAAGGGTTCACTGATTTACTTGTTACATTTGGTAATTATCCGCTACTTGGACTATTATTAGGATTTGGTATTACAGCAATAATACAGAGTTCAAGTGCATCTATGGGTATGTTGGTTGCATTAGCAGCAGAAGGTTTAATACCACTAGCAGCAGCATTACCAATTCTTTATGGTCAAAATATTGGTACATGTGTAACTTCATTGCTATCAAGTATTGGTGCTAATAAAAATGCACGAAGAGCAGCTATGATGCATTTAATCTTCAATGTTTTGGGAACAGTAATATTCTTATTGTTGTTGAATAAACCAATTGTAAATTTAGTTACAAGTTGGGACCCAAGTAATGTTGCAAGACAAATAGCTAATACACACACATTGTTTAATATTATATCCGTCTTAATACTTCTACCATTTACAAAGGTTATCATAAAACTAGCCATTAAGCTTGTTCCTGATAAAGCTGGTGATGCAGATGAAGATGAAGCTAAGACTATTAAATATATAGATGATAGAATGATAGAAACTCCTTCCATAGCTCTTGCCAATACGATAAAAGAAGCACTTCGTATGGGAGAAAAAGCTAAGGAAAGCTTAAATGCATCTATGGAAGCGTTAGTAGAACATTCAACTGAAAAAATAGATAAGACATACAGACGTGAAAAACTAATAAATGATTTACAAAAAGCTATCTTAAATTACTTGCTTAAACTTTCAAAGGCACCTTTAGATGATAATTCTAGAGAAGTTGTAGACACCTTATTTAATACAGTTAATGATATAGAAAGAATTGGTGACCATGCTAAAAATATAGCTGAATTATCTCAAGTTGCAATAGATTCAAATATTTCTTTCTCTGAAGAAGGACAAGCTGAACTTGATATTATGTACAATAAAGTTGTTTCAGCTTATACTTATGCTTTAGAGTCAATGAGAACTGATGATGTAGATTTAGCTTGTAAGGTTATAAAAATTGAAGAGCAAGTTGATATAATGGAGAAATCTTGTAGAGCTAATCATATGTATAGATTGAATAATAATTTATGTAGTATAGAAAATGGAGTTATTTATTTAGATGTAATAAGTAATCTAGAAAGAATATCTGACCACGCTGTTAATATAGCACAACAAGTTATAGCTAAGAGATTGGGAACTGATTAAAAATAGTAATTTAAAATAAAGTAAGAATTAAAATAGATAATGAACAAAAAAGAAGGAGTTGTCTTAAAATTGATTTTTTCTAATCAAATTTTAAGTTCAACTCCTTTAAAATTTAGGCTAATTATTCTTAATAAATCATCATAAAGAATAATTGTTTCAATGTCTAATGGCGATACAATTTGTTTATAACACTGTATATTTTATAATCAAAATATTAAGCTATTTCTTTAATTTGTTTAAATGAATTTTCATTTCCATTTCCACCAATTTGTGTTACTGATTTAAATCTCATAGTTTTAAATAGTTCTTTTTGACTATAGTCTAGTAAATTTCCT
>NZ_JACVVY010000015.1:0-46168 GCF_020658175.1 Clostridioides sp. ES-W-0018-02 | reverse complement strand
GGTGTCCCGCGTTCGAGTCGCGGATAGATCACCAATGGAGAGGTGTCCGAGTGGTTTAAGGAGCTGGTCTTGAAAACCAGTGACTTCGAAAGGGGCCGTGGGTTCGAATCCCACCCTCTCCGCCAAATGCCCAGATAGCTCAGTCGGTAGAGCAGGGGACTGAAAATCCCCGTGTCGGTGGTTCGATTCCGCCTCTGGGCACCAAGAATATGGCGGTATAGCTTAGTTGGCTAGAGCGTTCGGTTCATACCCGAAAGGTCATAGGTTCGACTCCTATTACCGCTACTAAAAATTTAATGTGGGCCATTAGCTCAGTTGGTTAGAGCGCCCGGCTCATAACCGGTAGGTCTGGGGTTCGAGTCCCTGATGGCCCACCACATTAAATTTGAAGATATATGGTGGGTATAGCTCAGTTGGTTAGAGCGCCAGATTGTGGCTCTGGAGGTCGTGAGTTCGACTCTCATTATCCACCCCAACTAATATGGTCTATTAGCTCAGTCGGTAGAGCACCTGACTTTTAATCAGGGTGTCCCGCGTTCGAGTCGCGGATAGATCACCAAAAAGGTGGCGACATAGCCAAGTGGTAAGGCAGTGGACTGCAACTCCTTGATCCCCAGTTCGAATCTGGGTGTCGCCTCCAATAAAATGCGCTCATAGCTCAACTGGATAGAGTGTCTGACTACGAATCAGAAGGTTAGGGGTTCGAGTCCCTTTGGGCGCACCATATAAACATCGAGGGATTATAGCTCAGCTGGGAGAGCACCTGCCTTACAAGCAGGGGGTCACAGGTTCGAGCCCTGTTAATCCCACCAGTGCAAACCTCTAGTAATTTTACTAGAGGTTTTATTTTTGATTAAAAAAGATTTATATTTAGGAGGTAAAAAGTTTGTATATAATTATAGGAAATGAAATAGTTGATAGTGAAGAACTTAAAATAATAATAGATAAGAATAGTAAGTTCAAAGTTGAAAAGGATTTGAGTAAAAGCACAAAAAGAGAGGACATAATAGCTTATCAATTAAGTATAAATATGGATTATTTAGATACTATTATAAGTGAGCAAGATGAATATATCACCTTATCTGATGAGGAAAAATTTGATGAATATATGACTTTATCTGATGAACTTGCACTAGGTTTAGAAGAACTTATGCCAAAGTACACAATAATAAATGCTAGAGCATATAAATTAGATGAGGTAGAAGGAGTAGTAAAAATAATACTAGTTATAGCATATGCAGATTTAGGTCATCTAAAACTTTCTGATGTAATAAAACGTTTGTTAAGACAGATAGATTAAGATATGAACTATATTGAGAAAAGTATGTGAAATATTACGTAAAGATGAAAATAATTATGTAAACAGAGAAAAAAATAGTATAAAATAAGGTCAATTGTAGAAATTTTCACACAAGTTTGTCTGAAATCCCATAAAAAACCCCTTAATTTTAGTGAGGTAAATTGAGTTTATACAGTCTAAAAATTATATATATTTATAAATTTATCTTATTAATTAAGGAACTTGCTTAAACATCTTCAAAAATAAAGTATTTTAGTCTATAATCTTTAATATTACACAAACAATAAAGGAGAAGAATAGAGTATGCTTAAAAAGTTTAATAAAATACTAGTAGCTAATAGAGGCGAAATAGCTATAAGAATATTTAGAGCCTGTTCAGAATTGGGGATAAAAAGTGTTGGTATATATAGTAAAGAAGATAAATACGGATTATTTAGAACAAAAGCAGATGAATCATATTTAATAGGGGAAGGCAAAGGTCCAATAGATGCATACTTAGATATGGATGGAATAATAGACTTAGCAAAGAGAAAAAAAGTTGACGCTATACATCCAGGATATGGTTTTCTAGCAGAAAATGCAGAATTTGCTCGTAAATGTGAAGAAAATGGAATTACTTTTATAGGCCCATCATCTAAAGTAATGAATATGATGGGGGATAAGATAAACTCTAAAAAAATTGCAAAAGAAGTTAATGTTCAAACTATACCAGGTGTGGAAAAAGCAATAAGAAGTACTGAAGAAGCAAAAGAAGTTGCAAATAAAATAGGTTATCCTGTTATGATAAAAGCATCTAATGGTGGTGGCGGTAGAGGTATGAGAATCGTACATCATGAAAAAGATTTAGAGCTTGAATATGAAACTGCTTGTAGTGAATCAAGAAAAGCTTTTGGTGAAGATATTATATTCATAGAAAAATATATAGCTGACCCAAAACATATAGAAGTTCAAATATTAGGGGATAACTATGGAAATATAGTTCATTTATACGAAAGAGATTGTTCTGTTCAAAGAAGACATCAAAAGATAATAGAATATGCACCAGCATTTTCATTAGATGAAAAAGTAAGAAAAGAAATATGTGATGATGCAGTCAAGTTATCAAAATATGTAGGCTATTCTAATGCAGGGACACTAGAATTCTTAGTAGATGCAAATGGTGGTCATTATTTTATAGAAATGAATACAAGAGTACAAGTTGAGCATACTGTAACAGAAATGGTTACAGGAATAGATATAGTTCAAAGTCAAATATTAATAGCTCAAGGATACAGCCTAGATAGTGAAGAAATAAATATAAAATCACAAGATGATGTTGAAATAAGAGGGTATTCTATCCAATGTAGAATAACTACAGAAGACCCTAAAAATAGATTTATGCCAGACACAGGTAAAATTCAAGTTTATAGAACTGGTTCAGGATTTGGTATAAGACTAGATGGTGGAAATGGATTTACAGGAGCAAACATAAGTCCTCACTATGATAGTTTACTGGTTAAGACAATATCTTGGGATAGAACATTCCAAGGAGCAATAAACAAAACTATAAGATCTATAAAAGAACTTAGAGTTAGAGGTGTTAAGACTAATGTAGGATTCTTAGTTAATGTCTTAAATAATCCTATATTCTCAAATGGTAAATGTAGTACTAAATTTATAGATGAAAATCCAGATTTATTTGAAATAACAGAAAGTAAAGATAGAGGAACAAAATTACTTCAATTTATAGGTGATGTAATTGTAAATGATAACGCTTGTCAAGAAAAACCATTATTTGATGCGTTACATGAACCAAGAATGAATAAAGATGGTTCAAAGGCAGAAGGAAGTAAGATACTTTTTGATAAGTTAGGTAAATCTGCATATATAGAAAAAATAAAAAATGATAAAAGACTATTATTAACAGATACAACAATGAGAGATGCACATCAATCATTATTGGCAACAAGATTAAGAACATATGATTTATTAAAAGCTGCTAAACCAACAGAAAAATATCAAAAAGATTTATTCTCACTTGAAATGTGGGGTGGAGCTACTTATGATGTTGCATATAGATTCTTAAAAGAGTCACCTTGGCGTAGATTACAAAAACTAAGAGAAGAAATACCAAGTATAATGTTCCAAATGTTGCTTAGAGCATCAAATGGAGTTGGATATAAAAACTATCCAGATAATGTAATAGAAGAATTTACAAAAGAGTCTGCTAAACAAGGAATAGATGTATTTAGAATATTTGACTCATTAAACTGGGTTGAAAATATGAAACCATCTATTAATACAGCTCTAGAAACTGGAAAAATAGTTGAAGCAACTATGTGTTATACAGGTGATATATTAGATAAGACTAAAACTAAATATGACTTAGAATATTATATTAAGATGGCAAAAGAGTTAGAAAGTTTAGGAGCAGACATAATAGCAATAAAAGATATGTCAGGACTTCTTAAACCATATTCTGCTTATACATTAGTTAAAGAACTAAAGAAAAATGTAAAAGCACCAATACATTTACACACTCATGATACAAGTGGAAATGGTGTGGCAACTTGTTTGATGGCATCAGAAGCTGGTGTAGATATAATTGATGCTGCATTAGAATCTATGGCAGGACTTACAAGTCAACCATCACTTAATGCAATAGTAGAAGCTCTTAAAAATACAGAAAGAGATACAGGTATAGATTTATTTGGATATGATGAGTTAGGAAAATACTATAAAGATTTAAGAAAAGTCTATAATAAATTTGAAAGTGACTTAACTAACTCTTGTGCAGAAATATACAATTTTGAAATACCAGGAGGTCAATATACAAACTTAAAACCTCAAGCTGATAGTTTAGGATTAGTTAATAGATTTGATGAAGTTAAAGAAAAATATAAAGAAGCTAATGAAGTTGTAGGAGATATAATAAAAGTAACACCATCTTCAAAAGTTGTAGGAGATTTAGCTATCTTTATGACTAAAAATAAATTAGATAAAAACAATATAATAGAAGAAGGTAAGAACTTATCATTCCCAGATTCTGTTGTAGACTACTGTAAAGGTATGATTGGTCAACCAGAAGGTGGAGTCCCAAAAGATTTACAAGAAGTAGTTTTAAAAGGCGAAGAAGCTATTACAGTAAGACCTGGTTCACTATTACCAGCAGAAGATTTTGATGACATAGCAAAATATCTAAATGAAAAATATGATATAAATGCAAATATAAGAAATGTTATAAGTTATGCTTTATATCCAAAAGTTTATGAAGACTATATTAAACATTTACAACATTATAATGATATATCTAAACTTGAAAGTGATGTATTCTTCTATGGATTAAATAAAAATGAAGAATGTGAAGTAGAAATAGAAGAAGGTAAAGTATTAACAATAAGATTAGTTGAAATTGGTGAAGTTAAAGAAGATGGATTTAGAACTATAGGCTTTGAATTAAATGGAATGGTTAGAGAAGTGGAAATAAAAGATAGAAACTTCTCTGGAAAAGTTACTAATGTTGAGAAAGCTGATATGAATGATCCACTTCAAATCGGAGCAAGTATACCAGGAAAAGTTATAAAAATAATGGTTAAAGAAGAAGATGAAGTAAAAGCAAATCAACCATTAATAGTTATAGAAGCAATGAAAATGGAAACTATAATAGTTGCTAAAACTGATGGAGTAATTAAATCAATTAAAGTAAAAGAAGATGATATGGTTGAAGATAAACAACTATTAATGATAATGAAATAATTGAATTGAAACAACTTATAAAACACTCTAAAATATTTTTATTAAATATTTAGAGTGTTTTTATTTGTTTAAATTAAATATTTGTTAAAAAAAAGAGGAAAATTATATCCCTATGTAGAAATAAAGCTAGTAAGGAAAATGTTATCTAAAAATTCTAAAAATAATAAACATTTTCTAGACTATTTCTTAGGAAATAACAGCTAAGAGAAAATACATAAATTTAAAAGGTGGGTGCTTATATGAAGGTTTATGATAGTAATATGTTGAGAAATGTAGCAGTATTAGGACATAGCGGATGTGGTAAAACAAATCTAATCGAAACTATAGCTTACACAGCAAACACTAATAAGATACCTAAATTAACTGACAAGGTAAATATGACTTATAGTATGGGATTAATACCTATAGAATATAATGACTATAAGTTTAACTTATTGGATACACCAGGATATTTTGACTTTAGCGGAGACGTTGTATCATCTCTTAGAGCAAGTGATGCAGCAATAATAGTAATAGATGCAACAGCACCTATTCAAGTTGGTACAGAGAAATCATTAGAACTAACTGAGAGTATTCCTAAGATAATGTTTATAAATAAAATAGATAATGAAAAAGCAAGATATAAAGATGCAATAGCAATGTTAAGAGAAAAATACAATAATAAGATAGTTCCAATGATAAGTCCTATATACAAAGATAAAAACTTTGTCAAGTTACATAATGTATTTGAAAATATAGATGATTTAGAAGGTGAATTTAAAGAACAAGCTATGAGTGTAAAAGAAGCTTTAATGGAACTTATAGCAGAAACAGATGATCAAATATTAGATAAGTATTTTAATGGAGAAGAGTTAACTACAGAAGAAATCCAAAAAGGTATTGTTATAGGTATACAAAGAGGAGATATTATACCTGTAATATGTGGTTCAACTATAAATAATATAGGAACAAAAGAAATTTTAGATACAATATCAAATTATCTAGAACCTATATTTACAGAAGAGAGTAAGCCATTTAAAGGATTAGTATTTAAAACTATGGTTGACCCATTTGTAGGAAAAATGTCATATATAAAAATTACTCAAGGTGCAATTTCTAAAGATAAAGAAGTTTTTAATATAAACAAAAACATAAAAGAAAAAATAGCTAACATATATACATTGAGAAATAGTGAGTTAGTTGAAATAGACAAAGCTAAGGCTGGTGATGTAGTAGTTGTAACTAAAGTTAATTCTCTAAAGACAGGAGATACTATATCTGTAGATAAAGATGCAGAAGCTTTAGATAAGATAGACTTCCCTAAACCACAAATATATTATGCTGTTAATCCTAAGAATAAGGGTGATGAAGAAAAGGTAGCTGCTGTATTAAACAAACTTGTAGAGGAAGACCCTACATTACATTGGTATAGAAATACAGAGACAAAACAAGCTCTTTTAGGAGGACAAGGGGAGCTTCATATAAAAACAATTAAAAATAAAATGAAAGATAAGTTCGGGGTAGATGTTGAATTAAATGACCTTAAAGTTCCTTATAGAGAAACTATAAAGGAAACAGCTGATGTACAAGGTAAGCATAAGAAACAATCAGGTGGCCATGGTCAATATGGAGATGTAAAGATAAGATTTGAAAGATGTGAATCTGATTTTGAATTTACAGAAGAAATATTTGGTGGGTCTGTACCAAAACAATATATACCAGCAGTAGAAAAAGGGTTAAAAGATTCTATGCAAAAAGGAGTATTGGCTGGTTTCCCTGTTACAAATATAAAGGCTACACTTTATGATGGTTCATACCATGATGTAGACTCTTCTGAAATGGCTTTTAAGATGGCAGCAAGTGCAGCATTTAAAAAAGGTATGGAGGAAGCTCATCCAATATTATTAGAGCCTATTATGAAACTTAAGATAACTGTTCCAGAAGAATATATGGGAGATGTTATGGGAGATATAAACAAGAGAAGAGGAAAAATATTTGGTATGGAGCCAGATAACAAAGGAAAACAAATAATATTTGCAGAGGCTCCACAAGCAGAAACATTTAAATATGCAATAGATTTAAGAGCAATGACACAAGGTAGAGGGTATTTTGAAATGGAATTAGAAAGATATGGAGAGGTTCCATCACAATTTGCAGAAAAAATAATTGGACTAGCTACTGCAAAGTAATAAAGAAGATAGAACATTAAATAATTAATATCCATCTATTATGTAAAATAATTTTGTAATTAAAACTAGGTATATACTTATTTTAAAGAAGTGTATATCTAGTTTTTATGTGTTTTTATAAAAAACAAGAAAAAACCAAATTAAAGTAATAAAAAATGTGAAGAATAAAAGACACTTTCTTAAACTATTTTAATAAAAGAAAGTATCTTTTTATATTATTATTTTTAGAAATGTTTAATAATAATGATATGAAGGTATATTTACAAATAAAAGGTATAGATACATTAAAAATCAATTAATAACCAATAATTTTAAGACTTAATTGTTATAAATGTAAGAAGTAGAAGATTATATTTAACAAAAGATGGACACCTTATTTAAATTATTATGAAAAAAATAAATTTACACAATTTAGGGCTTTAAAAATTTAAATAATAGGTGTAAAATAGTAGTCAAAGAAAGTCAAAATAAAAAGGTGTGTGGTGATATAAATGGCAACTATGACAGATATAATTGAAAAATTTATTAAAGATTTGATGGAAGAGGATAATAGTATACAGATTCAAAGAAATGAACTAGCAAACTTGTTTAGTTGTGCACCATCACAAATAAATTATGTTTTAACAACAAGGTTTACCATAGATAAAGGTTATTATATAGAAAGCAAAAAAGGTGGCGGAGGATATGTTCAGATAGAAAAAATACGAAGAAGCAAAGATGGACATATTAGAGAAATACTAAACGAAAGAATAGGAAGCCAAATATCCTATAAGAAAGCAAAAGAGTTGGTGGAAAGTTTGAGAGAATCAGACTTAATTAGTGAAAGAGAATTAAAACTAATATTATATGCAATAGATGATAAATCATTATGTATGCCAGTATATGAATTAAAAGAGAAGGTAAGGTCTAATGTTTTAAAGAATATAATAATAGGAGTATTTAGTATAGAGGAGTGATAATTTATGCTATGTCAAAAATGCAATAAAAATAAAGCATCTGTATATTATAATAAAATAGTCAATGGAGAAAAGACAGAAATGTATCTGTGTAGTGAATGTGCTAAAGAAAATACAGAGATGAATTTTAATTTAGATATGCCTTTTTCAATGATGGATATATTTTCTAACCTAGGATTTCAACCTAAAAAAGAGCTTGAAGAAAAGTTAGTTTGCCAAAAATGTAATATGACATATAGTGAATTTAAGAATAATGGAAGATTTGGATGCAGTGAATGTTACAATGCATTTAGTAGTCAAGTAAATCCAATGCTTCAAAATATACATGGTCATATAGAACATATAGGTAAGGCACCTAAAAAATCTTTTTATAAAATAAGTGTAGAAAATGAGATTAGAGAATTAAAAGAAGATTTGGATAGAGCTATAAAAAATGAAGAGTATGAATTAGCTGCTCAATTTAGAGATAAGATTAAGTATTTGAAAGGCTCTATTGACTAAGATTGGAGTGATATTATGAAAGAGAATATAGTCATGAAATCAAGAGTTAGGCTGGCTAGGAACTTGAGCAATTATCCTTTTCCAAATAGGTTAGATAAAGAGTGTGCTATGGAAATAATAGAAAAGGTAAAAAATGCATTTATGAATTCTAGTTTAGAACATAAAGAAGAGTTTGATTTCTATAAGATTGAAGATTTAGATCAATCTAAAAAGATGCTCATGGTTGAAGAGCATATGATAAGTCCAGACTTAGCAGAAAATGATAAAAGTGCTGTTATAGTAAAAAAAGATAAAACTGTAAGTATAATGATAAATGAAGAAGACCATATAAGAATACAAACTATGTGTGATGATTTAAATTTAGAAAATGCTTATAACATAGCAAATGAGATAGATGATTTATTAGAATCAAATTTAGAGTATGCATTTAGCACAAAGTTGGGTTATCTAACATCTTGCCCAACTAACACGGGAACTGGAATGAGAGCTTCTGTAATGATGCACTTGCCTGCATTGAGTCAATTAAGCTATATGGATGAACTTTATAAGATTTCATCACAAATAGGTATAGCAATAAGAGGTATATATGGAGAGCGAACAGAAGCATTGGGAAATATATACCAAATATCTAATCAGCTTACGCTTGGAAGAACAGAGTCTAATATTATAGAGAATGTAAGTGGTCTTACAAAGGATGCAATTTCAAAAGAAGTGAAAGCCAGAGAAATATTACAAAAAAAATTGGGTATAAAATTAGAAGATAAAATATTTAGGTCAATAGGAACACTTGAAAATTCAAGGGTAATGAGTAGTTCAGAGGCAATGAGTCATCTATCAAATATAAAAATGGGAATAGAAATGAACTATATAAAAAAACTAGATTTAAAAGCTATAGAACAACTTATGATAGGTATACAACCAGCACATCAGTCAATAATGTATAAGAGTGATGATGTTGAAAATAGAGATATAAATAGAGCAACATACATTAGAGAAACTTTGGAAAAATTAAGAGGAGGGATAAATTATGAACTTCAATAGATTTACACAAAGAGCTAAAAAAGCAATTGATTTAGCGTTTGAGTCTGCTAAAAACTTAGGGCATAATATTGTTGGAAGCGAGCATATACTTTTAGGGCTTTTAAAAGAAGAAGAAGGAATAGCTGCCAAAGTTCTAAGTAAAGTTGGATTTACAGAGGCTTATTTAGAAGGCAAAATAATTGATATGGAAGGTAAGGGAGAAGGAATTCCAGAAGACATAGTATTAAGCCCAAGAAGTAAACAAATATTGGAACTATCAGGAATGTTTGCAAATAAATTAAAAACAAATTATATAGGAACTGAGCATATATTATTAGCTATTATTCAAGAAGGTGAAGGAATAGCTAATAAAGTTTTGAACTATGCAGGTGTAAATGACAGAACTCTAGCCCAATTAACAATTGATATGATGGGTATGAGTGATAATAATCAATATAAATCAAAAAATAGTTACACGGGCAACCAAAATCAAACAGAGTCCAAGATTCTCGATAAATATGGAAGAAATCTTACACTATATGCAAAACAAAATAAAATAGACCCTGTTATAGGAAGAGAAAAAGAAATACAAAGAGTTATACAAATATTAAGTAGAAGAACTAAAAACAACCCTGTACTAATAGGAGATCCAGGAGTAGGTAAAACAGCTATAGCTGAAGGTTTAGCAACAAATATAGCATTAGGAAATGTTCCAGAAACACTAAAAAGTAAAACTTTGTATTCTTTAGAGATGGGTTCATTATTAGCTGGTGCTAAGTATAGAGGAGAATTTGAAGAAAGAATTAAAGAAGTTGTAGATGAAGTTGTTAAAAATGGAAATATAATTTTATTTATAGATGAGATGCATACCATAATAGGAGCTGGGTCTACAGGAGAAGGATCTATAGATGCGTCAAATATATTAAAACCTGCATTAGCTAGAGGAGAAATACAAGTTATAGGTGCAACAACAATAGATGAGTATAGAAAGCATGTTGAAAAAGACTCTGCACTAGAAAGAAGATTCCAACCAGTTATGGTGGATGAACCAAGTAAAGAAGATTCAATAAAAATATTAGAAGGATTGAGAGATAAATATGAAGCTCATCACAAAGTTAAAATAACTGATGATGCTATAAAAACAGCTGTAGAATTATCAACTAGATATATATCAGATAGATATCTACCAGATAAAGCTATAGATTTGATTGATGAAGCGGCATCAAAAGTGAGGCTAAAGGAAAATACTCCTCCAGCCGAAATAAAAAAATTAGAATTAGAAATAGAAAATATAGATAAAGAAAAAGAAGAGGCAGTAAGATGCCAAGATTTTGAGAAAGCAGCAAAAATAAGAGATGAACAAGGTATACTTAAAAAACAATTAGAAGATGTTAGAGAAAAATGGAATAAGTCATCTAAACATTCTGATTTAGTTGATGGAGAAGTCATTGCTGAAGTAGTAGGTTTATGGACAGGAATACCTGTTAATAAAATTCTTGAGGAAGAAGCTGATAGACTCTTAAAACTTGAAGAAATCTTACACAATAGAGTTATAGGTCAAGAGCAAGCAGTAAAATCTATTTCCAAGGCAATAAGAAGGTCAAGAGCAGGTCTTAAGGACCCTAATAGACCAATCGGCTCATTCTTATTTTTAGGACCTACAGGAGTAGGGAAAACAGAGTTATCTAAGGCATTAGCAGAAGTGCAATTTGGAGATGAAAATCAAATAATAAGAATTGATATGTCTGAATATATGGAAAAACATGCTGTATCAAGAATGATAGGTTCACCTCCTGGTTATATAGGTCATGATGAAGGAGGTCAATTAACTGAAAAAGTAAGAAGAAACCCATATTCAGTTATTTTATTTGATGAGATAGAGAAAGCTCATCCAGATGTGTTTAATATTCTATTACAAATTCTAGATGATGGTAGATTAACAGATTCAAAAGGAAGAACTGTTGACTTTAAGAATACTATTGTGATAATGACATCAAATGTTGGTGCATCTACAATTGGTAGACAAAAAACTTTAGGGTTTAGTATAGCTAAAGGAGATGAAGAAGAAAAGTCTCAATATGAAAAAATGAAAGAAAACATAATGGGTGAATTAAAGCAAAGATTCAGACCAGAGTTTTTAAATAGAATAGATGATATAATAGTTTTCCATTCATTAAATACAGAGCATATATCTAAAATAGTAATTTTAATGGTAGATAAATTACAAGAAAGACTAAAAGATATGGATATAAAACTAGAAATGAGTGATGAAGCTATAAAATTAATTTCTAAATCTGGATTTGATTTGGAATATGGAGCAAGACCTCTTAAAAGAGCCTTACAAAAAGAACTAGAAGATGAGTTATCTGAAGCGATTTTAAGAGGCGATGTAAAAAAAGGAAGTAATATAATAGCAAAAGTTAAAGATGAAAAAATAGTTTTTGAAACTAAATAATTCAATAGAGTTGCATTTTAAAATCTTATAGATATAAGCTTTAGGGTTTAAAGAAAATTTTAAGGGCAATGAATCTAAAATAATTCATTGCCCTTAATTATTTTTTTTAATCTTTACCTATTATCTTTCACATATGCTAAAATTATAGTATATAATAATAAATTAAGGATGATTAAAATATGGCAAAAATAAAAACTAAATATGTATGTCAATCTTGTGGATATGAAACAGCTAAGTGGCTTGGAAAATGTCCAGAGTGTACAAAATGGAATACATTTGTAGAAGAAGTAGATCAAAAAAGCACAAAAAAAGAGGTCTTTATAATAGATAAATCTTCATCTAAACCAGTTAGTATAACTTCAATAGAGAGTAAAGAAGAAGAAAGGTTTACAACAGATATAAAAGAATTAGATAGAGTGCTTGGTGGAGGGATAGTTAAAGGTTCTCTAGTACTTGTTGGTGGAGACCCTGGTATAGGTAAATCCACACTTTTAATTCAAGTCTCTAGTAATGTAGCTAATTTAGGAAAGACTGTTTTATATATAACTGGAGAAGAATCAGAATCACAGATAAAAATGAGAGCAAAAAGATTAGGTATTAATTCAGAAAATTTATATATATTTGCTGAAAATAATTTGAGTATAATTGAATCTTATTTAGAAAGTGTAAATCCACAATTAATAATTCTAGACTCAATTCAAACTGTCTTTAGTCCAGAAATATCTTCAGCACCAGGCACTGTCAGCCAAATTAAAGAAGGTACTTCAAAATTCATGAAGATTTCTAAAAAAATGGGAATTTCAACATTCATAGTTGGTCATGTAACCAAAGAAGGTTCACTAGCAGGTCCAAAATTATTAGAGCATATGGTTGATACTGTTTTATATTTTGAAGGTGAAAGATATAATACATATAGATTAGTAAGGGCTGTTAAAAATAGATTTGGTTCAACAAATGAGCTTGGAGTATTTGAAATGAGGGATTTGGGATTAGTAGAGCTTGATAACCCGTCTAAGATTTTGATATCTGAAAAACCAAAAGATGTAGCAGGTTCAGTCATAATATCCACTGTAGAAGGTACAAGACCAATGCTACTTGAATTACAAGCATTAGTTTCACCAACAAGTTTTGGTATAGCAAGAAGAACATCTACAGGAGTAGATTATAATAGAGTTGGTATGTTATTAGCAGTCTTAGAAAAACGTGTTGGTCTGCAAATACAAAACCAAGATGTATATATAAATATAGTTGGAGGTATAAAGATAAATGAACCTTCGATTGACTTAGGAATAGCTATTTCTGTAGCATCTAGCTTTAGAAATATACCTATAGATGAAGATATAGCTGTTACAGGAGAGGTAGGACTTACAGGAGAAGTTAGATCAGTAAGTTTTATAGAAAAAAGAATTGCTGAGTGCAAAAAACTTGGCTTTAAAAAGATAGTAGTTCCTAGAAGTAATTATGATGTTGTAAAAGATACTAAAGGTATAGAAATATGGCCAGTAGACAACTTAAGACAAGCTATAAATATAGTACTTGGGAGGAATCAATAAATATGGAGAATTTTTTGGATAACAAAAATATGCTATATGCATTAAAAATGATATCTCCTGGAACCCCTCTTAGATTAGGCCTAAACAATGTGCTAAGAGCTAAGACTGGCGGTTTAATTGTAATTGCAACAAATGAAGATGTAATGAAAATAGTAGATGGAGGATTTGCTATAAATGCAGAGTATTCACCATCATATCTATATGAATTAGCCAAAATGGATGGAGCGATAGTTTTAAGTGGTGATGTAAAGAAAATATTATTTGCTAATGCACAACTTATACCAGATTACTTTATAGAAACATCAGAAACTGGAACTAGACATAGAACGGCAGAAAGAGTAGCAAAACAAACTGGTGCTATAGTCATAGGAATTTCACAAAGAAGAAATGTTATAACAGTTTATAGAGGAAATGAGAAGTATGTGGTCGAAGATATATCTAAGATATTTACTAAGGCAAATCAAGCAATACAAACTTTAGAAAAATATAAAACAGTATTAGACCAAGCTATAACTAATTTAAATGCTTTAGAGTTTAATGATTTGGTAACTATTTATGATGTAGCGTTAGTCATGCAGAAAATGGAAATGGTAATGAGAGTTACAAGTATAATTGAAAAATATGTGATAGAATTGGGGGATGAAGGAACTTTAGTAAGCATGCAATTAGAGGAATTAATGGGTACAACTAGAATAGATCAGAAATTAATATTCAAAGATTATAACAAAGAAAATACTGAAATAAAAGAACTTATGAAAAAAGTTAAAAATTTAAATTCAGAAGAACTAATAGAATTATTTAATATGGCAAAACTATTAGGGTATAGTGGATTTTCAGAAAGTATGGATATGCCTATAAAAACAAGAGGCTATAGAATTCTTAGCAAAATACATAGACTACCAACAGCAATAATAGAAAACTTAGTAAATTATTTTGAAAACTTTCAAGAAATATTGGATGCGTCTATTGAAGAGTTAGATAAAGTTGAAGGAATAGGTGAAATAAGAGCAACATATATAAAAAATGGACTTATAAAAATGAAACAATTAGTATTATTAGATAGACACATATAATGAATTTTAAGTGAATTTTACTACTTTTTTCTTGAATATAATATACACTTTGGTCTATAATAGATAAGTATAACTAGGGGGTGAAGCATTGATAAGGAAAGTAACAAGGATATTGTTTATTTTACTTGGATTTACGATAGGTATAACGACCTATTTAACATTGATGAGAGATTTTGAAATATTAACATTTGGAAAAGAAACTTATGGTTATATAGCAGCTGTAGTAGCAGGTATAGTAATAGCTATTTTAGGATATCTTATAGAGCCATGGGTTGTGAATAGAACAAAAGAAATTGCTAAAGTTGTGGATAAAGAACTATCAAAATATCCTCAAACAGATATATTATTAGGGTCTATGGGTCTTATAGTAGGATTTGTAATTGCATATTTATTAAGTGGGCTAGTAAATAGAATACCAATAGTAGGTGGAATATTATCATTACTATTATATTTATTCCTAGGATATCTTGGAATGAAAGTTGCGCTTAAAAGTAAAAATGATTTATTTAATATTGGAAAATTAGGAAGATTGGCAAATCCTATTAAAGATAAGGATAAGGATAAAGATAATAAAAAAGAAGTAAAGGCGATACCTCCAAAAGTATTAGATACAAGTGTAATAATTGATGGAAGGATAGCTGATATTTGTAAAACAGGATTTATAGAAGGAAAACTTATTATTCCTGCTTTTGTTTTGGAAGAATTAAGACATATTGCAGATTCTTCAGATGATTTGAAAAGAGTAAGAGGTAGAAGAGGTCTGGATATATTAAATATAATTCAGAAAGAATTAAATATAGAGGTTGAAATAAGTGAAAGGGACTTTGATGATATAGCAGAAGTTGATAGTAAATTATTAAAGCTTGCCCAAGTATTAAATGGAAAAGTTGTTACTAATGATTATAACTTAAATAAGGTTGCTCAATTTCAAGGTGTTGAAGTATTAAATATAAATGAGTTGGCTAATGCTATAAAACCAGTTGCAATACCAGGTGAAGATATGGTTGTCCAAGTGGTTAAAGAAGGAAAAGAAGCTCAACAGGGTGTTGCATATCTAGATGATGGAACTATGATAGTTGTTGATGGAGGAAGAAAACATATGAATGAGACTATAAAAGTTTTAGTAACTTCTGTTCTTCAAACTCCTGCTGGTAGAATGATATTTGCAAAACCTAAAAATTGATATATTCAAATAAACCTAAAATTTGGGCTGTTTATTATAAATAGATGGTCCAAATTTATTTGTTTATAACGACAATGTTTAATGTATTCTTAAGTGTGAGGATTTAAATCAGAAAGCAGGGAGAATTTATGAGAAAAAAGATTATATCTTTCTTAGCAACATTTATCATAATATTAACATCGATGAGCCAGTATAGCTTTGCAGATGATATACCAACGCATGGAAAAGTAATATTTATAGATATGAATAGAACTAGTATGAACAATATGTTAAGAATAAAATCATTGAGAGAAGAGCTAGAAGATAGAGGATATATTGGCTTGATGAACATAAGAGGCGATAAAGGTAGTGATGATAGAAGGTCATATGCCAGTATGGGTGCTGGAGGAAGAGCCAATGTAGCTAATGAAGAAGATATTAATTTTGAAAGCTCAAGCAAAGATAGAAATATAGTTTTTGAATCAGCTACAGGTAAGAAAGCAAAAGGTATAAATGATTTGACTATAAATATGTCAATAAATGAGAATCTAAACTTTGGAGAATATGGTTCTACATTAGGTTCATTAGGTCAAAGTTTATCTGAAAATAAATTAAAAACATCTGTATTAGGAAATGCAGATATAGTTGAAAATGGTAAATTTGTAAAAAATAGAAACTTATGCTTAACAGCTATGGATGAGTATGGTAGAATTTCTTACGGAAATGTAGATAATATCAATAAAAAAGATTTATCTATGCCTTATGGAATATCAACTGATTACACTAAGCTTGTTGCTGAAACTAAAGAAGCTTATAAAAATAGTGATGTAGTTTTTGTAGAACTTGGAGATACATATAGGTTAGATTTATATAAATCTAACTTGAATGAAAAAACATATAAAAACATGAAAG
The DNA here is from genome assembly GCF_020658175.1 of Clostridioides sp. ES-W-0018-02. NCBI lineage: Bacteria > Bacillati > Bacillota > Clostridia > Peptostreptococcales > Peptostreptococcaceae > Clostridioides > Clostridioides sp. ES-W-0018-02. The sequence goes on along the minus strand of NZ_JACVVY010000015.1, from coordinate 29,333 downwards.
ACAAGATAGAAAAAAACATAGATGAATATTTAAAAAATATATTTTCTATGGTTGGAGAAAATGATACTGTTTACATAGCTAGTGCATTTCCAAGTGATTTAGATTATAAAAATAAAAGAAGGCTTTCTCCAATAATAAAATTAAATGGCAATGGAAAAGGGATGTTATCATCTTCAACTACTAGAAGAGAAGGTATTGTTACTAATCTAGATGTTGGAGCTGAGATATTAAATAACTTTGATATAAAAAATCAAAATATGGTTGGAAAGAAGTATGAACTTATTAACAGAGATGATAATAAAGAGTATCTGATGGATGAATACCAAAAGATAGTATCTGTTTCAAGCATAAGGTCTACAATACTTAATGGATTTGTAAGTATAGTATTTTTGTCATGGATAGTTGCTATGATTCTAATTCTATTTAGAAAGCATATATCGAAAAATCACAAAGAAACAATATTTTTTATATTAAAAGAATTTCTAAAAATAGGAATAGTAATGCCATTATCATTTATGATAACTCCAATAATGAACTTTAAAACACCAGTAGCAATATCTTTAGGAATAATTATAATAACACTTACTATATACTTAATAAGCAAAGTTCTGATAAAGAATGATTTAAAAAATATGTTATTCTTTACAGGTTTAACTATATTGATTATGGTTATTGATTCTGCATTTGGTTCATATTTAATGAAAAGTAATGTAATGAGTTATGATTGTATAATTGGGGCTAGATACTACGGAGTAGGAAATGAATATCAAGGAGTGGCAATAGGTAGTGCAATATTTACATTTGCGATTTTGCTTACATATAAAAAGATACCAAAGTGGTCTGTAATAGTATTTTCTTTAGTTATCTTAATTACGAGTGCATCTCCAGCTATGGGTGCAAATGTTGGAACTGCTATTTCTGAATGTGTTGCATTTTTACTATTTATACTATTGATATATAATGTAAAAATAGACTTTAAAAAAGTTGTATTATTAGGTGTAGCAGTATTGCTTGTTTTAGGCGCCTTTGTAGCTATAGATATGATTTCAGGAAGTAACTCACATTTAGGTATGTTTGTAAAAGAAGTTTACTTTAATGGACCAGGAGAAATAATACAAACATTTGGCAGAAAGATAGAGATGAACTTGAAGCTAGCTCAAACCAGTGCATGGGTAAATATACTACTAACTGGAATCGGAGTAATTTTAGTTCTTATGATTAATCAGATTAGATACTTTAAACAATTAATTGATGAATACCCAGTCGTATTTAAAGGATTTATAGCGTCAATAGCAGGATGCTTTGTAACTCTTTTAGTAAATGATTCTGGAATTGTGTCATCAGCTACAGCTTTTATTTATGTAATTGTAGCTATGATTATATTAAGTATAAATCTGATAGTATTAAAAGAATAAGTTACATATAGTCTCTATATAAATATTGATGATATGTTAATTTGAATTTATTTTGACGAAATAACTTTAAAGAAAAAATTTTACAAAAATTAATTATTACACAAAAATCCCAAGTTTATTTTAACTTGGGATTTTTATATAATAATTTAAACTTTATCTTGTTTTAATGTAATTTGAAATGATGTACCTTTTCTCCGTGTTTGTTCCAACACCATTGTCAGTAGTATTAATGTAAATGTTCTAAATCTGTATGAAATCCAAATATCTACTTTTCAGATTTTGGATTATTGGCAACATTGGCAATAAGGTTTTGAAGAAAGGCAATCATTTCAAATTGTGTATGTTTAAGCTGTATTTTTCCAGAAAAATCTATAAAAAATGTCAGACTTAAATTGTCTATTAACTTTTCATTATATACTCACTTTTTATATATATTATCTAAAAATATTATACTTTCTTCTTCACTAAAGCGGTAGTTTTTATTAAGCATTAGATATGAATATCCTGTGATATATGATAATAGTGTTTTCAAATCCTGTGATATATCAGCAAGTCAATGAGTTTTTGAAACTTCAAGTTATTCTCGTTCAATCTCAGTTTCTTAAAGTTTATTGCTTAATGCCTTTATATTTATAATAATTTCTTTATACATAAAATAGTACAATTTTAGTTTACCATCTTTAGTAAAATCTTTTTTGGCGATTGTATAATTTCCTTTAGACAAAATACTTATTGAGCAAATTATCAGGTAAAGCAGTCAAACAAGAAATAAAAAAAGTATTCCTTAACTTAATGTAACAACTTATTTTTAATTATACAAAAAAAACAGTTGACTTTTTATACGAACCCCTTCTATAATGTTATTGAAATTAAGTAAAATCATTGAACAAATGTAAAAATAATTGAAAAATCTTGATTTTGGAGGAAGGGAAATGAAAAAAATTGGAGACTTAAGGTTAATGATGAAGTGTTGTTCACTTTATTATGAAGATAATTTGAATCAACAAGAAATAGCGAATCAATTGGGAATATCAAGACCAACAATATCAAGAATATTAAAAGAAGCTTTTGAGCAAGGAATAGTAAAAATACAAATAGTTGATGTTTTAAAAAATGACTATCAAAAAATAGAAAGAAGTTTAGAAAGAAAATATAAATTGAAAGAAGTAATAGTGGTAGATGATAAACAAGACTCATTAACACAAAAACAAGAATTAGCAAGAGCTGTGTCTGAATATCTTACCAGAGTAGTAAAAGAAAATGATATAATTGGGGTTTCCATAGGAACAACTCTAAAAGAAATTCCTAGATATGTAGAAAAAAGCAACTGTAAAAATGTTACGTTCATACCTTTACTAGGAGGAATTGGAGATAATGAAATAGATATACACGCAAATCAAATAGCTGTAAGTTTAGCAAGAGCTTTTGGAGGAGATTTTAAGTTATTACATGCTCCTGCTGTGATGTCTGATTTATCTACAAAAGAAAGGCTTTGTAAGGATGAAAAAATTAAAGAAGTACTAGACTTAATAGATAAAACAACTATTGCAATTGTAGGTATAGGAAATCCTATGAGTTTAAACTCAACGATAATGGCTTCTGGATATATGCATGAAGAAGATATAGATGATTTAAAAAAGTATAACTCAATAGGCGCAATTTGTTTGCAAGCTTTTGATAAGGAAGGAAAAACTTCTATACTTGAATTTAATCAAAGGGTACTAGGGGTAAAACTAAATGATTTAAAAAAGATAAAAAGAACAATAGGTGTTGCTTCAGGAGATGAAAAGATAGAAGCAATAAAAGCATCATTAAAAGCCAAATTTATAAATAGCTTAGCAATTAATCACAGTTTAGCACTTGAATTATTAGAAGATTGTGACTAATAGAAATATAGATAAAAATTAATAGGAGGGAATTGATATGACATTATCAAAAGAAACATTACTTGAAATGTATAAGAGAATGAATCAAGCTAGAAAGTTTGAAGAGAAAGTTAGTTGGTTTTTTGCAAGAGGTATGGTACATGGAACAACTCATTTATCAGTAGGTCAAGAAGCTTCAAGTGTAGCCGCAGTAATGGCATTAGAAAAAGGAGATTTGGTTTCATTAACTCATAGAGGTCATAGCCAATTTATAGGAATGGGAATAGATTTAAATAAAATGATGGCTGAGCTTATGGGAAAAGAAACTGGATTTTGTAAAGGAAAAGGAGGCTCAATGCATATAGCAGATATTGAGTCAGGTAACTTAGGAGCAAATGGAGTCGTAGGTGGAGGTCTTACTATAGCTCCTGGCGCTGCTCTTACACAACAATATAAAAAGACAGGAAAAATAGTTTTATGTAGTTTTGGTGATGGTGCATCAAATGAAGGTACATTTCATGAAGGAATAAACTTGTCATCAATATGGAAATTACCAATAATATTTTATTGTGAAAACAACCTATATGGCATGTCAACAAGTATAAAACGTCATATGAATATAGATAGTGTTGCAACAAGAGCAGCATCTTATGGTATAGAAGGAATATCAATAGATGGATATAATCCAATAGAAGTATATGAAACAGTACAAAAAGCTGCTGAAAAATGTAGAAGAGGGGAAGGGCCTGTATTAATTGAAAGTAGGACTTATAGATGGCTAGGTCATTCAAAATCAGATGCAAATGTATATAGAACGAAAGAAGAGATAGAATCGTGGAAGGCAAAAGACCCTATAAAATTTTTAAGAAATTATCTTATAGAAAATAATATGGCAAATGAAAATGAATTAGATATAATTGAAGATTTTGCTAAAAAATCAATAGAAGATGCAGTAGAATTTGCTCAAAATAGCCCAAATCCAAAAATAGAATCTTTATTAGATGATGTATATGCAGACTAAAAATAGTAAAGGAGGAAAATAAAAATGAGTACAAGAGAATTAACATATGCACAAGCAATAAAAGAAGCAATGTCAGAAGAAATGAGAAGAGATGAAAATGTAATATTTATGGGAGAAGATATAGGGATATATGGAGGAGCATTTGGCGTATCAGTGGGAATGATAGATGAATTTGGCCCAGAAAGAGTAAGAGATACTCCTATATCAGAAGCAGCTATAGCAGGAGCAGCAGCAGGTGCAGCGGCAACTGGGTTAAGACCAATTATGGAAGTAATGTTTATGGATTTTGTTACAATATCTATGGACGCGATTGTAAATCAAGCAGCAAAAATGAGATATATGTTTGGTGGGAAGGCTCAGGTTCCAATGGTTGTTAGATGTCCTGGAGGTTCTGGAACTGGTTCAGCAGAACAACATTCACAAAGTTTGGAAGCATGGTTTTGTCATGTACCAGGAGTAAAAGTGGTTGCACCTTCAACACCAGCAGATGCTAAGGGATTATTAAAAGCAGCTATAAGAGACAATAATCCAGTAATATTTGTTGAAAACAAATTGTTATATAGAAAAAAAGGAATTGTCCCAGAGGGAGATTATGTAATTGATATTGGAAAGGCAGATATTAAAAAAGAAGGTTCTGATGTTACAGTAATCACTTATGGAAGGATGTTACAAAGTGTTGAAGAAGCTGCAGAAAACCTATCAAAAGAAAATATAGATGTAGAAATTATAGATTTAAGAACTTTATATCCATTAGATAAAGAGACAATCATAAAGAGTGTATGTAAAACTGGTAGAGTTTTAATTTGCCATGAAGCAGCTAAGACTGGTGGTCTAGGTGGAGAAATATCAGCATTAATAACAGAAAGTGAATCATTTGATTATTTAGATGCACCAGTAAAAAGAATATGTGGAAAAGATGTGCCAATACCATATAATCCAGAGCTAGAAAAAGCAGTAGTCCCAAGAATTGATGAAATAGAAGATGCAATAAAATCTTTAATTGTTAGATAAGGGGGGATAGAAATGGTGGCAAATAAAGTAAAAGCCACACCAGCAGCCAAAAACCAAGCAAGAAAAGACAATATAGAGTTAGATAGGCTGATTGGAAGTGGAGAAAATGGAAGAATACATCTAGTGGATGTGTTAAATTATCTAGAAAATAATAAAGTAAAAGCAACTCCTTTAGCAAAAAGAATAGCAGAGGATTTAAATATAGATTTAGAAAATGTTGTAGGTACTGGATACAATAGAAAAATAAAAAAATCAGATATAGAAAAGGCACATACACAAGAGACTATCGTATCAACTGATGTATCTAAATCTAATGAAACAAAAGAAATAAAATCAAAACATGAGAATTTAAGTACGTTTAATACTGTAGAAGGAGAGTTCGAAAAGCCAAATCCAATGAGAGCAACTGTAGCAAAACGAATGTCAGAAAGCTATTTCAGTGCTCCTGTATTTACATTCAATATAGAGGTAGATGCTACAGAACTTAAAGAACTTAGAGCAAAATTAATAGATACAGTAAAAGAATCAACTGGAGTAAAATTAACAATGACAGATTTAATAGTAATGGCTGTATCTAGAGTACTTCCAAAGCATCAAGCATTAAATTCAGCATGGACAGATAATGGAATATTTAGATATAAAGATATAAACATAGCTATTGCTGTTGGACTAGATGAAGGCTTATATGTCCCAGTAGTAAAAAATGTAAATGAAAAATCGCTAAAAGAAATAGCCAAAGAAAGCAAAGGACTTGCTGAAAAAGTAAAAACAGGAAAGCTTCTACCAGCAGACCAAGAAGGTAATACATTTACTATAAGCAATGTTGGAATGTATGGTATAACGACATTTACACCTATAATAAATATGCCTTCAAGTGCGATACTTGGGGTAGGAGCAACTCAAGATAAGTTTGTGCCAGTAAATGGAGAGGCTAAAATAAAACCTATAATGAATTTATCATTAACATCAGACCATAGAATAATAGATGGTACAGTAGCAGCAAAATTCTTAAAAGATTTAAAAGAATTATTAGAAAATCCATTAGCAATGCTTGTATAGGTTTTGATATTTTACTCTTTATGTAAATAGATTGAATAGACCACATAAAAAGATGTATTTAATTTTACTAGATTTAAAATTATTGTATGTAAAAGATATCTGTATGAATATAAGATGATTAACTAAAATATATAAAAAATAAATAGGAGGATAGCCTATGTCAGTAGAAGTCATAATGCCAAAAGCTGGAGTAGCTATGGAAGAAGGTACTATAGTATCTTGGCTAAAACAAGAAGGCGAAGAAGTAAAAATTGGAGAACCTATACTAGAGATAACAACAGATAAAGTCAACATGGAAATAGAATCAGAAGGAGAAGGTATACTTGCTGCAATTATACATAAAGAAGAAGGAGAAGTATTACCAGTATTTACAGTAATAGGTGTAATAGCAGAAAAGGGAGAAAAGCAAGAAGAAATAAAGGCTAAATACTTATCTGGAAACGTATCAAAAGAAGATTTAATTGTTGAAACAGAAAAAATAGAAATAAAAGAAGAAAAGACAATTAAAAAAGAGAGTAATCATGATTATGATGTGGTAGTAGTAGGTGGAGGACCTGGAGGGTATTTATCAGCACTAAAATCAGCTATATTAGGAGGCAAAGTTGCATTAGTAGAAGAGGACACATTAGGAGGAACTTGCCTAAATAGAGGTTGCATTCCTACAAAAACTTATGTAAAAACAGTAGAAATATTAGAAGAAATTGAACAATTATCAAAAAGAGGTGTAAAAGTATCTGTTGATAAGGAACAAGATATAAAAAAGGCTATAAAGTATAAAAATAGAGTAGTAAAAAAACTTACAGCTGGTGTTGGTGGATTGTTAAAAAGCAGAGGTGTAGATGTCTTTAATCTTAAAGCTACTGTTAAAGAAGCCCATAAAGTAATATTATCAGATGGAAAAGTTTTAGATACAGAAAATACAATAATTGCCACTGGTTCTAAGGTGAGAATCTTACCAATAAAAGGAATAGAATCAAAATTAATAATAACTAGTACAGAAGCTTTAGATTTAGACATAGTACCAGAAGAGTTAGTAATAATTGGTGGTGGAGTAATAGGTTGTGAATTTGCAGAGATATTCAACTCAAGAGGTTCTAAAGTAACTATAATAGAAATGGAAGACAGAATAATTCCAAGAATGGACAAAGAATTGAGCCAGTCTTTAAGAGATTCACTTAAGAAAAAGGGAATAACTATATTAACTGAAAAGAAAGTTTCTGAATTTAAAGAAGAAGGAAATAAAATAATAGTATGTATTGAAGGAGAAGAACCAATAAAGGCAGATTTAGGTCTATATGCTATAGGAAGACAAGCTAATCTATCTGGTGTAGAAGACTTAGATATTAAAATAGATAGAGGTTCAATAGTTGTAAATAGCAAAATGGAAACAAGTGTACCAAGTATATATGCAGTAGGTGATGTTACTGGAGGTATAATGCTAGCTCATGCAGCTTTTAAAATGGGAGAAGTAGCAGCTTCAAATGCTTTAGGTATGGATGAAGAAGCAGATTTAAGTGCATTACCTAGTTGTGTTTATACAGTTCCAGAGGTTGCATCAGTTGGACTTACAGAAGAAGATGCTAAACAAAAATATAATATAAAAATTGGTAAATTTAACTTTGCTGGAAATGGAAGAGCTTTAGCTTCTGGACAAGAGCAAGGATATGTAAAAGTAATATCAGATGCTAAGTATGGGGAAATTTTAGGTGTGCATATGTTTGGATATGGTGTAGCAGAACTTATAAATCATGCAGCATCATTTAAAGCATTAGAAATACCTGCTGATGAAGCTAGTGACTTGATTTTTGGTCACCCATGTACTTCAGAAGCTCTGATGGAAGCTTTAGCAGATGTAAGTGGTGAATGCTTACATTTACCAAAAAAATAAGCTATTAACCTAAGTTTATATAATATATAAAATCTTTAAAAACTCACTTAGCCATACCCCTTTTGTATAAATGTATTTATTTATACAAAAGGGGTTTCTTTTTGGAAAAATATATCATAAGGTTATTTGTAGTTTTTGTTGTACAAAAAAGATAGTAATATAGAATAAGAGTGTCATTTTAGATTTATTACAGAAAAATTTAAGAGAAAAGATTTTTTTGTTTTTTACGAAAGTATTATTTGTGAAAAATAAAAAAAATTTTCTTAATATTTAAATAAAAGAATAGCTTAATTTAAACGTTATAAGTTTATGAAGTAAAAAATGGCACAAAAAAAACACTATGTGGCATGTAAGTTGCTTATATAAATGGTAAGGAGGGACAATTAGAAATGAGGCAAAGAATAAAAAGCTTAATTGAAAATGAAGATAAGAAAAATCCTTTAACAGATGAAGCAATTTCAAGTATGTTAAATATTCGAAGAGAAGACGTTACCTTTTTAAGAAATGAATTAAAAATAGAAGATTCTAGACAAAGAAGAAAAGTTGTTTTGATTAAAGCTATAAAAGATATTGTAAAAGAAGAAAAAAATATAAATAAAAATGATATAACAAGAAGATTAAATAGTATTGGATTTACTGTATCAAGATTTACAGTTATACAGTATTTAAAAGAAATCCAAGATTCTGGTGATTTAAAACATGATAAAGAAAATGATGATAAAAAAGAGGAACTAAATGCTAAAGAAGAAAAAATAGATGTGTCCTTTGATAAATTAATAGGAAGTACTGGAAGTTTAAGTACAATCGTCAAATTAGCTAAGGCAGCTATACTTTATCCTCCCCATGGGTTGCATACTATTATTATGGGTCCAACTGGTGTTGGAAAAAGCGAGTTAGCAGAGTGCATGTATAACTTTGCAGTAGAATCATCTAGATTTCCTAAAAATGCACCATTTATAGTTTTCAATGCAGCAGACTACTCAGAAAATCCACAACTTTTGTTATCTCAATTATTTGGTCATGTTAAGGGTGCTTTTACAGGAGCTGATGAAACTAAAGAAGGATTAGTATCAAAAGCAGATGGGGGTATATTGTTTATAGATGAAATACATAGATTGCCTTATGAAGGTCAAGAAATACTCTTTCAATTGATTGATAAAGGAATGGTTAGAAAATTAGGAGAAACAAAGCTTACAAATAAAATAAATGTAATGATTATTTCTGCAACTTCTGAGCCAATAGATTCTCATTTACTTAATACCTTTAAAAGACGTATACCTGTGACAATTGAAATCCCAGAATTAGTTGCAAGACCATTAAACGAAAGATTTGACATTATAAACAATTTTTTCTTGATAGAAGCCCAACGAATGGGAGCAAACATACACATAAAATCAGATGTCTTAAAAGCTCTTATGCTTTACGATTGTATAGGAAATGTAGGTCAGCTTAGAAGTGATATTCAAGTAGCTTGTGCTAGAGGACTATTAAATCAACTTACAAATAAACAAAAAGAAGTAACTATAAATATATCAGATGTACCTGGGTATGTGAAACAAGGTCTAATAAGGATAAGAAATTGTAGAGGAAAGATAGAAAATTATGTAGATGGAGATTTAATTATAGATTCAGACCTTCAAGTTGAGATAGAAAAGAAAAATGAAGATATATATACTTTCCCAGATGAAATATACAAGCTTACTGAAAGGAGACACATTGATTTATTAGAACAAGGTTTAGACTTTGATGTTATTAACAGGATTGTTGGAGGAGAATTAGAAAGCTGTATTCAGAAGTACATAAAACAAGTTAAGAAAGTTTCTATCACTGAGAATTTACCTGATATAAGTCCGATTGTTGGAAAATACATTGTAGAGTTAACTTGTGAAGTAATCAAAATAGCATCACAGTATCTTAATTCATTAGAACCAAATATACACTTATGTCTAGCAATTCATTTAAAAGCAGCTTTTGAAAGATTAAAAGAAGGAAAAGTAATATCAAATGCTCATTTAAAAGAGATAATAGGAAACTATCCATTAGAGTATTCTGTAGCAGAAAAGGTAGCACAACATTTAAAGGAAAGATACAATATAAATTTGCCAAAAGAAGAAATAGGTATAATAGCAATATATTTTAAAATGAGTAGTAGAGGAGAAATTTCTGAACAAAAAAAGATAGGTGTACTTCTAATGGCTCATGGAAGAGTCGCATCATCTGTATGTGAGGTTACCAATAAGTTATTAGGTATTAATCATGCAAGGTATTTGGATATGCCATTTGAGAAAAAGCCAGAAGAAATGATTGAAGAAGCTACTACTGTAATAAAAGATATTGATGAAGGAAGAGGAGTAATTATATTAGTTGATATGGGTTCCCTTTCGTACTTTGGAGATATTATCTCTGGAAAAACAGGGATTGATATAAGAACAATATCTAGATTTGATACATTACTCTGTATAGAAGTCATACGAAGAGCAGTTCTACCAGATTTAACAATAGATGAGATAGTTGATGAAGTTAAAAATATAGAGCCATTAGTAAAAGATAAAGTTAGCAAAGAGAACAACTCAAAAGTAGACAATAGAAAGCCTATAATTGTAACATTATGTATTACTGGATTAGGAGGAGCTTGCAAGATAAAGCAAAGTTTAGAGGAAAGCATTAAAGGGATAAATGAAAAGGTTGATATAGAGACTATTGGTATGATTGAATATCCAAGTCTTGATTTAGAGATAAAACAAATAAGTAATGAAAAAAATGTAATCGCAATAGTTGGAACAATTGACCCTCAGATACCAAACATCCCATTTTTTAGCCTAGTAGACATTAATGATAAAACAAAATTAAATCAAATAAATAACTTAATTGATACAAATCAAATTGCTAAAACAAATAAAAAATATGAATTATCTGATTTAATCCAAAAAGAAGACATATTTGTAGATTTAGAAATTAAATCAAAAGAAGAAGTACTTAAATACATGAGCAAAAAACTTAGAGAAAAAGGCTATGTAACAAAAAATTTCTATAAAAAAGTAGTGGAAAGAGATAATTTATTTCCAACTGAGTTGTCAGACGGAATAGCAATACCTCATACAGATGGGATTGATGTAATCAGACCAGCAATAAGCATAGCTATCTTAAAAAATCCTATTGTATGGAGTAAAAACAAAGTAAAAATAATACTTCTACTAGCTGTAGACCAGAAATGTTTTAATCCATTGAATACTCTACTTACATTTATAGAAACAGATGAATTTAAAAAAATTAAAAACATTAAAGATAGAGATTTTATTAGGGAGATGATATTAGATGGAGTCAATGCAAATAATCAGTAGTAATTTAATTTTTAAAGATATTGAAGTATCAAGTAATGAAGATGCTTTGAAGTTTTTAGGACAACGTTTGTTTGACGAACAATATGTAAAAGAAAGTTATATAGAAGCAGTTATAGCAAGAGAGAAAAAATATGCTACAGGACTGCCAACAGGAATCTATGGAGTAGCAATACCGCATACAGATATAGTCCATGTAAATGAACCAGGGATAGCTATTGGCATATTAAATAAACCTGTAAAATTCATAATGATGGGTACAGATGACACTGAAATTGATGTAAAGGTTATATTTATGCTGGCAGTTAAAGAGCCACAAGAGCAATTACAACTATTAGAAAGACTTATGACCATATTCCAAGATGAAAATATGTTAAATAATATTATTGATTTAAGAGAAGAAAGTTTAAGTAATTTATTAAATTATAAGTTGAATAATTAAACATACAAAAATAGTATTAAAAATATAAAAAGTTATCAAAGATTTCTAATTACAGATATCTTTAAAAATAAAATAATTTTAATGGGGGTGAATAATGTGGCTAAAAAAATATTAGTTGCATGTGGAACAGGAGTATGTACTTCAACAATTGCTATAAACAAGTTAAAGAAGGCATTAGAAGAAGCTGGTAAATTAGATAGGGTTAGTATTACACAATGTAAAGTAGTAGAGGTAGCTTCAAAAGCACCAGATTATGATTTAATAATCTGTACTACACAAATATCTAGTAGTATAAAAACACCTGTAATAAATGGACTGCCTTTTTTAACTGGAGTAGGAATGGATAAATTAATCAAAGAAGTTCTTGAAAAATTAGAATTATAATTTGAATTTTTAAATGAAATAGTCTCTAAAATCTTGCGGTTTTAGAGACTGAAAATTAAATGAAGGAGGAAATTTAGATGGCGATATTAAATTTCATTGTTGGTTTGGGTGCACAAGTAATGATGCCAATAATAATATGTATTTTTGGCTTGATATTAGGTACAAAGCTTGGAAAATCTTTAAGAGCTGGTTTAACAGTAGGAGTTGGATTTATAGGTCTTAATACTATTATAGCTTTGTTAACAGATAACTTAGGTCCAGCTACACAACAAATGGTTAAGAACTTAGGATTAAGCCTATCCATAATAGATGTTGGATGGCCAGCAGCATCAGCTATAGCTTTTGCATCAACAGTGGGTGCTTTAATTATTCCAATAGGACTTGTAGTAAATATAGTTATGTTAATTACTAATACAACTCAAACTGTCGATGTAGATATATGGGATTACTGGCATTTTGCATTTACAGGAGCTTTGGTGGCAGGGGCTACGCAAAGTGTTATGTGGGGAGTATTTGCAGCAGTAGCAAATATGGTAATTGTTTTAGTAATGGCAGACTTAACAGCCCCAGGGATAGAAGAATACTTAGGGATGCCAGGTATATCTCTTCCTCATGGATTTACACAAGCATTTGTTCCAATTGCTATAGTTGTAAATAAAGTATTAGATTTGATTCCAGGGATAAATAAAATTGAAATAAATGCTGATACATTACAAAAAAAATTTGGCCTATTTGGAGAACCTTTAATAATGGGGTCTTTAATAGGGATAATAATTGGTATTGCAGCCAAGTATGACATAAAAGGTATATTGCAGTTAGGGATAACTATGGGAGCTGTTTTAATACTAATTCCCAAAATGGCGGCTTTATTAATGGAAGGTTTGTTGCCAGTATCAGAGGCAGCACAAGAATTTATTGAAAAGAGATTTAAAAATAGAGGTAAAATATACATCGGTTTAGATTCTGCAGTAGGAATAGGACACCCTGTTACATTGTCAGTTGCATTAGTACTAGTGCCTCTAACTATAGTTATAGCAGCTATATTACCAGGTAATAAAGTTTTACCATTTGCAGATTTAGCTGTAATACCATTTGCACTTGTTTTAATCGTTCCAATTACAAAAGGAAATGTATTTAGAACTTTAATAATAGGAATAGTTATTATTACTTCTGGGCTATTAATAGCAACTAATTTAGCACCACTATTTACTCAAATGGCTTTAAATGCAAGCTTTAAAATGCCTGAAGGAGCAACTATGATTTCAAGTATTTGTGATGGAGCAAATCCATTAAGCTGGGTATTTGTAAAAATTATGAATTACAAAGTAATTGGAGGAATAATTTTGGCAGTTATAGCTTTAGGGATGGCTATCTATAATAGAAGTAGAATAATAAAGGAAAATAAAGTATTATCTACACAAGATGAAGCTTAAATGTAATTTTATTAAGGAGTGTATAAATTATGAAAAAATATATATATGATTCTAAAAGATATATAGTTAGTGTAACAATACCAGGGATTTTTATGATTTTAATATTGATTTATGCACTATTTAATAATTATATAAATCCTAGTATTAATATATATAGCTTGATGATAGTTATTTGTACTTATGGAATATTTAATACTTTTGTATCCTCAAGTAATCCTAACATGATTACTATGGACAATAAATATATATATTTTAGTTCATTTAATTCTATACATGAGTATGAAATTAAAGATATAAAAAAAATAAGAATAAGAGAATTTCATGACAAAAAAATGTATCTAAAAATTAATGATGGTAGTTTTATTAAGGGGAGATATTGGATAAAAACAAACATGTTTAATGACAATACAGAACTATATAATTATTTTATTGAATTAGAAGAATGTTTGCATCCAGAATCATTAAAATTTAGAAATAAAAGATTAAAGAGTAATGAACTATAAAAAATGAAAATTTCAAATTAAAATTGGCTTATGTTTAGTATAAAGAGATAAGTTTAAATATTATAAAGATTTTTTAGGATTTTCAATCAAAATAGCGGAAATAAAATCTTATTGTGTAAGATATATAACAGGAACATATAGAACTATGTTTCTAATAAATGGGAGGATTTAGCTAATGTTATTAGAAAATTTGAGAAAAGAGGTATTACAAGCGTCTTTAGACCTTCTAAACTATAATTTAGTTACATTGACAGGAGGAAATGTAAGTGGAAGAGATGAAGAAACTGGATATATAGCAATCACACCAAGTGGAATGGATTATAGAAATCTTACACCAAGTGATATTGTTTTAATAGACATAGATGGAAATACTGTAGATGGTAAATGGAAGGCATCAGTAGATTCACCAGACCACTTATATATATATAAACATAGAGATGATATAAATAGTATAATACATACACACTCTACATATTCAAGTTGCTTTGCAATTTTAAATGAGTCTATAGAGTGTGCAAGTACAACTCTTGCAAATGAGGTAGGAGGTTCAGTTCCAGTTGCAAAATTTTCACCACCAACATCTAATCAGATGGGAAAATGTGTTATTGATGTAATAGGTGATAGGAGAGCATGTCTTTTGGCAAATCATGGAGTGATTGCAGTTGGTCCATCTGTAAAGCATGCACTTACCGCAGCTGTAATGTTAGAAGATGCAGCAAAAGTATATTATTTAGCAAAATCAATTGGGACACCAGTATTATTACCAGATGAAGAAGTTCAAAGGGCTAGAAATGTATTTTTTAATGTGTATGGTCAGGATAAGTAAATTTAACAAAACTCTCAGAATAATAAAAAACACAGATGTTCAGTAATAGTAAGGAGTTGTATTATGTTATAATAGGTTTAATGATTTAGAAAGAAGAATTTAAAGTTAAATACTATATAAACTTATTTTAATTTAAAATAAATAGTAAGATAAAATATAAAAGGAGTCTGAATTTTTATGTATTACTTATTAAACAAAAACACCAATCCTTACTTTAATTTAGCTCTAGAAGAGTATCTATTTTTAAATGAGAAATATAATGATGATATCATAATCATATGGAGAAATGAAGAATCTATTTTTATAGGAAAAAATCAAAATCCATATCAGGAGATACATTATGATGTTATTGAAAATGGTGAAATTCCCATTTTAAGAAGAATATCTGGTGGAGGTACTGTGTATCATGACTTAGGAAATATCAATATGTCATTTATACAAAAAAATAGGAATCTTCATGAAATCGATTTTTTAGAACATACTAAATTTATGCAAAGTATGCTTTTATCATTGGGATTAAATGTATCTATAACAGAAAGAAAAGATTTATTTTTAAATGGTAAAAAAATTTCTGGTTCTGCACAATCTATAAAAAGGCAAAATTCTCTTTATCATGGAACTCTTCTTTATGATTCAGATTTAAATAAATTAACTAAGTATTTAAATTCAGATAAATCAACAGAATCAAAGGCAACTAAGTCTGTTTCAAGTAAAGTTACAAATATTAATTTTCTACTCAAAAAAGATATAAACTATTTTTTAGATTATTGTGTTGATTATATAAAAAATAATATAAAAAATATAAAAGAAATTGAATTAGACGATGATGATATCAAAAGTGTATGCAATCTGGTAGAAGATAAATATAAAAAAACAGAATGGATATATAATAAAACGCCTAAGTTTCAAATAGTTTTACCAATTGACAATAGAAGGAAAATCAATTTACATGTTAATAAATGGAAAATATCAAAATGTTTTATTTCTTGTATAGATGGTATAGTAAATATGGATAAATTGATAGAAGTAGATTTTGATAAACAAGAAATAAAAAACAATATTTTAGAAAATTATCCGAATTACATAGATTTAATTAATTTAATATTCTAATACAAAACCTCTAGATTGATAAACTTGTTTTATATCAATCTAGAGGTTTAAACATTTTTTATAGATATACAAACTGTTACAAAGTTGTAAAATAAAAAGATGAAGTTATTGAAAAATCAATATAATTTGCAACAGATGCACATATTTTAGGTTAGAAAATGGATATTACCTATTTATACAACTGAAAATTTAATATATAATTAATCAGATGGTTAAAATATAAAAACATTAAAAGTTTTAATAAATGATAGGTAAAAATAAAATACGAGGTGATACCATGTATAGTGTTATAATTGTTGCGGCAGGAAGTGGAAGGAGAATGAACTTAGACGTAAATAAGCAATTCATAAAATTAAGAGAAAAAGAAATCATAGCGCATACAATTCAAGTTTTTTACGAAAATATAAATATAGATGAAATTGTGGTATGTATAAAAAAAGAAGAGGAAGATTTTTTTAAGGAAAATATAATAAATAAATATAACTTTAAAAATATAAAAATAGCATATGGCGGAAAAGAAAGACAAGACTCAATATATAATGGATTAAAAAAACTAGATAAAAATTGTGATATAGTACTTATTCATGATGGAGCGAGACCTTTTGTAGACCACAGAATAATAAATGAATCTATAAAAATGGCTAAAGAAAAAAAGGCCGTAGTTGTAGGTGTACCAGTAAGTGATACTATAAAAATAGTATCTGATGGTACAGTACAAGAAACTCCAGAAAGAAGACTATTGTGGGCGGCACAAACCCCTCAAACTTTTGAATATAATCTTATAATAAATGCTTACGAACAAGCGTATAAGACTAACTATTATGGAACAGATGACTCAATGCTAGTAGAAAATATAGGGCAAAGTGTTACGATGGTAATGGGTTCTTATGAAAATATAAAAATAACGAGTCCAGAAGATTTAAATATAGCAGAACAAATATTAAACATGGAAAAAAGAGATGAAGTGAATAGTAGAAGGAGAATTATATGAGAATAGGATTGGGATATGATGTACACAAATTGGTAGAAGAAAGAAAACTTATAATTGGTGGAGTAGAGATACCACATGATAAGGGCTTACTAGGTCATTCTGATGCTGATGTATTGATACATGCAATAATGGATTCTATTTTGGGGGCACTAGCTTTAGGCGATATAGGTAAGCATTTCCCAGATACAGATAAAAAATATAAGGGAATAGATAGTATGAAATTACTAGAACATGTATATAATCTAATAACAAGCAAAGGGTATAAAATTGGAAATATAGATAGTACTATAATTGCTCAAAGTCCTAAGATGGCTCCCCACATTGAGAATATGAGAAAAAATATATCAAAAGTTTTAAATACAGATATTGAAAACATAAATATAAAAGCAACTACAGAAGAAGGTCTTGGTTTTACAGGTGCAAAACAAGGAATAGCTTCACAAAGTATTTGTTTATTATTATTGACAAGTCAGAATAATTAATATATTATTAGTAATAAGTTTAATGGATATCAAATAATAGGCCTATATAGAATATCTATAATATGTGAATTTAAGTAAAATTAATATAAATATAAAATTAGCTATGATAAAGAAATAGTAAAATGATGAAATCTTCACAGAGAGAAAACAGAGGTGAGAGTTTTCAAGAGGAAGTCTTTGAACCTGTCTTTTAGCTTAAAGGTATAAAAATCTTTACGGTAGGAACCGTTACATTCCCTAAAGAGAGCTATTTATATAGCTAACTAGAGTGGTACCGCGGAAATCAAACCTTTCGTCTCTATACTTGTATAGAGATGAGAGGTTTTTTATATTTTCAGGAAAACAATATTCAGGAGGAATTTATTAATGAAAATGTCTAAAATGTTTATGCCAACATTGAAGGAGATTCCAGCAGATGCTGAAATTACAAGCCATCAATTAATGGTAAGGTCAGGAATGATAAAAAAAATGACTTCAGGGGTTTATAATCAATTACCAATGGGGTTAAGGGTATTTAAAAAAATTGAGCAAATAATTAGAGAAGAATTAAATAAAAAAGATTGTCAAGAAATACTATGTGCGGCTTTACTTCCATCAGAATTGTGGAAAGAATCTGGAAGATGGACTGCTATGGGTGCAGAAATGTTTAGGTTAAAAGATAGAACAGAAAGAGAGTACTGCCTTGGGCCAACACATGAAGAAGCTTTTACTGACATAATAAGACAAGAGATTACTTCATATAAACAATTACCACTTAATTTGTATCAAATACAAGTTAAGTATAGAGATGAGAGAAGACCAAGATTTGGTGTTATGAGAACTAAGACTTTTACAATGAAGGATGCATACAGTTTTGATGTAGATGAAGCAGGATTAGATAAATCATATCAAGATATGTTTGATGCATATGTAAGTATATTTGATAGATGTGGATTAGATAACAGTCCAGTTCAAGCAGATTCAGGAGCTATAGGAGGTTCTACATCAGCTGAATTTATGGTTAAATCAGAAGTTGGAGAAGATGAAGTTGTATTCTGTAGTGGATGTGATTATGCAGCTAATGTAGAAAGAGCAGAGTCTTGTAATGCAGTATCAGAAAAAGAAGAAATGAAGGAATTAGAAGAAGTTCATACACCAGGAGCAGCTACAATAAAAGAATTAGAAGAATTCCTAAATGCTTCTCCAGATAAATTTGCTAAGACTTTAGTATATGAAGCAGATGGGAAAACAGTTGTAGTTGTTGTAAGAGGAGATAGAGAGGTTAATGAAGTTAAAGTATCTAATGCAATAGGTTCTGTTATAGAATTTGCACTTGCTACAGACGACGTTGTAAGAAAAGTAACTAATGCAGAGGTTGGGTTTGCTGGACCAATAGGAGTAAATGCTGATTATGTCTTTATAGATAAAGAAATTGTTGAGCAAAGAAATATAGTTGTTGGAGCTAATAAGACTGAGTATCATATAAGAAATGCTAACTATGGAAGAGATTTTGAGGGTATAGTTGGAGACTTTAGAAATGTTCAAGAAGGTGACAAATGTATAGTATGTGGTAAACCTCTTGAAATAGCTAGAGGTGTTGAAGTAGGACATATATTTAAGTTAGGAACTAAATACTCAGAAGCTATGAATGCAAACTTTATTGATAGAGATGGTAAATCAAAACCTATAATAATGGGATGCTATGGCATAGGTGTAGAAAGAACAGCAGCAGCTATAATTGAGCAACATAATGATGAAAAAGGTATAATTTGGCCTTTATCAGTAGCTCCATATCATGTTGTGATAGTTCCAGCAAATATGAAAAATGAGGAACAAATGTCATTAGCTGAAAAGATATATAATGATTTACAAGATATGGGTGTAGAAGTCTTGTTAGACGATAGAGATGAAAGAATTGGTGTTAAATTCAATGATTCAGAATTAATAGGAATACCTATGAGAATTACAGTAGGTAAAAATATTGATGAAGGTAAAGTAGAATTTAAACTTAGATACGAAGAAGATAAAGAATTAATTAAAATAGAAGAAATAAGTGAAAAAGTAAAAGCAGAATTTATCAAAAACAATGTTAAGTTAGGATAATAATTTAAAGAAAGCTACTGTATAGATAATCAGAGTTGTACTTTATAAATGCCCTTTTATCTATATAAAAAGATAAAAGGGTGTTTTTGTATAAAAACATAATAAATGAGGAGGTAATTAAGATGGCAAAAAATGAAAAACAATTTGTTGAAGAAATAACAAAGATGGAAGATGATTTTCCACAATGGTATACAGATGTTATAACTAAGACTGATTTAGTTGATTATGCACCAGTAAAAGGATTTATGGTTGTAAAACCATATGGATATGCTTTATGGGAAAAAATGCAAGAATTTATGGATAAAAAATTCAAAGAAACTGGACATAAAAACTGTTATTTTCCATTATTGATACCAGAAAGTTTATTAAACAAAGAAGCAGAGCATGTTGAGGGGTTTGCTCCAGAAGTTGCATGGGTAACACATGGAGGAAATAAAAAACTAGAAGAAAGACTATGTGTAAGACCTACTTCAGAAACTATAATATGTACAATGTATGCTAAATGGCTAAAATCATATAGAGAGTTGCCATATCTTTATAATCAATGGTGTTCAGTTGTTAGATGGGAAAAATCAACTAGACCTTTCTTAAGAACATCTGAATTCTTATGGCAAGAAGGTCATACATTACATGAAACAGCAGAAGAAGCACAACAAGAAACAATACAACAATTAGAAATATATAAAGCTTTATGTGAGGAATTGCTTGCAATGCCAGTTGTATCTGGTCAAAAAAGTGAAAGTGAAAAATTTGCAGGTGGTGAGAGAACATACACTATAGAAGCTATGATGCATGATGGGAAAGCATTACAATCAGGTACAAGTCACTTCTTAGGACAACACTTTACAAAAGCGTTTGATATTACTTTTGCAGATAGAGAAGGCAACTTAGCTAATCCATATCATACATCTTGGGGAGCATCTACAAGACTTATAGGTGGGCTTATAATGACTCATAGTGATAATAGAGGCTTAGTATTACCACCAAGAGTAGCTCCAATACAAGTTGTTATAGTTCCTATAGCTGCTAAAAAAGGCAATGTAATGGAAACTGTTGATAAAATATATGCAGATTTAAAAGCTAAAGGAGTAACAGTAGAGGTTGATGATAGAGATAACTATACAACTGGATGGAAATTTAATGAGTGGGAAATGAAAGGTGTACCAATAAGAATTGAAATTGGACCAAAAGATATAGAAAATAATCAAGCTATGATATTTAGAAGAGATACTCTAGAAAAGAGTGCTATGCCTTTAGAAGGATTAGCTGATGCTGTATATGATTTATTTGATATTATACACAATGATATGTTTGAAAGAGCAAGAAAACATAGAGAAGATAACACATCTGTAGTTGAAAATATGGATGAATTTAGAACAGCTTTGGAAGAAAAACCAGGATTCATAAAAACTATGTGGTGTGGAGATGCTGAATGTGAGGCAAAGGTTAAGGAAGAAACAGGGGCAACTATAAGATGCTTACCTTTTGAACAAGAAAACTTAGGTCACAAGTGTGTATATTGTGGAAAAGAAGCAGAGCATATGGTAGTAATGGCAAAAGCATACTAGAATCATATATTTAAATAAATGTAAAAACAAAAAACTGGGATGTAAAGTATTTAATACTTTACATCCCAGTTTTTTGTTTTTTACTATTCGGTTAAGATTAATAATAATTTTAATATAATTATCTAAATTTACTTTATTCTTATGGTAGAATATGTAATATATGTGCCTAAAAAATAAAGGAGTATGCTAAGATGATTAATAAATGTATAAAAAAAACATTGAATATTATTGTTATCACAATTATCGGCTCTTTTTTACTTGTTTGCATATTGATGTGGGTTTCAGTTTATTTATCCAATGCTACAAAGGAATTTAATGAATATTGGGACATCAAAATACCTTCACCCAGTGAGGAAAAGGTAGTATTAATATCAGAAGAAAGCTTCCTTGGAGATGGAGAAAGTTTTATTATTTATAAATATTCAGATACTAAATTTGATAAAATAAAAAACTTACATATAGGTAATAGTATAGATGATAAAAATATAAATAATATAAATGAGCAGGTTAAAAATTTTAAAAGTAAAACTTTATCTTTAAGTGATGTTAAAGACGATTCTAATCATAAGAAACATATAGAAGAAGCATTTAGAAATTATCCTATAAAAACATCCATAGGTGATAACTATTTGCATGTAAAAAAAGAGGATGGAAGTGAACTACTTTTGATTGTTAGAAATTATGAAAGAAAAATATATATATTACAGATGATAATGTAGAAAGAGAATATAGATTTAGGAGTTTAAATGTTATGAAATTTACAGTAGATGTATTTTTGATTTTTCAAATTATAGGAACTATATTACTATTTTTGATAGCACATTTATTGTATAGATTTCTAAAAAATTGATAATAAGCATTTATGAATAGTTATAAATAATACCTTTAATTTTTGGAAAAATAAATGGATTAAAAGAAAGATTTATGAAATTAAATCTAGTATTTTCTGATATAATAAACATGTGTATTTTTGAATAAAAAGGATATTATTATTAAGTTTGATTAAAAATAAACTTGCAAAACAATGTACTAGTTTAATATTATAGTTATATTGAATAAAATATCAGGAGGAAGTAAAAATGAATATAAGAGTAAGGTTTGCACCAAGTCCAACAGGATTTGTACATATAGGTAGTTTAAGGACTGCTTTATATAACTATTTATTTGCAAAGAAAATGGGCGGAGAATATATATTAAGAGTAGAAGATACAGACCAAAGTAGATTGGTAGAAGGTGCTATAGAAAATATGCTTAATGCTATGAAATGGGCTGGCGTCAATCATGATGAGGGAGTTATATTAGATGATAATGAAAAAGTAATACAAAAAGGAGAATATGGACCATATATTCAATCTCAAAGATTAGATATATATCAAGAATATATAAAACAACTTTTAGATAGTGGAAAAGCTTATTATTGTTTCTGTACAAAGGAAAGATTGGATGAAGTAAGAGATGCTCAAAAGGCAGCAGGAGAAACTGCTAAATATGATGGTCACTGCAAAAACTTATCTAAAGAAGAGGTAGAAGCTAATATAAAAGCAGGAGTGCCATATGTTATAAGATTAAAATTACCAGAAAATCATATAATTAAATTTACTGATTTAGTTAGAGGAGACATGGAATTCAATACTAATGATTTAGATGACCAAGTTTTGATGAAAACAGATGGATTCCCAACTTATCATTTTGCAGTAGTGGTAGATGATTATCTAATGAAAATTACACATGTTATAAGAGGAGAAGAGTGGGTATCATCTACTCCAAAACATGTTTATTTATATGAAGCATTTGGATGGGAAGCGCCAGTATTTGTACATTTACCAAATATACTTAATAAAGAAAAGAAAAAATTAAGTAAGAGACAAGGTGATGTAGCAGTTGAAGATTTTAAGAAAAAAGGATATTTACCAGAAGGATTAGTAAACTATGTAGCATTAGTTGGTTGGTCTCCAGAAGATAATCAAGAGTTATTTACAATGGAAGAGTTAGAAAAAGCTTTCTCTGTTGAAAGAGTATCTAAAAGTGGAGGAGTATTCGATACTGAAAAGTTAAACTGGGTTAATCAACATTATATAAAAGACGGTGATGATGCTTACCTAACAGATTTAGCTATACCATTTTTAATAGAAGATGGGTTTATAACAGAAGCAGAAGCTACTAGTAAGTATGAATTTTTAAAGAGTATGATATCAGTGCTTAAAGAAAAATTACAATATGTAAAAGAAGTTACTGAGCATGCGAGTATATTCTTTGGAGATAATGTAGAGATAGAAACTGAAGAAGGAAGTGACTTCCTAAAATTAGAACATATACCTACTTTAATAGATGCCTTACAAGAAAAAATAGAAAAAGCAGAAATATTAAATGCTGAGTTTGGTCAAACAATGCTTAAAGAGATACAAAAAGAGTATAAAATAAAAGGGAAAAATTTATTTATGGGGTCAAGAATAATTTTGACAGGACAAATGCATGGCCCAGATTTACCAAAAGTAATGGAAGTTTTAGGAAAAGAAACTTGCTTAAATAGAATAGCTTATGTAAAAAATCATATATTATAGTCATAAAAGTCCGCTAATTTAGATGCGGACTTTTTTTGTGTTAGTATTTGGTGAAAAGATATGGCTAACAAAATGAAGGTATTTAGGTCAATAAATTTAATATATAAAAAGCAAAGCAAAAATATAAATAAAATATGAATAATAAACTAATAAAAATATTAAGCATAGAAGAAGGTAATCTATTATTTTAGTTTGATTTAATTATTAAGGGGGTAATTACTATGTATAGTAATATTGATGATGTTAAAAAGGAATTAAAGGAGCTATGCTTAGAATATGTTACAATTTTAGAAAAGTTAAAAGACGAAAAAATGATTACAGAAGAGACTTTTGAAAAATGTTCTTCTCAAAAAAAGATATTTTTAGAGGAACAATAGAAAATAGTGATAGTATTATTATGTAATTTGAAGGATAGTATGAAAAATGATAGTAGTACTATTATTTATTGCAATTTTCAACTATAATATAATATATGATGTTAAGAAAATAATTTATAAAAATACAGTGAGGTGATGAGTGTGAAAGTTTATAATACATTAACTAGAGCAAAAGAAGAATTTGTTCCATTAGAAGAAGGAAAGGTAAAAATGTATGTGTGTGGTCCAACAGTTTATAACTATATCCACATAGGTAATGCAAGACCATTTATAATATTTGATACTCTAAGAAGGTATTTAGAGTATAGAGGATATGACGTAACTTATGTACAAAACTTTACAGATGTTGATGACAAGATTATAAATAGAAGCCACGAAGAAGGAATATCTCCAGAAGAAGTTGCTACTAAATACATAAAAGAGTATTTTGTAGATTGTGATGGATTAGGAATTAAGAGAGCTACTGTTCATCCTCAAGTTACAGATAATATACAACAAATTATAGATTTTATAAAAGAATTAGAAGATAAAGGATATGCATATGCAGTAAATGGCGATGTATATTTTGATACAAATAAATTTGAAGGATATGGAAAACTTTCAGGCCAAAAACAAGAAGACTTAGAGGCTGGATCTAGAATTGAAGTTAATGACCAAAAAAGACATCCTATGGATTTTGTTCTTTGGAAAGCAAAAAAAGAAGGAGAACCAGGATGGGAGAGTCCTTGGGGAGAAGGTAGACCAGGGTGGCATATAGAATGTTCTGTTATGTCTAAGAGATACTTAGGTGAGACAATTGATATACATGCAGGTGGTCAAGATTTAACATTCCCACACCATGAAAACGAAATAGCACAAAGTGAAGCTAGAAGTGGAAAAACATTCTCAAAATATTGGATGCATAATGGATATATAAATATAAATGATGAAAAAATGAGTAAATCAAAAGGGAATTTCTTTACAGTAAGAGATATATCAAAGCTATATGATTTAGAAATAGTGAGATTTTTCATGTTATCAGCACATTATAGAAATCCAGTAAACTTTAGTGATGAAATGTTAAATCAAGCTAAAGCTGGTCTTGAAAGATTGTATAATACCAAAGAAAAATTAGAGTTTACATTAAGTAATTTAAAAGAATCATCTCTAACAGAAAAAGAAGTAGAGCTTGTTAAAGAATTAGATAACTTTAGACAAAGATTTATAGATGCTATGGATGATGATGTTAATACAGCAGATGCAGTAAGTATTATATTTGAATTGGCTAAGTTGATAAATTCTAATGTAGACGAAAATTCTTCTTTAGAGTTAGCTAAGAAGTGTTTAGATGAATTTAATGAGCTTACAGGAGTATTGAATATTGTAAATAAGAAAAAGGATACTGTGCTAGATAAAGACATTGAAGAATTAATACAAAAGAGAACTGACGCAAAGAAAAATAAAGAATTCCAATTAGCGGATGATATAAGACAACAATTATTAGATATGGGAATTGTACTAGAAGACACAAGACAAGGTGTTAAGTGGAAAAGGGTATAAAAATGGAAAAAACTGAATTAGTTACTATGTCACCACTAGTTTTAGCATATTTAGGTGATACAGTGTATGAGACATATATAAGAGAACACTTGATTAGACAAAATACACAGCGAAAAGTTAATGATTTGCATAAGTTAGCCATAAAGTATGTAAAGGCTAAAGCTCAAGCATCAATAATTCATGAAATCGAAAGTGAATTAACAGAGGAAGAGAGTAAAATTTATAAAAGGGGAAGAAATCAAAAATCAAACACTTCTCCTAAAAATGCAGATATTATAGACTATAAACATGCAACTGGATTTGAAGCATTAATTGGATATTTGTATTTGAATAATGAAATAGAGAGACTTCAATATATTATCAATAAAGGAATTAAAATTATTGAAAGAGATATGTAAATATTAAAGAGTGTTGTCTTAATAATAATTAATAAGGCAACACTTTTTTTATAACTAATGTATAATAAATATATAGAAATTAGTAATAAGAAAGGACAAAAATTTATGAAAGTAAAATTAATATCACATACACCTGAACCCGAAAAAGTAATAGCTATGGCAGCTAAGTTATGTTATTCACCAGTTGGGACAGACGAAATAGAAAAAGACTTAACAGAAGAAAGTATAGAAAAATTTTTAAATATGTTATTAAATATAGGGCATGGTTCAATATTAGAACATGCATCTTTTACGTTTTCAATAGAAGGTATTTCAAGAGCTTGTTCGCATCAAATTGTTAGACATCGTATAGCTAGTTTTTCACAACAAAGTCAAAGATATGTTAAATTAGACCAATTTGAGTACATAATTCCTCCTGAAATAGATAAAATAGAAAAAGCAAAAGAGTTATTTGTTAACTCAATGAAAAAGGACCAAGAAGATTATGACAAATTAGTGGAGATATTATTTGATAAGCATTATGATGAACTAATAAAAGAAGGAAAAAATGAGAAAACAGCAAAGAGACAAGCTGAGAAAACAGCAATAGAGGATGCTAGATATGTATTTCCAAATGCATGTGAAACAAAAATGGTATTTACTATAAACGCTAGAAGTTTATTTAATTTCTTTGAACATAGATGCTGTGAAAGAGCACAATGGGAAATAAGAAACTTAGCTGTAGAAATGTTAAGAGAAGTTAAAAAAGTTGCTCCTATATTATTTAAAAAGACTGGTCCAAGCTGTGTAAATGGAAGTTGTCCAGAAGGAACTATGACTTGTGGTGATATAGTTCAAGTTAGAGAAAAATTTAAATCCTTGTAGGTGGTGAATAGTTTGGCAAGTATTGAAGGAAGAAATCCTGTAATAGAAGCTATAAAGAGTGATAGAGAAATAGACAAAATATTAATTGCAAACTCAGCTAAAGAAGGTTCAATTAAGAAAATAATAGGAATGGCCAAAGAGAAGAATATAATTATACAATATGTTGATAAACATAAGTTAGATGAAGTAAGCACAAGTCATTCGCATCAAGGTGTAATAGCTTATGCAAGTGAATATAAGTATTATGAATTAGATGAGTTAATAGACTCAGTAAAAGGTAAAAATGAAGACCCATTTTTTATTATACTAGATGAAATAACAGACCCACATAACTTAGGTTCAATAATAAGGACAGCAGATGCAGTAGGAGCACATGGAGTTATTATCCCAAAAAGAAGGTCTGTGCACATAACTCCTGTAGTTACAAAAGCTTCTGCTGGAGCTGTAGAGTATATGCCAGTTTGTAAGGTAACCAATATAGTCAATACAATAAAAAGACTGAAAGATGAAGGGCTGTGGATTGCAGCTGCTGATATGGATGGAGAAACTTTTTATAAACAAAATCTTACAGGACCTCTAGGTGTAGTAATTGGAAGTGAAGGTTTTGGAATATCTAGATTGGTTAAACAAAACTGTGACTTTATAGTAAAAATGCCCATGATAGGTAATGTTACATCTTTAAATGCATCTGTAGCAGGTGGTATACTTTTATATGAAATATTCAGACAAAGACTGGATAAAAAGTAAATAAGCATGAGAAGAAACATAAATCACTACTTAATAATAGATGGCTATAATATTATAAATGCGTGGGATAATTTAAAAGAACTGGCGAAAGAGGATTTAGAGGATTCTCGAGAAAAACTTATTGATGATATTATAGAATTTTCTGAGTTCATGGGATATAAGACTATAATAGTTTTTGATGCTTATAATGTTAAGAATTCCCGAGAAAAAGTTGAAAAAAGAAAACACATAACAATAGTTTATACAAGAGAGCACCAAACAGCGGATAGTTATATAGAAAAATTTATAACTTCTCTATCAAAATATGATGATGTAAAAGTAGCTACTAATGACTATGCAGAGCAACAAATGATTTTAGGAAAAGGTGCTATGAGAATGTCTGCTAGAGAATTAAAGTTAGAATTAGATCGTTCCAAGAATAAAATGAAGGAAAAAAATAGCGGTTTAAGGAAAAAAATTCAGCGAAATTGGTTGGAGGAAAGGTTAGATGAAGAAACATTGTCGAAACTTGAGAACATTCGTAGAAAGCGTTGAAATTACTAGGTTCTTTAGACTATAATATACCTATAAATTTGTTTTATATATGGGGGAGATTTACATGTTGGTAGCAAAAGAAAAAAGTTATGAGTTAATAGACAATTGTCAGCAAGATGAGTATAACATTGTATTAAGAGCAAGTGAAGGGGATAAGATAGCACTAGAGTATATTATTACCAAATACAGAAATTTTGTAAAGGCAAAAGCAAAGTCATATTTTTTAATTGGAGCAGATAAAGAAGATATAATACAAGAAGGAATGATAGGCCTTTATAAGGCAGTTAGAGATTTTGATGGAAGTAAGACAAATTCATTTAAATGTTTTGCAGAGATATGTATAACAAGACAAATAATAACTGCTATAAAAACTGCAACAAGACAAAAACATATACCTTTAAATTCATATGTTTCTTTGAATAAACCAATATATGATGAAGAGTCAGACAGAACACTTTTAGATATAATAGCTACAAGTATAGTAACAGATCCAGAAGAACTTATAATTAGTAAAGAAAAATTAAAAAATATAGAATCAAAGATGAACGAATTATTAAGCGACTTGGAATTGGAAGTCCTAGAATTGTATTTGAATGGAAAGTCATACCAGTTCATAGCGGACAAACTTAAAAGAGATGTAAAGTCAATAGATAACGCTTTACAAAGGGTTAAGAGAAAATTAGAAAAACATCTTGAAAACAGAAATGATTAATAGTAAAATACTTACCATAAGCTTATTGTGAGCAAAATTAATTTATATCGAAAGATAAGGGAGGAAATTCAAAATGGCTAAAGCTAAATACGAAAGAACAAAACCTCATGTTAATATAGGGACAATAGGACACGTTGACCACGGTAAAACTACATTAACAGCAGCGATAACAAAAACATTATA
>NZ_JACVVY010000014.1:0-56688 GCF_020658175.1 Clostridioides sp. ES-W-0018-02 | reverse complement strand
TATTTTAGTTCCAAATTTAAGATGATTATTGGCCACAAACCCATATTGTAAATTTTCTCCTATAGCTGTCACAGCTCCATGTTTACTATTTTCACAATTCAAAGAAGTATAGTAACTTACTTCCCATATTGTAGGAATTAATTTTTCTATTTTGATATTAAGTTCTTTTTCTAAGTTCATTTTTTTTATTTCCAACTTATATTCTTTACTATTTTTGCATTGTTCCCATTCGTATTTATACATTAAGTCAATATTCTTAGTTGTATCTAGTATTACGTTTTTATTTATATTACTAGTGTTAATTTCTTCTGTATTAGCAAATATAGTTATAGTACTTCCGACTACTAAAACTCCTGTTATAATTATGTTTCTCCACCTCATATATACCTCCAATCATATTAAAATTATTATTTTAAACGCTCTTTTACTCTTCAATAGCATCGGCAAATTCCTGTTGAGTTGGCTCTTCCCCTTCTCCATTCCATTCAAATGCATCTTCTAAATATGCACTTGGATTATAACAACAATAATCACAATCGCTATTTTTATTTTCACATCTTTGTTTAAATTTACAATCCACTTTAATCCCCTTTCTATATCTTTATTATAATATATATCTTATTATATCGCAACTACTTTTTTATTTATTTTTTCAAGTTTACATATTTTTCTTTATAACCCTTAGAATTTCTTGTATTCATTATATTTTTTATAGATTCCTTATAAGATATATCATCTGATATTCTTATTAAGCTTTCAAGAAAATACATTGAATAACTTCTTGGTATCTTTTTTCTAATAGCTAAATCAATTGCAGTTTTAGCAGCATTATAACACTTAAGATGTGTATGACCTTCTCCAAATATCTTATTAGTATTATAGACAATATATCCATTTCGGACTTTAATAATAATGTATTCATTTTTTTCATATATTTTATTTGTTTTCATTACAAATCCTCAATTTTGCGCCATATCATTTCTAACTTCCCATATTTCCTATTTAATCTTCTTCTAATTTCATATGCAGATTTAATTTCTTCTTTTACATTTTGCCACTTCTCCAAAACTTCTTCATACTCTTTATTCTCTTCTTTTAAAAAGAGTATTTCTTCATTTAATTCATCAATTTTTATACTTAATTCTCTATTTTTTTCTAATAAATCATAGTGTCTTTGTTCATCTATAAGTATTGAAATCACTACCTTTCGCTTGCCTCGTATACGCCATTTTGAGATTATAAGGTATAAATATAAACAGTATTTTATACAAAGCCTTAGAAAGTCATATACGAGGTCATATTTTTAATTTTCTATTTTCCAATATTCTTGAATCCACCATTCTGTCTCTGTATGACTTTTAATCCATTTTCCATTTACTTTTTTACTTTTAGCTTTTTCTTTAGTTGATTTTAAATATATTAAATCATAAATGCCAATTTTATTATCCTCGAAAATAGCTTTATTTACTTTGAAAATTTTTGTATTACCTGAATTTATATTATACAATGTGACTTTAGGAGAGTATTTAGTATCTATATCTATTACTAAACAATATCTTGGATTTGAATTACTATCTTTTATGTCACACGAACCCACAAATTCAAAATAAGCTTGTATTTTTTCATTGATTGGTATATCAGTATTTTCAATTTGACTTTCGAGATATGAACATAATTTTTTTGTATCAACTTCTTTAAATATTTTTTCTGTTTCTTTATTAGAATATTTCCTCATAATTTCCATTTTGCATGGTAAACTATCTTTTTTAAATTGTTTTTTACTATATATTGAGTTATAGATATCATAAGTTTCTAAAAGTTTGTTGGACTTTCCAAATTCCTCAAAGAAATCTAATTTAATTAGTATAGATAATTGTTTAGAGTTTATATGTCCTTGTAAGTCATTCAATAGCTCTAAAAATGAATCATATTTATTATCTTTAAGAGAATATAGATATTCTCCTATATCAGAATTTAAAAATTTAATGGATTCAATTCCCTTGTAAATACTATTTTTATCTCTATTAAAGAAGTATTCAGATTTTGAGAATCTAAATTTAGGATTTTCTAACTTAATACCAAAATACTTTATTTCATCTGTTAATTTTCTTGTTCTTTCTGTATCTTCATTATATAAGTTGAATGCTACAGTATAATATTCTAATGGATAATGTGACTTAAGGTATGCACAATATAAGCTGTCATATGCGTATGAAAGACTATGTGAAGCATTAAAGGAATACGAGGTGGCATCATTTACAACTTGCCATGTGTCCTCGAAATTATTTTCAGTTCCGACTTTTTTAATCCAGTTATTTTTTAGTTTAGTATGCAATTCTTTTAACTCTTTTTCTTTAAATTTCTTTTTTGCTATTTTCTTTATAATATCATAGCTCTCAGATTCCTCTATCCCTAACCATATTAGATACTTCATTATAGACTCTTGATACATAAGGTAATGGTAACTATCTTCTAGTAATTTATCTAATTCTTTCACATTAGTGGTATAAGGATTTCTATTAATAAAATTATTTAATAAAGATGCAAAGCCTGGTCTAATACTAGCTACAAACGCACTTGTTTCAGCCACACTTGATATTTTGTATTTAGATGCTAGGTTTGTCGCATAGTCTGAGTCTACTTGATTTATAGTACAAGTTAATTTATTCTTATATATCTCATAGGTTTTACTATCTAATAAACTATTCAACTCTTCAATTGTAGGAATATTAATATTTGCCAATTCACAAGTTTTTCTGATTAGTGACCATACTTTAACTGTTAAATAATCATTTTTTAAGTACTTATATTTATCACAATAATATCCATCTATATTACAACATATGCCATCCTTAGTTTTTAGTAATCCAACCTCTTCATCAATTGCTTTGTCATATATAAGCATAGAGCATGGTGAGAAAGAAACACTTTCTACTACTCCTACAAATACCTTTGATTCCTTTATTATATCTCTCCAAGAATCATCATTTATATATTT
Source organism: Clostridioides sp. ES-W-0018-02 (assembly GCF_020658175.1). Classification (NCBI taxonomy): domain Bacteria; kingdom Bacillati; phylum Bacillota; class Clostridia; order Peptostreptococcales; family Peptostreptococcaceae; genus Clostridioides; species Clostridioides sp. ES-W-0018-02. Next base: position 53,690 of record NZ_JACVVY010000014.1, on the reverse strand, counting down.
ATCTAGGTTTTTAGCCACTTCATCATACTCTGATAATTTCATATCATTTGCTTTACACCATAATCTAAATGCTGATGCATCTTGTAACGGCTTATAACTTATCATCCAAGCACAATTTTTTTCTCCTAGCAAGTCTCTAGTTGCTTGTATAAATGGTTCTGCATCTTCAGCATTTAAATCTATATCTGGTAAAGATTTCGCTGATAGTATTCTTTCAACACTCATAAATCTAGTAGGGAATAATGGTACTGGAGCATTTAATCTGTCTATTTCAGTAAGCCCTAAAAGGTTAGTTATTATAAATGAAGGTGCTGAACCTCTCCCCGTTTTAGTAAGAAGACCATTATATTTTTGTTTGGCTCTTTGAACTATTTTATAATCTATAATAAAATAATCCTCCATATGAGTTTTCTCTATAATATCAAATTCATATATTATAGCATCTAAGTATTCATTCCATCTATTTTCAGGTATATTTTTTCTTTTCTCTAACCATTCTTTATTTAATATCTCTTTCAGTTCTTTATTTGGATTTTTAGATATTGATGGTAACTTTATATCTTCATTTATCAGTGTAACTTCTTCACACTCATCAAATATTAGAGTATTTTTTAATGCTATTTCAATTTCTTGCTTTGTTAATACATTTTGTTTTTCATATCTTTTAAATATATCATCTGAATTTGGATAATCTAAAATAAATCCATCTTCTTCAGGATAATTTATACCTTTAGCTTTAAGAAATTTAGTTCTATATTTTGATTCTTCTGGATAAATATAATGGCTATCATTGGCATGTATTATATCTATATTATATTTGTTACTTAACTCTAAAGCATCTTTGTTATGTAAAGCTTGAGTTTTATGAGGATGGGATTGCACTTCAAGAAAGAAATTATCTTTGAAATGACTCTTTAGTTTTATTATTAGTTCTTCTCTATTTTCAAGTTTTAATACTCCAGCTACACATGCAGTAGTAATAACCACATCCTCTGGTTTAAATATCTCAAATAGTATCTTTTCATCTATTCTAGGTTTATAGTAATACCCATTTGTATTAGCTAAACTTAAAGCTTTATTTATTTGCTTATAGCCATTATTATTTTTAGCAATTACTATTAGGTGATAGTTCCCTCTATCTTTTTCATTTATATCATTTACATAGTAAAACTCTGCTCCAACAATCATCTTTAAATTGTTTTTATCACATAAAGTTTTTGCTTCATGTACATTTCCCTGATATCCATGTTCTGTTGTAAAATATGTAGTATGACCAAGCTCTATTGTCCTATCTATATATTGTTGTGGCTTGGTAATTACATCTAAAGACCTTATATTTGAGTATATTTTATGGCTATGATAATTATTATATCTCAATTAATCCTCCTTTTAAAACTGACATTTTATAACCATTTAATTATCTATATGTTTTTGTAATAGTTTTTTGAATATTGCTTCTAAGACTGATACACAAATTGAATTACCTGCTTGCTTATAGAGTTGTGTATTGGACATCTTGGCTTCTGTACATTTCTCTATATCTTCATCATCAAAGCCCATTAATCTCCAACATTCTTTTGGTGTGAGTTTTCTTATTTTAAAATCGTTATCTACACTTTCTACTATTTTGGTTTGCCTGTTTCCACCTTGACAAGTATCTAAAGATGGGCTTAATCCTTTAGAATTATAGCAAGTATTACTTTGATGGGCTTTATTACTATTTGGATATGTAAAATATCCTTCTTTAATTGGTTTGTCCTCCAATATCTTAGGTTGCCTATTTCCTCCAGTCATAGCATTTAATGTTGGAGATAATCCATTATCTCCATAAACTCTTTTTAATAAATCATATCCCTTTATATCTAATTCTCCTACTTGATTTATTTTAGGCTCAATAATAACATTATCTTTTTGAACTGTAGTTATTGTATTAGAACATTCATCACTCCTCATTTCTAATTTCTGTTCAATACTCCTCATTTCTAATTTCTGTTCAATATTACCTTGTTCATCATATCTTCCTCTTATAGCTCCATTAGACACATTATTTTCTTTAATATATCCCATAGCATATCCATGTGTCCCACTACATAGAGTCGTAGATAATCCTTTATCTGATACAACTTGACCTGCTTGAGACTTTGGATACTGCGACACATTACCTTCTTTAATTATCTTATCTATAATTTGCTTTGGCTGTTTATAATCTCTTGCTGACAGGGTTGATATACATTTATTAGGATTATAACACCATGCAGATGTACATTTATCAAATATCAAATCTCCATTTTTATTATATGGATTTGGTGCAGTAGTTCCAATAACTTCTAAATCATCATTATTTAACCTATCCGTTGGAAATTTAGTAAATCTATCTTGTATTTCTTTCGATAAATAATATTTTTCATCTACTTCTTTTTCAAGGAAATCTTTTAATCTATATTGTAATGTAAAACCTATTGGAAATTCATAAGGTGTGTGTTCTCCTAGTATTGATATGCAGAAAATTCTTTCTCTATTTTGAGGTATTCCAAAATCCTTCGCATTTAAGATTTGATAATATGAGGTATATCCTAATCCTTTTAAATCATTTATATACTGTTCAAAATTATGTTTATGTTTTTTACTTAGTACATTCTTTACATTTTCCCAAACTACATATTTAGGTTTAATATATTTAACTATTTCGACTGTATTCCACATCAGAGAAGACGCAGTACCACTTCCTTTGTCTCCTCCATCTCCTTTTCCAGCCACAGAATAGTTCGTGCATGGACTTCCGTGGGTAATTATATCTACATCTTGTGCAAGCTTAGATATATCAATTTTTGTTATATCACCTAAATTCATGTCTTCACTTACATCGTGTATAACTGAATATGATTTACTTGCATATTTATCAATTTCACAATAATTTATTAATTTATACCTTACCTTAATATTTCCTAGTGCTTTTTCAAATGCCCCAATTCCTGAAAATAAACTTAGTAATTTTAATTCTTTTATAAATATCCTCTCCTTTAAATCTTTTACTGTTTAATTTTTCTTAGTATGTGTTTAATAACATCTACAGTCCATCCGTTCCCAAGCATCTTGCCTGCATTGTTCTTAGAAACAATAGATGTATATCCCTTTGGCACGCCTTGTAATTTTTCACATTCTTCTATTGTTAATTTTCTATATTTTTTATGGTCTTTTGTTATGTTTAAGTCAAATAAAGAAGCACATATAGTTGGACAGTTGCCTTCTATATCATAGACTCTGCCTCTTTGCCATGTTTGTTTCCCGTTTATATCTTTTGGGTTTATTGTTATAATTCCATCATTGCTTTTACTTGGATTGTATATCGTTCTATCTAAGAAAAAATTTATATCTTTATCAAAAGGAATATTCTCGTCTATTATATCTTTTAACCTAATATCTTTGACTTCCCATTTTTTAATAGGTATATTAGTCCAGTAATATCTCTTTCTAATATGACCTGTAAAATCTTTACTGTTTATGTATATTCTCTTTACTCCTAATAGCAAATCAATAACATCTGCTATTTCATCCTTCATTCGTACATTTTCTAATAAAAAATAACTTGGATTTAACTCATTTTTTAATCTAACAAATTCAAAAAACAACCTACTTCTATCATCTTTAAAATTAAGCTTCTTTCCAGCTACACTAAACCCTTGACATGGACTTCCACCCATCAGCAAATCTATTTTTGGTAATGTGTCACTTTTCAAATTTAATACATCTCCTAAGTGCTTTGTGTTTGGATAATTATATTTTGTTACCGCTATAGCCTTATCATCTATCTCGGACGCAAAATAATTATTAACATCAATACCTAATTTATCTAGGGCGATTTGACCACAACTCATTCCGTCAAATAGGCTCAACACATTTATACTCTTTTCTATAAATATCACTCCTTTTAAAATTTGGATTTTTATTACAGATTTAAATAAGATTTTGTTTTTTTGATAGTAATTTGAATTGAATTTTAGATATGTATTTTAGATTAAAAACCATGATTTTATAGTTCATATTTCCCATCATTCCTTGGACATAGAAATTCTATATCTTTAAGGTCTAAACCATCTCTCTCGTAATAATCCTTTGCTCTTATACATTCTCTTGGAGACACTCCGTATAGTTTAATTAAATCCCTAAAATTTATAAAATGTTTTTGACCATCATTTTTTGATGTAATCTCTCCCTCAAATACCACATATTTAATTTTCATTTTACTCCTCTATACTATCGACTTATTAATACTTTTAATTTTGAAAAATTTGGATTGTATCCCTTCTGCCATACAAAATGAGCATATTCTATACTGTCTGTCTTTTTATCATCTGTAAAGCTCATCCTTTTGTTGTGAACAAAGATATACTTAGGCATATTATTCTGCCATAGTTCCTGCCTTATCTTACCTCCTAAATAATTCAGTCTTAACAGCATAATAACAAAACCATCTTCTTTTACATCGTTTAAAGCTTTATTAATTATGTCTAAGCCGATGTTAAAAGGAGGATTAGTAATAATTACATCATATTTTTCTTCAGGTTGAAATTCTAGGTAATCTTGCTTTAGATTTGCTCTTGAATCATATCTTATATCTACTGTATCTATTGCAATTTCTTGATTTGAAAATTCTTGAATTGCAGTTGGATAGCTCATTGAATTTGTATTATCTCCACCTGCACAAGGGTCTAATATACTTATTTTTGAATTGAATATATTTTCATGCTTACTGAACTCATTTAAGAACTCTTTGATTTTAGGAATCGGAGTCCTATAGTAATCACTTACATGAAAATCCCTAGCATCACTTCTGTTTGTACTACTTATAAATATCACCTCTATTTGTCTAACATTTCATTTACTGCTACAGCTATAAATATAAATATGGCATTTATAACTCCACATATAGGATAAGCTACCAATATTCTTAAAATATTTTTTCCTAGCTCTAATGCATTATAATCGCTAGATTTTAACAGATTAATTGTATTTACGAATCCATCTAAAAAAAATACTTTTCCTCCTACATATGCTGCTATTATAAATCCTAGTATAAAAATAGTAATTGAAGCTATATGGTTAATGTTATTCCTTTTCTTCTTTATCCTTTTAAACAAATATAAATACCTCCTCAATATTTTAATCTTGTTTTCCAAAATATTCTTCTAGTGCTTTTATAAATAAATGCTCTTTATTTTTAGCATTTTTTATTATATTTTTAATATCCTTTACAGTACAAGCATACTCGTCGCCCCATGAATCCCATCCATTTTGGTATGTATGGGTTAAAATATATCCATAACCATATTCTTTTAATGTTTTATCTATCTCAACTAAATTACAATGAGCATCATATAGTCTATATTGGTCAAATTGATTTTGGTCTTTATTATGATTCATTGATATGGCACATATAATGTTATAATTTTTTATATCAAATTTCTCATTTCCTAGTACATCTACTTTTTTCATCTTTAATCTCCTTAAAATAATACTTTTAATCTAAGTTATTACTCGATAATAATAATGCTACAGCACAAAATCCATTAACTATTATTCCATTAGCATCTCCCCCTAAATAATTAGCTCCCATACAACCTAAATTAAAAATTGCTGCAATTTTTAAAATCAAATTTAAAATCAAATCAATACTCCTTTCTTTTATTCTTTTTTATTGATATACATACTACTTGATGGTATAAGAATCCAGATTAGCAACCATGCTAATGTATTTATTGGATATGTTGTATCCAAGAATTGAAATTGTGGGAAGTTTAAAATATCTACTACCCAAATTATTATAAGAATTATTTTTAAGACTTTAAACATTTGTTCCTCCTTTATTTTGGATATATAAAGTTCATGTTGAAAATAAATATATAATTATCCTATGTTCTCCAATCTATCACAACTTATATAAAAGTATGTCTCATCTAATTCTATTCCTACAAATCTACGGTTAGTATTTAAACAAGCTACTCCTGTGCTACCTGAACCCATTGTAAAATCTAATACTAAGTCTCCCTCCTTTGTGTAAGTCTTAATCCAATTTTCTAATAGAGGCACTGGTTTTTGAGTTGGATGAACTCTATTCAAGTTATTGCACTCCCCTAATGTTTTACTTAGACTAAACAAATTTGTTGGATACCTTTTAGTATTATCATAATTATCGCTTGGTTTTGTTATATGTCCTCCATAATTATTAGATGTATAACCTTCTTTACTTACAGGTCTTATATTTTTAGGATTTGCATTTGTCATCTGTGGGTTATATATAGGAGTTTTTTTGTAAAACACACATATATCTTCAGTTTGTTTTAATGGCATTCTTTTTGCATTTAAGAAACCACTTACTAATTGTTTATCCCATGTTATTCTGTACTTAAATTTTTTGATATTACTACATATCAACCTACTCGTGAAAGGTTCATCTGCAAACAATAAGATTGCTCCATTTGGCTTTATTAATTTATCTATCCTACTCCACATTTTATCAAATGGAATAATTTCATCCCACTTATTTCTTGACGTTGTTCCATAAGGTATATCAGAGAAAATCATGTCAAATTTAACGCCTAATGATATAAGATCATCCATAACCTCCAGACAATCACCTTTATATAATTTATAATCCCCTTTATCTATTAACATTTAGTTTTCCTTTATTTGTTAGATTGATTTTCTTCTATTACTACATGAGCATTACATATAATCACCCTCTTACCATCAAAATCTAGTGTTATAGTGCCACCATCTCCATCTTTGACTCTCATACTTTTACTTGTATATGTTTTTAATACCTCGCCATTATCTGAATATACATTTACAGTTCTATTAAGACCTGATACATCACTTTCAGTATCTTTTATTGAACTTTGTATTCCTGTGCATCCAGACATGACTATTAACATTGTTCCTAATAACCCCTTTAATAAAAACTTTTTCAATATAATTTCACTCCTTTAGTTTTAATTGAATTATTAATAAGAATTTATTTTAGAAATTTTGATTTGTTGTAAAAGATTTTATTTGATATGATTATCTAAGTTCTTCACTTGAATTGTTCCAGTAACGCAATCTACACCTTCTATCATATATTCTAAGTTATCAAGCAGATAATTTACTGCTGATATATAGTTTTCCAATTCATTATTCATTTTGTTTACCTCCTATTAAAAGTATCATTTTATTGTAATTGTCTTACAAAATCCATTAATTTCTCTTTATTTTTTTTTCTTATTGTTACGGTTACATCTTCAAATGGATAAAGCTTTGCTAAATTACTCACCTCTCCGTCTATTGCATCAATAACTTCTTCGACTTCCTTTATCCCATTATTTTTCATTACTTCTTTAACAGTAAAATATAAGTCATCTCCGTCATCACAATTGACCAACTTTCCTTCCATTATTTCTTTTTCGGTAAATTCTTTAACTTCAAAGTCGCACTGACAACGGCTATGTTTCCCATCTAATTCATAAATGAAAAACTCTTTTTTTTCTATATCTGTCTTTATGATATTCCATATATCCTCTGTTAAAAACAATGACTCTTCATATGTTGCTCCACTGTAAAACCCCTCCGCAAATATACTTAATTTTACATATTTTTTCATAATTTTCACCATGCCTCTTTATTTTTTAATTCAATTAGTTGTTAAAATTAAGATTTTATAATATTAGGTTACTTAAACACCACTTTTGCTTTAATTACCTTAGATTCTTCCATTTCAATTATATTAAATTCGATATTGTTTTCTTCGGTTAATCTAATTATGTTGTCTACTATTTTTATATATTCTCTTGCATATCTCTCTTTTTCATCTGAATTCTCTATTGTTTTTTCTATAGCAGATATTATATTATTATAGCTCCTTATATAATCAACTATCCTTTTGAATAATACTGACTTTTTATGTATTTCTTTCGCCCCTTGATTAAAATGAATTGCATTACTGCTTATATACTCTTTACTAAATACTATCTCATAACCTGTAAATATACTAATTGCACCTGCACCTTTTCGTGTAGCAGTAGATTCTGTTGATTTCATCTCTACGCTTATATCTTGAGGGAATACAAATTCTTCTTCATACTGCTTTATACATAATTTATTCTTTTCATTTATAAACCTATATATATTGTCATTTATTGGTTCAGGAGTTTTTCTTGGAATTTCAATGGATTCTACTCTGCCACTATCATAATGTATTATAATCTTTTTCCCTCCACTATAATCAGATTTATATTCGTTTGCTGCTTTATCATATATTTTAGGTTCGATGTCTAAATCCAAATCACTAAATAAATAACTCCAACGTTCTCCACAACATTGACAATATTCGGAATAGCCTTTGAATAGTTTATTCGCTTTCCTTTTTATGTCATTTGCTGAATTACCCTCTATTATTACATATTCATCTACTACATCATTTCTGATTAGATATCCTCCACTATTATTTTGACAAAATGTATAAAACATAATCCCCCTCCTACATTTATTTTAGTATTTCAATTCCTAGTAATCTAAATTCTGTTTTATCTTCACTTAATGAAATGCACCAATTATCATATTTTTCTCTAATATAAAATTCATCCCACCAAAGTACTTCTCCTATAATTTGATTTTCTATTATTTTTGAATTAGTTATTACGCCAACCACTTTCTCATTATAGAATCTGTTTACAACCCAAGGATTTGTATAATCTGATAACTCTTGATTTGGATTATATATAACTGGTGCATTTTTAAAAGTGTCTATAGATTTTTCAATCATTTTTTTAGTAATTTCTATATTATTACTTTTGGATATATCCATAAGAATCATATTTGTAGTTATATTTTTCATATTCTTATTCACTCACTTTTTCTTCTTTATTTTTATATCTTTTTTATATCTTCTACGCTTATCTCAGTTTCTCCACTAGTATCTTCTGTAAAATCTATTTGTTTACCATTATAATCATTTACATAAGATGCTATATCATATATTCTTTGGCACTTTTGCTCTATACAATTACAAATATCATTTATATTTGTCTCACTTGGAATTTCAATTATAACTTCATGTCTCAAAGTCACTTTTTCTTCAAATTCAATTTTATATTTTTCCATTTTAAATTCTCCTTTATCTCATTTTTTATACTTCTTTAATTTTTATAGCTCATTTTATTTAATTTTTCTAAAGTAATTTCTAATTCCTTAGCAAATACAAATCTATTATATACTTTTAGGAATTATTAAATCTAAGCTATCAATTTTTCTTAACATCTCTACACCTCTTTATATTCTTAGCTAATTCATTTTTAATCATTAATTCTATCACTGAATCATCTACAAGTTCTACTTCTTCCCAAGAATATTGAGTGGCTCCATAGTATAAATCATATACTCCTCTATCATCACCCTTATTATTGTAAATCTCCTCATATATTTTTAATGCTTCTTTATAAGTATCTATATCTACTTCATTATAATTTTCAATTATATCTTTCCAATGGGCATATCCATTAGCTAAATATTCAAAAACTTCTCTGTCGTTGTTAGAGACCACATACTCTTGTATTGAATTGTGCATATCCTTTGGTGCAAAGTGTGTAACTTTTATTTTAAATAGTTTCATCTTTTCTCCTTTTAAAACCTGTATTTTAATACGAGTACATAATAACTAAACTATGATTTTCAAAATCAATTATATTTAACATTTCTTGAAATTCTTTTAATACTAAATCCCAAAATTCTTTTGGATATAATTTGTCTATTGTCATTTTTTCATCGTTTTTATAATAGAATTCTATATCTTTATTAAATATTTTAGAATTTATATCTTTTTGTTTAAGAAAAGGGATTATATAATCTTTCAAATCTTCTTTTGTAATAAGTATAGCTTTATCTTCATAACTTTCATATTTCTCAGATTTAGCTTTATTCATCATACGAATAATTGCCCAATCTTCTAAAGCTATGTCAATATCTAATAATTCTTCAAATTTATAAAATTCGTCTTCATTCTTATTTAATTCTTGATACTTTTGTATTCTTGTTTTATTTAAGTAAGTATTTAAATCTGTAATTTTTGTTTTTACTGAATAAAATCCTAAATCTAATCCCACATGTACCACCTCACCTATTAAAACTATGACTATCTATAACAATATTACCTTTTTCTTCAAGTTTTATCATTTCTTGTCTCATTTTTTCAACCTCACTATTTTGTCTCATTTCTTTAATCTTACTATTTTTAGAATATTGCTCTGCTATTTTATTTTTTATTAAAATCATAATATATTCCTCTGAATGTCCATACATTCTAATAAATCTGCCTCCTTTAAGGCTAAATCTATAAATATAATCATTAACAATTTTCTTAAATATTTTATTATACAGCAATACAGTTTTTTTTAAGAATAATCTCCCAGTATCTTCTTCATAAACAAATAATTCCGAGCAAATGTACAATATATTTTCCTTAGTTTTTATTTCATACCTAAAAATTCTTTCTGAGGGTTCTATTGTTTTATCATTTACTTTTTTTGTATCTTCTGATTTTATCAACTTCTTAAAAATGGTAATTATATTCATCTCCTCTTTACATTTTAAATTTTATATTCATGTTAAAACTGTTGTTTTAATTAATATTTTATATATTCTAATGGGTTATATCCGCTTATACTACGCCCTAACACCTTCTTCAATTCTTGTACTGTAGTATCTGATACGTCTAAAACTTCTAAATCATGTTCTTCTAATACTCCATATACCTCACTGTGTTTACCTAATATTTCTCCAAAATAAACATCTTTATCCATCGCTGAACCTACTTCATCTTCTGTTGCTATAAATATACCTTCTACATCTCCACCTATTCCGCAATCCCAACTAAATCTATATAATTTTTCCATAACTTCCTCCTTAGTTTTTTATTCTACCCTTGTGATAAAATCTGTCTTTTACTCACATTTAGATAAGTTCACTTTATATTTATCTAAATAATAATTTCCTTCAACTACATCAACTGCTTCATACCATAAATAATCTATATCTTCTTCAGATATTTTTAATTGTTCAATAGACTCTTTTTTCATTCTATCCACCCAATCTTTAGCTTCTTTTTTAGTACAAACCCTATGCATATATAAATGTACAAATTCCCCTTTATGAATTAATTCTTCTGCAATGTAATATAACTTTAAATCCTTATTATCTAAATCTGAATTTTGTTTATCTTCTGATTCTTCCAAAGCTGATATTAGCTTTTCTGCTGAATTTTCATCTTTTATATCTATATTTTTCAATATACTTTTTGTAGACATATCATCACTCCTTGTTATTGTAATACCATTTAAATTTAAACTTTCTTTATTTATGCTCTTCATGTAATGTATTATAGGTTTTGCTGTTTCTTCAATATTTATATTCACACTTTTAAGAATATCATAATTGCTAGAATCATATTCAACACAAGTTAACTGGTTAGTATCTGCATCAAAGCTCAAAGATAATTCTGTTTTTCTAGCTATAGGTATTAAATCTTTTTTACAACTAGGGCATATCATTATCTCTTCATTTAAATAATAATTATATTTTTGTAATGTTTCTTCTACATTAAAATACTTATTGCAATTCTCGCACCAAAATCTCACAATATCACTCCTTTAATTTTTCCTACCAGTCTATACAAATACTCCCTACCTTTAATTTAATTAATTCTTTTTTGCAATTTTCAATCCATTCAATATTATCTTCATAATAAATATCTTCTTTATTTAAATCTAAAATCTCATCATTTAACATACTTAAGAGATTTTCTAAACTACAAATCTCACGTTTTTCTAAATAATTATCTCTTAGCTTTATTTCTATGAGTTTACTTAAATTAGGAGATTCTTCTTTTGAAAATCTAAACATATAATTTCTTTTTAATGGATATTTCTCTAGCTCTTTCATGTTATTAATCACTCTATTTTCAACTTCCTTGACCCAATCTTCTAGTTTTAAAACTCCACCACAATAATTAATTATCTCATTTATAATATCTTTATTTTCTATAATATCTGTATTAAAATGCATATAGCATTTCTCCCTTCATATTAATCTCTCTTAGACTTTTTTTATTTTTATATTTTTTTCATAGTACTGCTCCAATTGAAAGTATCATTTGACTTAATTTTCTCCTATAATACAATCTGAGCAAACAAAGTCGTCGTTTTCCATTCCGTAAATAACACATATATCCTCATATTGACCTATTTGTATATCTATTGTTATTATCCTACTTTTTTTTATCACTTCTCTTGATTCCCCTTCCACAAATATTCCAGATGTGTTAATCGTTTTATACTCTACCTCTTGAAATATATTGTATTTAGTTTCTAAATTTAATTTCATATTTATCTCCTTTTAATAATTAAATTTTTTCGTTACTCACCTACCAATATCCACAAAAATCTCTTTCCCCATTTAATTTTAATAAAATCTAATTTATCTAAATTATAAAATAATTCAGGCTTGTTTCTTCTGACTTCAGAGGTAGATTTAACTATTCCACATTCTACCATTAATCTAGGTATGAATCTTTCCTCTGTATAATATATTTTATCTTTAATAAGCTCCCATTCTTTGTCATTAGCAGCAAATATATTTTTAGGGTCTACTAATGGTTTTCCCACTATAACATTTTCTTCATATTTGAATATATTGTTCATAACATTCCCCTCTATATAGAATTACTCAATAAACCTAATTTTTCTAATATACTTATCTTTGCATCTTCAAGCTTACATTTATTACAATCTTTCTTAGAATTTTGCATTTCATCATAAGCACATCCGCTACGACAAGGATTTGATGACAGATAAGCGTCTATAGCTCTTATTTCCTTCTGAGTCAACTTTATTGTTTTCATAAAATCCTCCCAATATTTTTAATTAACACATTCCCTTATCCTTTCTATGTGTTTTCTTAATGCATAGTTAGTTATATTTATCATTTTATCTTCTCCCAGTCTTTGAATTTATAAATATTTAAATTTAAGTCTATATAATATAAATCATATTGCTCAATTTCTTTACCTTTAAATATCAGTGAAGTCTTTAATGCTGCTATCGTTTTAAATCCAACCTTATTACCTATGTAAAATTTGCCTGTATTCTTATTTTTTGCAAAATAAATCTTATTCATCTAAGTTCACCTATCTTTTTTTATTCTTTTTCCATGTTTTAAATCTAATATTAGATTTAAAATCTATGAAATCATTTTCTAGCATCTTTTTTCTTCTTTGTTGCTCTTTAAGAAATCTAACCATAAACTCTTCTTTAGTCAAACTAATCACCTCCAAAGAGGGAAGAATCCCTCTTATTCATACAATACTATTTGATTTTCTTTTAATGATTTTTTAATATCTATTATTCTTTGATTTGATGAACCTTTAAAAATTAAATCTAACTCTTTTTTGTCTTTTTCAAATTTACCATCTACAAGAACATCTATTAATTTCAATAGTTCTAATTTTTCTTTGTGTATTAAAAGTTCTTCAAATTTAAAACCCGTGTAACACCATATTGTTTTTCTTGTATTTTTCTTAATTAATTTAGCCAGTTGAATAAAACCTTGTGGCTGTAGAAATGGATCACCACCAGAAAATGTTACATCTGAAAATTTATTTGAAATGATTTCCTTATAGATATCAGATACTTTCGTTAAAGCACCATTTTTCATATCCCAAGATTGAGGATTGTGACAATCATTACACTTATGATTGCATCCAGCACAATAAATAGAGGTTCTGAACCCTTCCCCATCAACTATTGTGTCATGTTTTATGTCTAAAATATAAATATAATCTTTAACCATGTGTAACCCTATCTTTTAACTCAGATAACTTTGCATTATTCCAGCTATCTGTAGTTCCAACTAGATACCCTGTAATTCTTTGTATTATATTTATGTTACAACTACCACATTTTGGACATTCATTTAACTCTGAGTCCGCATTTTCAAAACCACAGCTCATACATCTACTACGTGTATGGTTTACAGAGCCATAACCTATATTGTATTTTTTCATTAAATCTACAACTCTCATTATAGTTTTTGGATTATGAGTAGCATCCCCATCTAATTCAACATAAAATATGTGTCCACCACCTTCTAATTCATGGTAAGGTGCTTCTACTTTGGCCTTATGTTCAACAGTGCAATTATACCAAACTGGAACATGTGAGCTATTAGTATAATAATCTTTGTCTGTAATATTTTTTATTTCTCCAAATATTTTTTTATCTTTTTGAGTAAACTTTCCAGAAAGACCTTCTGCTGGTGTGCCTAGTACAGAATAATTTAGATTGTATTCTTTTTTATATTTTTCTACTTTAGATTTTAAAAACGATATAATTTCTAAACCTAAATTTTGTGCTTTTTCACTTTCGCCATGATGTTCACCTACAAGAGCTATTAAACATTCTGCTAAACCTATAAATCCCATGCCTAGTGTCCCATGTTTTAAAACTTCTTTTACATAATCATCAGGATTTAAGTCTTCAGAATCCTTCCACAATCCGCTCATTAGTAATGGAAATTGCTTAGCCTTAGCCGTACATTGAAATAAATATCTATCATATAATTGTCTTGCAACTACGTCAGAATATTTATCAAGTAGAATAAAAAACTCTACAACTCTATTAGCTTGATTATCTGGATATTTTTCTTTAGCCTCTAATGCCATTTTTACTAAATTTAGAGTAGTAAAGGATAAATTACCTCTTCCTATACTTGTTTTTTCTCCATGTAAATTTTCAAACACTCTTGTGCGACATCCCATTGTTGCTACTTCATAAATATATCTATTTGGGTCACACATTTTCCACTTAATGTTTTTATTAAAAGTTGCATCTAAATTTAAAAAGTTAGGAAAGAACCTTTTAGCTGATACTCTACATGCTAATTCATATAAATCATAATTTCTGTCGGTAGGATTGTAATTTATTCCCTCTTTTACTTTCCATATTTGAATTGGAAAGATTGGTGTTTCTCCATTTCCAACACCCTCATAAGTAGACTTTAATATTTCTCTTATTATACATCTACCTTCAGCAGAGGTGTCTGTTCCATAATTTATAGAACTGAATACAACTTGATTTCCCGATTGTTATTATCATGTAGTTTTTTATCTACATCTCTGGAGGTTTCCCTCATTTTCATCGACTTGTCATTTCAAGTCCAGTCTAGCATATATTTTCATCTTCAGAACTATCTGTTAAGATGGTGGACACTCGTGGAGATATTATATTCTATTTCTAGTTTCAATCTCTATGCGTTACAGTGGTTAAAGTTCTTTAATCCTTTAACTTACCTCGGTGTTAACATCTCAGCCTTCACCGATTTTGCCCACTCACATATATTATATTTCTATAATAGTGAGGCAGTAACAAGTTTACCTCTTGAATGGATTGTATTCATATTGTGTATAAACGATTCCATCGACTGATGTACTCTCCATACTGTTCTATTTATAGCATGTTGTATATTTCTTTTTTCATTATCTAGGCTTTTTAAATCTTTAGTTATATAATCTTCTATTTCTATGTTATACAAATGAGATAAATTAACATCATCCTTTATTTCTATATTTTTTATTTCTTCTATAAATGTTTTTCTTACACTTGTAGCGTTATAAAAATCAAACGCTGGTATCGCCTGTCCTCCCATGTGTTTGTGTAACACATCGACTATATCATGTTCTTCACCTTCATGTGTTAAGAACCCTCGCACTTCAAACTGGTATCAATCTCCAGCCTTACTCTACTAAATTCTCACAATCCTTATGCGATTGATATTTTTTCGATAGTCTGTAGACAACTAAACTTCAATATATAACTAAATAAACATTGCTTTTAGTATATATTGCATATTTAAAGTTTAACTGCACAGGATTGCCTTTGATATTGGTTTCCCTGTTAGCATAGTTATTAATAGTCATTTCCTACTATTACTATACGTTAACTACACACCCTACTGATAAATAGGTTCACGAGGTTTTCTATACATATTTCTACATATAGGCACAGTTATCTATGCATTTCATTTTGTACAGTCTCTAAGCTAATACAACCTAATATACTTGATGTCTCTATTCTTTTTGCTGGTCTACTAGAGCCATGTCCAGCCCTGAAACCATGATTAAAAATCTTATCTAAGGGATGTTGAATACAAGTTAATGATTTGGTAGGGTAATAATCTTTGTCATGGATATGTATATAATTATCTATCATTGCTTCTTTTGCTTCTTCAGATAAAAGTTTATGGTCAGTAAATATTTTAGTTGCCTCGCTTGCAAATTTCATCATCATGCCTGCTGGAGTATCTGCGTTCATATTTGCATTTTCTTTAGTTATGTCATTGCTTTCAGTATTTACTATCGTCATATAATCATTATAGGTTTTTCTTTCTCTCGCTATGTTTCTTTTCTCTCTGTAAGTTATATATTCTTTTGCTACATCTTTCTTTTTACTAGCCATTAAACTAAATTCAATTATATCTTGTATATCTTCTATATGCATTTTTTCACAAGGCTTATTTTTTATTTTATTTGCTATTTCAATAGCCAACTCTTTGTCAAATACTATATTTCGACCTTTATTTTTTAATGATATAAAACTTTTCTCTATAGCATTTATTATTTTTTCTTCTTCAAACGGAACTATTCTTCCATCTCTTTTAATAACACTTATCATTAAATCACTCCTCTTATTTAAAAATTGATTTGTAATACATTAACATACTAAAATATCTAAAAATTCATATCACCTCCTTTAATTTGATTCAAACATAAAAGTTAGATTTTTATTTATTACTTTTATTATTTCAATAATATCTTTATCATTAACTATAGTACTATTTGCACTTCTTTTTTTTAGATGAGCAATTTCAATTAAAATTCCACTTCTTTGTTGAGAAATTGATATTCCTATTTCATCTATATTTCTTAAAAATTTATTACTTATACAATTGAATCCACATTCTCTTAAATATCCATCTATTTCTTTATTAATTATAACTTCATTATCTTTGTCACATATTTCTTTAAATTCTTTCATTATTCTTATTTTTTCTTTTTCTAATGCTTCAATATATTTATTTGTGTCAATTTTTTGAAAAGCTATGTCTTTTATATAGTCTTCACATTTATTTATAAACCTCTTAAATATAGCTATTTTCATCATTCCGTTTACAAATACAACTACCTCATTTCCTTCTTCTAGCTTTTTAAGCTCTGTTCTAAAAATCATTTCCTCTTCATCTACCACCGCAACTATAATTTTATCTAACATTTTACTATCCTCCTGTTTCTTATTTATATTTTTATTATACTATACATCCTATTATATCGCAATTGTTTTTTTATTTATTTTTTTCTCTAATTAAACCTGGCATAACTTTATTTACAGTTTTATAAGAAATACCTAATTTAGTTGTTTTCGTAGCTATACCAATTAGAAAGTTTTCAAGCTCCTTGTTTCTTTCTAAAAATAATTGTATTGTTTTTACATCAATATCTCTTCCAAAATTATTTTCAGATAGATAATCAATCACATCATAGATGTTATTCATTTTTTTACACTTAATATATCCTATTTTTTTGTATAGCTTTTTTTTAGATATACCAGTTTTGAAATTTGGGTCTAAAAGGAACTGTAAGCATTCAACAAACATACCATTATTTTTATTTTGCTCTAGTATATTTATTTTTTCTTTTCTACTAGATGTTTTTATTAAGCAGTTAAATATATTTTTGATTTTTAAAAGTTCTTGCATTGAAAACCTCCTTGTATCTACTAGGTAAAATCATATTAAAATACTTGTTTTAACTTAATTTTCTAATTTATACAATTTTAAAATACTTTTCAACTATTCCTTTTACTTTGCCATAAGAATGGTGTTCTGAAATAGCCTTAGTTATAGCCTTTTTTATGTACCCTCTACACATTCTTAACGAATCCATTTTAAATTTTTCCGATTCACATTTTAAATGATTAGCATATTTAGAGTTAGTTATATACAAGTCCCCAGCATCATTTAAAATGTATCTTTCTTTTATTTCGTTTCTCTTGAAGTAACCAAAGTTACCTATATTTATTTCCCTTTTATCTTCCTCATTTCTTTTATACTTATATAATTCCTCTACAAAATCTGAAAACTTATCTATAAAATTATCTTCTTCAAATTCAACAATAAAAGTATGACACGAATTATAGTATTGAGATACTATTAATGAATATTTGTACATCTTAATCCCCTTTCATGTTATCATAATTTTCAAACTTTTTTAGTTTCAATCTATATTAATAAACTCTACTAATTATAAAACCTCCTATTATAAATATCACACTAACTAAAATATTTACTTTTAATAATCTCCTCGATTAAATTCAAAATAAGTTTTTTTATTTCTGGTTTCATGGTCAAGTATTCTTAAAACATCTTCTTCAGTTAACTTTCCAGCTTTTCTCTTTTTAATAAGCCATTTTTCTAAAGCTTTACTATATTCGCTACTATATATATAGCTTGGCAAGTCATTCCATTCAAATATTGTTTTAAAAAATAAACTTAAGCCTTCTTCGACACTAATATTCATTTTTATATCCTCCTCTTGTTATTAATTATTTATACATTTCGCCACAGTTTTCACATTGATATACAATACCTATTTTTGTACTAAGTTCATACACATCTCCACCACATTCACATTTTTTTATTCTCACTGGCTTACTCTTCATTTTGAACTCTCCTTTAAGTTTTTTATTAGTTAACTGTTGTATCTAATAATCTTGAAACTTGTTTTATTTGCCAATCAACTGGCAATAAATTATTTTCCATTAATTTATATAGCATACAATTATGTTCATCTAAATCTTCCATATATCCAAGAGGACAATTTTTACAATGCTTAGATTTTGTACAAATATATTTAATAGTATTTAAAGCAACTATAGTATTTTCTATATCATCTTGTGTTAATTCTGTTTTGCAATTCATATATACCTCCTTTAAATTATTGGTTAAATACTTATAATTTCTAAATTTTTAACTGGTAATTTAATATTAATTTCACTTTCTACACCATTTTCAACTAATTCACTTGAAATTTCATATTTCAAAACATATTTGAAATCATGTCCATCAATTATAATTTTAGTTCCATTTTTACCAGTTTCAATTTTCACATCATACATTTTCTCACCTACCTTTGTTTAATCAATATTTTAAATATTCTTTTATAACTTTTCTAACATCTTGCAATTTTTCTTATCGCATTTACTGTCACAACCACATTTTTCAATTACTTTAAACCATTTTTTACATACTTTTCTTTCAGCACAAAGCTTTTTTATTAAATTAAACTGATATTCTTCCATTTAATCATTACCTCCTATTTTCAAATAAATCTCCATAGCAACTAAAAAAACCTTCTTCTCCAAATTCAAGATATCTTTCTATAAGAATATTAATATTTAACTCTGTCTTCATCATTTTTATCAATTCATTTATAAACACTAATTTAAATTTCTTGGTTTCACTATCATATATTTTATAAGACGCTATTTTTTCAAAGAATAATTCATTTTCTAATATCTTAATTACTAGTCTTATGTCTTTATGTAACAAAGCATATTCTAATCTAGTAAAAGAGTCTTTTAATGTTTTACTAGATTGTTTATTTCTTATAGCTTTAACTCTTTTACTAGTTTCAAATAAACCTTGTTTTTCATTTTTACATTCTTCAATAGCTCTTATAAACATTTAATCTTTCCTTTCATGTATTTTTTAATATTTAGTTTTCAAGGTGCAGTTCAGGCAATTTAACTTATCTTCTTAATTTTCTTTACAAATTCTATAAGCCATTTTCTGCCTATTTCAGTCCATTTTAATTGTGTGTCACATTCACTTATTTTAAAGTCTGCATATTCAGGTATCATCCACTGATACTCTCTATAGGGCTTCCAACATTTTACTCTACCATTCTTTTTAACTGGATATATTATCTTATTTGTATATAGTAGAGTATTTAATGCTTGTGCTGTCATGCCTAAATCTTTAGCAATATCTGTTGTAGTAACTAATTTTTCAGGATTTAATACTTTATCATGATAAATGGCTTTTGGCTTCATTTCTTCATTTTCTATTTGCAACTTTTCATTTTCTTTAATTCTAGCCAAAATATGCTCTAATGCCTCTTTATATGTAGTTGGTAAACTAAATTCTTCTCTTTTTACTCTAAAGTAATTATTTATTAATTCTCTTTGAACTGTCCATGCCAAATCATCTGTTAAAGATTTTACTAACATTAGATAACCACTTTCAGTTATTAAAATCCCATTTGGGGCAAATTTACTAAAACCATATAGCTCTAAGCTTGGTACGATTTTCGTACTGACCTCAAAATAATCAACATTTTCTACAAAGTATTTTTTATTATCTGAAAAATTTCTTTTAGCTGTACCTTCAGCTCTCCCATGTACAAAATCTATCTCTTTAAATGTAACTACTCTTTTACCTTTAAACTCCTTTACTTGTAATTTTTTATCATTTACTAAAATCGCATTACTCATTTAATTTCCCCCTTTATATAAATTAATTTTTTTATTTTTTAGAGTGTTTTTTTACTAATAACTAATAATTCTCAACTTACATTTTTCATTACTATCTTACTCATTTTAAATGTCTTTCTTTAATACTTCATTTTTTTTGGAATTAAAAATTTATCCGCTGGTTCATCAATTGCCATTAAAATTAATTCAAATTCATCAAAAGATAAATTTCTATTACCATCCAAAGATGATTTTAATTTTGTCATAGATATTCCAGTCACTTCAGATAGGCTTTTTTCAGATATTTTATTTGCTATTAAATACTTTTTTAATCTCCTTGAAATACCCATATAATACGCCTCCTATAACTTCAATTTTATTGGATTATTTTAATAATATTCCATTTTTATAGGAATGTCAATAAGTTTTTGAATTTTATTCCATTTTACTTGAATTTTTAATTTACAAATTCCATAATTAATGGTATATTTATATTAGGAGGTGTTGAAATATGATAAATAATCAAACTTTAGGTGATAAAATTAAATCAGCACGAAAAAACAAAGGATTAAAGCAATCTGAATTATCCAATTTACTTGGAATAAGAAACACTACTGTTAGTAGTTGGGAAAATAATTCAAGTAAACCAGACATTAATATTTTAGAGTTACTTTGTGGAATACTAGATGTTAGCCCAAATTTTTTCTTTAATACTGATAATAAGGAAAACATTACAATTAAAGAACTTGAACTTATAAGAAAATACAGATTGCTCGATAATAGAGGTAAAGATACTATTAATTCTTTAATAGATATTCAGTTATCTTCAAGTGACAATTATTTCAAAGAGTAGTTATTTCTACTCTTTGAAATAATTAAAAATATTTAAATTGTTTTATTTATCATATTTAATACCTTCACCAAAACCACCTTCAACTATATGTGTAATTATAAATTTTAAATTTATGGTTGCACTTTTTATTTGCTTGAATATTCAGTTTTCAAAGTACATATGTATATTTATCTAAATTTATTAATTAAAACATCCTCATACTCAAATGATGTTTTAATAGAACCTTTTAACTCTCCAAATTTCTGTACATCTGTTTTTTTAATCTTCAAAAACATTTTCCCTAATAATTCTAACTCTTTTTGGCTCATCTTTTTTTTATGCAAATATTATCACTCCTTTTATGTCTTTGACATTTTATATTTAAATTATATTATGTCATTAGCATACTGTCAACATCAAATATGTTTTTGACATATTTTATATCTATTTTATTGCAAAGACATATTTTATATGATAATATATTTTAAAAGGAGGTGATAATATTGAATAAAAGATTAAAAGAATTACGAAAAAAATTAAGATTAAGTCAGAAGCAAATGGGAGATAAATTATTTCTATCTCAAGATCATATTTCATCTCTAGAGACAGGTAGAAGAGATTTGACAGATAGAATAATTAACGATATATGTAAAGAATTTAACGTAAATGAAGACTGGTTAAGAGAAGGAGAAGGAGATATGTTTCAAGACCCAACTCTAGACATGGATTTCGACGATGATATTAAAGAAATGCTGAGGATGATAAGTAAATTAAGCCCTGAAGCACAGAAAAGATTATATAATGTAGCTGAAGTTTTTTTAGAAGAAGAAAACAAAAAGTAAAAAGAGGAGGTTATGCTCCCCTTTTTTTATTTCCGTATTTCTCAACTTTAGATTTATAATTTATAAACTTATCTTTATTAGTCCTTTTTAACTCCGACAGCATCTTACCTAGTTTTATTAATTTTTCTTTGTTAATTTTCTCTTCTGACATAAACTTTCCCCCTTAGAAAAATAAAGTATACCCAATAAATGCTTCCCCTTGCACTTAATTACTTACATTGTAGCATATATTCTATCTTAGTAGTTCTTCCATTTTTTACCAGTTATCGACATATTTTTTCAATTTTCAAACTATTTATTATTAATAATATCTATCTCAATTTTATATTTAATTTTATAGTATAAGATATAAAAAATAGATAGAAATATAAATAATTAAATTCTTTTCAAACATACGTTCTGGATATATGTATAAAATATATGCTGATTATTTTTTAGCACATTATTATTATAACTCTTTTTGTTCGACTTTTCAAGAACATACATTCGGTATTTTCTATCTTTTATATTATTAAAATAAATATTAATAATCTCTTTATTTATTAATAAAAATAAAAGTTTATCTTGTTTCAGAACTTAAAGACAGAACTTAAAAACAAGATTTAAAAACAAGATTTAAAAACAATAATTAGAGAACTAAAAAAAACTACATAACAAAGAAATGGCAACAAATATAAGAAAATATAAATTTTAATAATAATATGTTGTTGATGTATTATTATTTTTTTATAATAAGTTTCTTAGTAAATTGGATAATTATATATTCTTATTGGAAAATTAAGTTATTAATATGTATAAAAAACTTTCTATTGTGTATATAATTTAATTAAAATAAGCATAAAAAAATAGAGCTAATAGAGATTTTACACTCTTTATAGCTCTATTTAAGTATTTTATTATTTGAATACAAACACTAATAGGAGTAGCCAAAATTAATTTTTTTGAACTACTCCAGATATTAAATTGCTATTGCTAAACTTCCATATTTATTTATACTCTGTACAATCAAAGTTCTTATAAATGCACCAGGATTATTTATTTCACTGTAGTTTATATCATCTTCGTCTATTGTATATTTATTGAACATATAATCTAGTGCAGCCAAAACTCTATTCTCTCCATATTGAACAGCAAGACCAACTAAATCTCCTACTATAATTTCTTTTTCAAGTTCTAGCTTGGTAATTAAATCTTCTTCAAATAAGTTATATTTATCTAAATTTATCTGAGATAACACCTTGCTATAATTAGAACTTAAGGAACAACCTGTATCATCAAAGAATTTTAATATTTTGATTCTTATAGGTTCAGTATATTTCTTTGAGATGGTTTCTTTCGTCTCGTAACGCTTTGTATCAATGGTGTCATTACTTACATCAAATAAAGTTTTAGAACCTCTCAGGAAGGCTTCTGTGAGCTTGTTAGATTTCAGTATGTAAGGAGGAAGTACTGATATAAGATTATCTTTTTTAAATCGTATTTTTTTACCCAGCTTACTTCCTTTAGCATCAGCCCAAAGTAATTTCTTTATTTCAAGTTTTAATTCATTTACATTTTCAAAACTTAATAGATGATTTAATGTATCTAAAGACATAGTTATGTAACCTTTTCCACCATCTTCTTTTTTAAGATGATTTTTATATTCTCCATCAATAACTATATCAAATTTACCTCTTTTAACTTCTGTAGAATAAACTAATCCAACTTGCAATAACATATTATGATTATGTCTAGCTGTTACAACTGAAAAATTACATATATCAGCTATACTTGCAAATGACACTGATTTTCTAACATAGTTTTTATTAGATACTATGAAGTGGTATGCTAAGTATTGCTTTATAGCACTTTTACTTAAAGCTATACGTCTATTTTCATTAGTTACAATCTCTATTATACCGATTTCTGTTTCTTTTTCTGTAACATAAGAAAATTCTGCTATAGATTTTAATTTAGGACAATCTAAACAGAATTCATTTAACTTGTTAGTATCAAAAGAAGGATTATTTTTTATTGCACAAGAATTACAAGCAGAACTATCTATTTTTTCTACTTTTTTTGTAGATGTCTTGAAAATATCTAAGATATCTTTTAGTTTTGATTTTGATATTCTAGCAACTGGCTTTAATTCTTGCATATTATAATCCTCCCTTCTTAACTTTAAGTAAATTTAATTCCTTCTATAAGTCCGATTTTATAGCTCTGGAACATTTCTAATTGTTTTAATTCTATTTGCAACTCATCAAACTGAACTAAAAGTTCCTGTTGATCCTCATGTAAAATATTATTCAAGCAGTTATATATATTGTCAATTCTACTTTCTAAAGCTGTTATATCATCATTTATTATTCTGACACTTAAGCAATCTGTAAAATATTCTCTTATTGAATTTTCCAACATTTAAAATCACTCCTATATAATTTCTATAAGGATATTATAACGTACACTAGTTCAAAAAGTAAGTAATTAAACTTGTTAATAGTTTTTCCTTTTTATTTTTATAATTGTATTTTTGCTGCATCTATACTTTGTCTCTGCCTCTTTTAAACTCATTCCATTATCTAAGTCTTCTTTTATACTTTTTATATCAGCATCTGTAAATTTTTTAGGTCTTTTCCCCTGAGAAACTACATAATACTGTTTATCTTCTAAATCAATGTATCTAACTTTAGAGTCATTTAATTTATCAACATCTTCAAAATCAACTAATACTACTCTTTTGTCATTATATTTAATACTCATAATTATCTCCTTAGTATTAAAGTTGTTATAATATTCTTACAGGAGTATTATAACATGCAATTGTCCATAAAGCAATAAAAGGACACTAGTAAGTATTTTGTTTTATATTTCCTATAACTGTTTTACCACAATTCCATTTTTCAGCACATTTTCTTAAGCTCATACCATTATCCAAATCTTTTTTTATTTCCTTTACTTCTTCATCTGTAAATCTTTTATTTTTTCTACCCTGATGTACTACATAATAGTTTCCATCTAAACTTATGAAGTTTATACCATATTTTTCTAATTTTTCTTTATCATTCTCACTTACTAAAAACACTTTTTCATCATTATATTTAATACTCATAATTCACTCCTTGGTATTAAAGGTTGTTATAATATTCCTATGGATTCATTATATAATTTATGTAGAGTATTGTAAATACCTCTACACTAATAAGTATCTTTTTTTATTTGCATTATTAAATGGGTATTACAATTCCATTTTTCAGCACACTTCCTTATACTTAATCCATCATCTAAGTCTTTTTTTATTTGTCTCACTTCATCATCTGTAAACTTTTTAGGTCTTTTACCTTGAGAAACTACATAATACTGCTTATCTTCTAAATCAATGTATTCAATTTTAAAGTTATCTAATTTATCAATATTTTTAAAGTCAACTAATACAACTCTCTTAGCGTTATATTTAATACTCATAATTTTCTCCTTGAAAATAAAGATTGTTATAACATTCTTATGAATTTATTATAACATCGGAGTAGGTTAATGTAAATAAAACCCACACTAGTATTCATTATTTTTTATTCTCATAATTAATTTAGTATCTGTGTTCCATTTTTCAGCACATTTTCTTATACTTAATCCGTTATCTAAATCTTCCTTTATTTGTTTTACTTGTTCATTGTTAAATCGTTTCCTTTTTCTACCCTGCTGAACAACATAATAATTACCCTTTTCTAATGTTTCATATTTAATTTTAGACTCATTTAGTTTATCTATATCTTCAATTTCAACAATAACAACAATTTTATCTTTATATTTAATACTCATATTTTAATAACTCCTTATATAAAGAATTCTATTTAACTAAGTTTGTACCGACATTCTTTTAAAAGTACGGAGCTAACGACTCCATTTTTAAGGACAGAGTAAACATATTTTTTTCTTTTCCTCCAAATTAATATTTAGATGAATAATCCATTTTATTAAGTTTATATTAACCTTTTTTAGATATTTTTAAAAGTACGGAGCTAACGACGCCATTTTGTGTATAGATAAGTGTTTTCAAGAGGTGTGAAAAAGTACGGCTTGAACGACGCCATTTTATATAGAATGGTATTTGCAGTTGTTTCAGCTATGTATGTAAAATATGAAAAAATTTATCGACAAAATTTTTAAACGAGAAATAGCCATTTTCTTTAAAAGTACGGCTTGAACGACGCCATTTTATATTTTGAAAAAGACTATTTCTTTAAAAGTACGGCTTGAACGACGCCATTTTATGTATTTAAGTAATCAGGCAGAGATAAAATAGTATTATTTAATAAATGTTTTCTTTTTTCGACATCTTCATAAAACCAAATTTCAAAATATCCTGTGCATTTTTTATAATCTTTTATTATAAACTGGTTATTTAAAATCTCTTTTAAGCCATTTTCTACAATTTGCATGTTTTCTTTTGTTTTATTACTTTTGAAATGTACGTATTTTTTTAGTTTATCTAGTCCAAAAATATAACTCTTATCCTTTATGTCTACGCCTTTAAACACCTCGTAGCTTCTTATACCTTCAAGCAAATAAGCTAGATTTTTTGATTGAGGAAGTTTTAATTTTTTTAATTCATGTTTATACATTATCTCTGTATTAACAGTGTCTATTTCGTTAATAAAAGCTTTCTGCGTCTTTATGATCCTTCTTCCAGCTTCATCAAACTCAGAGTCTACTCTCGAGAATAAAACAAATCTGGATTTGGAAATAGTTTTTCCAGTTTCATCTTTTTTTTCAGTGTAGAAAGTGTACTGTGGAAGTTTAAGAAATTTGTCTTCGATTCTGTCATAATTGGATTGTGCATCTGTAAGACCTAGATAATCTAGTATATCTTTTGTATAAAAAGTATTAAAAGATAGGGGACTATAAGTATAAGCATATCTAATTATTTCTAAATCCTGACTATCAAGTTCTATTTGCTTTTCATTATCCAATTCAAATTTCAGATATCTAGTGTCATTTTCATTTTTATCTTCTAAAGAAAATTCATAAAAAAATACAAGGCTTTCACCATCATCATTAGTTCCACATGTTTTAGAGATATAATTGTTATCTTTTTTCTCAATTAATAACTCTTTTGATTTTTTACCTCTAGTTTGAGGTATAAAAAGTCCTGGTGCAAGCTGAACAGGACTTTTTACCACAACCTTATTTATATCAAATTGATATTCTATCATTAATATTTCTGTTATACATAAAATTAAATCATATTCAAAAGCATTGTTGATCTTTTTATCACTTAGTTCTTTTAAATAAGGATAGTCTGTTACATTATAAAGAATATTGGAAGACCATTCGTCTAAAAATATTCTTCTTTTTTCAATTAAGTCATCTGGACAAGATATACCATCAACAATTAATTTTCCATTTTCAATAAATTCATTTTTCACAGACAAGAATTCTTTTTTTAATAATGTATTTTGTTTCTTTTCAAGTGATTCTAAAGTAGTGTTGGCCCATCTTTTTTTTAACTTTAATACATT
The DNA here is from genome assembly GCF_020658175.1 of Clostridioides sp. ES-W-0018-02. Taxonomy (NCBI): domain Bacteria; kingdom Bacillati; phylum Bacillota; class Clostridia; order Peptostreptococcales; family Peptostreptococcaceae; genus Clostridioides; species Clostridioides sp. ES-W-0018-02. The sequence goes on along the minus strand of NZ_JACVVY010000014.1, from coordinate 25,912 downwards.
TTTTCTATATCTTTCTCTAAGCCTCTTAGCCTTTTCATAAACCTCTAATTCTTCGATTTTTTCTGATATGGCAGAATAAATAAAATCCTCAAATAATAATTGTATATCTTCATTAGATAGATCTGTTTTTATCTTCATTACTTGAAAAAATCTACTTGTTATTTTCTTGAATTTTTCTCTATCATAAATCGCATGTATAATTAAGTCTATTTTACTTAAATTTATATTAGCATTTTCTTTTTTCATCACAAAATTACTCCTCTTTGGCATATTTTTGCTTATAGATAATTTTAGCATTATCTGGTCTTATTTTATATCCTAATTTACCCTTTAGTTTTTTTAAATTTTCTATTGTCAATTTCAAACCATTTTCTTCTGCCAACTTCATTTGATGCATAAATCCAGAATAATACACACTGTTAATTGAAAGTTTTACTTCATCTGTTACATACATTTTATTAATTGCTCTATTTAAAATTGAAAACCTTCTAACTAAAGTTGAGTAAGGCATAGTATTTGTTCCATTATCGTTTGTAGTAGATGGCTTTGTTTTTATTAAATATTCAGATTCCATATTGAAATCATAGTATAAATTTGTGCTATTTTTAGAATCTTCATCTAAAAATTGGGCATAACTTCTTTGTTTAAAAGTACCTTTTGCATATCTTTTCAATGTCTCATCCATACGAATTATTCTATCTTTAAGTTTTATTGTATTGTTTTCAAAATCTAAATCATTCTTTTTAATACATCTTAAATCTTCGGCATTTTTACCTAATATGCCACAGAAAATTGCATATAATATGAATTTATCCTGATAATTAATTAATTCATAGCATAAATTAATTAACTCTTCTTTTTTTAAGTATTCATAATTACTAACTTTTAAATTTTCTACTTTTAAACTTCTAAATGTAACTTCATGCCCTAGCAGCTCAAATATATACTCTAATGTATTTACGAATGTCATCATTGTACTATATTTTTTTTCACTTGCGTAAATATTTGTGTATTCTAATATATCAGATATAGTAAAAGATGCAATATAGTTATCTTTCTTTTTTGTAAGTTTATTACTATCTTTTAAGTATTTAAATAAATGCAAGTATCTTGTTTTAAGATGGTATTTATAGATATCATCCACTTTCTTATCATCAATTATTTTATTAAATGAGTCAGCATTTAAAATATTGTACTTATTTACTATTTTTTTATCTTCATGCTCTTCCATATGTTTGTCTATAAATTTTGTATTTACTATTTTACTTATTCTCTTCTCAAAGATTTCTCCACATACAGGGCATTCAAACTTATAAAATTTATTTGAACTAGGAGCAACTTCATTCATTTTTACGTCATTTTGCTTACTCCAATATTTTTTTAATTCAGGAAACTTACTTTCAAAAGATGTTTTTTTATCAACCTTATGTACTTTTTTATGTTTACATTCAGGGCATCTACTATTATTTTTAGTAAAATTACTACATCTGACTTCGTAATCTTCATGTTTTTTATTTTCAGTACATTTAATCCAAACTTTTATAGTGGATGAAGATGAAGAAATATCATATGGACTTATTTCATTCTTGTCACTCCAATATTTTTCTATAAAGTTTTTATCAGTATTTTCAATGTGGTATTCAGCAAAGCTTTTTCCTTTTTTAGCCATTAATTCACCGCTTTTCTATAAAGGTATTGTATATATATTATACAATAATTATATAAAATTATACATAAAAATATAAAATTATATTTCAAAATAAAAAAATAACCCCTTTCGGAGTTATTTATATAATAATTTATTTTTTTAAAATGGTTATTTTAATATCTTTTATATTAAAAAACTGTATTTCAACAATACAGTTTTTTAAGCTTTATAATTTTTTAAAGTAAATTCAATTACGTTTAATATTCTACTTCTGTTAGTTTATCATTATCTTTTAGATATTGCTCAATACCTTCCTCAACCTTGCCTCTAAGTTCTGATAATTCATCACAAAATTGGTCACATTCGTTAGGATGTTCCAAGTCTAAAACCTCATTATATTCTTTTGTGAAAATCTCATGGTTGTATGGAATATATATTGTATATTCTATATTTCCCTTAAATCTAAAATCTTGACTCATTTTCATATCTACCTTTAAATTATTAACTCTAATTGTACACTCTTCTATATCATTTATTTTAAATCTAAAATCGGGTATGTAATGCCATTCTTCTTTAAAATATTTTCCCATATAAATAACTCCTTTTTATTTATTATTTTAATTTTACTATATCTTTGATAAACGAAGTTTGTAGTTTTTGTAATTCTTTCATTTGCTGTAAGGCATAATTTTGAAATTCTGGTGTAAGTTGTGTAAACAAGTCTATCATTTCAATATATTTTTCATTTATCTTAATCTCTTTTTTATTCAATTTATCTTTTGAGATTGAAATATTTGTAAGTAAAAGAATTGTATTAAGTAGTTTACTATCTACTTCTTTAAGCTTATTTTCTATTTGTTTGATTTTATCCTTTTCAGAAAACTCTACAAAGACTTCCCCACTTCCGGTTTCTAGCCATTCTTTATTAACATTATATATGTCACAAATATCTGATTTAACACGCTCAGTTAAACCTACTTTGCCCGTTTCAATATTTCCATAATTCGAGCGGCTTATTTTTAATGATGTAGACATTTGTTCTTGTGTGAGTTTTAAAATCTTTCTTAATTCTATTAAATTTAATCTCGCAGTTGAATCCTCATTAGACATATTAATATCACCCCTATATTGTCCTTTTTACAATCTCATTTAAAGATGCTATGTATGTAGCATCTAATTTAGAAAGGTTTATTACTAACTCTTTTAAATTTTCATCTTTTGAACTAGCTATCTTATAGAATACTTCTTCTAAAGTTGAATAAATATCTTCTGTAGATATGTATATTTCACCTTCGCCAGTCAATATCCATTCTTTATTGACATTGAAAATTTCACACATATGAGTAATAAATACTGTTTTAACTTCTACTCTATTATTTTCTATATTACTTATAACATCTCTACTTACACCAAGTTTTTCTCCGAACTCTTGTTGAGATACATTATGTTCTTTTCTTATTTGTTTTATTCTTTTATTTATCTTTATATCATACATTAGCATCACCTTCTACTATTTAAATTAAACCTTTTACAATCTCATTTAAATTATTTATATGTTTATCATCTAACTTAGAAATATTTATAACTAATTCCTTTAAATTTTCATTTTCAGACATAGTTATATCAGCGAAAACCCCACCTAAAATAGTATCTTTATCAGAATCTTTTAACACTTGTGTTGATTTAATTTCACTTATTATCTCTTTCCCAGACATTGTAACTTCCCCCTTTTAATATTAAATGCTAATAGCACTTTTTATATCTTCTATTACTCTATCTACATTTATATTATTTATGTATCTAAGTTTATTTTCTTCATTTAAATTCTCTATAATTTTGCAGTACATAGCATGTCCTATAAAATTAGTGTTTATAAATACATACTCATAACTATCTAATATACTTACATTAAAATTAATTGTATCTGCTGGTATAAATTCAAAGTTAGTTAATTTTTCTTTCATTTTTAAAATCCAATTTGGATGTCCACCAAAAACTATCGCTTTTATGTTTTTCAAATCTATACTTTCATCAGTTGAAATATTTTCACTTAGTTTCTGTTGTTTGCTAAACATAAAATTTCTTAATTGAACCAATTCTTCTTTAGATGTAAGTTGTGCTTTGATTTCATTTTCTAATCTAAGTTTATCTTTTTGCAACAATTCTAGTTCTGATTTTAATTTTTCATTTTCTTCCTTCAATAATGAATTTTCTTTTTTAATACTATCCAATTTAATGTCTTTTTCTTCTATAGATTCTTTTAATTCTTCATCAAAATTATTAAAGAAAAATTGTTTCGCTTTTTTATATTCTCTCGCCAAATATCTTATGTCTATAGCTGGAATTAAAAATCTAAATAAATCCTCATAATTGATGCTATTTTCATCTTCTATATCTTTTTGTAAATTACAATAACATAAAATTAATTCTTGTATTTGTTTAGATTTGAATATGTCTCTTCCTACAATTGAAATTAAACTTAGTTCTTCCAAGTCATATATATAATCAAATCCTAAAAGTTTTCTGTCTAAATCCGTTAAAGCATCTAAATTAAAAGTTCCTATACTTCCATCAATTCCAAATGTATAAGAACTTGGAATATATTCTTTTAAATATGCAGATTTTAATCTTAACTCTATCTTACTAATGAGTTTTTGTTCATCTTTACTTAGTCTATCTATAGAGAGAACTTTTTCATGTTTATAATTTTCATTCCTTAGAATCAAACTTCTAATTACTCTTATATATATTTCATCTAATTCATCAACTTTCTTCTCTAAAACTCCACATAAAGAAATTGCAACCAACATATTACCATTTAATTCATCTTCTGAAAAACTTTCAATTTTATTTTTTAACATAAGTTTTCTTAAAAAAGTACTTGCTTTAAATGTTTGGATAGAAATAATATAATTGTAAGCAATTGTATAACCAGTCTTAAATATGTTTGTTATTTTCTTTTCATCTCTTTCTAATAGAATACCTAAAGATTTTTTAAAATAATATTCTTGAATTATACTTCCTTCACTTGCTATCCTTAAATTATAAAAAATATTTTCTTTAGCCAAATTTGAATATTTTAATTTATTTTCATTATAATATTTATCTATAAGTTTATAGCATTTTTTATTTATTGACAAAGATTCAGCTAAAAATGGTACTATATTTAATTCTTCTTTCATTAAAAAACCTCGCTTATCAATTAAAATTAAAAGATATTAAATTTATATCTTTTAATTTTAATTATATCATTAGTCATATTTAAGTATTATAGATATATAGTAAATTATAACAATTCAATGTCTTTTATTTTTATTATAGATTTGTAATCTTCTTCTGAATTTATTTTTATTACATCAAAGACAATATTTATATCAACATCATAATCTTTACCTAATCCTGAATATGTATAACTTCCACACTCTAAATAATTATATACTTCACCTTCCATAAAAAAATCCCATGAGTCAGTTTTATTAACAAGATAATTATATTTTTCTTGTACAAAATTATCATATTCTAATACGGTAAACTCTTCACCTACAGAACTTTTCAATTCTTTTATAAAACTCTTTATACATCTTTCATTTTCTTCTATTTCCTCATTGTAATCTATAATCATATTATTTACATTTTCATGTACTATTGAATCTACATCTTTTAAATTATATTCTTTTCTTTTATAATCTTCTATAATATCATCAATGTAAATTATTTCTTCATAAGTATTGTTGTAAATATTTTCATCTACACCTTGCCCTTTATATGAAATAAAAAACTTTATTGAATCATTTTTTATATAAAATCCACATCTATCTACTTCCCAATTAAAATTATTACTTATAACTTCTCTTACATACTTTTTAATTTCATTTTTAGTTATTTTTTTCATTTTAAAATTCTCCTTATATACATCATATATTTTTTATATTTTCAAATTTAATACCTTTTAATTTTCCATCTTTTATAATAAAGTAAAAACCTACCTTACTTAATTCATTTGCATCTTTTAAACTTATACTATTTATATCTTTTATATATTTTATCATATTACAACCTCCATACAAAAATAAGTATTTATGCAATTTCTTAAATTATTTAAATTATCCAATATTAAGTACCAATCACCCATACAAGAAGGATAAAAATAATATTTATTATCATTTTTTATATATACAATTGAACTTCCATCACTTAAAAATATTTTAATGTTTCCATTGTTATTCAACTTGTTAACCACATATACATCACTTGAATGACTTATATTACTAGATAACTCTTTATAAGTATTAACTGCTCTGTCTAAATCTTTTTTATTATCAAAACTATAGTTCCAGTCACTCATACAAATTGGATAGAAATTATAAACTTTTTCTTTAGTATCATATAGAATTATACTTTCATCTTCTAATACTTCTATAACTCTATCTGTTGTTTCTATATAAAAATTATCTAATTCAGCAGCCTTAACTTCTTTTGCTCCAACGACTCCTACAATAATTAAACCTAATAACATTCCTATAATCATACTTTTTAAATTTTTCATCTCAATACCATCCTAATTTATAATTACGAACTCGTATAGGCTCGTATAAGCTCTTTGAATAACTTCTTAATGCATTTATACCTTTTCATTTTTATACTTTTTAAAATCCTTTTATCAAACTACTATCATTATCATTTAAGTTTTAGAATGATAGTAATTTGATAACTCATATATCATATTAAAAATATAATTTTAAACACTTTATTACTTCATATTTTATATTAAAGATATGACACTCTTTTATATAAAACATAATCTTCATCTATATAAAAATCATAGTCATTAATCTCATCATCAACATATGTCATTATAAATGCTTCAAACAAATAACTTTCACTTTCTTGCATTGTCATATTATTAAATTCTTTTAAAACATTTTCTTTTAATTCTTCAATCATTAAATTAAATTTATTTTCTAATATCTTATAATTTTCCTCGTCATAATCTGTGTGTTTTAATTCATTTTGTATAGCTATAGTTTCATAAAGAATTGTATCATCATTATTGTGAAATAATTTATGGTCGCCATTTGCTCTTATAACTCCTTCAAGAAATCTATCTTTATTACGAATATTTATATAATTATCGTTGTAAATATCAATTGAATAATTTGACAATGAGTCTTCAAAATAAACTAATGTTTGACTTACTATGTACATCTGATTATCTTCATAATCTTTTCTTATATACTCTCTTAACTTACTATTTGTTTTATAAACTCTTTTTAATTCTTCTCTATTTAAATCAGTTATTTTTTTCATCTTCTTTATATCCTCCCAATTTATTTTTTATTTTTATCAAGTTACTATCATTATCAATTGATGTATAACTTTATATAAACAATGATAGTAACTTAATTTATGTAATCAATTAAACTCATATATTCTAATCAATTAATTCATATATGCCATAACCATTATTTTTTGTATTATTTACTTCCTCAAGTAACCACGCTTGTATCATTGTCATGTCTTCACCTTTTATTTTATTAGTATATGCTATTAAAGCATCTATATTTTTTTTATCCTTTTTTGCTTCTATTAAAACTTTCTTAGAATTACTATTTTTCCACGCTGATATTATCATAGTAATTAATTCCTCCATATATAGAATATAATTTTAATTTACCACCTATCATCATCCATACTTCTTCCCATTTAGGTATTTCATTCATTTCAAGTAAATTTTCATTATCATAATTGAATTTTAATTCTGCTATTCTAACACATTCTTTAAAATCATTTAGATTTTTAACACTATCGAATAATAAAACTATTTCTTCCCAATTTGAATTTAATGGTACATTTTCACGCTTTTTAAATCTTTGCATTTCAGCTTTATCACCATTAAATTCTTGAGATACATAATATATCTCATTTTCTTTATACACTAATATTCTTCTTGTCATGACTACCTCCTGATTATATTAAAATCATTCTTTTATTGTATTAATATCCATTATATTTTCTTTGTTAAGCATAACTTTTAATAATTTTTTCATATAGCACGTACTCATTATCTATGTAAAATTCATCATCATTGAGATAAGCATCAACATAAAATTCAATAAAATTTTCTAATAAATATTCTTCACCTAATGGCTCTGTCATTTTGTTAAATTCTTCAATTACTTTTTCCTCAATTCTTTCAACTATATTGTTAATTTTAGTTTCTAGCATATCATACCTTTTATTATCAGAATCCATACAATATAATTTATCAATTAATGTGATTCCATATTCAAGAGGTTTCAAGTCCTCTTTTGATAGAAAAGAGGACTCTTTACATACAGAATTAAGTTTATATAAAAATTCATGTCCGTCTTTTATTTTTATATAATTATCATTATAAAATCCAACCGACCAATCAGTTAATACTCCATTAAGGCAATCTAATATTTCACCTATCCAATACATATCATTTTCTTCACAAGTTTTTCTAACATCATCTCTTAGTTGACTATTTTTCTCCCAAACTATTTTTAATTCCTCTTTATTTAAATCAGCTATTTTTTTCATTTTTATATCCTCCTAATATTTTATATCAACTTAAAAGTTGAATTTTATTTATACTTCTTTTAATATTTTTTGATAATTATTATAAAATAATATCGTTCTGCATTTTTCATTATATGCTCTTATATAAATATCCTCATCTATTGTCAAAATATCATACTCTTCATACTTAATTTTATTTTGTGTAGTTAGTAAGTTATATATTTCTTTTCTTTTAAACCATCCTATCCCTATATAAAACAATTCTTTTTCTGTTTTAGAATTACTTTCTCTTTTACTTCTTTTAATATCTAACTTTTTAATTAATACATTATAGTCTACAGTAAGGTTAAGTTTTAATTTATAACTTCTTGTTTTTGATATAGTAAAGACTGCCCAACTAAAACTATCATATATTTTCCCATCATTTAAATTAATATTATTTACATTTTTTTTAATAAAGCTATCTACCAATCCAAATATAACATTTTGCCTAGTATATTTTTTTACATTTGTTACAAGTACTTGAAAAACTGGATGTCCTTCTTCATCATGGAATATAAGCATCTTATTCATGTTATTACCTCCCTATTTTATTTACAGTCAATCGTTTCTTCTATTTCTTTTAAGTTCACAGAAGATATAAAAGATAAGATTTTCTTTCTATTTAATCTATCATTTTCAATTATATAGTCTTCAAGTTGATGTAAAGTTTCAATACTACTTTCTAACAAAGATGATATTTCTGAAAAACATACATCGTTGGATTTTGCTACATCTGTATAATAATCAAACTCTTCTTTTAACTCTTCAAACTTATCCTTGTACCCCTCAGTATCTTGATGTATTTCTATCCAGTTGTATAAATCATCATCAATTTTATCCCTTAAATCTTCTAATTTTGTGATATAAATTCCTAGACTTGAGATGTATCTCATGATTATTACCCCTCCCTATTATTTATTAGCTTGTTTCAACAATTCTAATTGATTGCTATTTCCATATTTTGATATAATACTTTCTGTATTACTCCAATAGCTACTATCTAAATCCTTTTTAAACAACGATTTTATTTTGATTATTAATTTTCTCATAATTCATTCCCCTTTCAATTTTTTATTGGAAGTGGCGTTTTTTAAGAACGCCCTAAAACTTTTAATCTAACCAACTATAGCTAAATAATTTGATGCTGTATAAACACCGTTACAACTTAAATCTCTTCCATAAGATTCATAGTTAAAATATTTTTCAAGTGTTTCCTGTCCTAATTCTTCAATATTTCCTAGTTGTTCAATATAATCCTTTGCAAATTCAATATCTGTCATATTTTCATAATACTCTCTACTTTCTTCGTCTAAATCTTCAATAATCATATCTTTATCAAAACGCAAATCTCTTGAAAATGCTTCTATATCAAAATAGTAAGAAATATTTTCTATATAAGATAAGTCACCACAATATACTTCCTCTATGTAACTATGTCCTAAATTTTCATCATCTAATGATGATCTGTAATCAAGTTGTATAAAAGTATAATTATCTGATAAGCTACCAATACCACCCTCAAGTATATCGTCAAAACCAATGTATCCACCTTCAAGTAAAGCCTTCAACTGTTCAATTTCACATTCTTCTTCTAACTCTTCAAATTTCTCTGCCAATTGATTTAGTTGTTTTATACCGCTATATTCTTCTATTTCTAATCCTTTCATATCTGTTTCAAAATCAGTTATGAAATATTCCTCATATTCTTCATTTATCCCTATTCTATTTAATATTTCTTGTAATTCTTCCTCGTTTACTGGAAGTTTAGCCCATTCTCCTATCAATTCACCTTCATTGTATTTCCCTAAGTTAGTTATGTATATATTTAGCATTTTTATATCCTCCTTATAATTGTTCGCTTATTTAATATGGTAAAAACGGCGAGTTATATTTTATTATTATTCCCTCTTGTACTTTTCTTGATTTTATTATATTACATATTCGCCAATAATACAATATGTTTTTGTAGATATTTTATTAAAAAATTTTTACATTTCTATTTCTAACAACTCAGATGGTTCTATATCTAATACAAAGCAAATCTTTTCAAACTCACTAATTGTAAACTCTCTATGTCCATTTTCTTTTTTTGAATATGTTTTAAAAGTTATTCCTATAGCAGTACTTAATTGTTGTTGTGTAAATTTCTTTTCTACTCTTAATTCTTTAAGTCTAGCTAAATTCATGTCATACCTCCTAGTAATATTATTATAGAATAATAATATCATATTAAAGAGTTATATAAAAGACACTCAATACTTCAAGTGTCTTTTTTACGTACTACTATTTAATTGATTTAAGTCTTGCAATCTCATTCCAATTTTTAGATGTAGCCATTTCTACAAAATTCATATTATTGTCAATTCTATCTAGATGCTTATCTACTTCGTTTATATCTGTTTTAGCAATAAGTATATCTTTGTGTATGTAGTCAAGTTTCTTGTCTACCTCATCAAAGCGATTACCCATATCAGCTTTCACTTCTTTTACTTCATTTTCAATACCATCTAGTCTAGTATTAATTCCTTTTATTTCTCCTTGCATTTCTTGTAACAATTCTAATATTTTTTCATCCATACCGTTCACCATCCTATTATATTATTATAACATAATTTAAGTGTCTTATTCTAACACTTACTAAAATAATCTAAGATAAAAACTTTAAATTATCTTAGTAAATATTAGATAGTTTATAACCATTTAGGTGTTAAGCAGTACAAACTATAATTTTAATGCTTAATCTTTAGTGTTTTTGATAATGCAGTACTTCACAACTGCTATGTCGTATTAAGTTGTATTGAGTGCCATTTTAGGAGCAACTAAGTTGATACCTCAGATTTTTGTAGGCTAACAACTGGAAACCTTTATATATTTTATTCATTTAATATCTTAATGTTGGGAACACCTCACCAACTAGTTTGACTAATTCATTTTTATATTTAAAAAATGAAGAAAAAACTGTGTGTAATATTTGTGTTGTGTGCCTTTCACCATTCACACCATTTGAAAAGTCAACTTAAAGGTAGTAATTTTTTAATAGTAGTTTAATATTTCTTAATAGAACCCTTTAAGATATTAGCTTTAGAGATTTAAGAAGGCTTCGCCTGTTACTTCATTTGAGAGGTGGCTCTGTGTTTTCTTGTTCTCCCTTGCTATGATTTAATTATACGACGTTTTGTCTTTAAAGTCAATGATAATTCTAAAAAACATTAATAAAAAAAGACATTAAGTCTTGAATAACGGCAATTACAAGACATTGAGTCTTAAAAAAATTGTATTTAATATATCTTTATGTTATTATTTATATAAAGAATAGGGGTGATACAATGAACAGATTAAGAGAATTAAGGAAAGAAATGAATTTATCTACTCAAGAAATTGCAAATAAACTAAATGTACATTATACAAGTATTCAAAATTGGGAAAATGGCAGAAGAAAAATAGATATAGATAAATTAAAAGATTTAGCAAAATTATATGATGTATCATTAGATTATATAACTTGTCTTACAGACGATAGAGAGAATACACAACTAGAAGAAGAAGAAAAACAACTATTAAATAATTATAGAGAGTTAGACACTAAAAGTAAAACAATAGTACAAGAACAAATTAATACATTAAAAAAACTACTGTAAGCTAGATATATAATTCTAGCTTATTTTTATATTCGATTTTAAAAAAGAAAGGTACAAACATAAAGTGGGTATGTTACAATGTGCTTAAAATGGATTTAAATAGCTTGTATGATGTATTGTTATAATAAAATAGACTAGATATATTACAATCTAGTCTATTGAGTATTATTAAATTATTTTATTTAATGTTAAGTATCTCCCTTGCTTCTATATCATAAAGATTTATAAGCTTTTCAATTTCTGATGCTGTAAACTCTGTTTTGCCTTTTTCTTTATTTTGATAACTTCTTACGGACATATTTAAATGATATGCTAGTTCGGTTGGAGTTAATTTATTATCTTTTCTTAATTGTGAAACTTTGTCTAGTTTCATTCTATCACCTACTTTACAAATAAACTATATACATGGCTTTTAATGCAAAATAAAGGAATATACATAATCCTAAAAATCGAAGTATTTTAAAGATTGTATTTGTATGTTGGTTCATTAAATCACCTCTTGTATAATTAATATTGGGTGTGTTACAATATACCTATATAATGTACTTATAGGTATATTGTAAGGGTTTTATGTTATCTTTAATTAAATATAATATAGATAAAAATAAAAACCCAGCCTAATAAAGATATTAAAGATATAAAAATATGTTCAGCAGATTGAATTATCTGAACTATGAGCTTTTCAAGTTGTCCTACCAACTCGATTAGCTCTTTTATTTTGTCTTTAGTGAACTTCATCAAGACACCCCCAATATTAAATTATTTAGTAAGTTTTTCTTACTATGATTAGATAATATCATAAATGGAATAATATGTAAATATATTTCGGTAAAATATTTCTGAAATATATTTGCACATTAAAATAGACTAGATATGTTACAACCTAGTCTATTGAGTATTATACTATACATTTTTTCTATCTAACAAACTTAATATTTCCTTATCACTTAAATTCAGTACATTAAATATCTTTTCCAAATCTCCGATATAGAAAGGTCTTTGTCCATTCTCCTTACTTGAATAACTTCGATAAGACATATCAATATAAGTAGATAATTGTTGTTGTGTTAGTCCCCTTTCAAGTCTGTATTGTTTCAATAAATCTAGCTTCATTAATCAGTATTCACCTCCTAAAACAATCGTTTAATGTTTATTATTAATGCAAGAATAACTATTAAACAACCAACACCATACAATATACATGTTTTAGTATCTCTTTTCATAGCTTGTTTAAATGTGTTATAATATATAGTAGACGTATCACCCATACAAGAGTCGGTACACTCTTGTATAGGCTTATTGTTTTACTTATTAATAAAACAATAGATAGTGATTAGAGAACTTATTATACTCACTATGTTAAAGGTTATAATAAAAACTTTCTTTAACAATAAAACTTTGCTGATACGTCTACTATGCTTACCCACATTATTGTTCCCCCTTTATGTTAAATTTTGGTACAAGTTTATTATATCATTAACAACTACAATATTGCAAGTAAAATAATGTTATTTATTATATATATTTATTTAAATGTAGTAATTTCAATAGTTGCAAGTCTTGAGGTCTATTTGACTCTTTAATGTCTGAATGATGTTTGAATAATTTTTGGATGATGTCTGAATGATGTCTATAAGACTTTCTAATCTATAATAAAAATTTCTATACAATATAAAAAATTATATAATTATGAACACTATATAAATTTAATAAAATTCAGTAATTGCAATAGTTTTATAGCGTATAAAAAGCAATGACTGACATTTTACTGACAAATTAAAAGGATGTACCTTTAAATACGTTGAAAATACTGGGTTTTATAAAAATGGCATAAAATACTTATTTTTATGTCCTTTTTTACTGACAAAAATGCCAACTTAAAAAAGTAGTAAAAAGTAATACTTATATTAATTAAATAAGGTTAATTTGTTATTTAAGCTTAATAAAAAATGAAAAAATAGGATGGGGGTATTTATAGTAAAGTGACTGGAAGTGCAACAAAAAATTGGTTATAGTTCTTTCATTTCCACGAATAATTTTTACAGACGAATTTACAGACAAAATAAACCTTATATTCTAGCAAATCAACACTTTAAAATTCAAATTTTTATATCTAATATATTGTAATAACAACGTTTCAAACCTACAAATCTACATTGAAATTGTCTTCAATCTTTAATTAGAAAATATTAAATAATAAAATTAAAACATACATTAATATAAAGTAATAAAAATCAGAAGAAAATAGATGTTTTTTATTAAAATTTTGTGTGTAAATTGGAAATAAAAATAAATAGCAGAAAATGTTGAACGATTTTTTATATAAAATAATATAGCATTAATATATTAATGAAATATCAATGGTAAAATTAATAATTTATAAAAATATTAATATATTAATGCTTCTATAATAGAAATACATTAATATATTAATGTATAGTGTGTTTTAATTTGTAGAAATAACACTATAGTATTAAGATATTAATGATATATCAATAGCCAAAAAATATAAAATATGGTATTATATAGTTAATCTATTTTTAGGAGGAATAAAAAATGGAACAAAATAACAAAGAGATAAAACAAGCAGAGAATAAAGTTGAAAATAAGGAAATTCAAGTGATAGGATTAGATGTTGGTAGAGGATATGTAAAAGCATACTCTCAGTACAAAGGTAAAACTAAACAATGCTTATTTAAATCAATCATAGGGACAGGCAGGGAGTTAAATTTTGAAGAATATGATAACCCTATATATATAAATTTTGATAATGAAGACTATTTTGTTGGCTTATTAGCTGAAGAAGAAAGCTCATATCCAATTAGAAATTCAGATGACAGAAAAAATAGTTTAACAGTACAAGTTCTAGTAGCCGCTGCACTTAACCAAGTAGCTATAGCAGATGAAGTAAAAATAATGTTTGGAGTACCATATAAGAACTTTAGAAAAACTACATTAAATGAGGTTATAGAAGGTTACAAAGGAAAAGAATTTAATATAAAAGACAACATAGAGAACACATATAAGAAAGTAAGAATAGCTGATGTAAACATATTTAGAGAAGCAGATGCGGGAGTTTACGCTATATTAAAAGGTCAGAAGAATACAAGACCTATAGCACTGGCTACAATAGGCTACAGAACAACAGAACTAACATACTTTAATGAGAATCTTAAAAGAGTAGACAAACTATCAGAAACAGTAGAATTAGGTAATCAAGATGCTTTAAGTACAATAAAAGATAAACTAGAAAAAGAAAATATAACTAAAGAAACACATGAGATAGATTCGTCGAATAAGTATGATTACATGAAGAAACCAGAATATAAATTATTCTCTGAGAGAATACAACAAATATTATCTAACAAATGGAAAAATATGAATGAAGTAGATGTTTATATAGCAGGAGGAACAGCGTTAAATATGGAATTTGATAATGTTAAATTTAAGCTTGTAGAAAATGCTCAAATGGCAACAGCAAAAGGATTATTTATAGTAGGATTAAATTATTTTAACTAGATTAGGTGTGAAATGTAATGAAAAAAACAACAAGTTATACTTTAGAAAAAGACTTATTTGAAAGTATAGAGAGATATAAAGAAGAGAAGGAACTTACAAGTAGAAGCTCTGCATTGGAGAGAATGTTACTGGAGAGAGAATCTTTACTTAGAGAAAATAGCCTAATGAAATCAATATTATCTGGTAAAGCTATAAATTTAGATAATAATATTAGAACTGAAAATGTACAAAGAAGAAAAGAGCCAACTGTACTAGAAGAAAGCATTAACGACATATATAGTGATATGCCAGATTAAATGTATATCTACTCCTTTAAATATTGGGGTAGATATTTTTTTAAAAAGTAGTTGCGATATAATAAGATATATATTATAATAAAAATATAGAAATGATATTTCTGAAGCAACTTGTTGCGAAGAACAATTGCAAGATGGGTTTTATCTTGCGATTGGGTTATCACTTTTATAATATTTTTTTAAACATTGTTTTTAACATAGGAAAAATAGGCTTTTTAAAGTGTGTGTAGCACTTTTGTTAAAAAAATGAAAGGAGGTAGTATTTATAGTAAGAAGAAATGAATTTATAAAAGACATTATCGTTACAGATAAGAGAACTGGAGAAGTAGTAGAACATCGAGGGATGAAAAGAGGTGAAGTACTTGAAATTGGTAAGAGGAAAAGAAGTTTTTCACCAGAAGAAAAAGCTATCATGAATAGCAAAAAAGAGTTACCATATCATAATTTTAAGTTAGGAGGTTTTGTATTTTGTGCTTATGTAAAAAATGAATTATTATTTAATGAAGTAAATATAAGCAGAGCTAATATAAGTAGACTAATATACCTTGCAACATATTTAAACTATAATACAGGAGAAGAAAACTTATTGGTTAGATATTCTCAATTTAAAGAAATAATTCCTATAGATAGGAAAAATATGAAAGAAATATTAAACCTTAAGGATAGAGCATTTAGAGATTTCTTAATAGATGTAAAGAAAAGCGAATTGTTGTATGAATTTAGTAATAAATTTTATATAAATCCAAAGTATTTTACAAAAGGAATTTCTAAATTTGAAAATAAAGAATATACAAGAATCTATATAAATACAAGTAGATTTCTCTATGAACATTGTACACCAAGACAACATAAACAATTAAGTTATATATATCAACTCATACCATATATACATTTCGAGAGCAATATCTTATGTCTAAATCCTTATGAATCAGATATTTCAAAAATAGAGAAAATTAGTTTGCATAAAATTTGCGAGTTATTAAATATTGATTCTTCAAAACAATACATGCTTAAATTTAAAAAAGAATTACTTAAATTTTATATAGAAGTAAATGTAGATAAATATTATTTTTTTAAATATGTAATTGTTGAAAATTCTTATGAAAATACTGATTATTTTATTATAAATCCTTATGTAATTTGGAGAGGTAACAATTTAAATGAAGTAAAGAAAACAATTAATTTATGTTTTTTTTAATTTATATCTAGTTAGACCAGTCTCAGAATAAGAGGTAATGAACACTAAAAAATGGCAAAAAACGTTTAAAAATAGGCGAAAAATAAAATTTAGGGGTGGCGTAAAAAGTTTACTTTTGGGCAAAAAAGTGGCGTAAAAAGTTTACACCTTGGATATAAAATTAAATTTTATTTAGATAAAAATAGGAAAGAGGTGTTTAAGATTAAAACAGATTTTAGTATTGATGCTAGACGAAAACCTTTAAGTGGAAGGATAAGATTTTATGAAAATAGTACAATAGAAATTATATCTAATAAGCAAGTAATGAGATTTGATGAAAATGGAAACGTATATTATAACAATAAGAAAATAGGCACAGATGAAGAATTATTTAAGTGTGTACAGATATTTTTCAAATCAATTTTAAAGTTAGAAAATCTATAATGTATAATCATTTATACATATCAATAATAACAAATCTATAAATTCAAGTCTAATAAAGCAAATCTTTACAAATCAAATTTAAAATTAAGATAAATTAAAAATAAAAGGAGAATTATGAAAGAAAAAATAGAGCTAATATATTTAGAAGATTTAAAGAAATCAGAAGAAATAAAGTTAAATAAAGATGATAAATATGAAAGAAAAATAAATACATATATGGAAATGAGTGAAAAGTCTTCATATGAAATAGTAAATAGAAGGCATGAGGGGGATTCTAAGGATGAAATATGGGATTATGATGATACAGACTATGATGATGGATTACAAGGAAGGGAGATATAATATTGATATATAATAATAACAATTTTTATGAAAGTATAGATGGTAGATATGCACAAGATTACATAAAGAATTTAGATTACAGTATAGATAGTTGTTCAGAGAGAATTAAATATGTTGAAAAACGATTAGGAGTTAAATATACATGGTTTGAAGAAGGGGAGAAGAGTTATAGTAACAAATATTATAATTCTGTTACAAAAAGAAATGAGAATGTTGTTACAAGAGTAAATTACCAAGAGAAAAAGCAATTTAATGATAAATTTTGGGAAGAAATATTTGAACAAACTTCGGATAGTCCCTTAAATAAAGATGGTATATATTATGTAGAGAATAATAATAAAGAAATTATAATGGGGCATAAAGAATTTATTAAATGGTGTGAATCCAAAGGTGTGAATCCAAGTGAATATACAGGTGTAGTTAATCCATTTAGTAACAGTGAAGGCACATGGAACTATACACATCAAGATACATCAAAAATTAAATTAATATTAAATAAAAATGACAGTACATATTCAACTTCTAATATAGCTAAGAGCTTAGAAATACTAGCTAGTTATATATTAGCTGTAGATGATAAACAAAAAGAAACTAAAATAAAAATATATAACTCAAAAGAACTATTTCAAAGAGCATGTCAAGAAGAAGCATTTCTAAATAAGGTAGCTACAGTTAATGGAGGAAACATCAATTCAAAAATTTCTAATAAAGATGGATTTAAAGAAGACACTTCATTTGCATTTTTTCAGTTACCTAATAACTACAAAAAAGTAAAAGATATAAAAGTCAAACCTAAAGATGCAAAAAAATACCCAGTCATAAAAATATATTCAGATACTTATGAGTGGTATAAAGCTAAATATAAAGAGCTAGGGAGTAAACAATTAAATAAAGAAGAATCGAAACTTAAGAGAGTAGTTAGAAAGAATTTAAAGTTATTAAAAAATGATATGATAGATGCTAAAAGTTTAATAGAAAGACCTATTATTTGGAAAGCACCATTAGCCGATGCAGGAAGCCCTGACTGGGATTATCTTGACATGTTTGATAAATCACATGTAAGAGAGCTTTTAAGGGTTCAAAAAGGAAATGATTTACAAGATGACTTATCATGTATTTTTATGGATTTAAATAACCTCATATCTAAAACGGAGTTTACTACAGTTCAGAAAGAAATATTGGATTTATATAGAAAAGATAAATCGTTAGATTACATTTCAGATTTAATGAATATAACACCTCAAGCAGTAAATAATCAAATAAATAAGATAGTAAACAAAATAATAGATACATATGAGAAAAATTATGAAGAAAACTATTATTATATCTCTGTTTCTAAAGGTAAATATAAAAGATGTAGTAGATGTGGTGAAATAAAATTAGTATCTAATTTCAATAAGAATAAAAGAAGAAAAGATGGTTATGAAACTTTTTGTAGTTCATGTTAACGCAAGTAAAGTGGTTTAAAAAAGGGCTGCTTAAAACATATTAATAATGTAAGGGGATAAAAAAAACCTCTTATTATCAAATGAAAATTATATGAAAAAGGGAGATTGAAAAATATGAAAACTAAAGAATTTATAAAAATGATAGCAGAGGGATTAGATGTATCACAGGTAAAAGCGAGAGAAATACTTGATGTGGTAGAAGAAAAAAGAAATGAAGTATTAAAAAATGGTGATGAATTAACTCTAATGGGAGTTAAGTATTTAACTAAAGTACAAAAAGGTAGAGAGGGTGAAATAACTCTTGAAGATGGAACTAAAAAGCCTTGGAAGACTGAAGATAAAAGAGTTCCTAAAATAAAAGCAGCTAAATCTCTAAAAGATGCAATAAAATAATACATTAGACAAATATATTATTCACGTGAGGGATAATTGTAATAAAATTTGTGGGATAATTACTCACCACTTCAGAGTTGGAAGAAAGCACATGTCGTGAGATAGCAGTAAGTCTTTCTTCCTTATTAAATAAATAATAAAGGGAGATTGATAAATGAATAGTGAAAAACTAATAGAAAATAAGGAACTAAGAGATAAAAATACACATAGAAGTTGATGAAAATAATCACAGTGGATATGATAAAGATAAGGAAAAAGAAAGAGTGTATGACATACTAAACAATACTAACTATTGGACAATAAGATATAATCCGCAAAAAGAAAAACCCTATGAATTAATGGCTAGAATATTTGAACTCTCTGAATGTACAGAAGTAGGTTTTAACTTAGATTGGGGATTAACATTAAACATCACAGGTGTTATATAAAACATTAATACATTCCTAGTAGAGTTATAGTTTTTTATCCTACCTAAACTATAACTCTACAAAATAATAAAAAAATAAGGGAGATAATATATGAAAAATAATAAAGGAACAGTCTTAGAAAAATGTGAGATAGTAAAACAAGAAGATGGTACTTATAAAATTATAGAACATTTAAAAGATGGAGATAATGAGGTATTACTTAGCGATGTTTTAGATAAGTATTCTGGTGATACAGATTTAAATATAACCATTAGATTGAGTGAAACAATAGTCCAATAATATTTTTGGACTATTTATTTTTTATCTAATATATTGATAATGATATTTGTTTGATAAAATAGGGGATTAATTAAGAGTTGAGTTAAGTTTATAAAAGTATGTTTAATTCAGCTCTTGATTGAACTGAATCTCCCTATTAACCACTAGAGGTAATTCTCTAGTGGCTTTTTTTATGGTGGTGATAATATGTGGCAGTAAATAAAAAGAAATGCTCTTGTTGTAAACAGGAGAAATATGAAGAGAGATATTTTTGGAAAAGTTATAGTGATATATATTTAGATAATGGTAGATTGCCAGTGTGCAAGGATTGTTTTAAAGAGATGTTTAATAGATTAAATGAAAAATATAACAGTAATATAAAGGCTTTAAAACATCTTTGTTTCAATTTTGATGTTTATTTCGATGCTAACTTAGCTGAAGAATCTATGAGAAAGAAATATGAGGATTCTATTGATGAATATATGAAAATTATTAATAGAAATTCAAAATATAGAGGTAAAACTTCTTTCGATAACTCTATAGAAGATAAACTCGACATAGAAGTTGAACTAAAAGAAATAAAGATAAATAAAGATATGATTGAAAGATGGGGAGCAGGACTAAGAAAAGAAGATTATATGTTCTTAGAAAATAAGTTTAACGAGTTTTCTATTGCATATCAATGTAAAAGACCTGCTGAAAAAATGTTGTTAGAACAAATATCCAAATGTTTATTAAAGAGTGATGAAGCACTAAGAAATGGTGATGCTACAGGATTTGAGAAAATGAATACCTTAATATCAAAACTTATGAATGATGCAAATATAAAACCTATTCAAGAAGCAAGTTTAGCAGAAAATGAGACTATTACATGGGGTACATGGATTGATAAAATAGAGAATTATAGACCAATAGGAGAGCCTTCAGAACAATTTAAAGATGTAGATAAAATAAAAACATATATTGATAAATGGTTTATAGGACAAATGAGAAAAGTGTTTGATTTAGCTAGTGAGGATAATCCAAATGATGACCAAGACTAAAAAATTAAATAATAACGAAATTAATTTAGATAAAAGTAAAGCTTCTGAAGAAGGAATAATTGAATGGACTAAGTTCTATAGAGAAAATCCACATAGATTTTGTATTGATTATTTTGGCCTTAATTTATATTTAGTTCAAATTATTCTTATATATATGTTTGATAAATGTAATTATGCAATGCTTATATGTGCCAGAGGTTTTGCAAAGAGCTGGATTGCTGCTGTATATGCATGTTGTAGAGCCGTTTTATATCCAAATTCTAAAATTGGTATAGCTGCATTTACTAAATCACAGGCAGAGCTTATTATAAGGGAGAAAATAGAGAAAGAGTTAGTAAAACAATCTCCTATGTTGGCTAGAGAGATTAAAAAGATAGAATATAACAATAAATTCTCCAAAGTGACATTTCACAATGGAAGCACTATAGAAGCTATAGTCTCAAATGAGCAATCAAGAGGATTCCGTTTTAATATACTTATTGTAGATGAATTTAGATTAGTAAAAAAAGAAATACAAGATAGAATTCTTAAACCATTTTTAAATGTAAGTAGAAATCTAAAATTTAAAAAAGATGGAAAATATGAAGATTATCCTCCAGAACCTAATAAAGAATTGTACTTAAGTAGTGCATGGTTTAGGATGCATGAAGCATATGACAAATTTAAACTGTATGTGAAGGACATGATAGATGGTAGAGATAAATTTGTACTCAATTGTAATTATAAACTTTCTCTTCATCATGGAATACTTGATAAAGAAAGAGCTGATGAAATGAAAAGAGAAATGGATGCCGTTTCTTGGATTATGGAGATGGAATCACTTTTCTTTGGAGAAAATGAAGATGCAATATTTAAATCATCTTATGTAAATCCATGTAGAACATTAAAAAATCCGTTTTATCCTCCAACAGATTTAGAAGTATTATCGGCTAAAAATGGAAAAGTAAAGTGTAATTTACAAAAAAGAAAAGGTGAACTAAGGATAATTTCTGCTGACATTGCTATCGCAGAAGGAGACAATAATGATAACTCAGTATATACATGCTGGAGATTATTGCCCGAGAAAGATTATTATGAAAGAATGGTTGTTCATATAGAATCTCATAATGGTATGAAGCCAGATAAACAAGCAATAAGATTAAAGCAATTATTCTTTGATTTTGAAGCAGATTTCTTAGTTATAGACACTCAAGGAGTAGGGCAAAGTGTTTTATCTGATTTACTTAGGGTTAATTATGATGATGCTAGAAATAAGGAATATAACGCATTTTCTCATGCTAATACAAATCATTTACATAATAATTTTACTACAAAAGAAAATTATCCAGTTATATTTGAAATTAAAGCATATGGACAAATAAATCATGATTGTATAATTGGTTTACTTGATGTTTTCCTAAAAAATAGAATAAAATTACCTATAAATGATGTAGAAGCAAACGATATGTTAAGTAGTACATCTGGGTATGCAAAGAAAAATTATACAGACCAAGCAAGAATGATATTACCATATAAACAAACTACACTACTTGTAAACGAATTAATTAACTTAGAAACTGTTAAAAATGATGGTCAAAAGTGGCTTAAAGTTAAAGAAAAAGGGAAAGCACGAAAAGACAGATATTCTTCTTTAGCATATGGGAATTATCTAGCAAATTTACTGGATATAGAATTAAAAAAGAGAAATAGTAAAGAAAATGGACAAATAATTTCATTCTGGTCAGGAGGTGGAAACCATAATAGAACTCAAAGGAGATAAAAAAGATTATACTTTAGACCAAATAAAATACTTAAATGAGCAACTAAGGCAAAGAAATTATGCAATGATAGAAAATACTATAAATCTGTCAAATGAAATGTACAAGATAAGAAATATAAGTAGAGACCAAGTAAGAAAAGCTATGATAGACCCTTACAAAAACGTAGAATTACTACAAAAGGTAAGTCTTTTACTTAAAGAAACGTCTGGTACATATAAAAGAATTCTAAATATGATTTCAACCATGAATACATTTGACCATTATATAATACCAGCAAATATTTCTAAATTCAAAGATAAAGATGATTATATCAACTCTTTTTTTAAGTCAGCTACATTTCTAAAAAAATATCAACTTAAACATATTTGTCCTTGGATAACTGAAAAAGTATTAGAGCAAGGAGAAATATATTTATATAAAATTGAAGATTCAAAGTGTATAATGATGCAACAACTACCAGCTTCTTATTGTACAATAACATCCAAAGTAAATGGGGTATTAAGGTATGGTATTGATTTACGAAAAATAAATAGAAAGACCTTATCAGCATTTCCAGTAGAAGTTCAAGACGCATATAAAAAATTAAATGATGGAAGATTAAAAAAAGAAGACTTAATAGAAAATAAGTACTATGAACTAAGTGATAATGCTGTAGCGTTTAATATAGACATTGATTCAACAAAAGGAATACCATTTTTTAGCTTTTTATTTGATGATATCTTAGAACTTGAAGATATGAAAGATTTAAAAGGTTCTAATGCAATTATTGAAAGTATTAAGTTAATACATGGAAAAGTACCTTATGGTAAAAATGATGAACCATTAGTTGCATTTGATTTATTAAGTGCATACTACCATGATATAAAATCTAATCTACCAGCTGGTACATCTGTAGCAGTTACCCCACTAGATATGGAAGGGATTAATCTAAGTGATGGAAAATCAAAGATTAATGATTATGTTAAAGAAGCAAAAGAATTTATATTTGATAATGCTGGAATCAATACTGCTCTTTTTAACTCAGATAAAATAAACACAGAATCAATTGCAGATGGTGTTATAGCAGATAGTTTAATACCTATGAGGATTCAAAATGAAATAGAGACATGGATAAATTATGAATTAAATAAAAAGAACTCATCTAAAGCATTTCAACTTTACTTTGTTGGTACAACTCATTTTAACCAATCTAAGATATCACAACAACTTAGAGAAAATATAAACAGTGTAGGAGATAGTAGATTAGTGTATTTAGCCAGTACTGGAAAAGAGCCAATTGAAATTGCTAATTTATATAAAGCAGAACAACTAATGGAAATAGATGATTTATTACCAGTAAAACAAGCTTCATATACATTTTCAAATGCTGACGCTGGAAGACCTACTAATGAAGATAAAGGTGATGGTGGTACAAATGGAAATAAATCAGATAGAAAAGATGAGAACAAATAACAAAAGGTTTATTATTGCATTAACAGAAGAGAAGAAAAAATATCTAACTAATAGAGGTTTTTCCTTTGTTAATGAAAATAAATGTGGTGAAGAATCATTTTATTTATTTGAAAATAAACCTACTGAAATACTTAATTTTAATAAGGAAGATTTTAAAGATATGAGATTTAGCGATGTAATGTTTATTTAAGGAGGTGAGAGGTTGAAAGTAGTTAGTATTCCATGTGGATTTGAGACATTTTCTAATGAAGAAGATGATAGAAAATTAAATGTAAAACTAAAAATTTTACATGAAGGCAAAAATTTAAATAAAACTAAGTTTGATTTGTCAACTATAAATGAAGCAGAATCAACTTTATCAGATATACCCATACTTGGATATATAAAATATGATGAAGAAGAAAATGCTGTAGATTTTGATGAACATAATATGATAACTAAAGTTGTAAAGGATGATGATGGTTATTCTATAGAATATAAATTCTTAGAAAGACCACTTGGAGTTATTCCAAATAATACAGAGATAACTTATACAGAAGAAGATGGAAAGACATATTTAAATTGTACAGGACTTATTTGGAAACACTATTCAAATTCAGCATATCAATTATTGACAGAGTCAAAGTCAAAAAGTGTAAGTATGGAAATAGCAGTTGAAGATGGAGAAGTTGATAAAACTGATGGATATTATAATATTAAAAGATTTAGTTTTTTAGGAATTACTATTTTAGGAGATGATGTTGTTCCTGGAATTGAGGGAGCATCTATAAATACATATAGTAATTTTTCAAAATATAAAAAAGCAATTTATGATATTTGCAAAGAAATGTATTCGTTTAAATGGAAGGAGGAAGATATATTGAGTACGAATAAGAACTATGGACTATCAACAGAAAATATAAGAATTTCTATTAATAGTCAATTAAAAAATAAGATGGTTGAGGTTGAAGACCCTTACTGGGGAGGGAAATACACAACTAGAGAATATTATTTAAGAACTATTCTACCTGAAGAAAAAATAGCTATATTAGAAGATAATATAAATTATTATGACTATTATGGTATACCATATTCTATAGATGGAGATGATGTTGTTTTAGATTATGAAAATAGAAAATCATATATAGAAGAATGGAGAGAGAAAAAAGAAGGAGAAGTTATAGAAACTTTCTCTAAAGAGGATGCTTTAAAAGAATTAGTACTTGAAAAGTTTAGTGAAAAAGAAACTGAGATAAAAAATCTGACTGAAGAGTTGGGGGTTTTAAGGAAATTCAAGGCCGATAAAGAAATGGAAGAATATAAAGTAGAAGTTTCTAGTGTTATCTCAGAATTTAGTTCATTAACAGAGGATGAGGTTAAGACTTTTAAAGAATCTGCTATAAACAAAGAGCTATCTTTAGAGGAACTAAGAAAAGAGTTAAGTTTACTTGATTATGCAAAATTGAAAGAAAATACAAAACAATTTAATTCTAATAAGGGAT
>NZ_JACVVY010000013.1:0-58642 GCF_020658175.1 Clostridioides sp. ES-W-0018-02 | reverse complement strand
TTATATATAGGTAATGGAGAATTTCTACATGCCCCACAAACAGGTGATGTAGTTAAAATAAGCAAAACAAGCAGTAGTTATTACACTAAAAACTTTTCTACGGCTCGAAGAGTTTTATAAAAAGAGGTGATAAAATGGCAGATCCAATTAATGAATTTATAGGAATAATGAGAAAAGAAGGTAAATATCATAATCAGCCTTCTTTTTTTATTGGTAAAGTTAAAGATAAATTGCCAGATTTAAAGATAGAGATAAATACTCTTTTATTGGAAAAAGAAAATCTTTTAATAGATAGTTGGATACTTAATAGTCAGATAGAAACATTTGAAACAGAAATAAATCAAGAACACAAACATAATATAAAAAATCCTTTTATTAATAATCTCGAATCTGGAGATATGGTAATAATGTTTAAAATAGGCGAGAAATTTGCTGTTGTAAGTAAGTTGGTGAGTTTATAATGAGTACAATCTTCCCTTTCATGGGTGTTCCAGATGATTATACTTCTCCATCCAATGAAGAATTACCTATTTTCAAGGAATTTGCTTGGAATTTTGAAAAAGATGAAAAGATAATTGAAAATGGAGACTTTAAAGTAGTTGAAAGAAATGAAGCAATCAAAGTATGGATTTATAAAACTATAAAGACAGATAAGTATGTTCATTTAATATACACTTGGGATTATGGAACAGATATAAAAAATCTCATAGGACAAAAGTATACTAAAGGCCTTACTGAAAGTGAAGCAAAAAGGTATATACAAGAAGCACTCTTAATTAATCCATATATATTAGAAGTTAATGTAACAAATACAGAATTTAAGGATGATAATTTATCTATAAATTTGAATATAAAAACAATCTATGGAGAGGAGAAGATTACTTTTGTATGATAACCAAACATTTAGTACCTTAAATAATAGAACATTAAATAACATAGACCTTCCTCTTTACAAAGGTCAAGGATCTTCTCTTTATAATATAGTTTCACCTGTTAATTCAGAACTTGCACAGTTATATATAGAACTTTCTTATATACATAAAAGAGTTTTTATTCAAGATAATTTTGACGATTTTCTCGATAGAAGAGTCAATGAATTTGGAGTATATAGAAAGTTAGGTACAGAAGCAATAGGTGAAGTAACATTTGAAGGCAAAATGGGAACTCAAATACCAAATGGAACAATAGTATCTCACAGTGATTTACTATTTGTAGTTATTAAAGATATTACAATAGATGAAAATAGTAAGTTAAATGTAAGCCCTATACAGGCTTTGGAGGTTGGCGTTAAGTACAATTTATCAGCTAACACAGAATTTAAACTTATAGACAATATAAATGGTGTAACTAAAATTTATAATGAACTGGACCTAAAGGGTGGAACAGAAATAGAAACTGATGAAGAATTAAAAGAAAGGTTCTATAAAATACAAAAAAATCAAGCCACAAGTGGTAATAAAGCACATTACCAGTCTTGGGCTTTAGAGGTTGAAGGTGTTTATAATGCAAAAGTAATTCCTTGTTGGGATGGACCAGGTACAATTAAAATTCTAATTTATGGTCAAAACAATCAATCAGTTGACAATGAAGTATTACAAAGATGTGCTGAACATATAGAAGAAGAAAAACCTATTGGACCTACTGTTACAATTGTTACACCAAGTATTTTTGATATTACTATTAGTGCGACTTTAACACTTGAAAATGGATATGATATTGAATCCATAAAAGTTGTATTTTTAGATATTATAAATTCTTATTTAATAGAAAATTCAAGAGAGATTATTTATATAAAAATAATAAGTTTATTAGCAAGCATAGAAGGAGTGCATGATATAAAAAATCTACTTATCAATGAAGATATTAAAAACATAATAGTTGATGAAGAAAAAGTTCCTGCTGTTTCAAATGTTACATTTAATATCGAGGTGAGTTAAATTGAAGTTAATTGACCATTTACCAAGTTTTGCAAACAATGAAATTGATATACAAATTCAAGATGCACTTGAAAATGAACTTCTAACATTACTTGATGAAAAGAATGATTTATTAGATCAGTTTTTTATAGATACAGCAACTTGGGGACTTGACGATTGGGAAGATCTATTAAAAATAAAAACAAATTCTAAGTTGGATTTTGATACTAGAAGAAGTAATGTAAAAGCTAAATTAAGAGGTAAGGGTACAACTACAATAGAAGTTATAAAGGCAATCTCAGAGGCTTACGCAAAAACCAATGTTGATGTAGAAGTACTTAGTAATCTATTTAGTTTTACACTTAGTTTTATAACAAATAATTGTAATTATAACACTATCTTGGAGTTAGACAAGAAAATAGAAGAAATAAAACCATGTCATCTTGAACATAAATTCGAGATGATTTTATTCAATAAAAATGACATGTTTGCGGGTTCTACAATGAATACAGGTGAAACAGTTACTATATATCCTTACAGTCCAACAAACTTTGAAAGTTTTGGAGAATTAACTATAGCTACAGGTAATGATAGGAGTATGGAAAAAGTAACTTTATACCCAAAGCAGGAGGTGATATAATTGGCAGAACAAAAATATTATACCCTTTTAACAAAGGTAGGTAAGGCATCTATTGCAAATGCTACAGCACTTGGCAATAAAGTAGATTTAGTTAAATTACAACTTGGCGATGGAGCAGGAACAGAATATAATCCAACAGAAGAACAGACAACACTTAAAAAAGTAGTTTGGGAAGGTTCTGTAAACAATGTAAAAGTAGATGAAGAAAATCCAAACTGGATAGTAATAGAAACTGTAATACCAGGTAGCGTTGGTGGATTTATGATAAGGGAAGTAGGTATATTTGACTCGTTAAATCAATTAATTGCAGTATCTAAATATCCTGAAACATATAAACCAACTGCTGATAGTGGAAGTGTAAAAGACTTAGTTATAAAAATTATTTTAGTAGTATCTAATACTTCAAGTGTAAATTTAAAAGTAGACCCAACTGTTATACTAGCAACACTTAAAGATATACAAGAGTTAGACACTAAAATAGATACAACTAAAGCGGAGTTAACAAGCAACATAGAAACTACTAAGACAGAGTTAAATGAAAAAATAGGAGATACAACACTACTTGAAACAACAGATAAAACAAATATAATTAGTGCATTAAATGAGGTAAAAACTAGTGTAGATAGTATAGAAACAACAGCAGATAAAACAAGTTATAATAATGCAACAAGTAATCTTACTGCTACTACTGTGCAAGGGGCATTAGATGAGTTAAGTACTAGTGTAAATACAACTAGAGTTAGTTTAATAAATAGTTTAAAAGAAATGTTACCAATATAAGAAAGGAAGTGATTAGATGTATTTTCCGGGATTAATTGTTCCACAACTTAAAACAATAGAAAAACCATCAACTTCTTTAATAATATATCCTTTTGACTACTGCAAAGAAAAAGCGTGGGGACCTGGAGGGTTATATACAATGTTGGCATGTAAATTGCCAGATGGGGAAACTATTGTATGGGGTAGAACAGCAAAATTTACAGTATATCCAGGTAATAGCTATAAAATTATCTATACGTATCTTTTTTCCCCAGACAGTGGAGGAAGCGAACGTTATACACAAGAATTTACGATAGAATGTCAATATAAATCTACTACACCAAGTATAAGTGGAGTAGATGGTTCGCTTGGCTCTAAGAGTAGAGGGTTTGGTATAAACTACACAATAACAAATGAAGATAGTTACACATACACAGTAAAAGCATATCTAAATGATGTATTATTTGATACGAAGCAAGCAGTAAAAGATACTCAATACACTATAAATGTACCCGACTCCCTTGTCTTGTCACTTCAATTAAACTCTACCAACAAGATTAAAATAGAAGTCACAGGTGGCTATGGGGTATCTGCTATATATAGAAATTATACATTTACAAAATCTAATAATGCACCAAGCATAAGTGGAACAGATGAAAATATAGGCAATAAAAGCAAGGGATTTACTTTAAAGTACACAGTAAACGACTTAGACTATAGAGATACTGTAAATGTTGTTACTAAACTTAATTCTACTATTTTAGAAAATATCACAAATATAGAAAAAAATAGAGAAAAAGAAATTGTGCTAACGGATGAAAGAATATTGGCTCTTCCTATTGGTTCTAGTAATACAATACGCATTGTTGCAACAGATAGCAATGGAGCAAGTTCAAGAATATATACATTTACTAGGAGCAATAATTTACCTCAAATAACAGTAAATGAATTTAATAGTACACAAGTAAAATTTATAGTATCAGACTTAGATAATAATTTAAATAAGATAGAGATATTTTTAGATGATACTCTAAAAGAAACTATAACATCAGACTTATATCTAGAAAAAACATTTAACTATACATTAGAAGATAATGCAATACACACAATTAAGATAAAAGTAACAGATACAAATGGAGCAAGTGAAAGGTTAGTAAGTGTGTCAAACGGAGTACAACCACCACAAATTGATGATTCACTTGAGGATATAGCAAATACTGTATCAATAATAAAAAATAGTTTTATAAATGGAAAAACACATATTATTAATAAATTAGCATTAAAAAATGTAAATGCTACATTAAATAATACACTAGTAGAAATAGGAGAAATGATAGGAACAGCATTTAGTTCATCAGACGCTAGCGTACAAGATTTGATGAACCAGTTAACACAGGCTAATAACACTATAACACAGCTAAATACTAGATTTAAGGTTTCTAGTGGACGAACTGATTCCGTTTATACAGGTGCTGTTGAGAAAGTTCTTGTATACAATGCAGCATATGAAAAACAATTTTATAATTGGATTACTATTAGCAATTTAAGTTTTAAGCCTAATATTTTTTATGCTGAGTGTGATTATGTTAATAGCTTTACTAAAAGCAAAAACAAACTCTTTGTTTTTGCATGTTGTGATGTACCTACTTTCTCTAATAAAGATTTTGTATTTACTTGTGATATAAATTTGAAAACCACTGATAATGATTATACTACTACTTCTCATGGTCTTTACTATAACAATAAGCTTGATGTTAAATTTACTGATAATCTTATTCATATACCTGCTTTTACTGCTGTTAATGCTGATGCGACTTATTTTTGGCGTGCTATTAAAATTTATTAATTAGGAGGTGATAAAGTGAATAGAGCAAATAGAATAATCTATGACCAAACAGGTAAAATATTACTCCAAACAGGAGAAGCAACAGGTGATTTATTAGAGCATGATGAAATAACAGAATTACATTGTATTGATGTTCCGTATGGAAGTATTGATTATGCTAAAAACAGAGTTATAGGTATAAATATAGAGACAAAAGAACCAATTTTAGAAGAAATACCAGTATATATAACAGATGAGGAAAAGAGAATACAAGAGTTAGAAAATCAGATTTTATTAAATGAAAATGAAAAAGTAGGAGGATTATTATAATGATAAATGAAATTGTAGTAAGAATATTAGCAGAGAGAATATTAAACAAAGGATTAAATCCATTGAAAAATCGAGAATTTAAATTAGATGACGTGACTAACACGGAGTACAGAAAAGCAGTAGAGGATTATATAATTAGAGAAAGTGGAGTAGTAGAAGGAGCATAACCTACAATATAGGAAATGTTCCTTTTTTATTTCTTAAAATATATAAATTCATTTACATTTTGCCTACACTTCATCTACACTTTGCAGACGTTTATGGTTTTAAAATTAGGTACAATGAAAACATAAATTAAGAAAGAGGTGGATTAAATGGCAACAGTTTATGAATTTAATTATACAGGAAGTGAACAAAGTGTAACATTAAAACCTGGTAAATATAAATTAGAATGTTGGGGCGCTAGTGGAGGTGCATTTGGTGTCGACACTAGAACTGAGTGTGCTAAAGGAGGTTATGCTAAAGGAGAAATTACGCTAAAAGAGAAAACTGATTTGTTGATTTGTGTTGGTCAATCGGGCTTTGAAAAAGTTCCTCGTGATTCATCTTTTACTAGAAGTGGTTATAATGGTGGTGGAAAAGGTAATGGAATTGGTAATAGTGCATTTAAATGGTCATCTTTTGGTGGTGGAGCTACAGATATAAGACTTCCTCATGGTAGTACGCCATGGAATGATTCAAAAGGTTTGTTGTCACGTATACTTGTAGCTGGTGGTGGTGGAGCTACTAAAGCTGATGTTTCTAATGCAAGTCAAAGAAGTTATTTAGGTGGTAATGGTGGTGGCATTATAGGTGGTAGAGGTTTTAGTAATGATGGTAATTTTTCAAGTGGTGGGACACAATATGAAGGTGGTGTATGTGGAGCTTTAGTACATAGTGGTTCATTTGGTAAAGGTGGTGGTGATAGTGATGTAGGTGGAGGTGGTGGTTGGTATGGTGGAGCAGGTGAAACTAGATATGGTGCAGGTGGTGGAAGTGGTTACGCACTAACTAAAGATAACTATAAGCCACCTGGTTATATACCAACATCTGAATATTATCTTGAAAATGTAGTCATGACAACAGGAGGCAATACTACAAAAGCAGATGGTTATGCTAAAATAACATTACTTCAAGCATTACCTTTTTTAACTGTATCCTCTTACAACTCTACTACAGCAACATTTAAGGCAGACCACACAGACCCTACATTATTGACTAAGATAGAATACTTTATAGATGATGTATTAAAAGAAACAATCACAACAGATTTAGCATCAGAGAAAACAATTAATTATACATTAGAAGATAACGCACTGCACACACTTAAAATAGTGGTTACAGACAGTACTAATGCTACAGCTGAAAAAGTTGTAAGTATAAGTAAGAATATAATGCCATTAGAAAATGATGCAACTCTACAAGATATAACTAATAAAATCAAAGAAATGAAAGATGGTTTAAAAAGTGGAAAAAGAAGTATTATAAATGTATTAGAATTAAAGGATATAGATGCAAGCTTAAACAATACATTTGTTGAATTATCTGAAAAAGTAAAAGACTATTTTGATAGTGCAGATTCATTTTTTCAAGAAACAAATAAAGGAAAAGAATTGATTGCAAATGCTATTGGTTTACCTGCAACTAAAGAAAATACTTTTTCAGAACTAGCTACTTATATTAATGAAAATAAAGCTAAAATTGTAGATACTCTTGTTAAAAAACAACAGTTAGTTACAATCGAAGACCCTTGGGAAATAATAGCTAATATTATAAAAGAATTATATTCAGTTACATATAGCTATAGTACAAACTCCATAATAAAACAAGAAAGTTTTACAAGCCAAATAGCTAATTCTACATATCCTCCTGGAGGTGGTGGTAGTGTTAGTAATTATACTTATTGGCTTGGGTATACTTTTCTTAATGATGCTAACAAGATTAAAGTTCATATTGATTGTCACAAAGATAATACATCTGGGAGTGGTTATAATGAAATACGTATAAATTTTAAACATACTAGTAATGGTAAGGTTATTAATTCATTTACATGTGATCAATCTAACTCTATTGACAAAGAAATAACGGACATCAAAAAAGGTGATTATTTTTATTTTGAATACTATGTTGGAGGAGTCATTGGTAAAACTTATAGCTGTGGAGCAAATGCAAAAATATATGGAGTTATTAATTACATAAAATAATATTAATAAGACTTAGGTAATTTCTAAGTCTTATTTTAATACAAACAATTAAGTTTTTTATAAGTAGATTTCAAGAGACATAAAATATAGAAAAGATATCTACAGATTAAGTATGGTAAACATAGAGTCTAAGGTAGAGTAAAAGGTATTATGTGAAAATTTAAATTTCTTTGCAAACATTCAAAAAAATATATAAATTCACTTACATTTTGCCTAAATCCTATCTACACTTTTTAGATTTTTATATATTTATATTTGTGTACAATAAAACTATATAGATTAAGAAAGAGGTGAGTTAAGTGGAAAAAGTATACAAATTCAATTACAAAGCAGAGGGTCAACCTGTTACATTACCACCTGGTAAATATAAACTTGAATGTTGGGGTGCAAGCGGTGGTGTTATTGCTGACCTCACTAGTACTAAGAATAAAGGTGGATATGCTAGTGGAGAACTAACATTAAAAAGAGAAAAAACATTATATATTTATACTGGTCAATATGGTGGTGCCACTGGTATTAATAGTATATTATGCTCTTTTAATGGAGGAGGTTCAGGTTCAATTGTACATGGTGGTGGTGCTACTGATATAAGACTTGTTGGTAGTGGTGGTGGTACATGGAATTATTCGCCAGGATACTACTCTCGTATAATTGTTGCTGGTGGTGGTGGTGGAATTGTTATAGGATATAGTGATGGTAATGGTGGTGGAGAAAAAGGCGATAATGGTAATGGCAGAAACAATTCTTTTTCTCCTGGTGCTACACAATATGATGCTGGCAGAGGAAATAGTAGTTCATCTGATGGAAATTTTGGTCTTGCTAGTGGTTTTTCTAATCAGACCGTAGGTGGTGGTGGCGGTTGGTTTGGTGGCGCAAGTGGTTCAAAAACCTCTTCTATTGCTATTAATGCTGGTGGTGGTAGTGGTTATGTTCTAACTAAGGATAGTTACAAACCTAAACAATATACACCTACATCTGAATATTGGATGGAAAATCCAGTTCTAACTACTGGAGGTAATGATAATGGTGATTATGGCTATGCGCAAATAACATTGTTACAAGCATTTCCTATTATAGATATAATTTCTTATTCATCTGCTCAGGCTACATTTAAAGCTAATCATACAGATAAAACTTCACTAGAAAAAATAGAAGTTTTTATAGATGATATATTAAAAGAAACTATAACAACAGATCTTTATGAGGAGAAAACTATTAACTACACTTTAGAAGATAATGCACTACATACATTAAAGATAATTGCTACTGATAATGTTAGCGCAATTGCTGAAAAAGTTGTAAGCATAAGCAAGAGTATAGTACCATTAGAAAACGATGCTACTCTAAATAATATAACAAGCAAAGTCACTGAGATAAAGGATGGTTTAAAAAATGGTAAAACCTCTATAACAAATGTACTATCGTTAAAAAACATTGAATCTAGTTTAAACAATACTTTTGTTGAATTATCAGAGAAAATAAAAACTTCTTTTGATATCTCTGATACTAATATAGAAAAGTTACAAAATCAACTTACAGAAAAAAATAATACTATAACCCAACTTAATAATCAAATAACAAATCTTCAGAGTCACATTGGGAAAATAGCTACTTTTAATGGTAACCTTGCTATGACTCAAGACTCTGCAAACTCAGGCTCTTGTTATATTAACGTTTCTTTAGATTTTAAACCAGATATTGTTATCTATCAAATGTATGATTACAATGAAAGCAGTGGTGGTAGAAGGAAATATTGGGGTATTGGTGGTAAAACTCAGATTCCTTTGTTTATTCAAGATTATCTTCAGACTAATAAAAATGGAAATGTTTATTATGATAATAATATAACTTTTACTTCTAATGGTTTCAAACTTGATTGTAATAAGGTTTCTTATGCATATAATTGCAAACTACAACAATATATTGCTATTAGATATACTTAAATTTAGACGTTTTAATAGTTTACACATAATAATATTGTAAATAAAAAAGTAGTATATTATCTACTTATATTTATGCAATAAAAGAAGGCTTAGTACTTATTTAAGCCCTCTTTTTATGCTTATTAAGGAGGCTTACATGAATGAAGAACTTTTCAAAGAAGATTTAAAGCGCCATGAAATAAGAATAAATAAACATGGAGAAGAAATAGATGATTTAAAGATAGCAAATATAGAGTCTAAAGCAGAGTTAAAAGCATTGTGTGAAAACTTAAATTCACTTACAAGTATGTTAAAGTGGTTAATTGGTACAATGATTACAACTCTAATAGGATTCTTTATATTTGCAGTTCAAAAAGGAATATTTTAAGGAGGAAAATAAATGAATAATTTAATAAGTTTTATTCCTGAGCGATTACTTTTATTGGTAGTTGCTCTTAATGTATTAGGATTTGGATTTAAGAAATACAAACAGTTAGATAATAAATATATTCCAGTTATATTGCTTGTATTAGGTATAACATTTTCCATATGGATGTTAGGATTTAAACCAACTTCAATCTTACAAGGTATTTTATGTTGGGGAGTAGCAATAGGAGCTAATCAAGTTTACAAACAACTAAAGGATGGTGACAAATAATGAAGGTAGCGATAGTACCAGGACATACACTATCAGGAAAAGGTACAGGAGCAGTTGGATATATAGATGAAGGAAAAGAAAATAGAACCTTAACTGATTTAATAGTAAAATGGCTAAAATATGGCGACGCAACTGTTTACACTGGTAAAATTGATAAGTCTAATAATTATCTTTCTGAGCAATGTCAAATAGCCAATAAACAAGACATAGACTTAGCAGTACAAATCCACTTTAACGCAAATAGTACAACCTTAAACCCTATGGGAACAGAAACACTATATAAAACAAATAATGGGAAAGTATATGCTGAAAGAGTTAATTCAAAGTTATCAACTATATTTAAAAATAGAGGCCCTAAAATAGATGTAAGAGATCTTTATTGGCTTAGACATACTAAGGCACCAGCAATATTAATAGAAGTATGCTTTGTAGATAGTAAAGCTGATACAGACTATTATATTAGGCATAAAGATATAGTTGCGAAATTAATAGCAGAAGGTATATTAAATAAAGACATAAATGCTAAAGGTGAAAATAAAATGTATAAACATACAGTCATTTATGATGGAGAAGTTGATAAAATATCAGCAACAGTAATTTCTTGGAATTATAAAAAAGAAGAATGTTTAGTTTGTGATATAAAAAATTACAAACCATATCAAACTGAAAATTTATATGTTGTTGGAACAGGAGCATGTAATAAGATCGGCTCATTGAGCAAAGAAAAATATACAGCTCTAAAAGGTGCCGATAGATTTGATACTCTTCATAAAGCCTTAAATTTTATAAATAAATAGTTTAATTTTCTTAATATACAATGTATAAACTATTTTAGTTCATACATTGTATATTAAATTATATAACAATTTATTTCTATACTTATTTATAAATTTTATATTTAATGTATATTATAAGTTATTATTTAAATTATAATATACTTACTTTCGAATTTAAATAATAACTTATTTTCTAGGTCCTTTATTTTTATTTCTTTTATCGTATTCCTTTGCTATTTTATCTATGTTTAATTCTTCTGGTAAATGCTCTTTAGTTGCCCTTACATTAGCCCTAATAAACTCATTTATTACTTTATTTAATGTAGTCTTTTTAAGGTGTGCTATAGTCTTTAATACTTTCAAATCCTCATCATCAATATATAATGTAACTTGTCCTTTTTTAGTCTTTTTGTTTTCTTTTAAATCTAGCAAGTTTATCCCTTGAAGTTCTGTGTGTTCATTAAATTTATTTTCAATTTCTTTATTGATTTCATTTTTATAGTCTTTTTTAGGTATAGATATTTCTTCTTCTTCTAATTCAAATTTACTCATTATAATACCCCCTTATTAGTAAGCTCTTCTATTAAATCATTTAATTCTTCTCTAACTTTATGAGCCTTTTTTATCTTCCTACAATAGTCATCTATACTTAATTTATTTAGCACACAATTTTTTACTATAGTGCTTTCACTTATTTTTACATCGGATAAATCTTTTTTTATACTATCAAACCTATCTAAATAATCCATAAATATATCTCCAGAAGTTAACTTTCTTGAAGTAAAAGAATTTATTACAACTGCTCTTTTTGCCTCATTAGTTTCTCCCATATCTTCTAGATCTTCATTGTATTTTTGATAAAATAGTTCACAACCTCTTATACTTGCTATATCTTGAAATTCAAGAGGAGTAATAATACTATCTGAAATGAATAAGAAATTTCTAGCAATCAAATCATATGAAGGAGATAAATCTATTAATATATAATCATAATTTTTAAGCGTAGAAATATTTTTCTTAAACCACTTAAAAGCAACTTTCTCTCTACTAGTTTTTATAGTTAAATACTCTGATAAAACAGATAAAGATAAATCACTTGGTATTAAGTCTACATTTGGATAATCTTTTAATGGAGATTTTATTATTAATTCTTCTGCACTTATATCATCCTTAAATGCATCTAGAATTGTTTTTTTATTATGTACTATTTTATATATGAATTGTGTAAAGTTTGCTTGGGTATCTCCATCAAGTATAAGTATTTTTTTGTCTTTTTTTGATAAATTAAGAGCCATTAGATATGCTAATGTCGTTTTCCCAACCCCACCTTTTACATTAAATAAACTTACTATTTTCATTTTAATCCTCCTGTGAGTTCTATTGATATATGATATTATATCACACTTCCGACTACATTCGGGTTTTTTGTAAAAAAATTATATAAAACTTATAAATAATTTATCATATAATTTATAAAACAATTTATTTATAAGTTTTACTCAATTACTCAAAGATAACACAAATATAAAAGGAATAGATATTATCTATTCCTTTTATATTTGTGTTATATGTAAAATTACCTGAAGTTTATTACTTTTTAAAAATATCAATTACAAGTATAAGTATTATTATTAATAATAGAAAATTAGCAGACTGAATTAATATAATTGGCCATTCAAGATATATTATTTATAGTCACCTCATCTTATGTATGCAATATTTTTTTAATATCTTTTTTCACTACTTACTATATTTTTGCTTTCAGAATTTGCTTTTATTGTAGAATGAACTCTGTAGTATCCTCTTCCTATAGTTTTTGATTTAGAAAGAGTACATGAACTATTTCCTGAAGCATTCCAAGTTTGAATTGTTGACCATGTTTTTCCATTGTCATTACTTTTCTGTAACCTAGCAATAATTGATGTACTTTTCACATTTGATGAACCTCTAATGGAACAGATTACTCTCGCTGTGTTTCCTGAAATATTTAAAGTACAAGTACCAGACTTAATATAAGACATTTTTACCATAGTATCATCTATATAGTCTACAGCTGAATATTGTTCAATATTCTTGTCTTTATATTCATCAGCAAATATAGGCATCGCAATTGCTGATGAACATATTAAAGCGCACATACTACTTATAATCATTTTTTTCCAAACCATAAAATCACCCCTTCATTTGCTTTTTATTATTTTTTACTTAATATATAACGAATAAAGAAGTGATTTCTGGACACTTATATAAAATTTTTTATTAAATTTTTATCATAATTACAAAATAGATATTCATAGCTATAATAGTTATAAATACCTAGAATACTATATATTGTAACTATCCCCCAATAAACATATATAAACTTGTAATTATATTAATAAATCATAAATACCCAATTTAGATCAGGTTTTACTAATAAATAGGTTCTTTGAGTTTTAAATCATTTTTCTAATATAAAAGGCTTATTGCTTTGTCTTGTCTTAGTTATAATAGCTAAGATATATTTGTATTTGACTTACATTCCATTTTTTAAACTATAAAAACCACCTCTTTTTCTTATAAATTTTTATAACATCAAATATATAACGAATAAAGAGATGGTTTTTGGACACTTAAGAAATTATTTTATGCTTTTAGCCATTTTTAATAAAATATTTTTATATAATTCTAAATCCTTATTATTTTGATAATCTACATTTAACAGATATATAAAGTTGTTGTCATTCCAAAATACTTGTAAGAAAGTTTCTTTTTCTATATATTTTGCCTTATACCCATTTATAAATATATCTTTAACTTTTGCATTTTCTGTATCTAATATAATAGAATTCGTATCAATTTCAGTACTTGTATATTCTATTCTTATACCTTTTTCATTTTCATATGCAATCATAAAATTATCAACCCTATCTGCTTCTTTGAATCCTTCTGGGATGTATCCTGGTTCTTTAATCTTAAGGTTTTTGATTTCAATATTTTCCTTATTTGAAAATACAAAAGAAGTTAAATCTTCATATACTCTTATTACCAATTCATATAAACGTGTACGCAATGCCTCACTACTCATAGTAATAGTAAATAAACTAGCTAAAACTATTAAAAATACAATAGCTGTTCGTTTTGAATAAAAAATAATCTTATTTGTAAGACTACTTCTTTTTTGCTGCTTAATAAGTTTTTTCATCTTTCGTTCAAAACCTTTTGAAAAAACATGATTTAATTCATCATCTGAAGGAAGGCTGTCAAGAATAATTTTTGTCGCGATTGGGATACTTTCTTGAAGCATATCATCTGTAATATCAAAATCATCTTTTTTATTACTCAATATTTCCAACCTCCATTTCTTCTAATATTTCTTTTAATTTTTTCCTAGCACGTTGAATCCTCTTATATACATTCTCCTCCCCTAAATTTAATGCATTTGCTATTTCTTTATTTGAAAAACCATACTGGAACTTTAAAGAAAGTACTTGAAAGTAACTTTCATTAAGTTTTGCAAGTGCTATAGCTAAATTACTTTCACATACTTTATCTTCTATAGAAAAATTTATCGCCCTGTTTTTATACTCTTCTTCAATATCAGATACTTTTTCCCTTTTTCTTTTTCTGTAAAAGTCTATAGCAATCCTTTCTACTATTATAACGATAAAAGCCTTCGTTCTTGGACTATCTACTTCATCAATTTTATCTATATTTTTAATTATTCTTAGAAAAGCATTATGTACAGCATCTTCTGCTAAATGATCATCCTTTAATATTTTATTGGCCACATAAAACATTATCTGTCTATATTTTTCATATATCTTTTCAAACTTGATTTTATCTTCTTCAAACTCAAGCATTGATAAATAAATTAACATTTATAATTCCTCCAAAGTAAATATCTCGAATCAATATTTTAGAGTCTAATTATAACATATATGCATATATAATTCTATTTAAATAGAGTATTGTTATACCTGTATTTAGAACTAATATTACATGTTTTAAATTATATATTAACTTATAAAATAATTTATTTTTTATATTACTTTATAAATTCTATTATTCTATAAAAAAATAGGTGTTTATTTTTTTATAGAATCTATAGATTGAATTTAAAGTAATGATATTATATAAATATAAATAATTTTATTTAAAGGAGAATCTATATGTTGGAAGTTATAAAAAATAGACGTTCAATAAGAACCTATATAGGTAAAAAAGTAGAAGAAAGCAAAGTAACTGAAATACTAAAATCAGCTATGCAAGCACCATCATCAAAAAACGCTCAACCATGGGAATTTATTGTAGTAGATGATAAATACCTCTTAAAAGAACTATCAGAGTCACAGCATAGAGCAAAGCATATAGAATTCGCACCGCTATGTATAGTAGTACTTGGAAATAGAGATAGATTCTTGAAGCCTGGTAAATGGATGCAAGATTTAGGTGCTTGTACACAGAATTTATTGTTAGAAGCTACAAATCAAGGATTAGCTGCTTGTTGGATAGGTGTTTTTCCTAAAAATAAAGTAGTAAATAAGGTTAGACAAACTCTAGATTTACCAGCAAAATTAGTACCTTATGCCATAGTATCTATAGGATATAGCGAAGAAACAAATGAATTTATAAATAGATTTGATAAAGATAAAATACATATAAATATATATAAAGATAGATAATATTTAGTAATATAAATGAAAATACATAGTAAAAAGGGGGCTTTTATGAATAAAATACTTTCTATGATATTACCAAGCATGATAATACTTGCAATAACTCTATGGGGTCGGGCTGAAAAAAATATATTACTTGGATTATTTTTACTGTTTCCAATCATCTTTGTTATACAAGGGATAATGTATTCAGATTTCAAAAAGGAATTGCTTCTAGGATTCATTTTATCATCTATAGCATTTATAGTACCTGTAAATTTAATGTATAACATGGGAAATTGTATAGATTTATTAATAGTTTATAATATGTTGGGTATTGGAAGTTTCTTAGTTAAAAAGAAAATATCTTCTAGGCATAATTAATCCTTTTCAAATTGATTTTTGCTAATTTTAACAATAATCTTTCATGCATGAATTTCACTTTTATAGATTGTATTTTTTATCTTATCTATAAAATTAATTCTAATATGGTTCAGTTTTTAGTTGACTTCATACAAAAATAGAATATAACTTATATAATAAGTTATATTCTATTTTTTATACTAATTTAAAAATAATTTTAATTATAAATTATTTTCAAATTTATAATATCTTTTTTTATCACATTCAATTACTATTTTTTCTTTAAATTTATAGTTTCTTCATTTCCATTCCAAGATATAATTACTTTATAACTAGATTCTCTATTTGAATAAAGACCTGATCTTTGTATTTTTATTGTCTTTTCTCGGCCTGCTTCTAAAACTTCTCCATTTACAATTACAACTGCATCTTTACCATCTATAAACTCATATGAACAATCGAATTTTTGGTCAAATACTTTTTTACTATCTTTATATTTTATTTCTAATTCTGATCGTTCTTCAGTAGTCACAAACTTAGCTGTCCAATGTTCAGACTCTCCAATAAAAATATTTTCATCATCTGTTTTACTAAATATAAAAAATATAGAGATTGCAAAAACTATAAAAATACCTAAAAAAAGTTTTTTTACCATATCAATCCCTCCTTTAAATAATTACTTGTATTATATCATTAAAATGACTTATTTCTAATATTTTTCTTAATATTCTAAATATTTTCACTTTTTTATTTTATTACAATGAAGTCTATGATATAATTTAAAAAAGGGGTATTTTCCAATAAAAAAGTTATTTTAAACATATTATTAAAATTTTGAAGGTTGTTGATGATTATGAATAAAAAAAATATATTCAATGATATGTTTCTTATTATTTATCCAATTATAATATTAATATCTATGTTTTTTAACTCATTATTACATGAGCAGATAATAAGATTTAATATTAATAAACTTCAAGTTATGGTTTTTATATTAGTTTATTTTTTAATATTTGCATTATTTATATATAAGTTTTTTATAAAAAAAGAGAGTTTTCATATAATATCTTTGATTATAGGCATGTTTTTGATAATAATCATACAAATCCCACAAGTTTTATTAATGATTTCACATAATTTATTCAGTATTGTTTATGGTCAACTTCAATTAGAGATATTTATGTTTGGAACACTTTTAACTTTATATATAGTGATGATTATAATGTATTATAAAAAAAATCATAAAAAAATAAGAGGTTAATACCTCTTGTTTTTTGTTAGATACAAAAACGAACTCTATTACAATTTATATTATATTAAAGTTACAATTATTATAAGTAATCTTGATTTTTTTATGTGAATTTTAAAATTATGTAA
Organism: Clostridioides sp. ES-W-0018-02; assembly: GCF_020658175.1. Lineage (NCBI taxonomy): Bacteria > Bacillati > Bacillota > Clostridia > Peptostreptococcales > Peptostreptococcaceae > Clostridioides > Clostridioides sp. ES-W-0018-02. Next base: position 41,256 of record NZ_JACVVY010000013.1, on the reverse strand, counting down.
AATTGTATCTTCTTATTAATTTTGTGATATAATAAAAGCAAGAAGAACTACAATCTATTTAGCAGTAGAGTGGAGTTCATAATTTTAAAATTAAAACTATTTTTTGCGGAATTTGATTTTTAAATCAAATTCCCAGCCACTCTTTCGCACAGAGTGGCTTTTTACTTTCGCAAATATTTTACTAATTAAGTAAAATATCCAACTAGCAATAATGCCAGCAATTACATTAAGTAAAAATTCATTCATACCAACACCTCCTTTCTTCTGGAGGCTATATCTTTCGTTCGTATGAACTCCACTCTATAGATTATATATTTTATTCTTGCTAAAATTTATTATACCATAATTTGGTACCTAACTAACTTCATTTTAATAATGATTAATAAGTTATATATCAATTATATTTTAATTTATTATATAATTTAATTAATAAATTAAAATATAACTTGTTTAAAAAGTTATTCTATCTTTTTCTTTTTCACATTTATCATAGACTACTTTGAATGCCTTGTATTTTTTCTCATCAGGTTTAATTATTCTTTCAAGAAAAGTAACAGGATTCATATCAAGTATTTGCATTTCTTCTAACTGTTCCTCGGTTAAACTCATTTCTATAAGTTCTACTTCAATTGCATTTTCTTTTGCTTTTAAGTAAGATATTTTATTTCTTAAAATCGAAGAAAATAATTCATAATTTGTTGCAACTATTTTAGAAGAGTTGTCCTTTTTTAAAGCAATTTCTTCTGCTTCTAATAATAGTTTATAATATTTTGGTTCACTAAAATTGTATTCTCCAAATTCTATCTTAAATAGATTTTTCAGTTTATCACTCAGAGAGATTTCTTCTGGTATAAAAAACTCTTTTTTATTTAAGTTTATATTTTTATTTTCAAGCCTTTTTTCAATAACATCTTCTTTATTTTCATATGATGTTTCTATATTTTCCTTTTTCTCTCTTATGGAAAATTCTATTGATTCAACACTTCTACCTTTTCTTATTGGTTTATATTCAACAAATATATCTGACTTCTCATTAATCTGTTCTGTACTCTTTTTTAATACATATTTATCAAGATCATAATATCTTTTGTATTTATCTTGTATTTCTAGAAGTTCTTTAAAGTAATCTAATTTAAAAACTATTCCTTGCCTTGTCCCACTCCATTGTTTTAATAACTCATAAATTCGCATAGCAAAAAAAGTTGTAAAAGAATAAATACTTGCAAAATCTAATTTAGTAAAATTTTCCTCTATTGCTTGTATATATTTAAATATATGCTCGTCTATTATTAGAGTTATTTCGTTATAATCCAAATCCCCTTTTATAGCGTACCATTGAGTTCTTATAAACTGATCTCCTATAATTACACGAGGTTGATTGTTTTGGATTCCTTCAATTAGATTTTTAAACTCCTGTTTAGTTATATTCTTATCTACTATTCCACTATAGTCTTTGTATATAGTATCGAATTTGAAAGAGATCTCTCTTGAAGAATAATTCCTCTTTTGAATTATTTCAAAAAGCTTATAAACAAATTTCTGTTCAGAAGCAGAAAGAGTATATTTTCCTTGTATAAGATTATTGTGTTTTACAAGACTATTGTAGTCTTTAAATATTTCTTTTTTATCATATTTATTATAAATAACTCTTTTTACATTACCCATATATCTTAATACATGCCTCCTTCTTTAGTTTCTATTGAACTACTCCACCTTAACTACCTTCGGTAACGTTTGAATGTGGAGATTCCTATTCGATAGTACTTTTGTACTAAGCATCCATAGGCTCTAAGGGCTGTTCCATCCCCACTAATCTTAATCCTTCTTTTAGTATATTTATGCTGGCATTTATATCTCTGTCATGCTGTGTATTACAGTCTGAACAAACCCACTTTCTAAGTGATAAGTTTTTTACATCTTTATTTCTATGTCCACATACACTACATAACTGACTGGATGGATATGTATTTCCTATTACAGAGATTAATCTTCCATACCAAATAGCTTTATACTCAAGTAATCTTCTAAATTCATACCAACTAGCCTCACTTATTGCACCTGCTAATTTATGATTCTTAATCATATTACTTACTTTCAAATCTTCTAAACAAATTATTTGGTTTTCTCTAATTAGTTTAGTTGATATTCGATGTAAGTAATCTTTTCTTTGATTAGCTATTCTTTCATGTATCTTAGCTATTTTAATTCTTTGCTTATTCCAATTATTACCAAACTTCTTCATCTTTGATAATCTTCTTTGTTCCAGTTTCAATCTATAGTTAGCTTTTTTTAACCATTTAGGATTTTTAGATATGCTTCCATTAGAACATATTGCAAAATCTTTTAATCCCAAATCTATGCCAATATACTTATTAGATTCCTCTAATGGTTTTATGTCAACCTCACAACACATACTAACAAAATATTTACTTGTAGATGTTTTTGATACAGTAGCATTTAATATTCTACCATTTATATTTTGAGTCACTTTAGCCCTAATCCATTTCAATTTTGGTAACTTAATTAAATTACTTTTGATAGTTATATTATTATTTACACACTTACTTTCAAAACTTCTTTTAAGATTTCTCTTACTTTTGAACTTTGGAAAACCTTGTTTATTACCTTTTTTAATTTCTCTAAAGAAGTTCTTATATGCATTATCTAAATCATCAATAGTAGCTTGCAAGCTAGTTGAATCAACTTCTTTAAGCCATTCATATTCTTTTTTAAGTGATGGAAGTTTTTTAATTAAATCATACTTTGAATGTGATTTACCTTCCTTTTCATATCTTTCTTTTTGAAGTGCTAACATGTGATTATACACAAATCTTGAACATCCAAAAGATTTTTCTATCATTTCTTTTTGAGTTTGATTTGGATATATTCTAAATTTAAAAGCTTTCATCTGTATCATTTCTTAACCTCCTTTAGTTTATGTTAGCATATTTCAGGCTCGCATCTCCACCCTACTTACGTTGAGGATGGAGTATTTCGCCTATCTTGGATAAAACAATAATACATTTTTAGTTACAGTTATATATTAACCTATTTTTCACGAAAAATATATTATTTTTCGTTTTTAGTTTCCCAAATGCTCGTTTCTTCATTTTTTGAAATAATTTATTTGAAATTAATTATTAAAAATTTATCTTTAAATATACCAAAATATTGAAATTTAAATGTTTTATAAGACTTTTTATTTTTTATATCTACAAAGATTTTATTTTTTACGCTTTTATCTCAAATTCATAAATTCCCAAACACTCGTCATTAAAAACTCCCAAATGCTCGTTGTTAAATTCCCAAACACTCGTCGTTAAACTCCCAAATACTCGTTGTTAAATTCCCAAACACTCGTCGTTAAATTCCCAAACACTCGTCGTTAAACTCCCAAATACTCGTCGTTAAACTCCCAAATACTCGTCGTAAATTCCCAAGTACTCGTCGTTCGACCTCTGTACATAAGTAATTTCAATGCTTCCAAATCGCCTAAAATAATAAAATATAAAATAAATAAAATGTTTTTAAAATAGAATAGAATAGTAAAGGGGAAAACGTGAATACTTTTCTATTCTGTGCTGCTTATAAAAAATATAAATACCTTTCTTTTATAAATTATCAAGTTATATAAATAATATCTAAATTCTTATTACTTATAAAAACATTTTAGATAAAAGATGCTTCTCTCGAATAAATTTAAAAGGGCTTTTTAAAGAGTTTAAAAACGTCTGTAACGTTTTTAAATAATAAATACAATAATTTACTTTATGATAAGGACAAACTACCTTAAAATGGCAATAAAATGCAATACATTATATATTGGATAATAATAGAGTTATATCTAATTAGACAACTCAATCTTGTTAATGAAAGGTTAATAATTTAAAAAAAGATGTGTTATTGAAAAATCATAAAATATATAACAGTATCTTATCTAAGAGGAACTTAAAAAGGGAGGAAAAGCAATGGATGTTTTTTTTTGGGCATTAATTAAAACATATATAATTCAGATTATCTTGGTTATTTTAGTTTTTTTTATGGCTTTTATACAAAGTAAATTCAAGTTTAAAAATAAGTCTTTAAATTTTATAAAATAAGTTATTTTAATCTCTAATAAATTAAATATATAAAATAAATGCCCTTAAAATCTATTTATTCAGATTATAGGGCATTTATTTTATATAAAAAATGACTAAATTTAAAAACTAGTATACATAAATTTAGTTATTTTTTCTGAAAGTATTTTAGTAAGTTAATAGCTATAATTACAAATGCAAAACAAATATATACTTTAACTAAAGTTGTTAAAATCGGTTGTATGGAAATATTTTTTATTCCTACAAGCCAGATTAAAAGCAAAAGAATAATTGCCACTATATACATACATCCATTTACAATTTTTAATGTATTCTTTTTCATAAATATCATCTCCTATACCCTAATCTTATATATTTGATTTTAACTAAAATTTTACTATCTCAGACACAAAATTTATTTGATAAAAAAAGTTTAGGGCTATGTTCTATAATTTTTTTAGGACACTTAAAAGAGGGGTTTAAAAAGGCTGATTCCCATACAATATTGAGAATCAGCTTTTAACTGTTTCTTAAGTAACATATTTTTACAACCTTAATAAAAGTGCCATTTTTTTCTTTAAATAATGCTTATTACACAGTATATTGGTAAGTGTATGTTCCAAATCTTTGATTAGTACTTGATACAAAAGACCAATTATATTTATAATTTTGTTTTGATCCTGTTGTTGCACGATAAAGTGTTCTATGCAATGTTCCTCCAATAGCATTACTTGCTAATACACTTAAAGCACCTGAACCCATAGCTGCTAGGACACCAGCTGCACCTAGAGTAGCTAGATATACTGCTATTGCACCAGCTACAACAGCAACTGTTGTTCCTTTTGACCAAGAAATTTTATTATGATAAGTGCCTTGAAGTTTCCAATTAAGTTTTGATAAAATATTAGAATTGTTAAGTTGAGGATCGTTTTCAGAAACTGTTTTAACTTCACCTAATTTTTCATTATCTAAATAAAAAGTTGAATTTTTCTCATTGTATGTCAATATGTTTGATACAGAATTAGTTGTGTCTGTAATTAAAATACTTCTTTGACCCTTACTATCATAATAATATTTGTATGTATAATTTATACCTTCAATATTTATATTTTCTGTTGCGTTTTGTGAATACAGATTACTTTCATTTTCACCAGCAAAAACTTTACTAGGAATTACTGTAACTATCATAGCAAGACAAATAGATGTTGCAATACACTGTTTTATTATTTTGTGTCTATTAGAGATTGTAGTAATTGTTGATTTAAACATTTCATTAATTAAATTTAATATTTTATTCATTTGTTTTCCCTCCTGTATTATGTTTACATTTTAAATATAATCATCAAATTTTTTATTATTATCTGATTATGTTTTTTCCATTGCATTTTTTTTTGATAAAAGATTATTATTTCTTTTATTCTTCATGTAAATCCTCCTAACTATAAAAAATTTAAGGTTTTAAATTAACCTTTACATATTAAAACGTACATAAAATAGATTTCTGGACAGAAATTTTAAAAAATTTATATTTTTAAAATTAAATCTTAAAAATATAGTTTTATATTACCTAAATATGATGTAAGTGATGAGGAATATACATATCTAATGATTTTATATGCTTTTTATTAAAAATTATGTGAACACGAAAAATGTCTAAATAAGTATTTATAAAATTTCCAATTTTATGCAAATAAGATTTGATTTAAAAAATAATTTACATAAATATTAATACAGACAATTTCAAAAAAATAATAAAGGTTTTTAAATAATAAAGCTTAAAAAAGAATGGTATAAAAGCTAGGCAATTAAGGACAAGTATCTATTAAATATAACAAAATATATGGGACATACCTAAAAAAAAGTCTTTAGTAGCATGATATTACAGCTTTAGACATTAGATATATACTATAATATGATTGAGGTTATCATAAAATAATTAGAGGGGGAATTAAAATGTCAAAGATGATCAAATGTAAAGCATGTTCAAAAGAGATAGCATCTAATGCTAAATCATGTCCTAATTGTGGGGCTAAAAACAAAAAACCATTTTATAAAAGAGGTTGGTTTATAGTTATAGTAGTATTTGTTTTATTATATGCTATTGGTACTAGTGGAAGTGGTGGAAATGATGATACTGCTAAAGGAAATGATGATGGAACAAATAAAACAGCTAGTGTAGATAAGCCAGAAGAACCTAAGAAAGAAAAATATGAAATAGTTGGAGATATAACATCAGAAACTGATAGTATGGCAACATATATAAAAGGCGTTATTAAAAATAACAGTGGTAATGATATATCATATGCACAAGTAACATTTACTTTATATGATAAAGATGGAAACCAATTAGGTACTGCAATGGATAATATAAATGATCTTAAAAAAGATGGTACTTGGAAATTTAAAGCTATGGGAATGAATACAGATGGAGAAATTGCATCTTATGAGTTATCAGAAATAACTGGTTTCTAGATTAATAAAAAAGATAATTAGAGTAAAATTGTTTTATATTTCTCTACTTAAGTAGAAATGATGGAAAGCTATGAACTATAGAAATGAAACTCTATTTTTCATAGCTTTTTATTAGATAAATAGGTTGTAAATAAGATAATAATAGGAGTGATTTTCAATGCTGATAAATTATTTCGATAGAGGTTATTTTAAACAAATTTATATTACAAGCATTCTTGTGATAATATTTTCGATAATAGGTGCATTCAAAGTAACTTTTCTATTCTTGTTACTTGCAGGTTTTTATCTTGAACAAACATATAAATTTTTAATAAAATATAAAAATAAACTTTATATTTTAATTAGTGATGATGATATTTTGATTGATAATAAATATCTTTTTAGAGGTAAAAATGCTAAAAATCATATAAAATTTGAAGATATAGTAGGTATTAATAAACAAGATAATATTATCGAAATTTTTACGAATGAAAACTCTTATTGTATATATTTGAAGGCTTTAAGCATTGAGAGTGAAGAATATCTAATAAGTAGACTAAAATCATTTTTTTAATACCATATTCTATGTAAAAAATAATATTAATATATTTCATATTAACTAAATAAAAAGGAGCTGTTGCATGAACAATTATAAATTGATGTGTAACAGCTTTCTTTTTTGTGTAGATTAGCTTATTTTTAAGAAATAAGTTTCATTATAAGTGTAACAGATAATGAGGTGCGCGTAATTGATTTGAATTGTATTTGTCTGACCCCATATTCGCTGTTTATTCCGCCAAATAGGTCATCTGTTCCAAACAATTGAATTTGATTGATGGATTTAATAAAATTATAAAAAAAGAAAAGGAGGATACTTTATATGCCAGATTTGAATTTGAGAAAAACTGTTTTAATTGATGCCAAGGCATCGGGCGCTATTGAATTTGATGACTTCCGTGAGTACGAGGAACTCAGATGTACATTTCCTAATGCAATTTTTATTTGCTATGGAGAAGCTATTGATCTTATAGGTACTTGTTATGCCCAGGTTGACTTTCCTATGCATGGAAAATACCGCGGAAATGAAGCACACTTTGAATTTTTGCCTGGAGAACATATTATTAAAATTACAGGAATGATAGCAATGTATTGGAATAAATCGTTTATTTTCAATCTGACTTTTCATACTGATATGGGGCGTGACGTCGGAATAAAAAATCAACAGAACGGGCGAACAGTTCAGGGGAAGCCTTTTACAATTGAATTTGACAAAGGGTATGCTTTGGCGTGTCTATTTGGAAAGACAGCATCACCAATAGAAGGTGGTAAGACTTTACCTAATTACTCATTTTTATCTGCAATAGGAGCCTATCAAAGACGTATAGAATGTATCACACAAGCGGAATTTACTGTCTATGCACAAGGAGTAAAAGCCCCTGTGGCGGAGTGGATGATGGATCACACTGGAGTATGTGCAACAGTCGGTCATTATACACCATCAGGACAATGGGTTGCTGATACTGATACTTATCGTTTTGGTTGTCATGGCAGTGTTCCAGCACCAGAGGCAAGGTATATTGAAACAGGACATGGAAGTTTGGAGGCCGCCATTATACTTGCTTGCGGTGAACCTAATGCGAAAAGAGCTAATAATGATTTTATTACACCAAGTGACGATTGTGGAATTGTTTACTTAAAGGATGGTGTATGCCATCAAATGACGAATCGCCTGATGTCAGTTACCGGAAAGGTTTTTCCTGCTGATAAAGTTTGGTGTTCCAAGTATAGCATTTGGAAATTCGGTTTATTCGGATATGGATGGACTGAATGGAGAAATTCCTGTTATTCTAAATTTGATGAAGTGTATCTTGCTGAGAAGTTTGAAGAAAATGTAAGTGCCGCTACTTTGATGTCTTCAACTGACGATCCATTGACTCAAAAACTGATATCTTTAGAGGACAAGGGTCATCAACTGGATATTGCGATTATAGAGCGTACCAAAGTGATGTTGGAAGACTGCTTTGGAAGTAATCTGAGTAAAGAAAAGACAAATTCATTGATTCAAGTTGCTTCTCAGCAAAATAAAAGTATAGATTTATTAGAAGAAATGGACGAAGAAGAAAAGAGTAAAGTCTTTGTAGAAGAAATGAAGAGTACACTTCGAGCTTTCAATGAAATTTTAGGTGCAGAGGATTTCAAAAAATTCTTTTATGTATCTCTGGATGAAATTTTAAATAAGTAGAATCAAATAAAAATGGACTAGATAAGAATCTGGTTACACAGTATACTTTCAAGGTTCGGGAACAAAAAAACAGAGTGTATCCCGTTTGAGGTTTGGGTGAGCTACACTCTGTTTTTAACAAAATTATAATTACGATATTGAATTCGATAGAGGCTATTCAAGCTAAAGACTGTAAAAGCCTTCCAGTAGGAATGAGGATTCTTCTATGAAAGATATCTTCTTGCCCCAAAGATGATGAGTGACATTTCTTACGAGTTTCAAAGTAGCAAAAATATTTAAACTATTTGCAAAGAAATCTAATCTGCGACAAAATAGTAATTGAAATATTTAATCAGAAGGAGGGTGTTCAATGGAATTGACAATGGAAAATGTGGCGGAGTACACTGAGTATATGCTTCGTGAATATTATCACCTCAACACAGAGCCGTTCTTTTCTGCATTGGATACTGATGTCATGTGGATTGGTCCAGGCAATTTGTTCGTGTTTGGTGAGGCGGCAGTAAAAAGTTACTTCAAAGATGGATTTATCATGCCGAATATAGAGATGGAGAATACTGAATTTTATGAGCTACAGCCCGAAAAAGACAGCAGTATCGTAGTCGGGCGTTTTTCCTGTCACACCGAACAGGACGCTGATAAAGTGGCAGCGGCCAATCAAAGAGTGACGATTCATTTTAGACAGTACAGCGAAAAAAAGAGTGTAAAAATAACACATATGCATGTATCAAACGAGTGGAACGAGTTGGTGGATGACGAGGTCTTTCCTTTCAAGGTCAGCGTACAAACGTATCGCTATGTACAAAAGCTGGTGACGGAAAGTGGTGTGAAAAAGTGGTACAAAAAAATAGAACTGCGCAACGACATGGGTCTACAGTATATTGATCCAAATATGGTAGTATATGCGGAAGCGATTGGTAAGTATACAGTCGTTCATTTTGTGGACAAGATAGTAACGATTAAACGGCTTATAGGCGAAGTAGCGCTATTATTCCCGGAAATCTTTTGTAGGCCACACAGGGGGTATCTGGTTAACTGTGAATTCATTGTCTCTGTGGAACGCTATAGAATTACCATGGTTACAGGCACAATGATTCCCATCCCAGAAAAAAGATATTTTAAGGTGCGGGAGGAAATTGCTGCGATTATGCAAAAGGTATGACACTTTAAAGAGGAGCATTTGGAATAAAAAATAACATATAAAAATCCAAAAAGGAGTTGAATTTAAAATTTGATTAGAAAAAAATCAATTTTAAGGCAACCCCTTTTTTACAATTAAAATTTAAAAATAACTTATTAATCGAATCATATTGTATTTATGTGGATTTGTTTGATGCTGGTTTTTGTTTTCGGCATTTCAATGTGATAACCAAGCTCCTATACTTTCAAGAGTTAGTGGTCTATGTTGATTATCCTATTCTCAAAATCTATATTCATTTCATTTGGTTCACAAAGTTTAAAAATGTGAAGCCCTATTCCTAACAACATGAGAATATAATTTAGTGCTCTTCTTGACAAGTGAGCAGTTGTTAACTATAATTATAGTTAACGATTGCTCACTACATTTATTTATGGAGGTTATTATGCCAAAAAATGAAACACGTGATACAAAGAAAGTTATTTTAAAAGTTGCACTAAAATTATTTTCTGAACGAGGCTATGATGGGGTTGGTATCCGCGACATATCAAAAGAAATCGGAATAAGGGAAAGTGCACTTTATAAGCATTACAGTGGAAAGCAAGATATTTTTGACTCAATTCTCAAAGACATTGAGCATCGTTATCAAGAAGAATTTTCTACTATTCTCCCTGAAAACATGACCAATATTTTCTCAGAAGAAAATGATGTAAGAGAGGAATTATTCCGTATTAGCATTACAATGTTTAATTTCTATCTCAAAACGGAGTATGGTTCTCAACTGCGTAGAATGTTGACATTAGAACAGTATAGAACTTCTGAAGCAGGTAAGTTTTTTAGGGAATTGATAATAGATAAAGGTTTAGATTATATATCAGGTGTGTTCACTAGTTTAATAAATGATGGAGTTTATATTGATGCTGACCCAATGGTAATGGCCTTGCAGTTTTATTCACCTTTATATTTGCTGTTATCAAAATACGACAATCAGCCTGAAAAACACGAGGAAGCGATATCCTTTTTAGAAAAACATATTATGATATTCAATAAAATCTATTTGAAGGGGTGATAAACGATGAAAGGAATTGGAATATTGGTAGCAGAGTGGTTTATAACTGGTTTAATTGTTTATGCAGGACTATCTGGTAAGCAAATATTATTTATTAATGGACCTAGATCAGCTGTTATTACTTTGGGAACAATCGGATTTGCAATGTGCATGATTATGCCAACAATCGGTAAATTTATCAGCAATTCACCTGCTCACCCACTCACAATTATGGGGTATATTTTTGGTGCAATAGCATTACTAACCACAGTAACTCAAATATTCAAATGGAATATTCCTATCATCTATGACCCAAAAACTGCACTTTTTGTAGTTGCTGGATGCATTGTCATAAAGTCAATTATTGGCAGGTTTGCACTGTTTATAGTTAAATAAATGGCTGTAACGCTTTTAAATAATAATCTTAAAGATTTACTGTTTTATATTAACTAAGTGGAAAACATAGTGGTTTAAAACCACTATGTTTTTATATAAAGTAAAAATAGAAATATAAATTAAGAAAGAAGTACATATATAAGTTATAAAATAAATTAAATAATAAGTTTTATAAAATGCATATATAATTTTAAATAATTTTGTTTCTCTATATTTAGTTCATTTAATAAACGAAAATTTTTATTAGATAAATTATGCTATAATAAATATATAAATATGCAGTGTGTGATATTTTGAAAATAAACGTTATAATGATTGTAAACACTGAGTTACAATATGCTTTTTAAAAATATCAAAAAACACTATTTTGCGCTCACTGCAAATTTATATATTTTCTGTATCTGAAAGTATTGAAAATGTCCAGTTTATTTTGGGCTTTTATATCAACTAAGTGGTATGTAAATAATACATATTCTCTTGTTTCAGAATCAACTTCATAGGTTTTATATTAACTAAGTGGTATGTAAATTGTAGTAACCATTCTTCATTTAAATTTAAAATATCGCGTTTTATATTAACTAAGTGGAAAATAGAGTAGTTTCAAGCTACTCTATTTTTATTTAAAGTAAAAAATGAGAAATAAAAGTATAATAAAATAGAGAATCAAATATAATTATCTGGTTCTCTACTTATCTTCTTCCCAATCCTCGATAAACTTTTCTAAACTTTTTAATTTATTTTCAGATACTTCTTCATCATCATGTAATGCACTTATAAAACTTTCAAATGAATTTTTATGAAAGAAACTAAAGAAACTCTTAGTTTCAACTTTCAAATACTCTTCTTTTTCTATTAATGCTTTGTAATATGTAAATCTATCTTTTTTAACAACTTCTAAAAAACCTCTACTAGTTAATCTTCTCAAAAAAGTCAGCATAGTTGACTTTTTCCATTCATATTTCTCACCTAACGTTCTCAAAATTTCAGTAGATGCAACTTCTTCATCTTCACTATCCCAAATAAACATCATTACTAGAAATTCTGATTCTGGTATCTTTTTTATATTCATAAATTACACCTCGCTTTCAAAAGTATATCTAAAATACTATAACAATAGAGTTGACTATACAATACTAAATATCTAAAAACATTATTAAAATTTTTTCCAATTAATTTTTCTTTAAAAAAAATTTAAGAAAGAGTAAAAAAAATAAAATATTATCATAATTTATCAATATAAAAAGAAATATAATTATAAATTTTTATTTTTATGTATTGATAGTATGCAATTCTATTTTTGTAAAATTAAATTTTAAAAAAATATTTAAATGAGTAAGATTTAACATTTGCTTAATGTTGAATGAGGTGTTACAATTGTAACATAAAGAGGAGATATATCGAAATAATACATATAAAACTACATACGTAAAATACTTTTAAAATAATCACAATTTTACTTTCAGATCTTAAACTCATCTTAGGACATGACATATACAATCAAAATATAAACTATATCAGTTTTAAAAAAACTTAAAAATTGAAGAAAGGAGTCTGTTGTTTTTCAGAAGTGGAGTAATTGCAAGAATATAAATCAGAATATTTTGAAAACAGGGGGCAATTTATGGGAGATTTAGAAAAGGAAAAATATGAAATAATTGAAATTATAAAAAAACTAAATATTGATAAAGATAAAAGGAATTTATTGATGATAAAAAATTATATCATTGGCCTTTTAAAAAAATAGAAGAATAGCAATTACTATTCTTCTATTTCTAATAAAGAATCTATCATTTTATCAAATACAGTTAGATATTTTTTATTCAATTTGAACATTTTAGTTATGATTTCTCTTTCTACTTTATTTTCTATTTTACTTAGTTCACCAACTAAATGAGCAAATTGTTCATCTAATTCTTTGATACAAAACATTTCTCCAATTCCATTTTTAAGCCAATTTTCAGACACACTCCAAACTTTACAAATATCATTTAAAGTTCTTTCACTTGTATTTCTTTTACCATTCTCAATCAGAGATATTGTGTTTCTTTTTAAATTTAGTTTATTAGCAAACTCCTCTTGACTTAGATTGAGATTTAATCTCAGCTCTCTTATTCTTTTGTTTTCTAATTTTATTTCATCTATCATTATTATCCCTCCATATGAACATTATATTTTAATGATGCTTACAAGTCAACAAAAAATAAAAGGTGAAGTATTACAAAATAGTTGACTTGTAAGCAAATATATAATATAATTGTATTACAAAATCAACAAAAAAGAGGTGGTTAAAATGACAGATATAAATAAGATTAGAGAAGAAATATATGGAAAGTTAGAATTACTTAGTCATGCAAAACTAAAATTAGCATTAAGCAAAATAGACATATTAAAAGAAATTCAAGACATTGAAGATATAAATAATATACAAAATCAAAGGAGTGATAAATTTGAAAATCTCAGATTTTAATAGAAAGCAGATAGGAAAAGCTATTCAATTGCAAGATGTAAGATTTAGCACAAAAACCGATTGCATTATTGTAGAAATAGAAAAGAATGAAATATTAGTTATGCATTACGAAAAAGAAATAGAGGAAATAATATACAAGGCTATAAGCGAAGAGGATTTAATATTCAATGATTACAAATTCGAATTATTGTCTTAAAAATAACTTAGCATGAAGGAGGTGTAGATTTTGGAACTTCTGAAAGATTCTAGAAAAAAAGAGTGGTTTTGGATAGAAAATTCGCTTATAGATAATTTAGACTTATCTACATATGAAAAGATGATTTATATAGTATTAGTTAGACATCTAGATGATGAAAGCACATGTTTTCCAAAAAAAAGCACTATAGCTAAAGAGGCAGGTTGTAGTGAAGCAACTGTAAAAAGAACTATCAATAGTTTGGAAGAAAAAAAGTTAATAAAAAGAGTATTTAGAAAGGATAAAAAAACAGGAATCAACACTAGTAATTTATATTATGTAGCTAGCTCGAAACTAGGGGCTCACACAGAGCCTAGGTTCACACAGAACCCGGGGGGGGCTCACACAGAGCCTAGGGGGGGCTCTGACAGACCCGCAAACAATACACATATTAACAATACCCAATTAACTAATAATATATATAGTCCTGCAGAGCAAAAAGAAGGTAAAACAAATGACAAAGTGATACATAAAAGAATTATTGATTATTTGAATGAAAAAGTAGATAAATCCTTTAAGAGTACGACTAAAAAAACAAGAGACTTAATTAATGCGAGACTAAAAGAAGGGTTTGTTGAAGAAGATTTCTACAAAGTAATAGATAATAAAGTCCACACATGGTTAGAAGATGATAAAATGAACGTCTATTTACGCCCTGAGACGATCTTTGGCAACAAGTTTGAGTCTTACTTAAATGAAGTGCCACGGATGGCTAAAAATGGAAATGAGAGTGTCAAACAAAATAAAGAAGTGAGTAAAAATAAATTTGCCAATTTTGAACAAACATTTACTCAGTATAGTAACAAAGAGTTAGATGAAATTATAAAGAAAAGTCAAAAGGCGAAATTTGAAAAATGAGAGGTGCATTAAATGAATGAGAAAATAGAACTTACCGAAAAAGAACTACATTGCATAGCAAGACATTTGCAAAATGAAGTTATGGAGATGGTGTTTAGAGGGAATAGAGAAGCCCCCACATCATGTGAAGTTTGCGATTACTTGCAAGAATGTGAGGGCGATTTTACTTGTATGTATCATTCCTTTACTAAATTAAGCAAAATAACAGGTGTAAAAGTGACTGCATTTAAGTATTGTTTTCCAGATGAAAATCCCAAAGCTACTATCTAAGAAGTTTCTTTAGAATAGGACATTCTTCATTAGAAGAAGAGTCGCAAATATGACTTCCATCACATCTAGTTGACATTAACTTAGATCCAAAAGTACCTGGAGGAGCTGAATATTCGCAAGTGAGAGAAATAGTTTCGTTTATTACAGGACATTTTTTGTTTATAACTCGATATTTGCTCATGTTATCACCGCCTTATAATTAATTTAAACATACTGTCAATATGCTCAAATTAATTATAGCATGTAAATTATCATGGTGTAGAATGGACTCTAATTTAAACTTCTAGTAAGAAACTTAATTTTAAAATTAATGAAACAATATTAAATTATGATATTTAAAAGAAAGATTAAATTAGATATAAAGAGTCAGCAATAGAAATAATAATTTCTAAAAGAAAAAAGAGGATAAAGAATAGGAAGTTTTACAGAGTAATAAATTTGAACAAAATTCAATATTGAAGAATATAAAAATTCAATATTGAAAAAAATCATTTTTCAATATTGAAAATCGGATTTTGAAAAAGTATTGAATTTCAATACTAAAAAAAGTCTAAAAATATAGTATTTGCAAGGCTTATATAAATTGATTTCCTGACACAATTAGCACAGATTTAGATATGCTAGCAAAAAAACTTAAAAATAGTGCAAGGATAAAAGGACTATATAAATTTATAAAAAGTTTTAAAAGTGTTATTAAATTATAGCTAAAGTTTATTAATTAATTTCCTCGTAGGAAAAATAACTTTTAATAGAAAGAGATACAAAAATGAAATTAGAAAATATATCAAAAGAACAAAAAATAGCTATCCTTCCTATAAATGAAGCGATAGAAAAAACTAAAGAAGATGAAAAAGATATAAACAAATACTTAAGAGAAATAAAAAACTGTAAAGAAATAAAAGTAAAAATTATAAGAAAAAACGGAAACAAAATAGATGTTACATTTGTAAATAAATATATGAAACAGTGGCTGGATGAAGAAATTGAGATTTTGATTAATGTCATGAAAAATGAGGTTGTTCAGTTAAAAAAAGAATTGCTTAAAATGCAAAAAGAAGGTGAGAAAAATGAACAGAATTAGTATCACACAAGCACTAGCAAAGTTTGATAGTTTGCTAGACAAATATGATAATTTTCCGAATTATGTATACACACTTGAGTATAGAGGTAAGTTCTACGAGTGGATAAAGTACCTTGAAAGAAAAAATGAACTAAAAAAGTTTAGGATAGTTAATGCTATAATTTTTGAGCTAAATGGAGAAGAAGCACCATTTTGGAATTAAAAAATGCATTAAGGAAGGAGAGTACATGATATTTAACATTGTAATTTTGATATTATGTTTTGATGCAGTTTTCAGTATTAGAAACAATATCAGACTAAGAAAAAGTATTAAATTAATAGAGCAAGATGTAAAAGAAATTAATAGTTTTAAAAATAGTTTATATAAAAGTGCTAATTCATCATTAAATATTGCAGTCAGAATAAATAGAGTTTTTAATGACGCAACTAAGACAGTAGAAAATACTAAAAAGATAGAGAATGAATGTCAAAAGATATATGAGCAATTAAAAAAAGATATATAAAAAAGGGGTATAGTTCATGAAGAAAATATCACATATGAACATATTAGAAAAAACAGAATTCATTAATAAAATAGCATCAGAAATAAAATCTGAATCTAAGTCAATGAGTAGATATGAATCATTATTAAAAGCAACAGAGGTCGTAAAAGAAATGGAAAAAAGAGAAGAATATATATCTTAAAGAGGAGAATTGAAAAATGGTTAATAGAGAAAAGGAATACATAGTAAAATTCAGAACGAAAGGTACTAAGGTTAGGGGTAAACAGTGTGAAATAGCATTTTCAACTATGGAAAATGCAGAACATTTTTATGAGCACCTTTTAGACTTGAAAGAGAATTATGATATTGAGATTTCAACTAGAATAGTAACTGATAATAGAATC
The DNA here is from genome assembly GCF_020658175.1 of Clostridioides sp. ES-W-0018-02. Taxonomy (NCBI): domain Bacteria; kingdom Bacillati; phylum Bacillota; class Clostridia; order Peptostreptococcales; family Peptostreptococcaceae; genus Clostridioides; species Clostridioides sp. ES-W-0018-02. The sequence continues at coordinate 24,108 of NZ_JACVVY010000013.1, read as the reverse complement.
ATTAGAATAACTAGAAAAACAGTTTAGGAGAGAGGTCTTTGAAAAAGTTGAAGATAATTGGTGGTAGGGAAAATGAGTGTCCAATTTGTAATGGCAATGTATTTAAGATTGAAACATCAATTGGAATAGTTTGGCAATGTAAAGACTGTGGTTGTATGTATCAAGACTTTAAATGTAAGAAAAATTAAAGGAGGAATTTAAGATGAAAGAAAATATGAAAAGCCTTATTTAACATAGTGAAAATATAAAGAATTTGAAGGAAAGCATGGAAAGTACAATAGATGAGTTAATTAATCTAAATGTTGGAAGTAGTGGAATTGATGTATATAGAAAAATTATGCAAGAAGAAATACATAAAGAAACTATAAATGTATGTAAAGATAGTAAAGAAATAATTATTATCAAGAAAAGAGAAGAAGAAAAAATGCTAAAGGATATAGAAAAAAATGAAAGTAAAATTGAAGATTTTTTTAAGAAAATAGGCTTTGGTAATAAGTAAAATTCAAAAAAGAAAAAGGAGCATTACTTCACGCTCCCGTTTGTCAAAACTCTAAAACTGTCATCACAAAATCATTATAACATAAATGGGAGTGTGAAGTAACATTGGCCAATAAAAAAGATACTTTGTTCAGTAGTACAGAGGGCAAATTATATAGTTATAAAAAAGCAAAAGCAGAAATAGAGAAAATAGGTATCGATATAGAAATAATAAAAAATGACTATAGAGGATGCAGTAGTATTGAAATTAAAGAGAAATCAAGTAGAACATATAACACTAAAAGTGTAGTTGAGATAGAAGTTGAAGAGAAAGAAAGGAAAGTACTATTAAAAGAAAAAGAGAAAAGACATAAGGAATTATTAGTTGAAAAAATAGATAATGCAATGAAGATATTAAGTGAAGAAGAAAAGAAAATAGTCCAATATAAGTATTTTTCAAATAATAGGACATCTTGGGAATATGTCGGTAGAATGATTGGATTTTCAACAAGTAAGTGTAAACAGATGAGAATAGAGATTATAGATAAGATAAAAGGATTACTTTGAAATACATTATTTATAATTAGTAAAAATAAAATTTATAATATAGATAATTAAAAATAATATAAAAATTTATTATTGCTAGTTATGATTTTATATCAGTTGAAGGATAAGAAAAATGCTCAAGATTTATGTAAATAAGATACTTTTGTAAATCTTGAGCATTTTAATGTTTATAAATTAAATGGAAGAAGCTATTTATAGTGACTATATTGTGTAAATAGTCTTAAGATTACTAGAAGAAGTAAAGAAATACATCTTATATGTACTAGAGTATAAAAGAGATTGGAATCAAAGTCGAGTAAATTAATTAGAATTATTTTTATTCATATTTAAACTATTCAAATTGTTTTCCCAGTTTTTTATCTCCTTTTTAATTTCTTCACTTAAAGTATTACTTGAAGACATTTTCTTTAATTTATCGTTCAAGGATTTCTTTTGTTCCTCTGAAAGATCTGTTTTTATTGTAGGATCAATAATATCTATTACATCTTTTACATCAAAATCAACAAATTTGCACAATTCTTCTAAATGATCAATTAGAAAATCTAGACCTTCATATGACCATTCTTTATAATTTTTCCCGTTCTTTAATATGAATTCATTAACTTCATAACTTTGATTTGCTAATTCAAAGAATGAACCTGAAGGATCCATTATATCATTTATAGAGTTTTCATAGTTAACAATATTAATTTGTCTTATTAATTTCTCTTTTTCTGTTAAGTTACTATAATTCTTGTTAACAAAAGCAACTAATCCAAATTCAAAATTTAAAATTGAATCTTTACGCTGTTTTACTGAATCTTCTCCAAATTCTCTAAGACCTTCTAAATTTTTATCAATGGCCTTGTCTCTAATCTCTATTAATTGTTCTATACTTAAATCTTCTAAGTTTTTAGGCACTATTTCTTCATTATTTTTAGTAACTTCTTTTAATTTATCATTTGTATTTCTATTATTGAAAACAAATATAGCAGTGAATAAACTTAAAACTATTACCAATATAATTAAACTTATGTTTTTCTTATTTAGCATATTAATCCTCCTTTATGGCAATGTATATATAATTATAACGAAGAATGAATTGATTTTTAGACACTTTTATATAATCTTTAAAAATTTTATATATTAAGTAGGACTTGATTGCAATTAACAGAAATAAAACTATAACTTATAAAATAAACAATCAAAAATGGTGTAAAAACTAATACTTTTTGTTAATATTAATAGATAAAGATAAACTAAGGTGGTGATTAAACTGACAATAGAAGAATACAAAAATAAATACTCTACTGGAAATAAGATTATACTTTCCTTAAAGAGTTTTGATGATAAAGAACTATACTATCATGAAACTTATAACATATTAAATTCAATAGATGAAATAGATAGATTAACATCAAGCAAGATATTTAAAATAATAGAAGATAAAAATGATTTAGCCTTAGAGTCTTATTATTCTAGTGTAATTGAAGGTGCCTTTTCAACTAGAAAGATTGCAAAATCTATAATTAGAGGAAAGATGAAACCAAGTAATAAAAGTGAGTACATGATTTACAATAATCATAGAGCCTTAGAATATGGATTAGATAATTTAGATAAGTTATATAGTCACAAATTTATATATGACTTACATCATATATTGGGTGAAAACTGCTTGGATTCAGAAGAATATGAGTATAGAACTGAAAAAGTATATGTATGTGATTCAAAAGGTGAAATTATACATACAGGACTGGATCCTTTGGAAATATATAATTTTATGGATGAATTAATAACTTTTATGGAAAATAGTAAGGTAAATGATTTAGTAAAGAGTGCAATAATTCATTTCTATTTTGTATATGTTCATCCTTTTAGTGATGGTAATGGAAGAACATCAAGAGCCTTATCTTATCTATATTTAATTGATAAAGGATATGATACTTTCAAGGAGTTTTCAATATCATATATGATATCTAAAAACAGAACTAAGTATTATAAGGCTATACTAGATGTAGAGAATAAGGGATATAATTTAACTGTATTTATAGAGTTCATGTTAAAGTCCATAATACAGTCTATAAATGAAATGAGAGACATGCATGATAGAAAGTCTTTAGAGAGTGTATTGAAAGAAGAGTTATTTGAAAATGATATTACTCTATCAGCAACAGAAGAACATATATTAAAATATATCTGTAGTAAAGATAACTATTCTATGACATTGGAAAACTATATTAAAAAGAATAAAAGTAGATACTTAAAGGCTGGAATAAAGGAAATTGAATTAGTTGACCAGTTGATGGAAGTGCTTAATAATCTTGAAGAAATAGAACTTTTATCAAGAGAAAAGGACGTATATAAAGTTAATGAGAAGTACTTAAAAATGCTTGAAATAAGTTAAATTGATAGTATATAAAAATAGAAAATGTACATGGATATATAATAATAAACCCTCTAAGAATGAGTTTTCTTAGAGGGTTTTATTTTTTACTCTTAAAATAAAAAAGATTTTTATTTTGTCCAAAATTCATTTTATTATGCGTTGTATATATAAATAGACTTCTAAAGGAGGATTAAATTATGATACTAAATAAAAATATTATGAAATCGGACAGAGTTTGACTGTGAAGTTAAGCAAAAGAGTATTTTTAATATAACTAACAGGTTATATGCAATTGTTTGTAGAATAAATATTTAAGTAAAGGTGGTAAAATATTATGTTAAAGAAAAAAATAATAAGTTTTTTAATGGCAGGAATCTTTGTTTTATCTAGTGGATACAATTTGGTTTATGCATCTACTTTTGAAGATAATGAATACAAACAAGAACTTGTTGATGAAAACGAATTTACTATTATTGATAGTAATGAAAATGAAATGATTGTAGATAAAAAAGGTAATAACACTTATGTTTCAACAAAAGTTACGCCTGGTAGTTGGAAAAATGTTAAATATATAGGTCAAAAATCACGTAAACTAAGTTCTCCTTATACAAGAGAAAGAATTATCCAAACTATTCAATGGGGATTAGGTTATCTTTCTGGAGGGTCATCTTTTTTATTAGGTTTAGCTGAGAGTATTTATAGAGAAAAAGTATATGATATTACTAAATATGGAGGCGTATATACAAAAACATATTATAGAAGACAAATAACTGACATTAGAAACAGTCATGCTAATGTTCCTGTTCCATACAGATATGAATATGTTACATATTTTTATAGTTCATCTAACTTTAAAAAAGTTGTATATACTGAAAGAGTAGGAGATGGTATAAAACTAGCAAATAACTAGGAGGAAATATATGAATAATAAGAAAAAAGCATTCTTGATTTCTGGCGCTATAAACGTAATTTTATTAATCATTGTTTTTGCATTGTTTAGTTATAACATTATAGAAAATAGTACAAGAAATATGATAATAACTGTGATTCTAATTTTTATTTTTGAAATTATAAAAATAAAGATACTAGAGAAATATTATAATCTATAAACAAGAAATATCTTTCCTAAGAGCATATTGTAAAGTATGCTCTTAATTTAGTTATATAAATTTAAATGTAAATAATGTCTTTTTTATAGACGATTTATGTACGATTTGTGACCGATTTGTGTACGATTTATGTCTTTTAATCATGATAATATTGTATTATGAAAAAATATATTTAATAAAAAATGGCTTGGAATTTATATTCTAGGTCTTTTTTTATATAAAAATTCAATCATTAGACTAGGAGGGCGTAGTATGTTGAAAGTTTTGCAAGAGAAAAATATAAGAATGATATGGTCAAAGGATGGTAGTGAGGTTTGGTTTAATGCAAATGATGTAGGAGAAGAATTAGGCATAGTAAATATTCGTGATACTTTAAGAAATATAGATAGAGAATATAAAAAGAAATTTAATGAGTCTACTGTCGGAGATTCCGACACTAGAAATTTTAAAAAGTAAATTGCCAAACTTTGGTACCATATTCATTACAGAAGAAGCAGTATATAATATGTCATTTAGAAGTAATAAACCAGAAGCAAAACTATTTACAAAGTGGGTTTCTAAAGTACTTAAACAAATTAGAATACATGGTTATTATATTGCTACAGAAAAAGACCAAGAATGGATAAACATAAGAACAGAAGGCAAAAAAGTAAGAAAAGACTTCACAGATGAAATACAAGAGTTTGTTTATTATGCTCTTAGTCAAGGGAGTAATAAGCCTCAAATGTATTATAAACATTTCACTGAACTTGTAAGAAAAAAACTAGGAATACCAAAAGATGTAAAAAGAGATGAGTTAAATCAAAGTGAATTGTTTGATATACAAGCACTCGAAAGAGTTATTTCTATGAAGTTACCTAAGTTAATAGACAAAGATATGAACTATAAAGAGATATATAGGAAAATTAAAGAATTAATAGATATAATTTAATGCTATCTAAATAGATGGTATTTTTTTATGCAATAAAACAAGTATTTTTAAAAGAGGTGTTTGAAATTAAACGAGATATAACAGAGGAAATTTTAAGTGCTGCATATATACCATATAATCTAAAGTATTATGACAATGTAATGAGAGAAACTCCAGGTATGTATGGAAGGGAATGTTCTTTAGACTTTATAAAGAAAAAACAAGAAAAACTCCTGAAACTAAAAAAGAAGGTTAAAAGTAACTATCATTCCAAGATTGATAAGTTAGATTTGTATTTAAAAGTTTTAGAAGAAAGTATAATTGATGAATCTGATCATGTTGAATTAGTTACGTTTAAGTTATATTTGCAGTTAGAAAATGTGGTGAAAGTAACTAGAACTGTAAATGACTTAGGATTTAGAATAAAGACCAGTACTTATTCAAAAGAGAGAAGATACACTACAAATGATATAACCTCTATAATTACAGATTCTTTTGCTAATGTAGATGAAGATTTAAAAATGTTAGTTCAAGAGAGACAAAGAAAAAATTACTATGGGAATAAGGAGTGTTTTTAATGAATGGAAGCACATAAAGGACAAAAAGTTAATCCTATAAAAGATATTGAAGATGTATTTAGACTTTTAAATTTTTTAGAGGAATGGAATGAAAGAAATTACTTGTTAGCTCTATTTGGAATGTGTACTGGACTTAGAATAGGGGATATATTAGCACTTAAAGTCGCAGATGTAACAGATGTAAAATTAGATAAAAAAGGGAAGAAGATAGGAGTATCTAAGGATTGGATTAGAGTTATAGAGGAAAAAAGAGACTATGATAGAGAAGTTTTCTTATCTGATGTAATAAAGGGGGCTATAGAAAACTATACTCAAGATAAACCTGGAGAGGAGTTCTTATTTAAAAGCGGTAAGAGAAAAAAGTTTAATAGACCTATTCAAACAAGGCAAGCAGGAAGAATAATAAAAGGAGCAGCAGAAAAGGTAGGGATTAAAGAAAATGTTGCAACACACTCTTTAAGAAAGACATTTGCAAGACATATTTATGATGAGGAAGAAAATAAGACTTATGCTTTAGAACTTATAAGAAAGATATTAGGCCATAAGACTATAGAAGTAACAAGACGATATATTGGAATAGATAAAGAAGAAGAAGTAAAAGCAATAACTAAATTTACTAATAAATTAAAGAAAAGAAAAAGAGATTAGAATTGTTGTAAATTAGATCTAAATTTCATATGTTACGTTTTTCAGCAATAGGACATTACAAAAGTGTAAAGGCCTTTAATAATAGAATTTCCAAAGAATAGAATAGATTTATTAAGAAGTCTGAAAATGTATATTGAAGGTCATTTTTAGAGAGGTTAAAACAAATGTATATGTAATAGATATTTAAGTAAAGGAGTGATTTCTTGAGTGAAAAAGATGTTGATATAGTTAATACAGGATATAGAAGATTAGAAGAATTAAATCAAGAAGAATCAAAGTTAGTATCTCTCTTGATTTCAGGCTTTAACGTGACAGATGCTGCTAACTTAATTGGTATCAGTAGACAAACTGTTTATAACTGGATGAATAGAGAACATGTTAGGAAAGAAATGGACAGGCGTAAGCAAGAGCTGGCAAGCCAGGGGAACTCAATAATATTAAAAGATATAGAATCCTATGTTAATAATATTAAGGCATTGGCCAAAGATAATAGTGATAAGAGAGTAATGTTAGCAGCCAATCAATATCTTATAAATCGTATTTATGGTAATCCTACAAATACAGTTATACAAGAAGATAATGGTAATGGTATGGAAACTGGTGAAACAGAAATAGAAGCAGCCATAGCTAAGATAAGAATAAGAACAAAAAAATAATTCTTAATAAGCATTATTTTGATTAAAAAACTACCATTTTACAAATATTTATTGTAAAAATAAAGCATGGTGTAAATTTACATTGTAATATATGTATTTTGGTGTAAAAATAAAATCAAAATCTTAATTAATTTACAAAAAGCACGATAAGTCTTTGACTCTAATTTTACATTTATGCTATAATATTATTTATAGAGTAAACATAGGTGGAGGGGTCAAAGATGGTAGTAGGTTATATGAGAGTTTCAACAGCAGAACAAAATGAAGATAGACAATTAGTTACAATGAAAAAGCATAATACAGAAAAAATATATCAGGAGAAAATAAGTGCCAAAGATACTAAAAGATCACAACTAAACGCAATGTTAGATTTTGTAAGAGAAGGAGATACAATAATTGTACATGACTTTAGTAGACTTGCTAGAAGTACTAAAGACTTATTAGAAATAGTTGAGCTCTTAGAAAAGAAACATGTAAAATTAATTAGTGATAAAGAAAATTTAGATACAAGTACACCTACAGGAAAACTTATGCTTACAATGCTTGGTGCAATATATGAATTTGAGAGAACAAACATGCTAGAAAGACAAAGAGAAGGTATTGCTATAGCTAAAGAACAGGGTAAATACAAAGGACGTAAAGAAGTTAAGATAGAGAACTTTGGTAGTTATTATGATAGATATAAGACTAGAGAACTTAATAAGACTCAATTGGCTAAAGAATTGGGAGTAAGTAGACCAACATTAGATAGATTAATAAAGAGCCATGAGAGTAACTAAGAAGAGCAATATATATGTTAAGTTAATTTTAGTGGGGCAAATTCATAGAATTATGCCCTTTAATTATGTCTGAAATAATTATAAATAACTGTTTTTAAGTATAGAGGGTATCCTTCTATATTGAAAAAAGTATTTTTTATGGAAAATGAGTTCTGGAAATTTTCTAGCAAAATTTAAAAACCAGAGATACATCTTGAAGAAGGTGATTTTATTATGGAAAAAATTATACTGTTCATTTTATTAATTATATTATTAACTGAACCTAACAAGAAAATAGAAGAGATAAAAGGATGTAAATACGAGTGGATAATTTAGAAAGAAATATACAACTTATATTTAGTTATCTAGCAAAGACTTTTATAAGAAATGGAGCAACTATAAAAGACGCTGAAAAAGAAGCTAATGAGATTATAAAAGCTAATTCAAACAATCTTTGGGGAGTTAATGGTCTTGCCTATCAACTTGGGAAAATAAATTTAGAATTTTTCTGTATGTACTTTATGCAAGATACCTATCTACCAAAGGAAGATAATGCTGCTGCACCTATAGCTAAAGTTCATCATGAGTTATGGGAAGATATACAAGAATCTATAATTGGAGATGGATCACAACAATTGGGAAGAATTTATCCAAGAGGTACAGGTAAAAGTGCATTTGGAGATTTGGCAACAACTGTATGGTCACACTGTTATAAACATAAAATGTACACATTAATTTGTTCAGATATAGGTTCTACAGCAGAAAAATTTGTGAAAGATATAAAGAATGCTTTACTTGAAAATGAGTATATCAAAAAAGCATTTGGAGTACTTTTAAATGACAATGATAGAAAATACATTTGTAATAGTACTCAATTAGAATTAACTAATAAAACCTTTATTGAAGCAATATCATCTTCATCACCAATGAGAGGAAGAAAATACAATAATAATCGTCCTGATCTTATCATACTTGATGACTATCAATCAGAGGAAAATGTTAGAACAGAAGATGCTAGAGAAAAAAAGTTTAAAAGATTTTCTGATGACGTAAAATATGCTGCACAAAAACCAGTTATAAGAAATGGTAAAACTATAAAAAGAGGAACAACTTTTATAGCATTGGGAACTTTGCAACATAAAGAATGTTTCTATAGTAGGCTAAAGAATTTACCAACATGGAAGTTTAAATGTGAAAAAGGAGTTTTAGTTGATAATGTAGATGAATTATTTAACTCTGGATTATGGCTAAAATTCAAAGAACTATTATTTGATTTTAAAAATACAAATCATCTTGAAGATGCTAAAGAGTTTTACTGGGATAATGAAAAAGAAATGAAATTTCCTATATTGTGGCCAAGTTTTTGGGATTGTTTAGATATGGCTTTAAGTTATTATGAAAATCCAACCTCTTTTAAACAGGAAGTACAAAATGATGTAAATTCAATAGGTGAAAAATGGTTTAAAACAGTAAGAACTGAATCTAGGGAATGTATTGAAACACATAACTTCAAAAAGACAATGCTATTATGTGATCCAGCATCTGCTGGTGGGTCTAAACATGACTATAGTGCTTTTCTTGTTGGGAGTGAGTCAGATAATGGTTTACTATATGGGAGATTAGCAGAACTAGCTAAAATAAATGCTAGAACTGATTTTGATAAATATATAGACCATATGATTTATTTATTAAAAGTGTATCCAGATATAACACATGTTTATATAGAAAAAAATACATTTAATGGTGCAGATGCTAATCAATTAGAACTTAAAATAAAAAATGATGATATTCTTTACTACAGAGATATAGAAATCATTAATGAGCACCAAAAGAAAAATAAGGATGATAAGATATCTACTTTAATACCTGTTTTAAATAAAGGTCAAATGATTTTTGCAGAAGAAGATAAGGAATTTACACAGCAAATCCTTGATTTTACAGGACAAAAGTACTCTCTACATGATGATGCACCAGATATATCAGCAGAATTTATAAATAGGATTTTTAATATTAAAGTAAATGAAAGTATTACACTATTAGATAGAAGAAATTTAGGTCTTTGATTGTATGGAGGTGATACATTAAGTGAAAATAGATTTAAATTTATTAAGAGAGATATATGATGATTGGAGTTTAAAAAAGCAAGAATACAACACTATGTATAAGTATTATAAAGGTGAAACAGATGCTATTAGTAACTATAAAATGGTTACCAAGAGGTCTAATAATAAGATAAACACTAATTTCTTAAAAAAGTTTATTAATGAAGAAGTCGCTTATTCTCTTGCAAATAAAATTACCTATACAAGCAGATTGGGTGATGAGAAGATTATAAATGATTTAGAATACTATACTTGCCATTGGAGTAAAAAGCATGATTCAGATTTATTGAGATATACACTATTATTTGGATTTTGTTATGAACTTTACTATGTAAAAAACAATGAAATGAAAGTAAGAATAATAAAACCAACAGATGGCTATCATTATGAAAATGAAGATGGAGAGATTATCTATTTTTTTAGAGAATTTAAAAAAGATTTTAAAGATGATATTTATATAGATATATATGATAAAGAATACATATATCATTTTGATTCAAATTTCAAAGAAGTTGAAAGCCCTACAGTAAATAATATATTTGATGGCAATGTGCCAATATCAATTTGCAAAAGAAGTGAAGAACTAGGAAAAAATACAATATTTAATGATATAAAAGGGTTACAAGATGCTTATGAAACTAATTTAAGTGATATAAGTAATGAAATTAGTGATTTTAGAAATGCTTATTTAACCTTCTCTGGATGTAATATTAAAGAAGAAGATTTGCCAAGAATGAAAGAACTTGGAATACTTCAAGTTAATGGAGATGGAAAAATAGAGTGGCTTATTAAAGACATGAATGATACATTTGTTCAAAATACACTATCTTCAATAAAAGAAAATATGTATGAAATTACATCTCATATAAATCACAATGAGAAAATGCAAAGTAATACATCAAGCCTAGCAGTTATAGCAAGATTAATAAGTACTGAATGGATTTGTAGTCAAAATAATGATAGTATTGCAGATACTTTATCTAATAGACATAAACTATTATGTATTTGGCTTAATAAGAAATATGGTTTTGACTATGATTATAAAGATATTAAGGCTAAATTTACCCCTAAGATACCACGTGATGATTTAGTTGTAGCAAATATATTAAGTCAACTTGGAGATAAATTATCTACTGAAACCGGATTATCTCAACTAAGTTTTATTGATAATCCTCACGCAGAAATGGAAAAGTCTAAAAAAGAACAGGAAATAGTTTCAGAGGGAGAGATATTATTAGATGAATCAAAAGATTATAACTAAATTGACTGAAGATATATATAAATCTGCTGAAAATAGGACAAAACCATTTTATAAGTATCAAAGAGAAAACAGAGATAAACTTCTACTAGAAATAGCAAAGATATTGCTAACACATGATATTATCAATGAATATTTAAATATTAATAATAAAGATAAGAAAAATCTAAGGTCAAAACTTAATAAAATTATAAATGAGTATTCTAACAATTATGATGAAGAAGTCAAGGATATAGAAACTATTTTATCTGATTCATCTAAGAATAAATATTCAAATTTGATAATTTTATTGGGAGTAATACTGAAGATAGAAGATATGAACAATAAAGTTATAAATAAGATAGTGAATAATAAGGTTGATGGAAAACATTGGAGTGACAGGCTTTGGAATAATAAAAAAGGTATAGAAGAATCTCTTAAAAAAGAAATAAAGAATTTTTTAAATGGAAAAACTTCTGTAAATAAAATAGAGAAAATAATAAGAGATAAATATTCAACTGGAGCAAGTCAAACAAGAAGGTTAGTAGAATCTGAAGTATCTAGATGCCAAAATGAAGTGAATGAGTACTTCTTTAAAACCCAAGGTATTATAAAAGTAATGTACTGTGCTGATTTAGATTCTAGAACATGTAATGATTGTAGTATGTATAATGGTCTAACTTTTTATGTAAATGAATCAAGACCTTCATTACCACAACATTGTTATTGTAGATGTGAATATATACCTATTCTTTAACACATATTGATTTGATATGTGTATTTGTTATGTTTAAATTTATAAAAAGGAGAAAAATATGCAAAAAAGAGAAATGATAGAGCTATTACAAAATATAGAAGACGAATCAGAGATAGATTCTTTATTAGAGAATTTAGACTTGTTTAAGTCAAAAGAACTTAAAATACCTACGATAGATGAATTTAAATCCTTAATTTTAAGTGATTCAAACTTTAAGTCTTTTATGGATAAAGAAAACAGTAAATATTATAGTGAAAAGTTAGAGCGTTTCAAGAAAAATGATATGCAAACACTTATAAATGCTGAAGTTCTAAAAAGAACTTCTACAAATGAAACAGAGGAACAAAAGGCTATAAGGGAACTAAATGAAAAATTGGATAGATTAGAAAAAGAAAAAAGACACACAGAAATGATTTCTAAATATAAGGATATTCTAGTTGAAAAGAAAATACCTACAAACTTAATTGAATATCTACTATCTGATGATGATGAAAAAACAAATGCAAATATAGATATCTTTGAAAACTCAATGAAAAAATATATTCAATCTAGAGTAGATGAAAGGATTAAAGATGGTTCATATACACCACCTGGAAAAGAAGGCGATAATGAACTATCAGAGGTTAGAAAGCAGATAAAACAAGGTTTAAATAGTTTCTAAAAAAAGAGGAGGAGGATTTTATAAATGGCTAATGTATTACAATATGTAACGCTTTTTCAACAAGAATTAGATTCACAAATAGTGGTAGGTTCAACTACTGGATGGATGGAGAAAAACTCTGGTCAAGTTATATATGATGGAGGTAGAGAAGTAAAGATTCCTAAGGTATCTATGGATGGTTTAGGAGATTATGATAGATCTAAAGGATATGCTCCAGGAGCAATAACACTTGAGTATGAAACTAGAAGAATGGAAATGGATAGAAGTAGAGAGTTTATGCTTGATTCAATGGATGTAAATGAAACAAACTTTGTTGTAAATGCCTCTTCTGTAATGGGATTATTTCAAAAGCAACATGTTATACCAGAAATAGATGCATATAGATACTCAAAGATATTTTCAGAAGTTTCTAAGGTTGATGAACGTGTAAAATATTCTTATGAAGTATCTGCTGCTAGTATTTTAAGTGAATTAAAATATCAGATAGCATCAATTCAAGATTCAACTGGTGATATACCTCTTATTATTAGTATGTCTAGTATAGTGGCAAGTATCTTAGAACAGTCTACTCAACTTGATGATATTGAATTTGGTGATGGAGATATAAAAAGAATTGTAAAATCTATAGATAATGTACCTATAATAAAAGTTCCATCAAAAAGAATGAAAACAGAATATATATTCATGGATGGGAAAACATCTGGTCAGACAGCAGGAGGTTTTAAGGAAGGACCAAAAGCACTAGATATAAACTGGTTAATAACTCCATCATCTGCTCCAATTGCAATATCTAAGACAGATAAACCAAGAATATTCACTCCAGATCAAAATCAATCAGCTGATGCCTATAAAATAGATTATAGAAAGTATCATGATTTATGGCTATTAGATGAACCAATAAAACTTTGTAGAGCATGTGTAAAACAAGCAAAGGCTACTCAAGAGTAGAGGTGAAATAAATGTTTGTATTAAAAAAAGATAACGTTATTAGACTTGCTAATAATGAATATGAAAGTAATAATCTAGTATCAAAGGGATTTAAAATATATTTAGAAGAAGTGACTAAAGAGAATATTGATAAAAAAGAGGAAAAAATCGAAAAAGTTAAATCAATCTCTAATGATTTGTTTAATCTATCTAAACCAGAACTTATGGAAATTGCTAAAGGTAAAAATATAAAGGGATATTCAACTAAAACTAAAGAAGAATTAATCCAATTACTTGATGAGTACAATGCTTGATAGTATTAAGTTAATTTTAGGAATAGAAAATGATAGATATGATAAATTAATAATCCTTTATATAAATAAAATAAGTGAAATGGTTTTAGAATATTGTTCTAGACAGGAATTAAGTATAGCACTAGAAGGGTTTGTGGAAGAAAAAGTAATATCAATATTATCTTCAAGATTTGAGGAACTTAAGAAAAACAGTGGACTTGATAATCTAGAAAAAAACTTAAAAGCTATAACTAGAGGTGATACAAAAATAGAATATAATACTTTAACATTGCAAACTGCTGAAAATAGCATAAGTTCATCATCTTTTTTAACTGATGCTGATAAAAAATTTCTAAGTCCATTTTGTGTTGTTAATATGTACTAAGGGGTGATTAAGTGACAGAGGCAGATATATTAGAAATGACCTATCTTGATAAAATGACTATCATCAGAAAGTCAAAAGGTTGGAATCAAGAAACATGTTCTAATGATTTTAGTAATATTATTATAGCTGAAGATATCCCATGTGCAATTTCAAGAAAAGAAGAAGCTATTGTAAATGGTGATATTGGAGCTATAGTCATAAATAGAAAGTTATTTTGCAGACCAGAAGTGGATATAAAAACAGGCGACACTATAAATGCAACTTATAGTCATGGAGAAGAAGCTATATTTAAGGTTTCTAAGGCAAATATATATCCAAGCCATATGGGAATACCTATTACAGAAGCGGAGAGAATATAATGGGAATAGATAATTTAGGAGTTTTTGAAGCATTAGCCTTAGATTTAAAGTTAAATGCATCAAATTTCAATAGAAAAATCAAGAAGTTTACAAAAGAAACTGGGCAAGAACTAGCAGAAAATATAAGAGATGAAACACCTGTGAGAACTGAAAAGTTAAAAAATGGATGGGAAGAAAATCAGCCTGAATATGATACTTATATTGTTGAAGATAAGGTTGAATATGCCACACTCGTAAATGATGGCCATGCAACTAAAAATGGTGGAGTTGTTCCTGGTGTATTCGTGGTTGAAAAGGGAATTGAAAAAACAAAAGAAAATATGACAAGCGCAAAAGCAAATTTATTTGATTGGTAGGTGATTGGTTGCTTACAAACAGAGATATTATAATAGCAGTTAATGAAAGAATAGAAAATGAGTTTAGAGATACAGATATTTTTATTAATGAGGATAATATACAAGGCTTTGAGGAGGCTTGTTTTTTTGTGCAACTTTTACCTGTTTCTAATAATATTGCAAATAAAGTTTTAGATACTAAAAAGATATTCATAGATGTTGAATATTATCAAAAGGCTAGAAAAAATAAATTAAATTTATATGACATACAAAGTAGATTAGAAAAAATATTTAATAGAAGCATTAGAGTTAAAGATAGGAGTTTAACTATAGAGAATATATCTCCATCAATTGTAAAAGATTCTGTAGGTTATAAATTAACTTTCCTAATTACTGTATCTTATTTTGAAGAGATTTACTTTAGTAAAGAAACATATGAAACTATGGAAAGTGTAGATTTAAAGATAGGAAGTGATTAAATGGGTTTACCAGAAATTAATATATCCTTTATTCAAGCTGGAAAAACTTTTGTTAAACGTTCTGGTGGTATTGTAGCACTTATTTTAAAAGATACAAAGAATACAGGATTGATTGAAATACAGGAAATAGAAGATATTCCAAATGGCTATTCTGCTGACAATTTAAACTATATAAAGATGGCAATGAGAGGAAATATATATCCTCCAAATAAGATATTAGTCTACACATTAGATGTAGATGAATCAATAGATGATGCTCTAGACTTTCTTGAAACTTGTGAATTTAATTACCTTTGTATGCCAGAGGAGACAGAGCAAGAATTGCCTAAAATCAAAGCATGGATTAATAAGATGAGAGAAGATAATAAAATAAAGGTTAAGGCTATAACTGCAAATAATGTAGCAGATTATGAAGGTATAATAAACTTTACAACAACTGATATTGAAATTGATGGTAAGAAATATACTTCAAATGAATTTCTACCAAGGTTAGCAGGTTTTATCTCAGGAACTCCATCAACTCAGTCTATAACATATGCAAATATACCAGAAATAACTAACATACCAAAACTAACAATGGTTGAAGCAAATACAAAAATAAATAATGGAGAGTTAATTCTAATAAAAGAAAGTGGCTCTATTGTTGTTGCTAGAGGGGTCACATCCTTTACAACAACTACAGATTCAAAAGGTGATATATTTAAAAAAATTAAATTAGTAGATACATTAGACCAAATTCATAATGATCTTAAAAAGATAATTGTAAAAAACTATATAGGAAAAGTTCCAAATACTTATGATAATAAGTGCTTACTTATAGTTGCAATACAATTATATCTTCAAGAATTAGAAAAAGATGGTCTCATTGATCCAGGTTCAACAGTAGAAATAAATTTAGATTCACAAAGAGAATGGTTAAAAAAACAAAATATAGATACATTCAATATGGAAGAACAGCAATTAAAGGAGTATAACACAGATACTCTCGTTTTTTTAAAAGCAAAAATTAAATTAATAGATGCTATGGAAGATGTGTATTTAGACATCTCTATGTAGTTTGGAGGTTAAAATTTGAAAGCTAAAATAGACCCAAGTAGAATAATATCTGGTACATTTGGAGAATGTTGGCTAGATGGGAGACAATTAACATCTGTAAAAGGGTTAGAAGCAAAAGTTGAATTAGAAAAAGAAGAAATTAAAGTTTGTGGGCAGTTAATGGTTGGACAAAAACTTATTGGAGCATCTGGAAAGGGCTCTATAACCTTATTTAAAGTGAGCTCTTTATTTGGAGAATATGTTGAAAGTATGCTAAACGAAGGAAAAGCATTCAAATTTACTGTAATAAGTAAGTTACAAGATCCAGATTCTTATGGAGCTGAAAGAGTTGCACTTTATGGTTGCATGCTTGATGATTTAACTTTAGCAGACTGGGAAGCAGGAAAACCAGGAGAAATAGAAGTTCCATTTACTTTTGAAGGCTTTAAATACTTAGATAAAATTACAGAAAAATAGGAGGATTTTTATTATATGAACACAGTTGAAAAATTATTAAATATGGATGCAGGTAAATTAAAACTGCCATCTAGTATATATGAGCTATATTGCAAAAAATTAGATGATACCTTAGAGATTGAATGTAATGCTATTGATCCAGAACGTTTTGATGAGATAAGAATGAATTCATTGGACGTAGATAGTGGTAATTTAGAAAATGTTAATGTCTATGAACTTAAAGTTAACACAATACTTGAGGCATGTCCTATTTTTAGAAATATGGAAGTTGTAGAAAATATGGGCTTGGCAACCCCTAAGGATCTTATAAAAAAATTACTCTTAGCTGGAGAAATTGATAATCTATATGAGGAAGTTAATAAAGTAAATGGCATAGATGCTGAGGGAGATAAAAAAAGACAGAAGGAAAAAAATAAAGAAATAAAAAACTAATTAAAACGGATGGAGAAGTTAACTTAATGTACTTATTATTTAAGTATAAAGGTATAATGCCATCCGTTTCTTATCGTATGCTAAAAGGTGAAAAAGAAATTGTTAGTGTTTTTATAGATCAAGAGTTGGATGAAAAAAGAGAAGAAATAAAATCTAGTGCCAGGAGGTTATTTTAATCTATGAGTTCTAGTACAAAAGTTTTACAAGCAGTAATAAAAATGAGAGATGAAGCAAGTTCAACTTTAAGAAGAGTAGCAGCTAATACTAGAGCTTTGCATGATTCATCCTCTCAAGCATCAAGAGCATTAAATAATGTCCAGAACAATTTAAAAAGTGTTGGTACAAGTGCATTAAAAGCAGGAGGACTTATAACTGCTGGAGTTGGTGGAGCATTTGCTGCTGCAACAAAAGTTGGGACAGAATTTGAAAGTGCTATGTCTCAAGTTAGGGCTACATTTGGAAATTCCTTAAAGCCAGGAGACTTTGAAGCTATGTCTAAGGCTGCTAGAGATGCTGGAAAAGCTACAACTAAGACTGCTGCTGACTCTGCTAATGCACTTCAATATATGGGACTTGCTGGATGGGATGTTCAAAAATCAATGCATGCCTTAATGCCAGTGCTTAACTTATCAGAAGCAGCATCTATGGACCTTGGTTTAGCATCTGATTTAGTAACTGACAGTATGAGTTCTATGTGTTTAGAAGTTGATAAGGTCAGTAAAAGTGGAAAAGTACTAGCTGGTGCTGGATTAAGTGAGTACTTAGATAAGGTTGCAAATGCATCTACTAAATCAAATACAAATATTCAACAGCTAATGGAAGCATTTAATGTTGCAGGTGGTACATTTAGTAATTTAAAAGTTCCCTTATCTGAGGCAACTGCTATCATGGGAATACTTGCAAATAGAGGAGTTAAGGGTACAGATGCAGGCCATGCTTTAAACTCAATCATGATAAATCTTACAACAGGTGCAGGGCAAGCAGGTAAAGCAATGAAAAAACTAGGTGTAAGTGCATTTGATAACCAGGGTAGATTTAAAGGTATGTCAAATGTACTTAAAGAAGTTGCAAATAAAACAAAAGATATGACTGATAAACAGAAGAATTATTACTTGGCAGCTATAGGTGGAAAAACTCAATTAAAAACGTTACAAAAGTTACTTGATGGAGTTGGAAATGAGTATGATAGTTTAAAGAAAAAGATAGATAACTCAAAAGGTGCATTAAAAACAATGTCTGATGTAATGAAGGACAATACTAAGGGTGGACTTGCAACCTTAAAATCAGCCCTTGAAGAAACAGGAATCACTATTTACTATCAACTAAAGCCAGCAATAGCATCTGTAGTTGATAATTTAACTAAAATGACGGTTTGGTTCAATAACTTAAGTGAACCAATAAAAAGAGTTATAACCAATGTAATGCTTTCAGTTGGAGCATTTGGTGTACTTTTATTAACTATAGGAGCAGTATCTTTAATTGTCTCAAAGGCTATAGGAGTATTTAGTTTCTTCGTTCCAATAATACTAAAAGCAAAAGTTGCTTTCAGAGCTTTTGTAATTGGGATGAAACCATTAAGTGCAGTATTTTTGGCTGTAATGGGTCCTATAGGATGGACTATAACAGCTATAATTGCATTGTCAGTAGCATTTACTGTTGCTTATGCTAAGTCTGAAGTCTTTAGAAATAAAGTTAATTCATTAGTAAAATCATTTGTAGAATTCGCAAAACCTATAGTAAGTTTTTGTATGCCTGCACTTAAACAATTAGGTGAAAAATTTAAAGAATTATTATCTTCACTTGGACCATTATTTGCATCTATATTAAATTTAGGTAGTGTGATAATGAAGGTGTTAGGGCCTATCTTAATTGGTGTAATAGGGTTTCATATAGCAAAATTAGTTTTAATTTTATCTACTTTGGCAATGGCATTTAGAGCTGTTGTAGATACTATAACTAATGTATTAAATGGTCTAGCATCTATTTTAAGTGGTATTTTTGATTTAATTATAGGTATTGTCACAGGTGATAGTAAAAAATGATGGATGGAGTTAAGCAAATATTTGATGGTGGAGCTAAAATTATAAAATCAATTTGGAAAGGTTTCATAGATTTTATAACTGCTCCAATAGAAGCAGTGGCTGATATTGTAGATAGTTTATTTAAGGATAAAGCGAAATGGCTTACAGATAAATGGAGAGATTTAAGAACCTTCTTAGAAAATCCAATTGAAGCAACCGCAAAAATATCTACTAAAACAAATGTGAATATACCTGGAAGTAAAGCAGCAGATGCAGCTGGAAAATCTACACCAAATACAGGTGGATTAAAACAAACAATGGCAAATTTAAAAGGTTCATTTAGTGATTTTAAAACTTTTATTAAACCTATGACAGATTCTATAAGTCAAGGAGTTGAATCTGGAAAAACTAAATTTACAGAACTGCAAAATAAAATATTAAATGATGTTAAACCTGCACTAAAAGTATTAGAAGATTCTGGAGTAAATCTAAAGAATAAATTTAAAGAATCATTAACTTCAATAAAAGACAAATTTAATGAATTAAAAGATATACTAGTTGGAAATATCAAGACAAATATAGATAATCTAGTAAAAGCATTTGAACCTTTAAAGCCACACTTAGATAATTTAAAAGAATGTTTTGATAAAGTTAAAAAAGCCATTACTGATTTTTTTACTCCAGCTAAACAAGTTGGAGATACAGTAGACCAGGTAAGCCAACCAATGGATAATATGAAAAAGTCCACTGATGGTATAAAGTTAGCATTTCAAAACTTAGGTCAAGCACTTGCACCTGTTAAAGCTTGGTTTCAAGGATTTATGCCTTTCCTATCACAAATAGGGCAACAATTATTACCAGCTATAGGAATAGCAATAGCTGGTGTTGTTGGTGGAATAATTTTAGCGTTTATATGGTTTTTAAATACATTAACAGCAATAATAACAACTGTTTCTGGAATTATAAACGGAATTATATCTTTTATATCTGGAATTATAAATGTTGTAATGGGACTTATAACAGGAAATGCTGACCAGACAATGGATGGCCTTAAACAAATATTTGATGGCGGAGTAGGTATAGTTAAATCTATATGGAATGGTTTGGTTGATTTAGTTAGCGGAATACTAGAACCTGTAATAGATCTTGCTGATTCATTTTTTAAAGATAAAGTTAAAGGAGTAAAAGAGACTTGGAATAAACTTAAAGAATTTTTTAAACATCCAATTAAAGGAACAATAGAAATATTTAAAAAAGGTCCTAACTTACAAATAGGGAAAGGTGCAGATGCTGCTGGAACTAATACAAGAGGAGCATTTGGTATAAATAGAATTCCTAGAAATGATTATCTAATTAGAGCACATGAAGGAGAAAAACTTTTAACTAAACAAGAGGCCAATCAATATAAGAGAAATAGCTCAAATGGAAGTTTATTTCTTGATAAGTTAGCAGATACAATAATTATAAGGGAAGAAGCAGACATAGATAAAATTGTAAAAAAACTAAACAGAAAAATATCTCTTGCAAATGCTGGAGGCATATTGTAAATTATCGTGCTATAATTGTAGTATATAATTTACAGGGGGTTATTTTATGAATAAAAAAATACCAGTATTAGCAATATCAGTTGTACTATCTTTAAGTTTAGTTGGATGCAGCACAAATGATTCAAAAAATGGAGATAGTAAACCTAAACAAAATACTGAAGAAATTAAAAATCATAAAATAGGCGAAGTTGTTGATTTAGATGGAGCAAAGGTATCTGTTAAAAATGTTAGAAAGCTAGAATCAGATAGTAATGTATATGCAGTTGAAATTGAAATCACCAATACAGGAGAAACAGATCTTGAAAGTGATTTCCTTCAAAACTACATACTAAAAACAGATGATAATACAGTTGGAAATGCAATAAATAATCAAGAATTAAATGGAGAATTACTATTTGACACAATACATCCAGGAGATACTTTAAAAGGCGAAATAGCATTTGAACTTACAAAAGATACAAAGCCAAAAACAATTGAAATTGCTTATGAAAATGTGGGGAAATATACAGTATTTGATTTATAATAAATCAACATTTAAAAGGTGCTTATTTTTTAAGTACCTTTTATTTTTTTAGGAGGATATAATGGAAATTTGGTTAAGGCAAGCAAATAACTCTTTTAGATTCCCTATTTTACCAACTTCTTTTGAGATAAATGGAAATACAACAATAAATACATCTAACATATTAAACATTGGAGATATTGCAGTATTTGGAGGGCTAGGACTTAAGAGTATAGAAATAGCATCATTTTTTCCAAGTCAAGAATATAGTTTCTGTAATTATAATGGATTCCCAAAACCTTATGATTGCGTAAATTTAATACAAGGTTGGATGAAAGAGGGATTTATATTAAGATTTATAATTACAGAAACTAATGTAAACTTTGAATGTATCATATCAGATTTTAATTACAAAGAGCAAGATTGTTCAAGAGATGTTTATTTTACCTTAAGTTTAAAAGAATATAGAAGAATAAAAATATCTAAGGTCAATGCTAAGGATGGCGATTTATCTTCTAGTATTGACCTACCCATTACAAAAGGATTTGAGACTAAGCAAAAAACTCACAAGGTCGTTGAAGGTGATACTCTTTTTAAGATAGCTAAGAAGTATTATGGAAATGGTGACCTTTGGCAGAAAATTTACGAAGCCAACAAGGATAAAATTAAAAGCCCAAATATAATACAAAATGGATGGATTTTAATAATTCCATAAAAGGATGGTGATTTATAATTAATAAAATCAAAATACAAGTTCATATAAAAAACGGAAATATATATAATATAACTGATTTAGTAGACAAATGTACCTGGTCTGGAGATTATAGATCACCATCAAGAACACTTGAATTTTCTATAATTCAATCATCATCTGATATTAACTTTAGGCAAATAGATATTCCAGTGGCAAGTACAATTTGTTTCTATGTAGATGATAAAGAGATTTTTAGAGGCATGATAATAGACAGATCTCTTGATTCAAGTAATAACAGTATTGATTTTACTGCAAAAGATATGGGTTTTTTACTTTTACAAAGTGAAGTTTCATATAATTTTAAAGATAAATTAGTTGAAGATATTGCTAAACAAGTTTTTGTAGATAATAAACTCCCACTAGGTAATTTGCCTAAGACTGAGGTTAAATACACTAAGATGTTTATTGGCGTAAATGGATATGACACCATAATGAGTGTTTATACAGAAGCAAGCAAAACAACAAAGAAAAAATATATGATAGAAGCCAATCTTGATAAATTTAATGTCATTGAAAAAGGAATTGTTACTCTAGATATTACCTTTGAAGAAGATTTTAATCTTATTAATACAACTTTTTCAGAAAGTATGGAGAATGTGAAAAATAAAGTACTGGTTGTTGATCAGTATGGCAATAAGGTTAACGAAAAAATAAATGACTCTATATTCAAAAATGTTGGAGTAATTATGCAAAAGGTAATACAACAACAAGAAAATGACACTGTAGATATAGATAATGAGTTTAAAGACATAGAAAGAACTTGCTCTTTAAAAGGATATGGTGATATAAGCTGTATAACTGGTAGAGGTGTAAAAGTAAAAGATTCATATACAAAATTAATAGGACTTTTTTATATAGATACAGATAAACATATTTGGCAAAATGGAGATTATCAGATTGAACTTGAACTTAACTTTCAAAATATTATGGATGAAAAATCTGCTGGTCAAGATGAACAAAAAGAAGATGGCAGTTCAGAGTATACTGGAGGAACAGAGTTTCCTGCTGAATTTACTGCCTATTGTCCTAGAAAATCTGAGGGTGGAGATACAGATTGTAGAAAGAAAAAATTAGACCCTTCTAAAAAGACATGTGCAGCCCCTATGGTTGGCGCCTTTAAACAATCTTACTATACAAAAGATTTCTTAGATAAACATCCATTATTAAAATATGGTGATGAAATACAATTAGTTACAGGAGTTTCAAATCGAGATGGAACTTACAAAGTAAATGATGTCGGCTCTGCAATAATCATAGAAAAAGATGGAACATATCATATAGATATTTTATTTGGAAATGTGGAAGATATGATGGCTTTTGGAAGAAGAAAAGGAAAAATAGTCATAGGTGGTTATGCTGGAAACATGACAGCAAGAGCAAAAGCGGTAATAGCAGAGGCAAAAAAACATCTAGGCAAACCATACAAATGGGGTGGTAATGGACCAAGTAACTTTGACTGTTCTGGACTTATGGTATATTGCTTTAAAAAGGTTAATGTTAATTTACCAAGAACATCTAGTCAACAATCTAAAGTCGGTAAAAAAGTAGAACAAAGTAATTTGCAAGCAGGAGATTTAGTATTTTTCCATAATCCAGTTAGTCATGTTGGTTTATATATAGGTAATGGAGAATTTCTACATGCCCCACAAACAGGTGATGTAGTTAAAATAAGCAAAACAAGCAGTAGTTATTACACTAAAAACTTTTCTACGGCTCGAAGAGTTTTATAAAAAGAGG
>NZ_JACVVY010000012.1:0-69436 GCF_020658175.1 Clostridioides sp. ES-W-0018-02 | reverse complement strand
TATACTTACTTACCAATACCATTACTTGATGCAAACAAGATTCTACTACATTTTCTCCGTACTCTAGTATAAAATCATCTAACTGTGTATCTATAAAATCACAATAATCATATGAACTACCAATATAAGCAGTCAACATATGAGTACATTTATCCATTTTATCTATAAACATATATATTATTATCCCCCTAAAAAACTTTCATAAAAACAAAAAGAACAATATCCTTTTGGCAACTGGCTGACATAACTTATAAGATATTTTACAAGTCTTAGTCCCTATAGCTTTGCGTCACTAAATTTCTCTAGTTTTGCCTATTTAGTTTTATTCTACAATTTAATAATACAATGTAATTAGTTATTATTCAACATATGTGTTTGAAAATTGAATAAATTTATGAATATGAATAGTATTTTTTATATATAAAAACAAACTAAAACAGTAGAATATATGGAAAATTTTAACTGTAGTATTGATACAACGAGTTGATATGTAGAAATTCTATGTTTTAGGCAATTTTGCGAGTATATCGTATTCACAGGTGATGCTGATAAAATCAGACATAAGGTCATTAAAAACTATATCAATGTTTCTGTGGTGTTGATATAGAGTGTGAGGATACAACGAAATAAAGATGGAGAATCAAAGGAGTACTGTGAAAATGGTACTCCTTTTCTCGGAGGATTTCAGAGCGCAGGGTACAAAAACTTTGTAAAGAAAATGAATACCAAGTATTATACATTTTAGTCGTATCTGGTGGATATAAAAAGAAGCAGAAAAACCGAAAGATAATCGTAAAAAGTTGTAGAGTTAGGAAATTCTTAATAATTTCTTATGCAGGAAATCATAAATAGTAAAGATTCTTTTGATACAATAATAAAATATCTTGTATATGCGCGAAAGGAGGAAAAAAGTTATGAATGATAAAATTCTTGTAGTAGATGATGAACATGATATAGCGGACTTAATAGAGGTCTATCTGCAAAATGAAAACTATATCGTATTTAAGTATTATTCAGCTAAGGAAGCTCTTGCTTGTATAGAAAATACAGAGCTTGACCTTGCTATTTTGGATATTATGATGCCTGATGTAAATGGATTTGATATTTGTCGAAAAATACGTGAGAAGTACAATTTTCCAGTTATTATGCTAACTGCAAAAGATGAGGAAACTGACAAAATCACAGGATTAACTTTAGGAGCTGACGATTATGTCACAAAACCTTTTCGTCCCCTTGAATTAATTGCTAGAGTAAAGGCACAGCTGCGTAGATATAAAAAATACAATCCTATACAAGAAGAATCTGATACAAGTTCTGTTTTATGTTATTTAGGTTTAGAAATTAATACTAAGACATATGATTGTCTAATTGACGGAAATCCTATTTCACTTACACCAACGGAGTATTCCATACTTTGTATTTTGCTACAGAACAAGGGAACTGTTGTTAGTTCAGAGGAATTATTTTATAAAATATGGCAAGATGAGTATTATAGCAAAAGTAACAATACAATCACTGTTTATATACGACATTTGCGTGAAAAAATGGGTGATACTATTGAAAAACCTAAATATATCAAAACTATATGGGGAGTCGGTTATAAAATTTAACTACAACTCACTATGAGGAGAGGAAAAATTACGCTATGAATAAAAAAAAGAAACATTTAAAAATAATTAGTTGTGTATTATTCATACTTTATTTAATTTTATTAGTATGGATTATATTGTTTAAACTACAATTCAGAATAAGCGATATAGGTTACACAAGGAGTATCAACTTGATTCCATTTCATTACTCTACTTCTGTTGGAGAACAGTTTCATTTTGAGGAAGTGAGAGATAATATTTTAATTTTTATTCCTTTCGGAGTTTTACTTTCCATGTTGTCATCAAGAATGAAACTACAAAATAAAGTTCTTATTATTTTTGGAAGCAGTTTTATCCTTGAAATGATTCAGTATATTCTTGCTATCGGAAGTACAGATATTACAGACTTAATCACCAATATGTTTGGTGGAATAATTGGTATTGGTCTATATGCATTACTGCTGAAAATACTAAAAGATAAGCAAAAAACAGATATAGTAATTTCAACTCTAGCTGGAATCTTTGCAGTTCTTTTTTTAGCACTGATGACAGTTCTTCTGTTATCCAATTAATAAATGTATAGATATGGAGGTGATAGCAATGACAAATATTGGTACAGAAAAGAAATTACGTATGAAACTATTTATAAGCTTAATTATATATACCTTAGCTGGGTATATTTTGGTAATATTATTCGATTATGAATTCAGTAGATTTTCAAACACATTTTTTCCGTGGCTACATCTTAGAATTGACTTAATTTATTTTCTATATTTGATTATAGGTTTTTTCTGTATTTTTTATCATTACTGGAAAAAACCATGGGGATATTTGCAGGAAGTCATGAATGCCACTAAAGTAATATATCAACTAAATGACAGCACCATTGAATTATCTGAACCACTCAAAGATATGGAAAAGCAGATGAACCAAATAAAAATGGCTGTTCTACTTAGCCAGCAAGCTGTAAAAGAAGCTGAAAACAAAAAGAATGAATTAGTCATGTATTTAGCTCATGATATTCGCACACCTCTTACCTCTGTAATAGGTTATTTAAGTCTGCTGGATGAAGCACCTGACATGCCTATAGAACAGAAAGCAAAATATGTTGGAATTGCTTTGAAGAAGTCTATGCGTCTGGAAAAGCTCATTGATGAATTTTTTGAAATCACAAGGTACAATACACAGCAAATTCAACTAACAAAAACAAATGTAGATTTATACTATATGTTTGTGCAACTCATTGATGAGTTTTATCCTGTATTATCTGCTAAAGGAAATTCTGTTATACTCAACGCAAATGAGAATTTGATGGTTTATGCTGATTCTGAGAAACTAGCTAGAGTGTTTAACAACATGCTCAAAAATGCTGTTGCATACAGTTATCCTAATACAGAAATTCTTATTTACGTTCAAAAGGAACAGGATAAGATTAAAATTAAATTTGAAAACCAAGGACATACTATTCCACCAGAACAATTATCTACAATTTTTGAAAAATTTAACCGTTTAGATGATGCTCGTAAATCGGACAGTGGTGGTGCAGGTCTTGGGCTTTCTATTGCCAATGAAATTATTCTTTTACATGGTGGAGAAATTTTGGCTCAAAGTGAAAATGATAGGATTATTTTTACTGTATTACTTCCAATTCAGTCTTAGGAAAACATTAATTGGATATTAGGATTTTCTTAGGAATTTATCCTGTTAATATTAAAGTTTAAAACGTCCTTGTTTAGTAAAATAAAACTGAACAAGGACGTTTGTCTTTGTATTATAAAAAAGGAGAAAAGACATGGAATTAACAATTACAAATCTTAAAAAAAATTTTAAGAATAAAACCGCAGTTGATGATGTTTGTTTAAATCTTACACCTGGTGTGTGGGGGCTTCTTGGAGCTAATGGTGCTGGTAAGACTACGCTTATGAAAATGATTGCGAATATTCTAAAACCAACTAGTGGAAAAATTGTTTTTGATGGTAAGGAGATTCATTCAATGGGAGAAGAATACAGAAATCTATTCGGTTTCTTACCACAGGATTTTGGTTTCTTTCAAGATTTTACAGTAAAGGACTATTTGGAGTATGTGTCTGCATTAAAGGACGTTCCTGCTAGAGAAACAAGAAAAAAGATTGACAGTCTGCTGCATACACTTACCTTGACTGATGTCAAAAATAAAAAAATTATCAAGTTATCTGGTGGAATGAAACGTCGAGTGGGAATTGCACAAGCAATGTTAAATGACCCGAAACTTCTAATAATGGATGAACCAACAGCTGGACTTGACCCTGGAGAGCGAGTTCGTTTCCGAAACTTTATTTCAGAGTTCTCTCATGACAGGATTGTCCTTATTTCAACTCATATCGTATCTGATATTGAGTATATTGCTACTCAAAATGCCATTATGAAATCAGGAAGAATTCTTGATGTAGGGACAACAGATGAATTGGTCAAACAAGTTACAGGTAAAGTTTGGAATTGTATCATACCTGCTGAAAAGATGCCTATGTATGAAATGCAGCTTCGTATTATTAATCAACGTAGTGAAGGTAATAATCAGGTATCAGTTCGTTATTTGGCAGATGAAGCCAAAACAAGTGACTCAATAATGGCTTCGCCCCGTTTGGAGGACTTATATTTATGGTTATTTCCGCAAGAGGAAATAAGTGAGGAGGGAAAGTAAATGATTCGTATTTATCGTCTTGAAATAAAACGTGTGTTGAAATCACGTCGTTCTATCATTTTATTACTTATTTCACTATTCATGTCTGTTGTGATGGCTTGGCTTCCGGTATTGTATGAGGACATCAATCAATATGATAAAAACGGCAACAAGGTAGCAGAATTAAATGGTCTGGAAGCAATTGCCTATAAAAAATCACTTCGCTCGGAAAATAATGGAGAAGTTACTATGGAAAAACTCAAAGAAGCTTTGAATATCTATCAAAGTGCAGTTTTGCCATATGGAGAAGACAGCCTTAGTAGTGGTGAATTCCCTACAGATATTTATATAAAAAAGGTATTTCCCATTCAATCTCTATTGGCAAGACTGCCAGAAGCCTATTCTAATCCAAAGACTGGTCAGGGAATAAGCTTAATGGATATTTCTCCTGATAAATTATATGGTTTTTATGAGCAGACTACGCAACATCTTAAAGATATCATGCAGATGGAGCAAAAGAAATATCCAACCGCACAGAAACATGCGATACAAAAATATGTAGAAGTAAATACGCCTTTTCAGCTTTATACTGGATATTCAAGAGATGCATTTGATTATATTATTCTATTTATTTTTTTCCTAGTCATTCTTTGTACAGCGGCTGTGACCCCTACGTTTTCTAATGAATACCAAACGGGTTCAGATAGTATTTTGCGCTGTACAAAGCATGGACATTCTCGATTGGCAATTGCAAAGATTATGGCTGCACTTACTATTTTTACTGTAGCATTTGTCATATGTATTTCAATTCATTTGACAATTTCAAATCTAGCATTTGGAACTGAGTGTATGAAAACATCTATGTAGATGCTATTTTCAGTTATCAGTCTGCCTGCACTTAATTTAGGGCAGCTTCAGATTACTTTGGCAATAGGAGGGCTTATTTCACTGCTGGCAACTGTCAGTTTCACACTGTTTTTATCAGCTAAATGCAAGGATTCACTCTCTGTTATCCTAATTGCTATTGTAACATGTTTACTTCCAATATTTACGTATTCGGCTGGAGCCAATTGGCTTACTTTTATCTTACCATCAGCAGGAATAGGTGTGCAAAATAGTTTACTGTACCAATTGACTAGATTTAATTATCTGCATATTGGACAGGCAAGCATCTGGTCACCCTATGTCATAATAGTGGCATCAATAATTGAAATTCCTGTATTTCTTCTTCTTGCTATACGGGCTTATAACAAACATCAGGTTATATAAATCAACATTCTGTGAACAACTGTTTAGTAGTTAAAAACCTTTGTTTAGGAATAGAAATGTTTCATCTTAAATATAGGTGTTAGTAAAATGGTGGCTCTGAAATAAAATCAAAGTAGCCATTTTCTAATGTGTATTTAAAACATATTATCAATGATACAAAAATTAATCGAAAATGAATAGTTCCTCAATTGGTACATCTACTATTCTTGATATATCTATTGCTGATTTTAGATATGTATTAATTATTTTAATATAAATATTAATTATTTTAATATATATATTGACTTTATTAATTTTTTGATTTATATTATAAACATTAGATAGAAAGAAGGTGATGTGATGTATCAAGTTATCAGCCGCTGTCCTGTATGTGGAAGAAAACTTAAAGTTGTCAAGCTACAATGTGAAAACTGTGATACAGTGATTGAAAATGATTTCTGCCTCAGTGCATTTGACTATCTATCTGCAGATGATTTATTCTTTGCAGAAACATTTTTAAAATGTCGTGGTAATATAAAAGAAGTGGAAAAAGAACTAAAGATTTCTTATCCAACTGTTCGTTCTAGGTTAGATGATATTATCCAAAAACTAGACGGAAAATCTAATGTGATATCTTCTTCTGATTCACATAAAAAGGAGATTTTAGATGCACTGGAAAAAGGAGAAATCACTCCAGCAGAGGCATTAGAACAAATAAAAGAAAATAAATGAAGCTCTATCTCTATTTCTGACAGTAGTCAGGAGTAGTGACCAAAATATGAGGCTATTTCTGTTGGAATGGATACAGAAGAGCAGAAATGAGGAAAATAATATGGATGAAAAAATGAGGATTTTAACAATGGTAGAGGAGGGAAAGCTTTCTGCCAAAGAGGCAATTGACTTGATTGATGCATTAGATAAAACTACATCTCAAGAGGAGTATACGAATTATTCAGAAGACTTTGATAGTCAAGCTTTTACTAAACAAAGCAGTACTTCATATGAAAATAAGATGTTGAAGATTATTGTGGACACTCCAGATGGTGATAAAGTAAATGTGCAACTTCCTGTAAAGATTATACGTCAAGTGTTGAAAATGACAGGTAAGTTGCCAATTAAGAGTGAAGATTTGCAAGGTATAGACCTAGATGCTCTTACTACCTCTATTCTTGAATGTCTGGATAATGAAACACTTGGCAATATCATAGAGGTTGACTCTGCTGATGGCACTACAGTTAAAGTTTTTATAAAATAATACTAGGAGAATAGGTTTATGCGCATTATTGTCCGCTCAAAAGAAACAAATTTGTGGCTACCCATACCATTGTTTCTAGCAAATACTGCAGTTCTTTTGTTGCCAGAATCGGTTATTGAAGAGATTAAAAAATCACTTCCAGAGCCATATCAGGAAGTCATTACCAAAAAATTTCTGCAGGAACTCGTTCGAGAGTGTCAGTCTGTTCTTAAGCAGTACAAGGGACTTGAGATTGTTCATGTGGAAACTCAGGATGGCACTTTTGTATCCATTCGCTTATAAAGTAGTGTTTATTTTGTATATTACTATTATTTAGAGAACTTACATTTACTGAGAACACTTATATTTATTGACTTAAAAATGACGAAAACATGTCCGTTTTTTACAATATTTTTTTCTAGTACTAATGTTATAATCTATTTACTAATGTTGATGGAGGTAACTTATGAAATATGCAGGTTGTTTATTTGCAGTAAAAGATATTCAAATTGCTCGTAAATTCTATGAAGAATTATTTGATTTAAAAGTTATTGTTGACTATGGAAAAAACATTGTATTTGAGAGTGGATTGTCATTGCAACAAGATTTTGATTGGTTGACAGGAATCTCGAAAGAAGATATGAAAGACAAAGAGAATAATTGTGAAATATTCTTTGAAGCAGAGTCTTTTGAAGAGTTTCTATCAAAACTAAATGCAAGAAATGATGTTACCTTACTTCGTGATGTAGAAGAAGCACCATGGGGGCAAAAGGTAGTTCGAATTTATGACTTGGATAATCATTTAATTGAAATAGGTGAGTCTATGAAATCAGTAGTTAATAGATTCCAAGAACAAGGTATGAATCTTACAGAAGTGGCGATGAGAATGGATATAACTATTGATGATGTTAATCAAATTTTACAAGGCTAAATTATGGCTGATTAAGTAAATCTCAATATCAAATTAAGTAAGTTTGAATATCAAACTAAGTAATTCTAAATATCAAAATAAAAAACAGTAAATTCTTATGATTTGCTGTTTTTTATATGCATAATTAAAGAAATGATATGATAATCATTAAAAATACCTAAACTAGGAAAAAAGAAGGCTGCCAAATAATGCTTTATAATTGTTTATATTACAGTCAAGTTTATTTTTAAGTAACGATTATATACAATCTAATATTAATTATAATACTTAATAAAATAATCTATGAATAGTAAAACAGAGCTTATTTGGACACTATATTTAGTAGTATATTAAAATAAGCTCTTTATAGTACATATTATAAATATTTAGTTCTCATAAGTCTTAACTATTAGACCTATAATTCTCACGAGTTTAACTATAAGACCTACAAATAGAAGTTTAATCACGCTGAAATAACTGAATAACTCCCTCTAAATGGTTATACATTGATGTATAACCCAAATTAGCATCTTTACTATCAAAAGCCATCATTATCTCATTGTGATGACTAATCATATCTTGTAGTGAATTTCTATATTTAAAGCCAAAGTGTTGATTAGAAGACACAGTTTTAGGTATTAGTTCATAATACTTTATAAAAATTGGATTATGAGAAGCTAAAATTATTTCTTTGTGAAATTGCAGGTCAGCGTCATAACATTCTTCTATTAAGCCTTGTGAAACTTTGTCTAGTTCTTCTACAGATTTCAAGTAAGCATATCTTATTCTCTGAAGTTCTTCATAAGTAGCATTTAAAATGGCTAACTTAGTAGCTTCACTTTCTATAAGTTGTCTTGCTCTTAAAGATTCAACGTAAAATTCTTGTATATTATGATTTTTATAAACTTCATTATCAGAAAAAAGGTCAACTTTTTTAAATCCTTCAACTATGGGGCTTGAATAGGGAATAGACCTAAGTATTCCTTCTTTACAAAGTTTGTCTATAGCATTCCTTACAGGAATTCTACTTATATTAAATAGTTCAGCAATCTTTCTTTCACTTGGCAATTTACTATTAATTTTAAAATTTCCATTTAGAATATTTACTTTAATATAATCAATAATTTGTTCAGTGGCACTTAAATTTGTCATAAAAACTCCTAAACATATAATTTTTTATGAGTGTATTATATCACAATTAAGAGGTAAATTTAATTTTTTATAGTATGTATAAGATAATATGGAAGCAATTATAGCAATAAAAGCTAAAGTAAAATAACCATATTGTATTGAAATATAATCTGATATTTTACCAACTAGCATTGGAAATATAGACATTCCTATAGCATAAACTGCTTGAAAAAATCCCATTGCAGTAGATTTTTGATATTTTGGTATATTTTTCATAGACTCACTAGTAAGGTAAGAAAGAAGTATACCTGTAGATATTCCTGGTAACGATTGTAGCATAAATATTATATTAATACTTTTTACTGTTGGAACTAGAAAGCAATAAACTGAAATCAAAAAAAACACTGAGGGAATCCAAAATTTTGGTCCATGCTTTGTACAAAATTTAGTAGAAGCAAATCCAGAAGATACAACAGCACATACCATGTAAAATATAGAAGATAAGCCTATAATGGTAGAACTAGAGCCTAGTTGTTTAAGAATTTGAGTAGTAAATGACATTGTTGTAGACATTTGGATTCCTTGTTGAATCAATGCCATAAAAGAAAAAAATACAAGTCTTTTGTCTTTACATATAGATAAATAATTTTTAAATGGGATTTTTTCGGTTATTTTTCCTGAGTAATGATTTTTTACATTTAAGGCTAGAAGTGTACCAATGATTGAAGATATTACACTCATAATACACAAATTTACCATTCCTAATTTTTCATAAAATAAGGTACTCATGACAAATCCAATTAACATTCCTAGGTTGTTTACCAAAATTATTGTACTTGTAGCTTTTTGTTGATGTTCTATGGAAAAAAAATCAGTGTAGTGAACCATGTAAGAAATCCAAGTTGATGATGCTATTCCAGATAAGATATTAGCTATAAGAAATCCTTCTCCTCCAGGAGAAATAACTCTTATAAGAGATGCCAAACCAGCAAATAAAATTCCACATAGTATAAATATTTTATGTTTGTTTATAGAATCTGCAAAAACCCCAATAGGAAGTCTTAGTAAGCATTGTGAGATTCCATATGAGCCTATTATTATACCAATCATGTTTGTAGATACGTGACATATACTTAAATATGGATTTTGAAAAGGTATGTATACGTATTGTGAAAACCAGAAAAATACAACAATAGAGAGTAAAAGTAATTTTTGATTAAATATTTTTTTCATATTATCCTCCAAATGGTATGTTTATAATGGAAATAATATACCATTTTGTTTAGTAAATCAAGTATTTTAAAATTTTAAAAATAAATTTCGATATAACAATAAGAATTATTTGTTGAAAAATTATATTTTATAGTTGAATTAAGAAAACGCTTATGTTACTATAAAGTTAACAAATTTGAATATTACAGTAGACGTGTTACTGGTGATGCAGGCAAGATCGAATCAATTTTTATAGGTTACCTATATAGTACTATGGGTATAATCTATTTATTTGGTTCGATTTTTTTGTTTAATTGGCCATAAAAACAAAAAGCCTATAATTAAAGATGGAGGATTTATATATGGATTATAAAAAAGTAGCTCAAGAAATTCTACAAAATGTAGGTGGAAAAGAGAATATAAATGAAGTTACTCACTGTATGACGAGACTTAGATTCAAAGTTAAAATTACCTCTAAGGTTAATAAGGATAAGTTAGCCAGAACTGAAGGAGTAATAACTGTTGTAGAGAGTATGGGTCAGATACAAGTTGTAATTGGTAATAAAGTAAAAAAAGTGTATGATGAGATTGTAAAAATGGTACCTCAATCAAGTGAAATAGATAATAAAAATGGAAATGAAGAAAAACAAGGTATCATGAACTCTATATTATCTGCTGTAGCTGGAATATTTACACCTACAATACCTGCTATAGCAGGGGTTGGTATGATTAAAGGTATTTTATCAGTTCTTGCTATGTACTATATGAATAAAAATGGTGTAGATATAAAAGAGACTCAAAGTTATATTATTCTAAATGCTATGGCTGATTCTATATTCTATTTTATGCCTATCATACTAGGATATACTGCGGCTAAAGTGTTTAATGCAAATAAAATAATATCTATGGTATTAGGGGCAACACTTTGTTATCCAGCCTTTACAGCTTTGATGGCAGGGGAAGAAACAGTTAGATTTTTAGGATTAGCAGTAACAAAGGCCACATATACATCATCTGTTATTCCAATAATTATTGCTATATGGGCTCTTTCATATGTTGAAAAAATACTGGAAAAGTATATACCTGAAGTAATTAAAATAATAATGGTTCCAACTTTATCATTAGTTATAATCTTACCTGCAACATTGTTTTTATTTGGACCAATTGGGATATATATAGGAAATGTTATAAACTTTGTTTACAAGTATATTTATGAACTAAGCCCTGCATTGTGTGGAGCATTCATAGGTGGATTATGGTGCGTATTAGTTATATTTGGTGCACATAGAGCACTACTACCAATAGGTATAAGTGATGTTGCTCAAACTGGAAGACAGAATTTATTGGCTTTTGCAGGAGCCGCAAACTTCTCGCAAGCAGGAGCTGCTCTAGGTGTATTCTTTAAAACTAAAAATCAAGGATTAAAGACAATCTCTATGTCTGCAACTATAACGGCACTATTTGGTATAACTGAGCCTGCAATATATGGAGCTAATCTTAGGTTAAAAAAACCAATGGTATGTGCTGTAATATGTGGTGCAATTGGAGGTGGCATAATGGGAATGGGTGGCTCTTATGGTAACGCATTCGCAAACCAAGGTGTTTTAACTATACCTGTATATGCTGAAGCAGGAACGTTAGGTTTTTTAAGTTATCTAGGAGGTTGTGCTATAGCATTTTTTGGTTCAGCTATTTTAACTTATCTGGTTGGGTTTGAAGATTTAGAAGAATCTTCTAAAGGAAATAGCTCTACTATAAAAGTAGAAACAAAAGAGGGCATTGTTGATATAACTTCACCTGTGGAAGGAGATTGTATAGAATTATCAGAAGTAAAAGATGATGTATTTGCATCAAAAGCTATGGGAGAAGGTATAGCTGTATTACCTACAAAAGGCGTAATAATAGCTCCTACTGATTGTGAAGTAGCTTCTTTATTTCCAACACTACATGCAATAGGATTAAAGCTAGATAATGGAGCAGAAATGTTGATACATGTTGGAATTAATACAGTAGAGTTAAATGGAAAACACTTTGTAAAACATGTTAATCAAGGAGATTTAGTGAAAAAAGGTTCTAAACTGATAACTTTCGATATAGATGAAATAAAAAAAGCTGGATATGATGTAACTACACCAGTTATAGTAAATAATACATTTGATTTTGCACAGGTGATTTCTTGTAAATCCAGTCATGTATCTACAAATGATAAAATAATTTCATTAGTTAATAATTAAATTGATTAGAACTATAAAAATTAGCTTAGTGCAATAAAGCAACAAATAAAACGATTAAAACATTAATATAAAAGGAGTGACACTTATGAATACAGGATTTCCAAAAGATTTTTTATGGGGAGCATCATCTTCAGCATTTCAAGTGGAAGGA
The DNA here is from genome assembly GCF_020658175.1 of Clostridioides sp. ES-W-0018-02. Classification (NCBI taxonomy): domain Bacteria; kingdom Bacillati; phylum Bacillota; class Clostridia; order Peptostreptococcales; family Peptostreptococcaceae; genus Clostridioides; species Clostridioides sp. ES-W-0018-02. The sequence goes on along the minus strand of NZ_JACVVY010000012.1, from coordinate 57,068 downwards.
GCTTGGGATAAAGATAATAAAGGAAAAACAGTGGCTGATTACAATTCTTTTAAAAAGTCTCACTTGCAAGCAGACACTAAAGTAGCATCAGATTTTTATCATAATTATGAAGAAGATATTGAACTGATGAAAGAATTAGGAATGAAAACTTATCGTTTCTCAATTTCATGGGCAAGGCTAATTCCAGATGGGGAAGGAGAAATAAACCAAAAGGGAATAGATTTTTATAATAAAGTAATAGATAAATTAATAGAGTGTGACATTGAGCCATTTGTAACTTTATATCACTTTGACCTACCTTTTGCACTAGTGGAGAAGTATAATGGTTGGGAAGGTAGAGAGACTGTTTATGCCTTTGAAAGATTTGCCAAAGTATGCTTTGAGCATTTTGGAGATAGAGTGAAATATTGGCAACCTCATAATGAACAGAATTTAATAGTTAGAGTAGAAGAGAGAATTAATATATATAATGAAACAGACCCATGGAAGATAGATAAAATGCGTGCTCAAATGGATTATAATCTTTGTTTAGCCCATGCATTGGCAGTTAATGCATGCCATGAAATGATAGAAGGAAGCAAGATTGGAGCAGCAGTATCATCATCTGTAACATATCCTCTTACATCTAAACCAGAAGATGTATATGCAGCAAGAATGAATGACAACTTTAAAGTGTACTACATGCTTGATATGCATTATTATGGAGAGTATCCAGGGTATTATATGAATTATCTTGAGAAAAGAAATATAGTCCCTCATATGGAAAATGAAGATAAAGAAGTACTTAAAAAAGCTAAAATGGATTTCATAGCTGTAAATTATTATAGAACAAACTGTGCAGAGGCCTTACCTGAGGATTCACAACATCCATTTGGACTAAGAGAAGGAACCGTTGACTTTAGTATGTATGGATTATTTAAGATGTCAATGAATCCTAATCTAAAGGCTTCAGAGTATGGAGCATCAATAGATTCATCAGGACTTAGAGTTGCATTGAATGAATATTGGCAAAGGTATCACTTACCTGTTATAATAACGGAGAATGGTCTTGGAGCTAAAGATGTCCTTGAAGATGGTAAAATTCATGATGACTATCGTATAGATTATTTAAATACTCATATAAATGCATGTAAATTAGCTATTGAAGATGGTGTAGAAATGATGGGATATTGTCTATGGTCATTTACAGACCTTTTAAGTTCTTCACAAGGTTTCAACAAACGTTATGGGCTTGTTTACATAAACAGAACAGACCATGAAACCTTAGATTTAAAAAGAATAAAGAAAGATAGTTTTTATTGGTATAAAGAAGTCATAAATAGTAATGGAATAACAAAATAAATATAATATATTGAGGTTTTTAGTATGTACATTACAAAGGTATTAAATAATTCGTTGCTACTTGCAAAGGATGATAATGACGAAGAGATAATATTGATGGGAAAAGGAATTGGTCATAATTATAAGATTGGGTCTGAGTTAAATAAAGAAGATATAGAAAAAACTTTCGTTCTTCATGATGAAAATATAAAAAAGAGCATTGTACAACTTGCATCAGAAATAGATGCAGAATACTTTGGTATAGCTCAAATGATAATCTCATATGGAATAGAAAAGTATAATTTAAAACTTATGAACCATATATACTTGGCTTTAACTGACCACATCGCCTTTGCAGTGAGACGCTTTAAAGAAGGTATAATGATTGAGAATTACTATTTGTTTGAAATTAAAGAATTTAATCCAAAAGAATATGATATAGGAAAATATGCGATTACTGTTTTTAAGGAGGTTCTTGGTCTAGACCTACCAGAAGAGGAAATTGGTAATATAGCAGGCCATTTTATAAATGCACAACAAGACAATCCTTATAGTGATAGAAACAAGAGAAGTGCTAAAATTGTGAATGCCATTTTACAAATAGTTCATTATCACTTTTCTATTGTATATAATAAAGAATCATTTTATTATATGAGATTTGTAATGCATCTAAAGGCTTTTTCTCAAAGATTTCTGGCTAATGAACCATCAAAAGAAAAGATAGATTTTATATATAATCAAGTGCGTAAAAATTGTAAGGAAGAATATGAATGTGTAAAGAAAATAGGAGCCTATATACACAAGGAATACTCTAGAAAATTGCCTCGTCAGGAGGAATTATATTTAATGATTCATATTCATAAGATTCTAGGGGAGCTAGATGAAAACTGTTAAAATGTTTTAGTATATTAGTAACTTGATAATAAAAATAAGATTTAGTTAAATTCAAATAGTAGAATTATTTTAAGAGATAGCTATTAAACTATCTCTTAATTTTATGCAAAAAATGACTCTAAAAGTAGTAACCTAGAAAATATGTTTAATCCTAATGTTATTTATATATTAGAAGAACTACAAGATTAATATTGATTTTCTTTATGAATTTCAAGGATGAATACTAGTGATTTATAATAAGCAGTACTATTTCTTATTTGAGTTATTCATTATTTTCAATCCATTTGTATTTACTTAAAATAAGAGCACTGTGTGACAAGCATCATAATATTGGTTTTGTTATACTGTTAATATAAAGATGCAACTAAGAATAAAAACTACGAAACAGAGGCTAAGAAATAAAAATAAAGTAATGGAGGATATGAAATGGCTAGAATATCTAATATAACGATGGCTGAACAGCCTTCGTATTGCATTTTAGCAATACGAAAAACTATTGACTTTATGGTAGAATTTTCAGAGTTTTCACAGCAAAGTTTTCGAAAAATTTCCAACTATCTGGAAGAAAAGGGAATATTGTCTGCAGGAGCACCAATTGTATGCTTTCATAACATGGACTTAGAAAAATTAGATGTTGAAGTAGGTTTTCCTGTAGCTAATCATTCTGTATTTAATAATATGGATACAGAAAATGAAATTTTGCAAAAGATTGTTCCAACACAGAAAATAATAACTGCAATTGATTTAGGACCATATGAACTGCAAGACCCTACACTTGAAGAATTATTTTTGTGGGCGAAGGATAGTGGATATGAACTTCATGGAGATATCTATTATCAGTACTTGAATGATTTAAATCGTCCTGAAAGTGAGTATCTCACTAAAATGATGTTACCTATTCTATAAATAACAAAACAGAATAGAAATTCTGTGGATACATAGGTTTAAATGTAAATTTTTATAACTATCATTCTTATGAAGCATATGATTATGTTTCCAAGGGGGAAGTTGATATAGCTCTTATTTCAGATGATATGTTTTTTAATGACATAGAAACAATACCAATATTTAAAGAAGCCATGTTACTGGTAACAAGTTATGGCTCAAAATACAATGGAGAATTGCATCCATCTGTTTTAGATGTTGCCGATGAAATAAGACTTCCATGGAATCCTGAATATGATTTGTGGCATAATTTTTGGTTTCGTTCAACTCTTCAACCTAAAGTATTTTTAGACCAAATGTCTCTTTTAGAGTATTTTATGAGACAAGAAAATGTATGGGCCATTGTGCCAGTATCAGTAGCATATCACCTTAAAGAAATATCTAATATCGAGATACATTACATAAAAGATGCTCCACCAGATAGGTTTATTTATTATTTAGTTAAAGAATCTAATAAACAGGAAATAATAGATAAATTTTTAGATTTATTAAACGAAAAACTATTGAAAATTAAAGGGTTGGAGTCTTTAATTAAATAATAGAAGATAGTAAATCTTAAAGTTAAAAGTTTATTTAGAGTTAAATAAATTAAGTGTATATTTAAAAATAAAGAAATATTTATATAAAGAAGAGTATTTCAAGAGAATATTAAGAATCTCAAATGAAATACTCTATTTTTCTTTTTCAATGATTATATTATATGAAAAAATGGATATTATTAAGTTAGAAATATGTAAGAAAATTGAAAAATAGGTTACAAGATGAGATAAACATATAAAAAATAATTTTCACATTATAAAAAATAGCAAGATTTATTAAATATGACTAAGAAGTAATTGATATAATGTCTCATGGATAAAAGGAGGAGAGCTGCAATGTTTTATAAAGTAAATAATGTTATAACTGCTATTGATTATATAGAGGAGCATTTATCAGAAAAGCTGGATTTAGATATAGTTGCTAATGCTGTTCATTATTCAAAATATCATCTACATAGAACTTTTACAACTTCTGTTGGGTTGACAATGCATGATTATATAAAACGAAGAAAACTCACAGAGGCAGCAAAACTATTAGTATTTTCTAAAAAAACAATTATTGAAATTGCATTGATAGCTGGCTATGAAAGTCAACAAGCATTTACTTCTGTATTTAAAGATATGTATAAAAAATCTCCAAATAAATATCGAAAAGAACAAGAATTTTATCCTTTGCAGCTAAGATTTGTTTTGAAAAAAGAAAATCTATTTTCAAAAGATATATCGGAATTAGAAAAAGATATTACACTTGCTAAAATATCTGATATACCATCATGGATGAGTTTAGTGAGATTAGTCATAGATGGATTCCCAAATTTACAGGAGGAAGAATATATCTCTCAATTAAAACAATATATTTTGGAAGAAAGAGCCTTGATATTAAAATTTAATAACATTGCTATTGCAAATATGGTATTTAATAAAGAAACTGGGAGCATTGACTTTTTTGGAATACACCCTCAATATCGTAATTCAGATATTGCACAGGTGTTTCTAAAAAAGGTTATTGAGAATTTTTTGATAGATAAATCTATCTCAATCACAACTTTTAGAGAAGGAGATAAAGCTGATACAGGACATCGGAATATGATAAAGAAGTTAGGTTTTGCAGAAGCTGAATTATTGACTGAATTTGGGTATCCTACTCAAAAATTTATTCTGTCTTCTGAAAATGAAAAAGACACTGAATAGTACTAATAATCTATTGTATTAAAAAATAATTTTACATTTTTAGGTGTATTTATTTTGCTGTCCATGTTTCTCATAACTTTGATTATAAATATAAGAAAATGTATTTTTTATTTAAAAAGAAATATAAATTTTGAGGCTGAAATTTAAAGCAAAAACTAAATTTGAATCAAAGAGCAAGAATGATTAAAAAATATAAAATTCAATTCAGTATAATGATTTAAGATAATACTTAATTGGCAAGGAGGATTCAAATGTCTAAAAATCAGCAATTAGAAAGTTGTAATTCTATTACATCCAATCCTAAACATAATATATCTGGACAAGAGATGGAGTTAGCAACATCTTTTCCAGATGAGATTGCATACCTTATAGATATAAATAATAAGCTGGATAATGCTTTGGAGAATGCAGAAAATTCAGTTGATAAACTAGATAAAGATTACATGGATGCTAAATTATATATGGTAAAAAATCGTGGAGAGATAGACCCACATGAAATGTTCCAAAATGAACTGGCACTAAAGCAAATAGATAGTTATGGGGCTTTTATGGTAAAAGTTCGAGACAAGATTGCTAAAATGAAAGATTCGCCATATTTTGCTAGGATAGATTTTCAACTAAAAGATGAAGGTTATGATTCAAAGTATTATATTGGTCGATTTGCATTTGATTATGAAAATGAACTTCTAATACTAGATTGGCGTTCTCCAATGGCCAGTATGTTTTATGACTGTGAGATAGGACCAGCAGGGTATAATGCACCACTTGGATGGATAGATGGAGAAATAACACGTAAACGACAGTTTAAAATTAAAAATGGAATACTGGAGTATGTACTTGAAAGTTCTATGAATATACAAGATGATATTCTTCAACAGGAACTTAGTAATACTTCAGATGAAAAGATGAAATCCATTATTTCAACAATACAAAAAGAGCAGAATCAAATTATTAGAAATGACAAGGCTGACACCCTCATTATTCAAGGAGTAGCTGGTTCTGGAAAAACATCTATAGCCTTACATCGAATTGCTTTTCTTCTTTATCGATTTAAAGATAAGATATCAGCAAATAATGTAATTATTCTATCACCTAATAAAGTCTTTGGTGACTATATTTCTAATGTACTTCCTGAACTAGGAGAAGAGCCTCTATGTGAATTAAGTTTTGAAGATATAGCAGAAGTTCAATTAGAGAGGATTATTGATTTTGAGGGAGAAAAAGATTCTCTGGAAGTAAATGATGTACAATGGGAAAAAAGAGTACGTTTCAAGTCTACACTTGATTTTTTAAAGCTTATGGATAAATATATAAAGCAAATGCCAAATATGGTCTTTATTCCTAAAGATTACACTTTTGGAGGTTTTATAGCTAAAAGTGACTGGATACTAAAAAGATTTGATGCATATAATAAATATCCAGTTAAGCGAAGACTGGAGATGGTAGCAGAAGATATTCATTATAGATTTGAATCAGATAATATTATGGAAGATGACTTACCAAAAGTAAAAAATATACTGAAAAGTTTAAATAGAATGCTAACAATAAAAAATACTCTAACAGTGTATAAGGACTTCTTCAAACAGATGAATATTCAAGATATGTTTGTAATGCCATCAAAGAATACTCTTGAGTGGGCAGATGTGTATCCATTTATATATCTTCATGCTGCATATGAGGGATTACAAGAAGACAAAGTGATAAGACACATTGTTATTGATGAGATGCAGGATTACACTCCTATTCAATATGCTGTAATAAACTTGCTTTTCAAATGTAAAAAAACTATTCTTGGAGATTTTGGACAACTAATCAACCCTAATCATTTACATACATTAGATGATATGGTACAGATTTATGATGGTGGAGAGTTAGTAATGTTAAACAAGAGTTATCGTTCTACTTTTGAGATTATTAATTTTGCCAAGAAAATTCAAAATATAACTTCGCTGGAGGCTATTGAAAGACATGGTGAGGAGCCTGTTGTGATTAAATGCAGTAACGAACCAGATGAGATAGAGAAGATAAAAATGGAGATTGAGCAGTTTGAGGAAAGCAACAATGCTACCCTTGGTATTATACTAAAAACCAACAGCGAGGCTAAAGCAATATATGATGTTATTAAGCAAGAATATGATGTTAATTTAATATCTCCTGAAAGTTCTAGTTTTGTAAAAGGTGTATCAATTACTTCTATTAAGATGTCAAAGGGGCTAGAGTTTGATGAAGTTGTTATTCCTTCAGTAAATAATAAAACATATTACAATGATTACGACCGTAGTTTATTATATATTGCTTGTACACGGGCTATGCATAAACTTAAGCTTACATACACTGGAAATTTAACACAGTTGATAGAACTTAATTGAGATATATAGTTTACATTGTAAAGATTGATTTTTCTAACTTATTATGAGGTATAACATCTTGACACTCAATTACTTGAAAATCTGATTTCATGTGCTTTTCCGCTTGTACTCTTAATGGGGGAGCTTATTGACCTCATTGACAAATACAAAAACTTTGACACCATGACAACAACTATGCTTAATGAGTTTGTTGAAAAAATCCTTGTTGTGCATGAGCGTTACCGCAAGGGTAGCCAAGAAGGTAGTCCTACGATCAGAGGATATGGCTGGCTAAGGGCGTATATGCCCTTACCAGAAGTTTATCAAGGCAAGAACCCGTGTCGCCATTATTTGAAAGAAACTGGGGTATCACTTACGATTCTCCAGTTTAATCAATTTATTTTATCGTGTTAATAAGTTTTTTCGTTGATATTATATCTGTTTGAATAATTTGTGCACTGTGCTTGACGTTGAAAATAATATATGCAGGCAAGTCTTGGGATTTCAAAATTTCTATTTGCTTTGAAGTACCTATATTGCTTTTTTCAAGATATTCTAATCGTTTTGTAAGAATATCAACTGATTCTTTTCTATCTAAGAATTTAATAAAAAAAATAGTAATCATAAAAGGAACAAGGTTATAATTAAAATTTTGAATAAATGATACAAGTGTACCTTTCAACTCAATATAATCTGTCATAGAAAGCAAATAAACGGTTTTGTTAGGTATATTTGCATTTTCTTTAGCCATATGAACTTCTTATAGTTCAGCAAACTTGCATTTCGATATGAAGCATTGTATCTTCTGAGTTACTTCCAAGACAAATTCATATGGATGTAAGCAATCATAGCTAAAATAACTTGGAGACCTAGAAGCACAATTGACTTTGCTTGTATTGGCTGGATAAGAAGGTCCATTGTGAATAGACCACCAATCGCATTGCACCACGCATGAAAACACACACAGATCATGACACTTCCAGTCAGCCTGTATAAGACTGCTAACATAAAAGACATCGCGATACACCAACACAAAAACGAGATGAAGTTCATGGAGGATTGGTTTGCGTTCTGTAGCAACCAGAGCGGAAGATGCCAAATGGCCCATATCACGCCTGTGAGAAGACATGCAGCAAAAAAAGGGAGTTTTTGCTCTAATGCTGGCTGCAAAAAACCGCGCCAGCCAAGTTCTTCCAATCCGCCTCCTATAATCATGAATGGAAACATAAGGAGTATCGTATACCAAGGCTTTCCCAGATATCGATTGCAAAGGATATTGATCACAATCTGGCTGGCAAAGAAAATAGCAACAATCAGGGCGCGAGAGCTGGATATATGATTGGTTCTGACGATACGTTCACAAAGTTCTTTAATCCCGTGAATCTGTCCGCTTTTTTTAAGAAGAATCGTAACAGCATAAGCTGGAGCAAATCCAATTGAGAAACCCACTAGTAAGTAGTATACGACAGTTCCAATCGGCCCTGCAAACCATTCAAGCCGTTCGCCTATTATGACGATTGTTGTAGCACTCCATGCAATTAAAAATACAAGCAATAAGTATTGTAGTATTGGTTTTTTCTCATAATAATTCCACATCAGCATAACCTCCTCATTGTAAATAAACTATGGACTCATTCTTGTTGTCCTTATTTTCAGACAGGCTGGTTACTGCTTCCCAACATGAAAAGGACAGATGTACACAGGCTGAACAGTAATCCATCCGTATTCAACTGAATATATTGCATAGCAGGGTAGCACCTTGTTAGAATCAAGTCCCTTTCGATTCCGCTGAGACATACTGTAATGAAAGAATATATTTCATCTAACGTCTGTTTAGGAGAGAAATAGCCTTTTTGTATTTGCTCTTCAATATATTGATATGCTTGCGTTTGTAAATAATCGCTATGGGATGCAACCTTCACATTTGCCCGAAACCTCTGATAATATTGCTGGTCGCTGGCAAGCGTAGAAAGCATTTCATTTAAAATCTTACCGTACCCAGTGATGCCAATCATAATCGCATCAAAATATAGCGAAAACAGCTGCTTTACAACATCTTCTGGAGAATGTCCTGAGTGCAGTATTTCATCAACTTTAGCAGACACGTCAATAATTGATGTGTCTCTGTTAATGAGGGCAAATAGGATATCCTCCAAATTAGTAAAATAACGATATACAAGCCCGTGACTAAAGCCTGTTTTCTCAATAATATCTTTCATTTTAACTGTATATACTGGCTTGGACATGCAAACATCAAATGCAGCATCCAGTATCTGATCCCGTTTTTCCTCCAAATACTGTTCATTTACTTTTGGCATTACATCAACCTCCCTTAAAATGACTTTATCGTCATTATTATATGATATACTATACTATACTCTCTTTTCTATGTCATGTCAATGTTAAAATGACGAATGTGTCATTTTAATGTTGTGGATGTGGTCCAGTCAATCACAGGCAACATAGCTGTTAATAAAACTGTGGCTGGTATCAGGCAGAACGAAGTGGCAATAGGAACCGAAAACGATGTGAAGGCAGATGATTGTGTGGTAAAGTAAGTCGGAACATGAAGCTTAGCGCTAATTAAAGCAATGTATCCGCTACTATATCAAGGAGGAGGCACTTTAAACTACGCCAGCACTGGATAAAACGATTTTTCCCTTGTTGATTTCTGATAGGGGAAATACTGAGATTTTGTTAATTCTATAGATTAAAGTGTCTTCTATAAAATTAACAAAATATCAGAAGTACTATTTGAGGTAATTAGAACTGTACAAGCCATAAATAAAATATATAATTATGTGTATTCTTATTCCATACTTTAATAGATATTTTTTAAAATAAAAAGCATTTCTTCTGTAGTTTTATTTACACCATTGTTCTTATTTTTTTTATTGATTTTCTAAGAAAGTCTGATGTTATAGTATTACCTTTTTTTAACATTTCTGATGGAGTACCTTCAAATACTACCTGACCACCATTTTTACCACCATCAGGTCCAATATCTATCACCCAATCTGCTTGCTTTAAAACATCTAAATTATGTTCAATGATAATAATTGTATTACCTCTGTCTACTATTCTTTCAAAAATCAACATAAGCTTGTCAATGTCAGACATATGAAGACCAGTAGTTGGTTCATCTAGAATATATATAGTACCTTTTTTATTAAGATTTTTTGCTAGTTTAATTCTTTGACATTCTCCGCCAGATAGTGTACTAAGTGGCTGACCTAAAGTCATATAAGATAATCCAACATCTTTCATAGTTTGTAATATTTTACAAAGTTTCTTTTCCGTAAAGAATTCAAGTGATTCATCTACTGTCATGGAAAGAACTTCAACTATATTTTTACCCTTATACAATTTTGACAGGACTTCTTCATTATATCGAGTACCTCTACAAGCTTCACATATATTAACAACAGGGTCCATAAATACCAGTTCTGTAACAAGTACCCCTTTTCCATTACAAATAGGACAAGCCCCTTTAGAATTAAAGCTGAATAAACTTTCACCAACATTATTTTCTTTAGCAAAAAGTTTTCTTATTTCATCAAAAAAACCAAGAAAGGTAGCTGGCATAGAGCGATTTGTAGTTGTGATAGGGTTTTGGTCAATTTTAATAACATCTTTTTCATATTTTTTTGCAAAAATACTAGAAATCAAAGTACTTTTTCCAGAACCAGCAACTCCAGTAACAACTGTCATGATTCCAACCGGTATATCTATATCAACATTTTTTAGATTATACAAACAAGCTCCTCTAATGGGAAGAAAGCTTTTTGGTTTACGAGTGTTAGATTTTAGAGATAATGACAAATTCATAGCTTTTGAAGTAAGTGTATTTGCTAGAAGTAATTCATTATAGGTACCTTGAAATATAATATTTCCCCCATGTTTACCAGCATTTGGACCAATATCTATAATCTCATCTGCTATAGATATGACATCTTTATCATGTTCTACCACCAGAACTGTATTTCCTCTGTCTCTAAGTCTTTTTAATAATTGATTCATACGATGTACATCTCTTGGGTGCATTCCAGTGCTAGGTTCATCAAAAATATAGGTTAGACCTGTGAGGCTACTTCCCATATAGCGTACAAGTTTTAATCTCTGAGCTTCTCCTCCAGATAGAGAAGTTGATTCTCTATTTAGATGTAAATAAGGAAGTCCAATATCAATCATTCTTTTCAAGCCATCAGTAAGAGTATCTACAACAGTTTCAACTCTATCATCATTTATTTGAGAGAGTAAATTGTAAAGTTCAGTAAATTCCATATTACTCATATCTGCTATAGAATACCCTAAAATAGTGCAGTTAAGAGCATCTTTATTTAATCTTTTTCCATGACATTCAGGACATTCCTCATCAGTTATAAGTCTTTCCGACTTTTCTTTGGTGTGTTTGCTCATATTGCTAATATCTCGATTTAGATATGTTTGATTGTATTTATTAAAAATACCTTCAACTTTTGAATTTTCAGGCTTGCTTTTTCCATCTTTTGAGCCATATAGCAATAAATTATATTCCTCCATAGAATAATCCTTCAGAGGTTTATCTAAATCAAATAGTCCAGATTCAGCATACTGTTTCCAATACCATGAATTAGGTTTAAATAGAGAGTCATTTACACAACCTGCATTCCATGAATTTTCAGGATTTAGAATAGACTCAATATTAATCGCTTTGACTCTACCAATTCCAGAACAGTTTTTACACATACCATTTGGGTCATTAAACGAAAAATATGATGTTGTTCCTATATATGGTTTGCCAATTCTAGAAAATAATAATCTTAGTGAAGAATACAAATCGCTTATAGTTCCTACTGTAGAACGTGCATTGCCACCAAGAGGAGACTGGTCCACGATTACAGAAGCAGTTAAATTATCAATCAGTTCTACATGAGGTTTTTTGTATTTTGGAAGTCGACCTCTAATAAATGCTGAATATGTTTCATTCATTTGTCTTTGTGATTCTGCCGCAATTGTGTCAAATACAATACTTGATTTTCCAGAGCCAGAAACTCCAGTAAAGACAATGATTTTGTTTTTTGGAAGTTTAAGTGAGATGTTTTTTAAATTATTATGTGTAAGTCCCTTTATTATGATATCTGACATAAATACTAAGCCCTTTCTTTATATATTTTAGTAGCATAATTATATTATGTAGTTATATTATAATAAGATTAAAATTTATTTTCATGATATATTCTGCTATATTACAGATATTATTTTTAAATTTACTTACAGTGTAAACAGTATTAATTAGTATGCTACATATAAAAACAAAACTCCTATTATAAAACTTATTTAGAATTTAGTAAAAATGAGCTAGTTTAAAAGATTTAAATAACTTGACTTTTAAAACTTACTATTGTAATATTTTAAATATTACAATAGTAAGTTTTAAGTGTATACTCAGACATAATTTTACTACTTGAAAGGAGAGAACAATGTTACTGATAGTTATAATAGCTGTTTTTATAATAGCTTTAATCAACATAATTATATTAGGTAAAGAAAATATAAAAGGAATAATTATTCCTGTAGCTTTATTTCTTGTAAGTGACTTCTTATTTCTTTGTGGAAATATTATATTGAGAGGAGGAGTGATTTTACTATTCATAGGATTATTTGCAATACCATTAATGTTGATTGCTTTCATATGGATTTGTGTACATATTATTAAGCTACATCTTAGAAAAGATTTAAATAAAAGAAAAGTAATCGGATGTATAGTTTGTACTTTTATAAGTATATCTACTATATTTCTTCCTAGACCAAGTGAAAGTTTTAGATTCCAACTTTACAAAAAGGATTATATAGAGGTTGCACAAGCAGTCTTAAAAGCATGTGATGAAAAAAAGTTAAATTCTGAATATAATCTAAATATTAAACTTGGCAAAAAGGAGTTAGAAAATATTTTTTCCGAAGAAGTAGTAAATAAAATAAATAAGTTAAATAGAAATGTAGATGTAACTAAGATAGTTGGTAATAAAAAATCAGTTTGTTTTTTCTTTGGAGCTGAATTACAATCTGTTGATGGGATTGTATTCTTTAAAGATTTAAAAGGAAATAAGCCAGAGTTAGATTTTATAAATAAACACATTCAAGCTCCACGTTTAGAGTATATGGCAGATGATGTCTATTATTTTAAAGGAGGATTATAAATATACATATATAGGGAAGGAGTAAGATATGAAAAGAAAGACAAGTTTTATTTTAATAATTATTCTATTAATCATTGCATTTATAGCAAAACATTCAATGGAAAGTAATCAAAAGAGTAAAGAACAAAATATTAAGAGTAACAATACAAATTTTAAATCAAATGAATTGGATAGTAAAGATAGTACACAACAGAAAAAAGATAAAGTTAATGTAGTTGATTATAGTAATTGTTTTAAAGATGTTAGTGGAGGGGCTGTTTTTTATAGTAGTAAAAATAAAGAATATAATATATACAATAAAGAGTTAATTGAAACAAGGGCTTCACCTTGTTCTACTTTTAAAATAATTTCAACATTAATTGGTTTAGAAAAAGGAATAGTAAATTCAAAAGAATCAGTTATGGGGTATAATGGCACAATTTATGAGATTGAAGATTGGAATAGAAATCTTAATTTGGAAGAAGCATTTAAAGTATCTTGTGTTTGGTATCATAGAAAACTGATGAATCAAGTTGATGCTAAATTTGTTCAAAATACACTAGATAATCTAAAATATGGGAATTGTGACATTAGTGAGTGGGAAGGAAATTTAAAAAATGGAAGTAAAGATTTAAATGGGTTCTGGTTAGAATCTTCATTAAAAATCTCTCCCAAAGAGCAAACACAAGTATTAACTAAAATTTTTGAGGGTGATACAAGTTTTAAAAAAGAGAATATTAATCTCTTGAAGGAGATTATGAAAATAGATACAAATGATAAGAAAATAAATGTATATGGTAAAACTGGAACAGGATTTGATGAAAAGAAGCAATGTGTTGATGCATGGTTTGTTGGGATGGTAGAAAATGAAGATGATAAATATTACTTTGCTATTAAATCAGATGATTATAATAAAAAAATTGGAGGACCAAAAGTAAAAGAGATTGCAATTGATATAATTAATAGCTATTACAGTACTATATAATAGACATAACTTTATACTAAAATATTAGGTAGATTTAAGTAACTATGCAATGAATTGATAAATATATTGCATAGTTTTTATTTTATTTATATTATTTTAAGTATATGTAAAAGGATATGAGCAAAATTTTAATAAAAAATAATCTTATATTGGTTAAAATTTATAAGGTGTTTATGTAAAGTATCATATTTAATTGAAAAAAGTATTTTGAGAGAGAGTCAACATTTAGTTTGAAGTGTCACTATAATGTCATTTTGGATTGCTAAACTTTAACTATAAAGGAGATGATTATATATGGAAATACTAAAATGTGAAAATTTAACAAAGACATATGGCTCAAATCAAACTATGGTGACGGCTCTTAATAATTTGAATTTATCAGTTCAAAAAGGTGATTTTGTATCCATAGTAGGAGCCTCTGGTTCTGGAAAATCTACATTACTCCATATGCTTGGAGGAGTAGATAGACCTACATCTGGAAAAATTTATATTGAAGATACTGAGATAGCAAGCTTAAAAGAAGAAGCATTGGCAATTTTTCGACGCAGAAAAGTAGGGCTTATATATCAATTTTATAATCTTATACCTACTCTTGATGTTAGAAAAAATATATTATTACCAATGTTACTTGATAAGAGGAAAGTGGATGAAGATAGGTTTTCGGAAATTGTATCTACCTTGGGATTAACTGATAGGCTAAAACATCTTCCAGGTCAACTTTCAGGTGGGCAACAGCAAAGAGTAGCTATAGCTAGAAGTTTAATATATAGACCAGCTATTTTATTAGCAGATGAACCAACAGGTAATCTTGATAGAAAAAATTCTGAAGAAATTGTAGATTTACTAAACTTATCAAATAAACGATTTAATCAAACAATACTTCTTATTACTCATGATGAAAAAATAGCATTAGAAGCAAATCGCATTATAACTATGGAAGATGGTATGATAGTTTCTGAAAAGGTGGTGAAGAAATGAATATTCTTCAAGAATACACCTTAGATTTTGTACGTCGTAATAAGCGTAGTAGTATAGCTATAATGTTGGCTATATTACTTACTACAACTATGATGTCTTCTTTATGTGGATTATTATATACAATGTGGAGTGATTTTATAAGACTTTCAGTTGAGAAAGAAGGTAATTGGCATGGAGAATTATTTGATGAAACTCATGGAAGTGACTTATCATTAATTGAAAATTTCTCTTCAGTTGATGATGTGATGATTAAAGGACCATGGTATGTAGGTAAAATTAATGATGATAAAAGGGATTACATAATTTATAGAAATGCCACATCAGAATATTGGAATTCTATGCCAGAAAAAGACACTATACTAGAGGGGCGTCGACCAAATAATGCTAATGAAATTGCACTCTCAAAACAATATTTTGAAAGTAATCCAAATGTAAAAGTTGGTGATAAGATTACTATCCCAATAGGAGATAGGGTTTTAAATGAAAATTATATTGTACCTACAGCACCAACAGCAAAAGGTGAAAGTTTTAGAAAGATTTCAGAAACTGTGTTGACAATAGTAGGGAAAATAGATGTTACTACTTCATCAGTTGTACCTGCATATACAGCTCTTGGTTATCTTGATAGAGCAAGTATAAAGCCTAGTGATAATATTACTGTATATTTGCGATTTAAAAATATTAGAGATACATATAAAGAGCTTCCAAAGCTTGCTAAATCATTAGGATGGAAAATGAATGAATATGGAAAATACAATCTTAAGTATAATAGTAATTATCTTTTAAAGATGTTAGTCTTTTCTCCAGAACAGAAAGCATCTATGAACAGTATAGAAAAATTTTCAACACCTCTTATGTATTTAACAATAGCAATCTTTATAGTGGCTGTATTTGTAATGGTGATTTATAATGCTTTTGCATTATCAGCAAATGCTAGACTTACTCAATTGGGCATACTAGCTAGCATTGGAGCATCTCCAAAGCAGATTAAAAAGTCTGTAGTTTTTGAAGGTTTTTTATTGACAATTATCCCTTTACCTATAGGTTTATTTTTAGGGTGGGCATTGTGTAATGGCCTTGTAAGTTATATTAATTCAGTAAATATTAATATTGATAATCAACAGGTAATCTTTACTTATGGTATTCCTGCTTTCTTACCAGCTGTTTTACTTACAATAATAACAGTATGGGTTTCCGCACTGATACCAGCACGTAGAGTATCAAAACTAGCACCTATAGAAGCAATCAGACAAGGTGATAGTGTTAAAATTAAAAGTTCTAATAAATACTCATTAACAAGGTTATTTGGTATAGAAGGAGAACTTGCAGTAAATGCGCTTCGTGCCCGTAAAAAATCTTATCGTACTGCAACAATATCTTTAACACTTTCTTTTTTATTATTGACAAGCTTTCTAAATATAATTGCATGTCAAAAAGGTGCAGAGAGTGTTTATGGTAGTGATATTTATGCGAGTCAAAGGGATATATCATTGTATTTGGAAAATAGTGAACCTACAGAAAAACAGTTTTTAGAGCAATTAAACAATACACAAGGTGTAGAGAGTTCATTATATTATCTAAAAATGTCTGCAGCAACTTGGTTAACTGAAAAAGATGCTTCAAAAGAGCTTGCAAAGAGTGGAGGATTTAAAAATATAGTCTCAGCTAAAAAATATTCTCCTATAGAACGTGATGGTAAGTTTCGTATCACTTCAACTATGATTGGACTTGATGATGAGAGTTTTGCAAAATATTGCAAACAACTTTCTATAGACCCTAAACCATATTATGATACAAAAAATCCAATTTCAATTGTATATAATCGTGAGGAAGATGTTGAGCGTAGTACACGTAGGGATAAAGTATATATAGATTATTTAAATCTTTCTGTAGGAGATAACATTACATTGAATGAAAAAGTATATGATGAAGATGAGGGAAATTATACTTTTAACATGAAAGTAGGAGCTATTACAGATACACTTCCACAAATAGCAGAAAGGCTTGGTAGATACACACTAATTCAAGTAGTACCAATGTCTACAGTACAAGATATGTCTAAAAATTACCATGAAAATCGTAGATTAAAATCAAATAGGATAACAGGGCTATTTAAAATAGATAATCATGATAATATTTCTAAAGTAAGAAAAGAGTTTGAATCTATTTGCAACCAATATTATGGGTCAGGTGATTATAGGATTAATGATGTTGTAGAAAATGAAGAGTTAAGTGATAGTGGACAAATAACTATGAATTTAATAGTAGGATTTATTACAGCATTGTTAGCTGCAATTGGTTTATCAAATGTATGGGCGACTGTTTCAGGGAATCTTAGAAGTAGGCGACAAGAATTTGCTATGTTACGTTCTGCAGGATTGTCTCCAAATGGCATGAAAAAGATGATTATCTTAGAAGGATTATTTTTTGGTCTTACACCATTATTACTCAGTATTCCTGTGCAAATAGCTATATTGTATGCTTTCATCCATATAAATGAAATAAGTTTTATGGAGTACTTATTATTTGCACCAATATCCATAGTGACGAGTTTTACCATATTGATACTTATTGTAGTAATAGCATCGTATATTATGGGATGTAAACAATTAAATAATGAAAACATAGTAGAATCTATAAAAAATGAGACAATATAAACAAGATTTATTTGAATATTTTTTTAAAGCAACTTTAAATAATATTGTGTGTAAGTTATAAATAATGTATAAATGATAAATAAGATATAATGTAACTGGATTATAGGTGTTTTCCTATAATCCAGTTTTTTATGTATAAAACTTAATTATGAATTTTGCACCACCATGATGACAATTTTCTGCATGTATAGTACCATTTTGATTTTCGATAATAGACTTTGATAGAGCAAGACCTATACCAATGCTGTATTTGCTAGCATTTTTACCACGATAAAATCGATTAAAAATATATGGCAGGTCTTCTTGAGCAAAACCTTTACCATTATCTTCTATAATAATTTCAATGTATAGAGGATTTTTACTATAATAAGCAACAATCTGTCCACCATCTTCTACATGTTCACTACAGTTTTTAAGAATATTTAAAAGAGCTTCCAAAGTCCAGTTAATATCAATGTTAAATTCTACAAACGAAGAGTCTTCAATAAGAAATGTCTGGTTTTTTTCTTTTAAAATTTCTTCTATAGGTTCAACTGCATGAGTAAGAAGAGAATGGACATCTATAAGCTTACTTTCAAATATTAAAGTACTTGCATCTAACTTTGACAAAGTAAGTAAGGATGACACCAATCTTTCTAATCTTAATATTTGATTTGTAAGTCTGTTGAGGTAATCTATTTCTTCCTCGGGACAACTTTCTGCAAGTAACTGTGCCATGAGCGACATAGAAGTAATTGGAGTTTTAAGTTGATGTGCGATATCTGCAAGATTATCTGAAAGAGTTTGTCT
Organism: Clostridioides sp. ES-W-0018-02; assembly: GCF_020658175.1. Lineage (NCBI taxonomy): Bacteria > Bacillati > Bacillota > Clostridia > Peptostreptococcales > Peptostreptococcaceae > Clostridioides > Clostridioides sp. ES-W-0018-02. Next base: position 38,264 of record NZ_JACVVY010000012.1, on the reverse strand, counting down.
TTCTTTTAAAGCAAATTCTTTTGAGCAACGAAGTTCTCCCACAGTTTTGTATATCTCGTCTTCAAGATGTGAAAACTCATCTTCACAACGTAAAAGTACAGATTCTTTTCCTAAATTTACTTCTTCTAAATAGCTCGTAAGCATATTTATTCTATTCATATTTTTTCTTTTTTCTCTATACTGAATTATAAACATAACTATAGCCATTGTTGACACTATAATAAAGGACACTATCATGAAATAAAAAAAGTTTTTATACCAAAATGTATTTTTAGTATAACCATGTTTTAATAAAATCTCATTTCCCACATTAAAGTCATGAGAATCTGAATTTTTTAGTGATTCTAAAATATGTTCTGTAGATTTAGGATTAAGTTGATAGGATGTACCAATGGTTTTAGCTATCATATTATATTCTTCAGAAGAAGTTACAGTTGTTAGAATTATACTTAACAAAATAGTAATAACTAAACAGAATACTATAAAAATAACAGTATTATTGATATATTTTTTTATTTTCACTAGCTGTCCTCCATTCTGTATCCTATACCTCTCAAGGTTTTTATACAGGATGGATTTTTTAGTTTTTCTCTAAGTCGCTTTATTGTAACAGTAAGAGTATTATCATTTACAAAGTTGCCATCTATATCCCAGAGCATTTCTAAGAGTTTTGCACGAGTAAGTGCTTTATTTTTATTCTCCATTAGACTTAGGAGTAGTTTGTATTCTCCTGCTGTCAAAGAGATTTCAATATTGTCCAAATATACTTTGACTTCATCTTTATTCAATCTTATATTTTCACATGTAAGAGTGCTAGTAGTGTTAGAATGAGTACGTCTAAGTACAGCATTAATTCTAGATTGAAGTACTGAAAGTAAGAATGGCTTAACCACATAGTCGTCTGCACCCATATCCAAACCTTGTACAATATCTTTTTCATCATCGCGCACTGTCAAAAATATCACTGGAATATCTCTTATATTTTTAACATATTTACAAAATTCATATCCAATCCCATCAGGTAAATTTAAATCAAGTAGAATTAAATTGATATCTTTGTCAAATTTTTTCTTAGCTTCAGTGATTGTACTATAACAACAAACTACATGGTTTTTCTTTTCTAGGGAAGCTTTTATCCCAAATGCAATTGTATCATCATCTTCTAAAAGAAGTATTTTTGCCATTTATTTTCAGTCCTTTCATTTAAAAGAAATTATAGTGTAAAAATATGGTTATCAGCATAAATAACTAACTGCTTGTGTGATATTGAATATTCAGTTACCAAACTGGAATTTGTTTTAATCTTTACTATTGCTCTTTTCTATAATAGTTCCAAGACCAGCTCCTACTATCATTCCAAATACTAATCCATAACACATAGATATTCCAGTTTTTCCTTGAGAGATACCAATCGCAAAACCGATAGCAATACCAATACCTGCACCTATAAACATAAATAAAGTAACATAACTATTTCTTTTATCTTTTTCTTCCATACACAGTCCTCCAACGTAAATTTCTATTTATACAGATATTATACAGATACACAAAATCATACACAATGGAAATCCTTGTTCTACAACAAAGTTATCATTTTATCCTCTAGATTATCCTGCACAGAAAATAAAATTCCTGTCAAAAAACTTATAAATTAAAACTACGCTTTAAGTGAATCTATCAAAAGACCAAGAGTGGTTTCAATAAATTTTTTTTCTTCTATATTAAAATTGTTGAGATACGATTTTCCTGTTATAGATAATAAATTAAAAAATCCTGTAAGTGTAAATATTGATGAATACATAAGAGTGGGTATCTCAATATCTGACCTAATACTTCCATCAACTTTTCCTATTTCAAATAGTTCTTGTATTTCTTCAAACATAAACTTATTGAAAGAAAAAAACTTTTCTTTAAAAGGTATCTCTAAGTCTGAGTTTTTAGATTGTACAAGTCCAATCATTCCCATTAAAGCTAATAAAGAAGGCTCTTTACAGTAGAATTTATGAAATGCAGAATATGAAAATTTTAATCTTTCAAATCCAGTTTTACCTCTTGAACTTTCTATTTTAACACTATCCCAAAGTCTTTTATACCCTCTTAGTACAACAGCAAAAAACAAATCTTCCTTGCATGAGAAATATTTATATATAGTACGTTTTGTATATTCTGTTTCCTTTGCTAGTTCATTCATAGAGGTGTTATCAAATCCATTAAGACAAAATAATTTTTCTGCTTTGACAACAATTTCATTTTCTCTTTGGATTTTTTCTTTATCTCTTTTTGATAATTCTGGCATATAAAACACTCCTTTTTACTGATTCCATTGATAAAATAGTATACTAGTGGTATACTTATATAACAACGGTATACTATTGCGAATAAAATTAATGTAAAGCACTATAATTTATTATAACTTTACTAATTAATTATATAGGTAAAATATAAAAAAAGGGGGATTTATTTATGCAAATAAAAGAAAATATCTTGTTGTTAGATAGTACTCGTGGTGCAAATTGTTTTATTGTGTTTGATGAAGAGATTACATTGATAGATACAGGACTTCCTTTTATGGGGAATGGTATAATTAAAGAATTAAAAACACTTGGGATTCAACTAACTGATATTAAGCATATTTTACTGACTCATCATGATGTTGACCATATGTCTAATATTAAGTTATTGAAAGAATATACAGGAGCAAAAGTGTGGGCTCATATGGAAGATATCCCATTTATTATAGGAGAGAAGGATAGACCTGGATTCAAAAAATTTATTGGAAAGACAATTGCAAAAAGAATTATTAAAGATATAGAGCCTCATAGAGACAATATGCAAGTTGGAAATATAAAAATTATTCATACACCAGGACATACACCAGGACATGTTTGTATGCTTTTTGAAGATGTTTTATTTGCAGGAGACTTAGTTAAGAATAAGAACGGAAATATAATTCCATATCCTAATCTGTGGAACTGGGACTCTGAAAAAATGATGAAATCTGTAAATGAGTTAGAAAATTTAAAATACAACTGGATATGTATGTCTCATGGAAGCCCTTGTACTAAAGAATAAAAATAATAACTTATGATACATTATTTAAAATAATAACTATTGACTATATACAACGTTGGTGATAGTATAATATCCAAGATAGAGTATAAGGTGGTGAATTTTTCTGATACGTACTTTAATTTTATATTATTTAAATATTAAGCCAACGCATGGATATGAAATTCAAAAATTTTTACAAGTTTCTGGTGCAGATAGATGGACCAAAATACAATCTGGTTCAATCTACTATGCTTTGACAAAGTTAGAAAAAGATGGATTAGTTAGAGTTTTGAGAGAAGAAAAAAATGGTGCTAGAATTCGTAAGATTTATGAGATTACACAAAGTGGTAAAGTGGAGCTAAGAGAAGAACTACAAAAAGAACTGCAAATGCCTATAGTTCCAATAGGTTCAAATAAGTTTTTGTTGTATAATATTTTAGATGTATTACCAAGAGATACTATACAAACCAATCTTGAAAAGCATATAAAGCATCTGATAGAGCAGAAAAAGTATTGGGAAAACTGGAAAGAAATTAAAAAGATTGATAAAAAAAGCCTTCCAACAGAAAGAATTGCCTTTGATATGACAATAGATAATTTGAATTATCAAATACTATGGCATGAGGAAATACTAAATAATATTGATAAGTACATATCTGTTGGTTATGAAACACAGAACGTCATTAAATCTATAGATTTTTCAAATATAGAAGAAGATTTTTTATTTGCAAATGAGGCAACAAGTGAACTATTAGAGGTTCAAAAACTCAGAGATGAAATAATTAATAATCCAGACAAAGCTATAGAAAATATAGATAAAATAATACTAAAATTACAAAATAAAAAATAAGTTTATTCATAATAACACGGGTCAAAGGCTCGTGTTTTAAAAAAACAATATATACAACGTTGGATATATAATATTGGTTAAAATATTAGGAGGTTTTATAAATGGAAAATGTACTATTAGAGATTGAAAAGTTATCTAAAAGATATAAAAATAAGGAAGTTGTATCAAGGGAGAGTTTTAAAATACTAGAAGGGGATATTTTAGGTTTTATTGGGCCAAATGGAGCAGGAAAAAGCACCTCTATTAATATGTTTACTACGATTTTATCTCCAGATAGTGGAGATATATATTATAAAGGTAAAAGTATCAAAAATCAGCAAAATGTTTTTAAAAGTGCTATTGGTGTTGTGCCACAAGAACTGGCAATATATGAAGATTTAAGTGCATATGATAATGTTAAATTCTTTTGTTCATTGTATGGTTTTAGAGGAAACGAACTCAAATCTCGAACTAAAGAGGCCTTAGAGTTTGTTGGACTTTGGGGTAGACACAAAGAACTTCCATCAAAATTTTCTGGAGGAATGAAACGCAGATTAAATATAGCTTGTGCAATCGCACATAGCCCTAACATTCTCATTATGGATGAGCCAACAGTTGGAATTGACCCTCAATCTAGAAATAAAATTATGGAAGCAATTAAAACGATTAATAAGAATGGTACAACAATTATTTACACTAGTCACTATATGGAGGAAATAGAAGCTTTATGTAATAGGATTGTTTTAATTGACAAAGGAGTAATTTTAGAAGACTTAGATAAGAGAGTATATAAAGATAAGTATTTAAAACTTGGTTGCAAGACTTTGGAGGATATTTTTTTATATCTTACAGGTACAAATTTGAGAGATTCGGAGGAATAATATATGAGATATTTTTTACCATTGTTTAGATTAGGAATAAAAAGAAGAAGTAAAGATTTTTTTATTTTATTTTATAATATTGTTTTTCCATTAATAATCATAATGTTATTAGGATATTTAACATCAAAATCTTATGGAACAGAATTTACATCATATAACTATTATACTATTGTCACAATACCATTTTGTGTACTTATGGGAATTATTAGTGTTTCATATGCGGCACAAGATGAGAAAATTTCTAGTACATCATATCGCTATATGATTTCTCCTATTTCTATAACAGCACTAGTACTTTCAAAACTTTTTTCTTGTACAATTATACTTTCACTGTGTAATGTAATAACTTTAATGATAATAAAAAGTGTTTTTCAGATAAGTTTTGGTGGAAATTTTTTAGTTATTATTTTTCTTTTAGTGTGTGAATCAACTGTAGTATCAGCGATAGGTTTATTTTTAGGTCTTGCATGCAAAAACTTAGATATACTACGTAATATCATTAATATACCAATAGTGATTTTTGGTTTCTTAGGAGGAGTATTTTTTCCAGTTAGTTCATTAAACCCAATTGTTTCATTAGCAATTAATATATCACCATTGACTTGGGTCAATAGGAGTATAGTTACTTGTATTTATGATAATAATTTTCAACCTATTTTTTATATATCATCTATATTTGTAATGATAAGTATTTTAATTACAGTACTTACAGTTAAATTTTTTAAAAAGGAGGCATTTATATAGTGAACTTAATAGGTATTTTTAATAATAATTTTAAAAGAAATATAAATAAAAAATCAGGATTTTTAGTAACACTCTTATTTCCAATAATTATAGTAATACTTGGAGTAATGGCAAACTACATAAGTAAACCATCTTTTAATATTGGTATTTTAAGTGAGTATAAAAATGAGCAAGTTTTAAATGAATCTGAAAAGAATATTTATACAGATATGGTTAAGGCATTAAAAAGTACTCAAGGAATTGATGTTGAAACTGCAGATTTTAAAACAGTTAAAACTGATATTATAACTGGAAAATATTCTGCTGTTATATATTTTAATAAGGGTAATTTCGAACTTTATTCTATAAAAGATAAAAGTACAAATAATATATTAGAGTATTTAATAGAATCATATAAAGAAGATTCAACACCTATAAATATAAGTAAACTACAAGAAAATACATTAGGGGTTTTGCAAAGAATAATTGCTTTTATTGTATTATTTTTAATGATAACATCTACTATTACAGCATCAATGATTATTAAAGATAAGAATTCAGGTACATTTACAAGAATATTATATTCACCACAAAATATAAGAGGATATGTGTTAGGGAATATGCTATATAACTTTGCAATCACATATTTTCAATATCTAGTTTCTATAACTATTATTAAATTATTTAATATTGATATTAGTATCAGTTATATAAATTTACTTTTAATGGGTGTATGGATATCGGCTTTGGCAACTTCTTTTGGAACATTTGTATCTTTCTTGTTTAATAAAGAGATGTATGCAAATTTATTTGCTACTGGTATATCTCTTATATTATCACTTGTTGGTGGTTCATTTATTCCAATTGATAAAATGCCTACTATGTTGCAAAATATGAGTATCATAAGTCCCATACGATGGTTTATAAGTATTTCCACTTACATGGAAGATGGGAAAGGATGGTTTTCTAATATGAACTATATTTATATTTTAACAGCAATAATAGTAGCTTTAATTTTGTTAACTGTGGGATGGACTAAAAGAGTAAAATATTTAAATAAAATTGAGAACTAAATAAAATTAAAGAAAAAATAAATAGTTATAATTAAAATAAGTAAACAATCACATTATCCTATCAGTGCAATGTGATTGTTTATCCTAGATTATAAATATTATAATACATGGTTATAATACAGATGTTTTTTAGAATAGCCATGTATCAGTATTAAAGCACATTTTTTGTATATCATCAATAAAACAACTTACATGGTATCCATCAGTAGCTGCATGATGTACTGTTATAGAAAGAGGGAGAAGTATTTTTTCATCTTTTTGATGATACTTACCTGATTCAACTGTAGGGAAATAATAATTTTCAAGACCATGATTATGTACAGTAAAGCTTTTAAAACTAATCCATGGAAGACATGAAACAGTATAGCAATTTTTTGGAGGATTAGGTTTTGCTAAAAAACCATAATTTTTTCCATATTGTTCAACATCATTTAAGTAACTCTTATAGAATATTGAAAAATCTTTATTGTATTCTGTCCATATTGATGAAAAAGTTTTATTATCATCATGAAAAATTGCATAGAATGGAGTTAAAGTATCCCAATATCCTAGTTCATTTCCATCATATGCAATCTTTAGTTCTTTATATCGATTTAAACAAGTTGTTACTATATATAGATATGCTGGATAAAATTTGATATTTTTCTTTTTTGTTTCATCAAGTAAATGAGTAATATCTATTTTTATAGTTAAATCAAATCCTACATTTGTCATCTTTGAAAAATAATAAAAATGTGTATATCGTTCCCAGTTTTGTAAGTCAATTTTATGGAATTGTTGTTTACTCATATAAAATCACCATATCTTTTATGAGATTTATTTGATTATCAATATCGTTATCTGTAAGTATTAAAACAGGTGCGGATGTCTTCATACTATCAAGCAAGAACATTATGTGTGTTGCAAGTATTGTAGAATTACATTTTTTAAATTCATTTTTAGATTGTCCATAATCTATTAACTTCGAAAGCATTGTAATAGCTGAGTTATATCTTTTGTTCATATAATCACGCTGGTCTTTTTCTACAAAAGCAAATTCATGGATTGCAAAATCTAGTCCTGAATATTCACTTTGTATTTCTGACTTTTGTTGATTAAGAAAATACTCTAACATTTGCCTAGCTGATATATTTTCTTTGATACTTTCATCTAATAAATTTTTAGCATTGTTTTTATGAGAATTTAGCATATCAATAAAAATTTTTTTTGTTGAATTAAAATGTCTGTATAGACCACCACGACTTAAATTACATGCTTCACAAATATCTTTCATAGTTACATTACTGTAGCCTTTTTCAGAAAATAACCTTATTGAAGTATCAATAATAAATTGTTTAGTTTGCATTCCTTTTGTTGCCATAGATTTTCCTCCTTTGCGACATACATGTCGCTTTTGATTATAAGACACTTGTGTCGCTTTGTCAATTTAAATTTATATAGTATAAAACAGTTAGGTGTAAGATAACTTAATTTATTTTAAATTAAGAAAGAAATTTATTAAAGATAGTAATAATAATATTGACTTTTAAAACTTACATATGTAATATATAAATTACTATCAATTATAATATTTAAGATACATATTTTTTATGAGTATATTTAAAAACAATAGACCAATAAAAAAGTATATAATTGATATATTTATGGGCTTATTTTAAATTTAAAGCTTACATATGTAATGTATTGAAGAATAAGGGGGTTTGTATGAAAAAAAAGATAAAAACAAAGAAATTACTAATCCTTGGAGCTTTAATCTGTTTAGTTACAGTTATTATTGGTCTTGCAATTAATTTTGTATTGAATGGATTTAATAAAATCAAACCAGATGAAGTATTAAAACAGTATATGTCTTTAGCAAATGAAAGACAATATGAAAAAATGTACAATCTATTAGATGAGAAAAGTAAACTAGAAAACAAAAAAGAAGATTTTATCTCTAGAAATAAAAAAATATACGAAGGAATTAGTGCACACAATATAAGTATTGATATTAAGGACATTAAAAAAGATGAAGATGAAGGTACAAAAATAAATTATGATTCTAAAATAAACACTTTAGCAGGAGAAATCTCATTTTCAAATGAAGTATTGTTGACTAAAGACAAGCAAAAAAACTATAAAATAAGATGGCAGTCAAAAGTTATATTTCCAGAACTTGAAAATGATAATAAGGTTCTAGTATCAACACTTAAAGCTAAAAGAGGAAATATTTTAGATAGAAATGGTGAAGTACTTGCTGGTCAAGGTCTTGCATCTGTTATAGGATTAGTGCCTGGAAAGATGAGTAATAATGTAGAAGACCTAAAAAAACTATCTGATTTACTAGATATACCAGTTGAGAAAATCCAAAAAAAATTAGATGCATCTTGGGTAAAAGAAAACTCAATGGTACCTATAAAAACTATTGAAAAAATAGAAGAAAATCCAGATGGATCTGTAAAAGAAAAAGATAAATCATTACAAGAATCATTACTTAGCATTTCAGGAGTTAAAATATCTAATACAGAGGTAAGAGCATATCCACTAGGTGAAAAGGCTGGTCATTTAACTGGGTATGTTCAAAATGTGAATGCAGAAATATTAAAAGAAAAAAAGGGAAAGAACTACAATGTTAATAGCATAATAGGTAAAATTGGTTTAGAAAGTTTATTGGAAGACAGAATACGTGGTATTGATGGATGTGAGATTATCATAGCTGATAGATATGGAGATAAAAAAGAAACTTTAGCAATTGTTCCAAAGCAAGATGGGGAAGATGTCAAACTGACCATTGATTCGAAGATACAGAGTAAATTATATGACCAGTTGAAAAATGATAAAGGTTGCGCAGTAGTTATGAATCCTAAAACAGGAGAGATTTTATCTCTTGTAAGTAGTCCATCATACAATCCAAATGAATTTATACTAGGTATGTCAGGGGATAGATGGAAGGAACTCAATGAAAATGAAAATAAACCAATGTATAATAGATTTAAAGCCAGACTATGCCCTGGGTCTTCTTTCAAACCAGTTACTGCTGGTATTGGTATAACAACAGGAAAGATTAATCCTAATGAAAATTTTGGACATAGCGGTCTTAGTTGGCAAAAAGATTCTAGTTGGGGAAGTTATAAGGTAACTACATTAAAGGATTATGGAAATACTGTAAATATGAAAAATGCATTGATTTACTCTGATAATATTTACTTTGCCAAAGCAGCATTAAAAATAGGTGAAAATGTATTATCAAAAGAATTGTTAAAACTGGGATTTGAAGAAAGTATACCATTTGAATTTGGATTAGCTTCTTCAAAATTTGGTACTGACAATAAATTTGATACAGAAATACAATTAGCAGATAGTGGGTATGGTCAAGGTAAAGTACTTGTAAATCCAGTACATATGGCATCAATATATTCAACTTTTGTCAATGATGGAAGTATGATAAGGCCTTATCTTGAATTTAAAGAAAATCCACAGGCTGAATTCTGGAAAAAAGATGTGTTTTCTAAAGAGTCTGTGAAAATTATTCGTGATGATTTAATTCAAGTTATTGAAAATCCAAATGGAACAGGCCATAGTGCTAAAACTGAAGGAGTTACTATTGCTGGAAAAACTGGTACAGCAGAAATTAAAGCATCAAAAGATGATACTACTGGAACAGAACTTGGATGGTTTAATGCTTTTACAGTTGATGAAAATAGTGACAAACAGTATTTAGCATTAGCTATGGTTGAAGATGTGAAACATCGTGGAGGAAGCCATTATGTTATACCTATTATAAAATCAGTATTTGAAGATTAATATGATGTATTAGAGATTATATTTTTGGCTTATTTTTAGATAAAAGTCAAACTAATAAGAGACTTCACTATATAGTGAAGTCTTTTATTAGTTCAAAAAATAAAATAGTGGCAACAATTGAGGATGTGAGGGAGAGTTGCCACTATTTGTATAGGGTATTATATTATGTTTTTAAGCTAGTTTTACTATCTTCTATGTTTATATAATAAACCTTGTATATGAATTTTATAGAGAATTAATTTGAATATTGTATGAAGTTTTTAAATCTTAAAGAAAAAGTATTAGGTTTTATGTAAATAAATAAAAACTTACATAAATATTTAAACTATTTATAAATAAAATCACATATTTAGAGTATTTATATAGATATGTGTGAACAAATTACAACCATCAAATTTTTTTATTGTAATTTTAAAAGTATATTTGCATTAATTTGTCTTATATATTTTTTTATCATTTAAAATAGATAATGTTATTTTGGCTGCTGTGATACCATTAGAATAATCTTTACTTTGAATGTTTGTTGCAAATAAATAAGTATTTCCATTTTTTTCTACATAGCCTATAAACCAACCATTTACATCTTTTCCATTTATATTAGCAGTACCAGTTTTTCCATAAAGCGATACTCCAGCTTCTTTAGATATCAATAATGAATCTTTTACAATTTTTATATTGTCATCTTTAAATTCAAATTTATTTGTATAAAAATCTTTAAGTAAATTTACCTGTTCAATAGGTGAGATTTTCAAAGAAGATTCTAACCAATAGTTTGATATCCCAGATGAAACATCACAATTTCCATAGTTAATTTTTTTTAGATAAGTTTGTACTTTCTTCATACCATTTTTTTTGTCTAAATCTTGAAAATACCAGTTAACGGAGTTTTCCATAGCAGAAAATAAGTCATGGTCTTTATTCCAAGAATCATTAGTAGAATACTTCCCATCCCAATGAATGTATGAATTATCTCTTGTTATCACACCATTTTCTAATCCCAACAAAGCACTATAAATTTTATAAGTGGAGTCTGGTGAAATTCTCGTTTTACTTTTTTCTTCATTATAAATATGATACTGATTTGACTCTAAATCATACATTACAAAACTTCCATCAAAACCCTTGAAATACTGACTTAAATCTTCATATAAAGTTTGATTACTTGTAATATTATATTTTTCATTGACATCTGCCATAATGGATAGTGTAGGGCTACTTCCAAATACAATTAAAGCTATTATTGTAAAAATTAAAATACTTTTAAGTTTTAAAGCTTTTGACTCAATTTGGAAATCTGTTATCTTTAATATACGTCTTTTTATTTGCTTTTTTGAACCACCAATATCTGAAGTAAGTGTGAGATTAGATGGTTTTGATAGATTGTCTATAAAATTTATTATGGTATGTCCATATTCTATGTAGCTATTCTCATCAAGTCTTTTTAAAACTGAAATATCACATGTAATCTCACGGTCTAATCTCATTTCTTTAAGTGCATACCAGATAAGAGGATTAAACCAATATAATATTTGGAAAAAACACATTAGATAATTTACTAAAATATCTTTGTTTTTAGAGTGTTGTAATTCATGAAGTAAAATATATCTTATGTCTTTTAAATATAATTTAGATATAGATTCGCTTGGTAATATAATATGTGGCCTAAAGTATCCAAATGTAATAGGTGTATTTATAATAGATGATTTACATAGTATAAAATTCTTATCTAAACCTATATTTTCTTTACAGTGCTTAAAAAGTGAAAGTATCTCTTCATCTTCTAAAATTTGTACTGATTTTTTTATATTTCCTATTTTAAAATTACAATGAACTGTAATAATTATCATGGTTGTAATTCCAATTATCCATAATGTTAGCAATAAAATATTTAAATTATCGAAATTAGATTGACTCAAAGATACTGAAAAATCTTTTAATGCATTTGAATTATTAATTATACTGTCTGAAGAGTTTTTTACAATAGAAGTATTTGCTGTATTATTTTCAATCTGAGTAAAACTAGATATATAGCTAAATATATTTAAATGATTAATATATTTAAGCGGAATAAATGGGATTATTAACATTATAAGTATCATAAACCCGATATTGTATTGATACATTGCAGAAATATGTTTTTTTAATATTTTTTTAGCAAGCAAAATTATAATAATTAAAAAAGATAAGGTTATTGTGCTAAGCAAGAATCGAATAAAAAATGGAGCATACATACTTACTTATCCTCCTTAGTTTTCCTTTTATCTAAAATATGTCTTAATTCTTCTATATCATCTTCTGATAATTTATCATTCTCTAAAAAATTTAGTACCATAGAATTAAGTGTTCCATTATAAAAGCGATTTAAAAAAGAACTACTTTCTGTAGATACATACTCTTCTTCTTTAACAATTGGAGTATAAACAAAGACTCTGCTATTTTTTTCATATGCCAAAGCTCCCTTTTTAACCAAACGCAACAACATTGTTTGAATAGTCTTAGGACTCCACTTACTTGTTTTTACTAGCTTTTCAATCACTTCATTCGTACTAATAGGAGCATATTTCCAGATGATTTTCATTACTTGATATTCTGCTTCTGAAATCTGTGGTAGTTTTTTCATAAGATACCTCCTTATACTTACATTTGTAATACATAAAGTATATTATCATTAGTTCGCTTTGTCAATTTTTTTAAATAGTTCATTTTTAGTCATCTAGAAAGTACATGTATTTAAACATAAATAGTATTAATTAAGCTGTATATCTATGACTAATTAATCTGTATGTATGGTAAAAAATTAAATATAAGGATTATATTGACAGTTAAAAAAATGGTTGATATACTTATTGTTGATATAACAACTAAAATGGAGGTATAAATTATGATAATTACAGTTATAAATGGAAGCCCTAGAAAAAATGGGGCAACATCAAAGGTTTTGACTCAGTTATGCAAAGATATAAAAAAAATTAAACCAAATGTCAAAATCAATTTTTTTAATCTAAGTGAAGTCAATCCAGCATATTGCATTGGTTGTTTAAATTGTTATAAAATAGGTAAGTGTATTAATCAAAATGATAAAGTAGAGTATATTCATGATATAATTACTAAGAGTGATGGCGTTATATTTGGTAGTCCAACTTATGGAAGTAGTGTAACTGGTCTTTTTAAAGTGTTTACAGATAGAGCTCATATGATGTTAGAGCGATTATTGTATCATAAACCATGTATAGCAGTTACAACATATGAAAATGCTCGTGGTTCAAAAGCTATTTCTTTTATGAAATCAATGGTTTTAGATTCAGGAGGTTATGTTTGTGGTCATTTATCTGTAAAGGTTGGATTTAATCAAAATCCTATAGTTGAAAGAGTAGAATCAAAGATACAAAAGGTATCTAAAAAATTTGTTTATTGTATAGAGGAAAAGAAAAATCCACCTGTGTTTTCTCAAATCTACGACTTTATTGCTATGAATATTATTTTAAAGCCAATGGCATTTAAAAATATTGAGCAATATAAAGGAATAATTGATAGATGGGAGGCGCAAGGTATTATTTAGATGGAGGTATTATGAGAGATTTTGAGAAATTATATGAAGTTACAAGTAAGTTAATAAGTACTTCATTAAAAGTAAAAGAAGATTTAAAAAAGATGTTTAAGCAAAATGGGTATGATATAACAACTGATCATTATGCTTTATTAAGATTTCTATGGGAACAAGATGGAATTTCTCAAATAGATTTGTGCGAAAAATCATGTAAAGATAAATCTAATACAACAAGAATTTTAGATGTTATGAAAAATAAAGGCTTGATTGTTCGTAAAGTAGATGTTAAAGATAGACGAAAATTTCAAATATTTTTAACAGATGTAGGCAGAAAATTGGAAGAGCCATTAAATAAAATTGCAGATGTATATGCAACAGAGACATTTAAAACTATTTCAGATGAGGAGCTGTCTTTATTTACTGAAGCTTTAGATAAACTCAGTAAATAAGTATAAACTATGTTTTAAGAAGTCTTTTTAACTCATTGATGATACAAAACAATAGAAAGAGGGATAAGGATGAGTTCTAAGATTTATTATTTTTCTGGAACAGGAAACTCTTTAGTGGTTTCAAAGACTTTAAAAGAAATGTTAAATGAAAATGGGGAAGTAATACCTTTAGCTATACATAGAAAAGAAAGACATATAGACGTAAATGAAGATATATTGATAATTGTTTTTCCAGTTTATTTCGCTGATGTTCCTGATATAGTAAAGTTTTTTATAGATAAGTTAAATTTTAATAGTAATACTCATATATATGCTATTGCCACTTGCAATGGGGTGGCTGGACACAGTTTATTTACTATAGATAAATTACTTAAGAAAAAGGGTAAAAAATTATCTGCTGGTTTTTTAATTAATATGCCTGGAAATGCTTTGATAACACCTCCAGATGTTGAAGAGGAAAGATTGAGAAGTCAAACTAATAGAGTAGCTGAAGTTGCAAAATGTATCAATAACTTGGAATTTGGAAATATAGAGGGAAAAAACAATTTAAAGTCACATATAGATAGTGTTGTACTTCGTCTAGTAGGTAAAAACATGCAGATTGCCACCACTAAATTTTTTGCAGAAGATAATTGTAATGGGTGTGGAACATGCAAAAGAGTTTGTCCATTAGAAAACATAAGTATAGTTGACAGAAAACCAAAGTGGGGTAATGAGTGTGAAAGATGTTTAGCCTGTTTTCATTGGTGTCCAAAAGAGGCTATTAATATAAAAAAATCGTTTTTGACAGATAGAAAGAAGTATCACCATCCAGATGTTACAGTAAAGGATATATTTTTAGAAAAATAGATAAGTTTGATTTGTTCAATGATGGACAATATTAAAGGTTAGTGATAAATAATATTAAATAAAAATTTAAATTTACTATAAAAAAAGTACTATAATTATAACTTATGATTTGAAAAGTAGAGTGCCTCAAAGCGTTTTTATGAGGCACTTTTCTATTATTTTATAAGTTCTATCATTTTTTGAATATCTTCTGAGGCCATTTCGAATTTTGATTTTTCAATCAATAAGTTCCCACCAGTCATAATATATGATGGAAATATTCGTAAATTGTCATAATAAAGTTCATTATTACGAAGTTTGTATGTTGAAATAGAAGGAACTGCATTCTTTTTTGTATGTTTTTTAGTAATCATATTAAAAGATTTTTTTGCTACATCTCCCATTAACATTATTACCTTTAGATTACTGAATAATTTAATTTCTTCTTCTAAAATAGGCATGTGCGATTGAATAGTGTCGCGAGTTATTGTATATTCTGATTTAGGTAATTTTACTGCATTGGTTATATATATGCCTAGATTTAAGATATCGTTTATGCTAGATACTTTTATACCTGCATTTTGGAATAAAGGGATTGTATTTTTTAAGTAGTCAGCATGCTCATCTAAACTATAAAAATCATCATTAGGATTACTTGGTACAACTTCGTTAATCATTATAGTTTTTATAGAGTCTGTATCTATTGTTATATTGGGAAGATATGATAAGACTTCATTATCCTCAAAAAGATTATTATTTTTAATAAATTCATTTAAAGTTGATTTTATATTTATCTTCATATGTTTAAGCTCCTTAATTTTAAGCCTTAAATACTATAAAAAGTAATTGTAAAGCAAAAGAATTTTAAAAACATAATAGCACAATAAACATGACAACATAATGTCATGTTTATTAATTAATATCTTATATAAAGAATATCCTTTGAAAAGTTCAATTCTATTTAAAAACATAAATATGCCCTCCAGAAATAATATTAATCTATTACCATTATAAAAGAAATTAATTCTAAACTGTTATAAACCAAAGATAGTAAAATTACATTGACTTGTAAAGTTTTTAGAAGTACGATGTAAATATTAAAATTAATAAATCAATGTTTTTATAATGAAATGTATTAATAAGATTACATAAAGATTGGATGGAGATTTTATATGAAAAAAATGCCAGAAGGAAAAATAAATATAGATACACAGGAAGTATTACAACAAAAAGTTAAAGAATGGAAAGCTGTATATGAAAAATATAGAAGTACTTTAAATGTAAATGCTAAGTCTATTTTGGAATTAGTAGAATATTTGAAACAAAAGTATACACTAAAAGAAGAAGCTTCGGAAGAATTTAAAAATGTAGTCATTAATAATATTAAGTTAAACAAACCTTTTTCAAAAAAGATACCGAGCAATAAAGAATTGAAACCTATTGTATTTACAATTCAAAATGAAGGAAAAGCAAAGACTTTATATGAAAATCAAGAAGAAGTTTATAGTGGTTGTTCTATTGTTGTAGGTATGGAATTTGAAACAGGTTGTGTTTTTGTGGAAGGTAGTAGTGAACTTGCTGATGAAATAACTTCATTTAAAGGATTAGATGAAGATGATATAAATAATTATTATTTAGTAGCAAATTATGTTAGATGTATAAAGAAATATAATCTTATAGATGAATAAATACTTTAAATTAGGCAAATTAAATCTAGCTGACATACTGTAGAAAATCAAAAGAAATAGATAACTGTGTATTTAAAAGTCAATTAATGTGATTTTTCTCAAAATCGTTTGATTTTACAAATTGTATTAAACTTATATACTATTTTTGCTAATTTACTACTTTTAAACCATAAAATATATCAAGATACGAGAGTATATGTAAATATACACCAAATGAAAACATAAAAAAAGACCATAAATAAAGGCGATAGCAATATTTGTGGTCATAAAGATATATAATCAAAAAATCTATAGGATTATAGTTTTAAAAAGATAACTTATTATGTTTTATTTATAGATATTAATTTATTATTATCATTCTATAATATCTATACAATCAATAATATCCATTTTTTTAATTCTCCTTAAAGGAATAAGAGTGGCTATAATACATGCAACTATAGAAACAAGTGTAGCTTGTGAAATCGAAACAATTGGGATATTAGTAAAATCAATTTTTTCTATAGTAGCCATGTTTATTATAATAGCACTGGCATATCCTGCAATTGAACCAAATATAGAAGCAGAGATTCCATAATAACAACCTTCCCATAAAAACATTTTGTATAAACTACTGTTACTCATACCAATAGCTCTCTTAACTCCAATTTCATTAATTCTAGTATTAATGTTTGTATGAGTTGTGTTAATAATGTTTAAAGTACCAATCAAACCTACAAATAGTATAATAGTCCATGCTAAAAATTGTATTTGTTTGAAACTTTCTTTAAGTTGGTTGTCTGATTCAATATACGATATCCAACGAGAACCTGGATTGTTTTTGCAAATTTGTTCAATAGATAATTTTATTTCTTCTAAATTTGATTTATCTTTAGCATAAACATTTATCTGACTGAATCTATTTTTATTTGTTAGGGTGTCATATACAGTATCATATACAATAACATCAATACCATTTAACCAACCATTACCCTGCAAATTAATCATTTTATCTACAGTATTGTATACTTTTAATTGTTTTTTATTAATTGTAATATTATCCTTTGGTTTTAGATTTGTAGCCTTAAATTTTGTATCTGATGTAGAAATAGCAATTGGATTTTTTATAAGACATAGAGAGCCATTTTTGAAATCCTCCAATAAAGAATCTTTTACAGAAGGTATTAATTCTTTAAGAGTTTGTTCATCAACTCCAATAACTTTTAACATTTCAGAACCATTTTTAAAGTTAATATCTGTATTTATTTCCCCTTGTTTATATTCAGAGTATTTGATAAAAGAGGTACGATTGATATTTTTCATGTTAACTATTTTATCTAGCGTAGATTTATCAAAGCCAGGCACTTCATTTATTAAAGAAAAATCTCCTTTTTTTAAGTCACTAACCGATTTGGATACATCTAATACATTAGAAAATTCACTCAGTGCAACAAATACTGTTATACTCATAAATAATGATAGTATAGTTATTATAGTTCTACCTTTATTTCTTTTTAGATTTAGCCATGCTAGATGTCTTTCGAAGTTTTTGATTGGTTTTTCTCGTTTAATCTTAATTTTTCTTTTGATTTTGATAGTGCTACCAGCCATAGCAATTTTAGGAGAAACATGTGAAGCATATATTGCTGATGGTAAAGCCGCAACAAATGAAAATACTAGTGAAATACTAACACTTAATAATAGTGGAATTAAGTATGCTGTTGAATTTCTCTGTATAATCTCAGGCATTTGTTTACTGTCATTTACTAAAAATATATCTGGATTTAAAATATTCGTAACCATCTCAGTTATGCTTTCAGAAGAAACAATTCCAATTATAGCTCCAATAGGTATAGCGATAGCGCATAAAAATAAAATTTGTAAGATAATAATTTTATATAGTTGCCTTGGTTCAGCTCCAATTGCTCTTAAACATCCATACTCTTTGATTTTCTTTGTAACAGAAATTTTTAAAATATTATAGATTACAAGTCCAGAGGCCAGTAGTACTAAGAGTGCAACAAATAAAGATATTATTATAATTATAGACATGCTATCACTATTGGAACTGTTTTTATCTCCTTCAAAGTTAATTCCTAATGTATTTAAATAAACCCAGTTGTATTGAATTGAACTACGAGAAATATTGACTTTTTTGGCTAATTGATTTACAATTTCCTGAAATTTATTTTGTTGCTTTATTTTAAAATCCAATGATGATAAAGCATATCTTTTAGGTAATAGATTTTCTGATGTACCTTTACCTACAACACTATTTACTATTCCACTTGCATAGCCTGTGTAGTCATTTTCTAAAATACCACTTAGTTTAAAACTGGTTTTATAACCATAGGGTTGTTCTGTATCATTTAAGAGTGAGATATTTAAATCCATAGGAATAGTTATACCAAGTTTTGGTTTTATTCCCATAAGTTGTAAGGTGTTTTCATCTAAAGCAATCTCATTTTTATTTTTAGGAAGATTTCCAAACTTTAGTTTCATTAGTTTTGGATAGTTGGAAAGTCCTATTTTATCGTATTCTTTTACAAGTATAGAGATACCTGTATTCTTTATTTTACTAGTACCAAGTGTTGTTGAAAGACCAGCTTGGTAGATTCTATTATCTTTTTTTAGTTTATCAACTTGAGTTTTATTGAGTTGGTGAAAGGATACATGTCTATCACCATTAAAAGAGCGAGCTTGCTCTTTTCTTAAGTTTTGAAGTATGCCAATTGATTGACCTACTACAGTTGTCATTATAGTTGACATTATTATTGCAATAACAATTAATGTAGTCATAAGTTTTTGGTTTTTTTTTGTATAAGAAGAGTGTAAGTCATAAAACTCAATTTTCTCTCAACTTTTATACAATTATATAAATAAAAGTAAATTATAGACAAAAAGGATATAAATATATTTAAAATACTGTGTTAAAAAATAAGATAGATAGACTTATCTATATCTATTATTTTGAATCTCAATAGAAATTATAATTTAATAAAGAAATAAGAATAAAAAATTAAAATGAAATTTCCTTAGAGAAGTTTAATTAGTTTAAAGAAAATATTTAAAGAAAATTTATTAAAACTAGGCAGATTTAAGGGTATTTGTTGAGTACAATTCAATTCGTAGGGGTATAAGGGTTAAATGGATGTAATTTACTATTAAAGAAAAAGATTCCAAAATAAAGTAGGAGTTGCTATGAACATTTTTACTTAATATTTTTATTTGTTCATAGTGGTTGATATAGGAGGAGGATAACTACTAATAAAATTAACTGTAGCTTTGAAATATAAAGCTGTTATGGATTATTATTGTGATATAATAATTGTAAACATAAAATTAAACCAGATATTGGGAGGACTATAGAATATTGGGAAGACTATACAATATGAAGATAGTATTCGCAAAACTGCGAATAGGTGCAGTTCCACTTATCTTGAGCATTGCCCTAATTTTGACAGGTATATTGTCAGTTCGTTCTATCAACAACCTTGAGGGAGATGCACGTGTTATCAATTATACAGGTATTATCCGTGGTGCTACACAGAGACTGATAAAAAAAGAACTTGCTCATGTACAGGATGATAGTTTGATTGCACATCTAGATGATATACTAACAGGGCTTTCTAATGGAAGTGCTGAACTTAATTTAATAAGACTTGAAAGTGAAGAGTATCAATCATTATTAGTAGAAATGAAAAAGGATTGGTCAGATATTAAGGTAGAAATCATGAGTTATAGAGATGGTAGTTCTGGGGACAAACTGTTTGAGATGAGTGAAGATTACTTTAACTTAGCGGACCAGTTGGTAATGGCTGCAGAGGTATATACTGATAAAATCGTTCAAGATGCTCGAAATTTATTGTTTTATATTAATATAGTGTTTATATTGATGGCAGGGCTATGTACTGTTTTTGCTTTCTGCCAAGATAAACGTCGCAGAAGATTGATTGAAGTTGAAAATGAGAATAAACTAAAAAACGAACAGTTATCAAAAAGGTTGCAAGAATTGCTTGTTCCTATAAATGAAATAACAGAACTAATGTATATATCAGACATTGATACCTATGATTTGCTATTTGTCAATGAAGCTGGAAAGAAAACTTTCAATATCAATGACGAAGAGCATTTGAAGTGTTATAAAGTATTGCAGGGATTTGATTCTCCATGTTCATTCTGTCAGAATTCTATTCTAAAAAAGGATGAAAATTATACTTGGGAACATACAAACCCAATCACTAAACGCCACTACTTATTAAAAGATAGATTAATGGAGTGGGAGGGCCGCACAGCAAGAATGGAAATTGCATTTGATATTACTGAAGCAACTAATGAAAAAATTGAACTAGAGAGCCGTTTGAAGAGAGATAATGTTCTTGTTGAGTGTATTCGAGAACTTTATCGCAATCATGAAACGTTAGATGCTACTAATTATGTATTGGAACAGGTAGGAAATTTGTTTTTAGCTGAACGTGCCTACATTTTCTTATTTCATGGTGATAATCTATCTAATATTGCAGAATGGTGTAAAGAAGGTATAATTCCACAAATTGATAACCTACAGGATTTACCACAGTCAGATTTTGCAATGTGGCTCAATGTGTTTCAAAAGCGAGGCAATGTAGTTATTCATGATATAGAAGACTTAAAATTGACTATGGAATTTGAATATGAGATTCTTTTACAACAGAAAATTAAGCGTCTGGTCATGGTTCCATTAGAGCGTAATGGAAAATTAGATGGATGTATTGGACTGGATAACCCCTCTATAAACTTAACGGAAAATGCAGCTACATTTCTTGAAACTCTTAGTTATTTTATTATGATTGCAATGCATAGAAATGAAAATGAGGAAGTTCTTTATCGTTTAAGTTACTTAGACACTCTTACTTCTTTTTATAATAGAAACCGTTATATTCACGATATTGATAACCTTGTGGGCGAAAAAAATTCTATTGGCGTAGTATATTTAGATGTAAACGGACTCAAGGAAATCAATGATAATTTGGGACATGATTCTGGTGATGAGTTGCTTAAAGCATGTGCAAAAATCATTCAAAATAGCTTTGAAATAGGTTCCTACTATCGAATTGGTGGTGATGAATTTGTAATTATTTGCATAGATATAAGTGAGAATGAATTCAATGAAAAAGTTCAAAAATTAAGGAATAATTTTATGAATGATGAATGTAAAGCTGCCATTGGTTCAAAATGGGAAGAAAATTGTGAAAATATTCAATTCATTATAAAAACTGCAGACGAACTCATGTATGCTGATAAAAAAGAATTTTATCATAACCATCGTGCAACAGGACGCTATCGACATAATACTGATGTATTAGAAGATTCAGATAGATTGAAAGAAAAAAATATTTAATAAACAGTTTCAAGTTTATCTGTACATAAATTTATACATAAAGAGTAAAGAAGTTATTTAAGCAGAAGCATTAGTATGTTATTTGAATGATAATGGACTGAGTTAATTGACAGATAAATTTATTATTGTATTATAAAAATTAAATTTAATTAGCGAAATAGATTTTTATGTATTTGAAATGTGTTGTGTAAATCTATCTGATTTAAAAAAATCAGATAGATTATATTTATGTTTAAGGTTGCGTCTTTTTATTAGAATGTAGGCTATAGGGTATATTTTAATAAAACTTAAAAGTTTATTATACTTTATACAAAGTTTATTATGTTTTATACAAGAAAATCTAGATTAAAAATTAAAGTACCTCTAGTCTTTTGTTGAGAACTTTGTTGTAATTTTGGCACCACCAATTGGATTGTTTTCAATAAAAATAGAACCACCATGTTTCTCACATAATACTTTAGATATATAAAGACCCATACCAAAATTTAAGTTGTTATTATTTAAAGTCTTATCTTTATAAAAAGGTTTTAATGCTGATTTTATAGATTCTTCACTAAATCCCACACCATCATCTTCAATTACGAAAGTAAGGAATTCTTGCTCAAGGTATATAAGTATAGATATTTTATTTTTTGCATATCTAAATGCATTTGATATTATATTTTCAATAACTCTATGAATAATATTTTCATCAAATAATACGTTTATATTATCCACTTTATTTGTAATTTTAAAAGATTTTCCAGCTTGTTTTGATAGAATAGAGATATTGCTATCTAAGTTTTCTACAAAAGCATTTATACTTGATGTAGATTTTGTAATAACTAGCTCTTCTAATCGTTGAGCATTACTCATACTATTTACATAGTATTCAATTCTGTTGATATGTTCAGACATAAGTTGTGCAGTTGATAAAATTTTTTTATCACTAAGTTTTCCTGTTGGCATGTATTTTATTAAATAATCTGAGTATCCCTTTAGAACAGTCAGAGGATTTCTTAAATCATGAGAAAAAGCAGCATTAAGCTGTTTTCTATCGTCTATCATAGTCCACATTTTTATATTATTTTTATTTAGTTGCAACCTCATTTTCTCAAAGGCACTACACAGATTACCTAATTCGTCATTACTCTTATATTCTAAGTAAAAATCTAAGTTATTATTGGATATTTCGTTTGCTCCTTTATTAAGTATTTCAATAGGTATCTTTAATTTTACCTTATAAAAAATTATATCAGCCAATAATAGAAGTCCTATAAAAAATACGAGTGGGAGTATAAGCTGAAGTGTACTAATTATATTAATCAATACTTTATCAAAATCACTATATTGATTTAAATTATTTTGCACTATGGTTATAGTTTCTGTGTATAAAGGAGTTTGTAAATATTTGTCTTGTATAGAGTGATATATGTAATTAAGTAAAATGTATGAGACCGTTGTAAGTACTGATGCTATAATTAATGAAGATAGAGTGAGAAAGAAAAAAGATTTTTTTAATGACATATTCTTTATTTTATCCATTTGTAACCAGCTCCCCATACTGTTTCTATGTAATTATCAAGAGTATATCTTGATAATTTAATTCGTATTTTTCTGATATGTTCCATTATAACATCACTATTTCCATTTTTATCATAGCCCCATATTCTATCATAAATTCTCTCTCTATCAAATACTTGACCAGGGTTCGTAGAGAGAAGTTCTACGATATCAAATTCTTTTTTTGAAAGTGAAACTTGGTTATTATCAATGGAAATTGACCTTTTTTCATAGTCTATTACTAAATCTTTATAAAAATTGACTTTAGTATGATTTGATTTTCTTTGTTCGCGTCTTAAGTGAGCAGAGACTCTTGCCCCAAGTTCCTCTAAATCAAAAGGTTTTACGATATAATCATCAGCACCAACACGAAAACCATTAATTTTATCATAGTTTTCAATTTTGGCTGTTAAAAATAAGATAGGACATGATATATAGTTTCTAATTCTACTGCAAACTTCAATTCCATCTATTTCAGGCATGTTTATATCAAGTAGAATAATGTCTGGATTTTTAGATATTTTTTCTAGTGCTTCTTTTCCATTTTGGGCAGTGTAAACTTCATAATCATTTATTTCAAAATAATCTTTTAATAAAGTGGTGATTCCTTTCTCGTCATCTACAACAAGTATTTTACTGTTCATAAAAATTCTCCTTTCTAAATAAAACTTTTTAAACAACTTCTATTTTAGTATAAAAATCTCAAGAATTTCTCAAATTATTAAATTTACATAAAAATATAATAGTTTTAATGATTAAAATTAGTATATTTTTATATACTAAATAAATCAAGTGTCTAATTATTGGAAAATTTAAGCATGTAGTTAATAGTCTTTATTTGAGTATTCTAATTTTAATATATAAAGATGAAGAATTTTAATGAGAAAATTAATATCATAATTTAAATAAAAGATTGCTGAATGTAAAAGAGCTTCTCATTAAAAAAGACACAGGTTATAAAAACTAATTAATATACATTATATAGTTGATATATCAATTATTATTGATTTTTAAATTCGATTGGAATATACTTGGCATATCAACTAATTTTAAGGTTTTTACATATCAAACAAATAAGAAAGTTTGATGAATAATTTTCCAAAAGGGTATCTTGGGAGGAGTATTTTATGAAAGATAAAGTTATTTATTATTTTACATCAACTGGAAATAGCCTAAGTGTAGCAGAGAGTATATCGAATAAAATAAATGCAAATATAATTAGAATATGTGAAACAACTGATGTAGATTGTAATAGTGATATGATAGGATTTGTATTTCCATTATATTTTTGGGGGTTACCTAATCTTGTTTCTAAATTTATATCAAATCTAAATATTAAAAGTGATAAACCATATATTTTTGCTGTAGTAACTTGTGGAGGCATGATAGGTGGAAGTGCGCTTCATGATGTGGATGCTTTATTGAAAGAGAAGGGTCATGGACTAAATCTAGGTTCAAGGATACAGATGGTTTCCAATTACATTTGTGAGTTTAAAATAAAAGATGATAAAAAAATTGATAATTTACTTAGAAAAGCAGAAATCAAGGTTAATGAAGTGTCAGAAGATATTGTAAATAAGAAAAGTAATAAAATTGGCAAAACAAATTTTATATACAAGAAGTTTTATAAAAAATATATTTCATCTTGTGCAAGTCAAGATAGCCATTTTTCAGTTGAAAATACCTGTATAGAATGTGGTATTTGTTCAAAAGTATGTCCTGTAAATAATATAGACGTTGAAAAGGGGAGACCGAAGTTTTTACACAATTGTGAACATTGTTTAGCATGTGTACATTGGTGTCCTAAGCAAGCGATTCAATGGAAAGATGTAACTAAAAATAAAAAGAGATACCATAATCCAAATATAAAGTTGGAAGATATGATAAGTGAGAAAAGTAAAGATATTTAATAAAAAATGACTACTATTAATCAATTAGTAACTAAGAGTAGTTGGGATAATTACCATAATAAAAACCCCATAAATATTTTAAATAATTAATTTAGGGGGTTTTATAATTTTTTATTTTAAAATATTAAGTTCATATAAGTCTGTTCTTCTATGTTTAAGTAATGGTAATTGTTGTCTTATGTCAGGAATTAAATCTCTATCAATATCAGCATAGATAATGCATTCCTTTTCATCAGCCTGAGCTATAATTTTTCCCCAAGGGTCTGAAATTCTTGAATTACCAAAAGCTATGTAAGAAGCATCTTTATTTCGAGCAGGTGCAGCACCAACATAAAATATCTGATTATCTAAAGCACGCATTCTGATAGATAATTCCCAATGTGCAGGTCCAGTTGTCATATTGAATGCTGCTGGCAAGATAACGATTTCTGCACCTTCAAGAGCCATTAAACGTGATAATTCAGGGAAACGAATATCATAGCAAATAGCAATACCCATCTTTCCATATTCAGTATCTATTATAGTAACATCATTTCCAGCAGTAAGAGTATCAGATTCTTTAAAGCTAACTTTTCCTGTAACTTCAATGTCAAATAAGTGCATTTTGCGATGTTTTCCAATTAAAGTTCCATTTTTATCAAATACATAACAAGTATTATAGATTTTGCTATCTTCTAACTCTGGAATACTACCAGAAATTAGATAAATACCATGTTTTTCGGCTAGTTTACTCAATGTATTTGTTGTTTCACCTGGATATTCTTCTGCAAATTTAGGAAAGTATTTATTTTCATATGGACAATTAAACATTTCCGGTAAAACCACAATTTTAGCCCCATTATTGGCAGCTTCTGTTACCATTTCTACAGCATGATTAATATTTTCAATCTTGTTTTCTGTAGTAATCATCTGACACACTGCAATTTTGTAGGAATTCATAAAAATTACTCCTTTCGATATTTTTATGTTATTATAACATATTAAATAAAAATTAGATATAAATACAAAATATGTAAGTTGAATATGTTATATAACCAAAGAGTACAAATTACTATAGATATATATTTTAATTTATACTCTTATAATTTATATCATATCAATATATTGACTTTTTTTACCTATGTTGATAGTATTATTTTAAAGACAATAAAATAATACTAGAGTTTTATAGGGTTCCGCAATTATTAATGATTGGTCTGGTCCAAGATAAAACCCACAACATAATTTTGTTGTGAACACGGAAGGATAAAAACCTGGGAGATATTTTATAATATTTCTCAGGTTATTTTATTGCTAAAAAAGAGATATATTATTTGAAAAGAGGGATGATTTATATGAAATGGTTATTTTTATTTATTGCAGGACTATTTGAAGTTTTTTGGGCATTTCAATTAAAAAATTCACATGGATTTTCTAAGTTGACTCCAAGTATACTTACTGTTGTTGGGATGATTGTTAGTTTTTATTTTTTATCATTGGCGCTTAAACATCTTCCGCTTGGAACGTCATATGCCATATGGACTGGAATTGGTACAGTTGGAACTGCTATTGTAGGAATTGCTCTTTTAAATGAACCAGTTAATATGGCTAGAATTTTATGTATAGGTCTTATTGTAGTGGGGATTGTAGGATTGAAATTATTATCTAGTAACTAATAAGTATGAATTAGGATAAATAGTAGGAGGTGATAGTTATAGAATATAGAAGCTAATTTATAGGAATTAAGTGCATCAGCAGAATAAAAGATGCTATAAAGTTAGAAATTATAAAATGTTGTAATAATACAATAAAAAAGCTATGAAATTAGAAATTATAAAATGTTTTAAAGTAATTGATATTTTATAGAATTTCTGATTCATAGCTTGTTTTTATTTATAAGTTTATTAGATTTGTATTTGAAAATTATATGTATATATTCTGTATAATTATTTTGCTAATAATAAAGCAGTTAAATCCATAGGGTCAACTATTACACCATCTTTATAAACACGCATATTTCCAGATGCTATCTCATCTATTAATATTACTTCATTATTGTAGAATCCAAATTCAAACTTAATATCATAAAGTTCAAGTCCTTTTTCAGCTATAGTATCACGAACTATGTTAGAAATTTTTTGGGTCATACTCTTCATTGAATCAAATTGAGCTTGAGTCATAATATTTAAAGCTTCTAAACCTTCAGATGTTATAAGTGGGTCACAACGGTCATCATCTTTTAAAGTTGCTTCTACATAACAGTCTAACTTAGCTCCTTCTTCAACACATGAACCATAACGACGTAAGAAACTACCAACAGCTCTATAACGACAAATAACTTCTAATCCATTACCAAAAACTTTTGCTGGTAACACTTCCATAGTTGCATCTTCTAAATTAGCACTTACATAATGAGTTTTAATTCCAGCATTGTTTAGAATTTCAAAGAACTTAACAGATGTTTCTAAATTAGCCTTACCAATTCCATCTATGCTTAGCCCTACAGTATTTTCACCTGGATCGAATACACCATCTTTGCCAGTTACATCATCCTTAAATTTAAGTAAGAAATTTCCATTATCTAATTCAAAAACATCTTTAGTCTTTCCTTGATACACTTTTTTCATAAACAACCTCCAAAATATTAAATTATTATATTGAATAAGGCATTAGTGTCAAAAAAGTTCTGGTATTCGTATAAAAATCTATATTGATGCCTTATATTTAATATTATATCACAAAAATAGAGAATTTTTCCGAACATTTTTATAAAAATAATAAAAAAAGTACATTTTATGAAAAATTTTAGAAAAGTACTCAGAAAGAAAGTGAGTGTCATTTGTATTAACACACATAAGTTTTTGTAGGAAATTTTTTTGACACACTTTGACACACATATAATAACAGTGTGATAAATGGCATGAAAACTATATTTACAAATGTTGGCATAAAAATTGCTCTATATATTTTACATAAAAAAGATGAGTATATATCTAAATAAAATAAACAATAGAGGTGGTTAATGTGAAGTCAGTTAAGTTCTATGGTGTAAGAGATACAAGAGTAGAGAATGCAGATATACCTAAAATATTAGAAAAAGATGATGTAATAGTTAAAGTAAAAGTTGCTGGTATATGTGGCTCTGATATATCAAAATACTCAAAGACAGGCCCTCATATGGTTGGAGAAATCTTAGGACATGAATTTTCAGGAGAAGTAGCAGAAGTTGGTGCAGAAGTAAAAGATTTTAAAATAGGAGACAGAGTTGCTGTTTGTCCAGCTATGCCATGTTTTGAATGTGATGAATGTAAAAAAGGGTTGTATTCAAGATGTAATAATGTAGCAATAATAGGCAATAAAGAGCTTGGAGGATGTTTTGCTGAATATACAAAGGTAAAGGAAAGAAATTTGATAAAAATACCAGAAGAAATAAGTTATGAAACGGCTGCTGCTTTAGAACCAGTGTGTATAGCAGGGCATGGGCTTTTTAGGTCAGAAACTAAGGTAGGAGATACTGTTGTAGTACTTGGAACAGGACCAATAGGCTTATTTTCGATACAATGGGCAAAAATATTTGGTTCTACAAAAATAGTGGCTATAGATGTATTTGATGAGAAATTAGAATTAGCGAAGGAATTAGGAGCAGATATTTGTATAAATGCAAAAGAAAAAAATATTGTAGAAGAGATAAAAAAATTAACTAATGGAGCTGGAGCAGACATTGTTATTGAATCAGCAGGAACTCCAATGACATGTGGTCAGGTATTATTATTAGCCAAAAAAGGTGGGACAGTACTGTATGCAGGAGTACCATATGGAGATGTAGCTTTAAGCAGAGAACAATTTGAGAAGATAGTGAGAAGTGAGCTAACTGTGAAAGGAACTTGGTTTGGAAATTCATTTCCATTTCCAGGAAAAGAATGGAGTGCTGGCTTGTATCATATGCAAAAAGGTGACATGAATGTTGAGAAATTGGTGACACACAGAATAAACTTAGATGAAGTGCCAGATTATTTTGAAAAAATATACAAAAGAGACATTTTCTTTGGTAAGATAATGATTAATGTGGCTAATTAAGGTAGAGCAATAAAGATAGTAATTTATAATGTATATAAAAAAGTTAAGAGAGGTATGATTCATATGGCAGGAATAATTATAGCTGCACATGGGAATATGGCTAAAGCAATGTTAGAAAGTGCTGAATTAATAGTAGGGAAACAAGAAAAAGTAGAAACTTTAGGATTAAACCATGGTGACAGTATAGATGAGTTTAGTAGAAAATTAGAAAATGGAATTGAAAAATATAAAGATGAAGGTATTTTAGTATTACTTGATTTTTATGGAGGAACTCCTTTCAATACATCTGCTGTTATAATAAATAAATTTGCTAAGGAATGTGAATTAGAATGTTTAACAGGTGTAAATTTGCCTATGCTTTTAGAGCTGTTTTTAAACAGAGATACTATGAAGTTAAAAGATTTAAAAAATTTATGTGAAGAAGTTGGAGTTTCAGGAATTAAAGATGTAAAAGCAGCTTTAAATATATAAAATAAATTAAAATTTTGGAGGAATTATTATGAGCAATATAGCATTAACAAGAATTGATGATAGATTAATACATGGGCAAGTTATAACTGCTTGGTGTAAGATTACATCAGCAAAGAGGATAGTAATAGTAGATGATTTAGTTGTAAAAGACCCTTTTATAGTTCAAGTATTACAAATGGCAGCACCTTCAACTGTTAAGGTTGAAGTGCATGATATAGAATCAGGTGCTGAAGTTTTAAAATCATATGATGGAGATGAAAATTTAATAGTATTAGTTAAATATCCTAAAACTGTTTTAGGTCTAGTAAATAATGGAGTAGATTTAAAAGAATTAAATGTTGGGGGTATGGGTGCTGGTCTTGGAAGAAAAAGTTTTTATAAGAATATATCAGTATCAGATGAGGAGAAAGAAATATTTAGGGAATTAATATCAAAGAATGTTAAGTGTTTTATACAAATAGTTCCAGATGCAAAGAAAATTGATGTAGGAACATTGTTGTAAGACCTATTTTGTAAATATTTAAAATTAAATAAGGAGGAAGAACATGCAAATTTCACTAATTCAAGCAGTTTTAATAGCAATTTTTTATTATCTTTCTTGGAGTCCATGGCTAACTTATGTTGGATTTTTTACATGGAATAGACCTTTATTAGCTGGATTTGTAACAGGAATTATACTAGGAGACCCAGTTCAAGGAGCAATTATAGGTGCAGGTATAAATATGATATATTTAGGATTCATATCAGCAGGAGGGGCTCAAATGGGAGACCCAGCTTTTGCAGGATATGTGGGGACTGCTTTAGCTATAGCATCTAATTTGGATGTAAGTACTGCAATGGCAATAGCTGTTCCATTAGGTACTGTTGCAACTGTACTTTGGATAGGTAAAATGACAGTCAATTCTTTTTTTGCACACTGGGCAGATAGAGAGGTTCAAAAAGGAAATATAGATAAAGTAGCATTTATAAACATAGTTCCACCTCAGATACTATTGTTTGTAATGAGTTTTATACCAGCATTATTAGTTGTTTATTTTGGGCCAAATGCAATAGATGGAATGTTAGAAGTAATGAATGATAATGTGTTACATGTATTCAATGTAATTGGAGCTATGTTA
This sequence comes from Clostridioides sp. ES-W-0018-02, assembly GCF_020658175.1. Lineage (NCBI taxonomy): Bacteria > Bacillati > Bacillota > Clostridia > Peptostreptococcales > Peptostreptococcaceae > Clostridioides > Clostridioides sp. ES-W-0018-02. The sequence continues at coordinate 6,956 of NZ_JACVVY010000012.1, read as the reverse complement.
CCAGCGTTAGGAATTGCTATGAACTTAAAATTAATTGGAAATAAGTTTACTATGCCATTTTTCATATTAGGTATATTAATGGCTGTTTATTTTAAAGTAGATATAATAGTAATATCTGTTATTGGAGTAATACTTGCTCTTACAATTACTTCAATTAAATATGGAAAAGATGGTGCGACATCTTAAATATATAAGAAAGGGGAAAAAATTATGTCAGATACAAAAAGTGAAGTAGCTAAGAAAACGTTAAGCAAAAAAGATGTGATAAAGTCATGGCTAAGATGGTTTTTCTTTGCACAATCTAACTACAATTATGAAAGATTACAATCAACAGCATTTTCACATTCAATGTTACCAGTACTTAAAAAGTTATATCCAGATAAAGAAGAGTTAAAGCAAGAAGTAGAAACTCACTTGGCATTTTTTAATACAGAGCCTATATGTGGATGTGTTATACATGGAATAACAATAGCTATGGAAGAAGAAAAAGCTAATGGTGCAGATGAAATAAGTGGTGATGGTATGAATGCCATAAAGACAGGTTTAATGGGACCATTGGCAGGTATTGGAGATACTTTAACTCAAGGAGTTATAACACCTATAGTATTAGCTGTTTGTATTGGTTTAACTGAGGGAGGAGCATCAATTGCAGGACCGATATTATTTGTATTGGCTCAATATATAATAATGACCTCAATTTCATTTGGAATGTGGACAAATGGATACAAGTATGGTAAAAAAGCTGTTGAAAGTATACTTCAGGGTGGAATAGTAAATAAAGTTATAGAAGGTGCTTCGATACTAGGGACTTTAGTTATGGGCGGACTAGTAGGTAGATTTATTAATTTATCTACACCAATAAGTTATACTAGTGGAGATTTTAAATTTAGTCTTCAGACAGATTTACTTGATAAGATATTTCCAGGATTAATTCCTTTGGTACTTACTTTATTGGTACTCTTTGCTTTAAAGAAAGGTCTTTCTCCAATAAAAATAATGGGTATATTGATAGTGGTAGGTGCTATTACAGGTATATTAGGATTATTTTAAATAAATGCATATGATGTATTAATGAGGATTTTAGATAAATTGGCTATATCTATAAAATACAATAGCAATTAGGGTAAATTAGATTATTAATAGATTAAGATTTAAGCTTTAAGCTTAGATAAGTAGTGTAGAATATATAATTTTGTAAAAGGTATCTCAAAATGATTTTTAAATCATAGGTGAGATACTTTTTTATTTATGTATAAAATCTTATGGGATTGGATAAAAATATTAATTTTATATAGAAGAGTTATTTTGTAGGTTTCTGCTTTATATTAATATTTAGAGAGTAACAATTATATTTAAAAATTTTGCAGAGTTAACTATGTGTTTAAATTTATAGATTTAGTATTAAAGCTTATCTGTACTCTATTTTATATTGGTATTTAGTAATAATTGTAAACTTCTTGTAACATATATTTTATATAATTGAAACAATGGATATAATATGAAATATAATAAATTTAGGGATGTGAATATATGAATGTATTAATTGCTGATGATGAAGTGAGTATGATTAAGATACTTTGTGCTTATTTTAAAAAAGAAGGCTTCAATGTATTTACTGCAAAAAATGGGGAAGAGGCTTTAGATGTTTTTTATGAAAATAAAATAGATTTAGCAATACTGGATTGGATGATGCCAGTAATTGATGGAATAGAGGTTTGTAAAGAGATAAAGGAAAATAGTAACACAAAGGTACTTATGTTGACAGCTAAAAGTCAAAGCGAAGATGAAATCGAGGCACTCAATATAGGTGCAGATGAATATGTTAAAAAGCCATTTGACCCTAGAGTCTTAATAATAAGGGCTAAGAAATTGGTAAATTATAAAGATACAATTAATATAAGAGATTTAAAAATAGATTTTGAGTCAAATAAAGTTTTTAAAGGTAATGATGAACTACTATTGACTAAAAAAGAATTGGAATTAATGCATTGCTTAGTTAATAATAAAGGAATAGTTTTATCTAGGGAAAGACTTTTAGATTTAGTCTGGGGATTGGATTATGATGGAGATTTTAGAACAGTAGATACTCATATAAGAAGACTGAGAACAAAAGTAGGAGAAGATATAATAAAAACTTACAGAGGATTAGGGTATAGTCTGGAGGATTTTGATGACTAAACTAAATAAGAAGTTATCTATAAGTATATCAATAGTAGTTGTAGTTGTTTATATAATATCTATAGCTATAAATAGTATGTTTATTCATAGGTATTATTTACATGAAAAAAGAAATGTATTGAACAACATTGAAAATGAAATAAAACATAAGGATATTAATAAATTAAAGTCAAATATTGAATTAATTGAAGAAAAAAGTAATACAGCCATTGTATATGTAACATTAGATAAAAATTACAAAAATAAAAATAGTATGGATAAAATAAATCAAGATTTGCTAGACGCTTTTTGGAATAAAGGTTTGAGCTTAAATAAATTTTGGATTGAAGGAAGTGTTTTAAAAGATATTGACAATAAAAGTATTAATAAAATATATAATCAGGGAAAAACCAAATATAGTCTACTAGTAAAGTTTATGAAAAAGGATAATTATTTATTTGCTATATCTATACCAATAGAACATTCAGAAGAAACAATTGGTATAGTAAATAGATTTAATATAATAATGGGGATATTTTCAGTAATTATAATAACTATACTTACATTTATACTGTCAAACAGAATTATAAGACCTATGGAAAAGTTAAAGCTTTTATCGAAGGATATATCTGAGTTAAATTTTAGAACTGAGGCCATAAAAACGAATGATGAAATAGAGGAGTTAGCTTATAGCATAAATATAATGAGTGTAAAGCTTGAAAAGGCACACAATGAATTAAATAAAAGAAATGAAAATTTAAAATCTTTTATATCTGATGCATCTCATGAAATGAAAACTCCAATAGCACTTATAAAAGCATATGCTATAGGTATGAAAGATGGTTTGGATGATGGTACTTATACAGATACAATAATTGAACAGGCAGAAAATATGTCTAATACAATAAATACTCTTTTATATTGGGCTAAATATGAGAAAAAAGAAGTTAGTTTGTGTGAAGTAGATTTAAAGGAAAGACTGCTTAAGAATTTAAAAAATTATGAATTATTGATATCTAAGGATAATATAAGTGTTCAATGCGATATAGAAGATAAAAATCTTATAATAAATTCTGATAAAGATAGTATAGATATGGTACTTAATAATTTGATTAGTAATGCAATAAAGTATACTAGTGATAATGAGATAGAGATTAATCTTTTTAGAGATAAGGATAAGATTATTTTATCTATAAAAAATGGAATAGATTATGATAGAGAAGATGATATTGATGATATATGGAAGCCTTTTTATGTCTTAGAGAAGTCAAGAAGTAAAGAACTTTCAGGTACTGGTCTTGGTCTTACAATAGTTAAGACTATACTTGAAGAAAATAATTTTAGATATAAGGTTGAAATTTGTGATGGAAAGATAGAATTTTATATTATCTTTATATAAGCTTTATACTATTTTTATATTGTCTCGTAAAAATACAACAAAATAAAATATAAATATAAAAAATAATTTAAAAAATATCAAATTAATTTGTTTTTCATATGGATAAAATTGGTTATTTAATATATAATCATAATAAGCATAAATAATGAAATTTATTTATAAAACAAGTAGCACTTTTAATTCTAAGAGCTACTTTTTTTTACATAAAACCTACTATTTTACAACAATTCATTAACATAAAAATCAAACTCACCTTAAAATTAAAATTTACTAATTTTTCAATCAATTAGAAAATCTACGCATTCCTTTATAATAACTATAATATAAGAAAATAATAAATAAATTATATATTAATTATAAAATCATTATAGTTAGAAAACCTCTTTAAAATTAGTCTTTAAGTATCCCTTAGAATTAAAACGGGAACAAAACGAAACAATTAGGTACTACTAATGGACAAGGGGGAAATATAATGAAAATACCAAAGAAGATTGCTGCTATGCTTACAGTTACTATGATAGCTGGAAGTTCTACAGCAGGTATAGCTAGTGCACAAACAGTAGCAACAAATTTAACAGGACAAGAGAGATATGAAACTGCTGTAAAAATAAGCCAAGATGGATGGAAAAATGCTGATGAGGTAGTAATAGTAAATGATTCATCTATAGCAGATGCTCTATCCGCAACACCATTTGCAAAGGCAAAAAATGCTCCTATACTTTTAACAGGTAAAGATAAATTAAATGATAAGACAAAAGCAGAGTTACAAAGACTAAAAGCTAAGAAAGTATATCTAATAGGTGGGACTTCTGTACTAAGTGCAAATATAGAAAAACAAATAAAAGATTTAAAAATATCTTTTGAAAGAATATCTGGTGCAGAGAGATACCAAACATCTTTAGAGTTGGCAAAGAGATTAGATGCAGTAAGTGATGTTAAAAAAATAGCTGTAGTTAATGGTGAAAAAGGGCTTGCAGATGCAGTAAGTGTGGGTGCTCCAGCTGCGCAAAATAATATGCCAGTAATACTTGCTGACTCTAAAAATGGAACAGCAGTTGCAGATAAATTTATAAAAGATGCAGGAATAACTCAATCTTATGTAATAGGTGGGGAAAGTTCAGTTTCTGAAGCTGTAAAAAATAAACTACCAAATAGTACAAGATTAGGTGGAACAGATAGAAATGATACAAATGCAAAAGTAGTAAAAGAATTCTATAAAAAGACAGATTTAAAAAATGCATATGTAACTAAAGACGGTATGGCTAAACAAGACCAACTTATAGATGCTTTAGCAGTAGGTGTATTAGGTGCTAAAAATCAATCACCAGTAGTTTTAGTTGGAAAAAATCTATCAGCTTCACAAAAAACTTTAGTTAACTCTAAGAGTTTTGATAAAATAACTAAGGTTGGTGGAAATGGTAATGAAACAGCATTTAATGAAATTAAATCATTACAAGAAGTAAGTACATCTGAAGCTAAAACAATTGCTGAATTAAAGTCAGCTGTAGATAAAGCAACTGCTAATGATGTTATAAACTTTAAACCAACTAGTGAAGTTAAAGAAGCATTTACAATACAAACTGACAAAGCAGTAACAGTGAATTTAAATGGTACATATACAAAGGCTGTAACTATCAACATGCCTAATGGGGATGTAAACAACTATGCAAAAGTAGATGATGTAGTTATAGATGATGTTAAAGACGGAACTTTCGTTAACTATGGAAAAATAACTAATTTAAAAGTTAATGATAAAAATGGAGCTAAGATAGAAAATAATTCAAAAGGTGAGATTGGTAGTTTAACAGTAGCATCTGGAGCAAGTCAAGTAAAAGTAACTAATGGTGGTAAGATAACTACAGTTACAAATAATTCTAAAGGTACTACTATAGATAATAAGGGTACAATAAGTACTGTTAAGGGAGATAATTCTCCATCTATAAGTGGAAATAATCCAAGTTCTAACTCATCAGGAGGAAGTTCATCAAGTGGAGGAGGTTCACATGGAGGAGGTTCTTCTTCATCAAAAAGTAGTGCTAAAGAGCTATTATCTACAGTTATAGGTACCTTAGACAAGGTAAATCACAAGGTAACAGGAATAGATAAAACAACGAAAGTAAGTGAATTAAAATCTGGATTAAAAGTATCACCAAAAGCAAGCGTTGAGATATTAGATAAAATAGGTGGTAGTGAAGTAACAAATCAAGAAAATACGATAGTAACAGCAACTATGATAATTAGAGTAACAGCAGAAAATGGAACAACACAAAATTATACAATTGAATTAGCGGTGGATAATAGTGCAAATGATATAGAATCAACAAGTATAGGAACATTAGATGAAGCGAATAAAAAAGTAACAGGTGTTCCAGTGTCAACAAAAGTAAGTGAACTAAAAAGTGCAATAACACCATCATCAGGAGCAAGTGTTGAGATATTAGATGCAACAGGTGGAAATGCAGTAGAAAATCAAAGCACTACTAAAGTAACATCAACTATGGTAATAGAGATAACAGCAGAAGATGGAACAACTAAACAAGAATATAAGATAGAATTAGCGACAGCTAGTAGTGCAAATGATATAGAATCAACAAGTATAGGAACATTAGATGAAGCGAATAAAAAAGTAACAGGTGTTCCAGTGTCAACAAAAGTAAGTGAACTAAAAAGTGCAATAACACCATCATCAGGAGCAAGTGTTGAGATATTAGATGCAACAGGTGGAAGTGCAGTAGAAAATCAAAGCACTACTAAAGTAACATCAACTATGGTAATAGAGATAACAGCAGAAGATGGAACAACTAAACAAGAATATAAGATAGAATTAGCGACAGCTAGTAGTGCAAATGATATAGAATCAACAAGTATAGGAACATTAGATGAAGCGAATAAAAAAGTAACAGGTGTTCCAGTGTCAACAAAAGTAAGTGAGCTAAAAAATGCAATAACACCATCATCAGGAGCAAGTGTTGAGATATTAGATGCAACAGGTGGAAGTGCAGTAGAAAATCAAAGTACTACTAAAGTGACATCAACTATGGTAATAGAGATAACAGCAGAAGATGGAACAACTAAAAAAGAATATAAGATAGAGTTGGCAGCTAGTAGTGCAAATGATATAGAATCAACAAGTGTAGGAACATTAGATGAAGCGAATAAAAAAGTAACAGGTGTTCCAGTGTTAACAAAAGTAAGTGAGCTAAAAAATGCAATAACGCCATCATCAGGAGCAAGTGTTGAGATATTAGATGCAACAGGTGGAAGTGCAGTAGAAAATCAAAGTACTACTAAAGTGACATCAACTATGGTAATAGAGATAACAGCAGAAGATGGAACAACTAAAAAAGAATATAAGATAGAGTTGGCAGCTAGTAGTGCAAATGATATAGAATCAACAAGT
>NZ_JACVVY010000011.1:0-70429 GCF_020658175.1 Clostridioides sp. ES-W-0018-02 | reverse complement strand
ATGTGGTTACAATAGCAGAGAGGATACACCTGTTCCCATTCCGAACACAGAAGTTAAGCTCTCTAGCGCTGATGGTACTTGGTGGGAAACTGCCTGGGAGAGTAGGACGTAGCCACGTAATTTTTTTATTTTTTGTTGTCAAGTTTCTTATTTTCAAATTTCTTATTAAAAAAACATAAGTCTGTTATAAATGCTTTATATAAACACATATAATATTTTAAAGAGTTTTTTATAAATTAATTCTTATAATGTAGGATGTGAGGTTTTATAGGTATGTACTTTTAAATAAGAAAGGAGATAGATAAGTGGGTGTCTGTAATCAATAGTTTTATTTTACAATATGGATTAATATCTGTATTTGTATTAATTATGATTGAGTATGCTTGTTTTCCATTACCTAGTGAAGTAGTTTTGCCACTTTGTGGTGCTATTGCAGCAAGAAATCATTTTGGTTTTCTAACTATTTTAATTTTAAGTATAGTTGCAGGTATACTTGGTTCAATATTTTGTTATACAATAGGTAATTGGGGAGGAAAATCTATCATAAATAAGATAGTAGAGATATGTCCAAAGGCAAAAAAGGGAATTTTTACATCACAAGATTATTTTAACAAATACTCTTCTATTTCTGTTTGTGTATGTAGATTAATTCCTCTATGTAGAACATACATATCTTTTATAGCAGGTATTGCAGGTCAGAATATTATAACTTTTATTGTATCCTCTATTGTGGGTATCACCATATGGAATACTTCGTTAATTAGTATTGGGTATATTTTTTCAGAGAGTTGGGTAAAAATAATGTCACATTATAATGATTATAAATTTATGGTTCTAATTATACCAATAGCTATAATTATTGTTGGTTTTGCTATTAAGTCACATATACATAAAAAACACAATAGAATAAGATTATAAAAATATATATGGACAGCCCTTTCTGTAGAATACAGAAAGGGCTGTTATTAATTTATAAAATTAATTTTAGGCTATATCCTTTTGTGCTAAAATGGTGTTAAGAAATAAAACAAATACTATTTTATATAAAAGGGGTAAGGATATGGATATAATAGATAACTTAAGGATACAAGGGGTAGATGAGAAACTTATTGAAGATGTATTGTATTTCAGAAATTATTATAGCTTAGAAAAAGATTTAGAATACAGAGTAACAAAATCTAAAACTTATTTTTATGGTAAAGAGATATTATCTATGTGTATAACAGCTATTTTAGAAGAAGAAAATATTTTATTGTCAGGGCCAAAGGCAACAGGGAAAAATTTACTTGCTGATAATTTAGGCGAGATATTTAATAGACCCCAATGGAATACCTCGTTTCATATAAATACAGATAGTTCAACACTTATAGGTACAGATACATTTATAGATAATGAAGTTAAACTTAGAAGGGGCTCAGTTTATGAGTGTGCTGTTAATGGAGGATTTGGAATATTTGATGAAATTAATATGGCAAAAAATGATGCCATAGTTGTAGTTCATTCAGCCTTAGATTATCGTCGAGTGATTGATGTACCAGGTTATGAGAGAGTTAATCTGCACCCAGCAACAAGATTTATTGGAACTATGAATTATGAGTATGCGGGAACAAAGGAACTTAATGAAGCTCTAGTTTCTAGGTTTATGGTAATAGATATTCCTCCTGTAGAAGAGGAGAAGTTAATGATGATTTTGAAAAATGAATTTTCAGATGCTGATGAAGAAAAATTAGCACAATTTGCAGGGATATTTTTAGATTTACAATTAAAATCTCAAAATGGTGAAATATCTAGTAAAGCTATTGATTTAAGAGGTCTTATGGCATCTCTTAAAACTATAAGAAGAGGATTAAAGCCAACTCTTGCAATTAATATGGGGCTTACAGGAAAGACTTTTGATATATATGAAAAAGAAATGGTTGGAGATGTAATTAAAACAAGAATACCTAATAAATGGGAGAGTGCAGATATATTTCCAATAAGTCATATTTAATATAGGTGAGATTATGAAATGGATATATGATGATTATGAATTTGAAAATAGAGCAAATAACTTATCTTGGACAATAGCTGGTGATTATAACGAAAGTATAGATATATCAGAAAAAGATTATTCTTCAAAGGAAATAGGTCTATACTTTGCAATAATTGCAGGAGCTAGAAGAAAATATGTAGACTGGGATATAGTTAAAAAATACCTCACAAATAGAATACGAAAAGGATATGATAAGGATGTTATATTAGGTCTAATTCAAGTTATACTAAATACAATTGTTGAAGAAAAAGCTATTAAAGATAGACCTGGAATAGAAGATATTAGAAAAAGAGCATATAAAGATATTGTTTCACGTTTTACCAAGATATACAATAACAATATGATGGACAAGATTAAATATGCATTTGTACTTTATAGCATGGATAAACATCCAGCATTAGATAGTATAACTAAAAGAATAGTAAATGATATAAGGCTTATAGATACAAATCAGGATATTATGGAGATTTTAAAGGCATTAGATGTTATATATTTAACTTATTTTGAATATATATTGAATAGTGAAGAAAATAATTCTACATATGATGAAAACAATGTAAAAAATGTTGAAGTAAACTTTGATACGTTTGCTGATTTTATGTATGAAGAACTATATAGCGATGAAGATGAAAATATCGTTGAAAGTGATATAGATTCAATCTCCTCATCAATGCTTATAGAGGGAGTAGGAGACTTTGACAATTCTCAAGCTAACAATTCAGCAGATAGAGTTATATATGTTGATGAAGAGACTGTAAATAAAATATACACTAAAATAGAACATTACTATGGGAAAACTTATTTAAGTAAGGGTGAAATTAAAAAGCTTGAAACACAAAATTGTAGAAACGTACATGAAGGATGTAGAATTCACTTCACAGATGGTGTTCTTAGAAGTGAATGTAATAATGTTTTTCAGCTAAAATATGTGACAAGACAAAAAGAAAATAATTTAGGCAAATTTAGAGAACATGCTAGGATGTATAGACAACAAATAAAGCGATTAAAAGAAAGCCTTTCTAGGATTTTAGTAGAAGAAAATGCTAAAAATAGAGTATATTCTGATTGTGGTACTATATTAGCAAATAGAGCCTGGAGAGTTGGAAGGAGTAATAATAATAAAATATTTTATAAAGATATAGAAAATGAAAAAGGAAAATATGTTATTGATATATTGTTGGATGCAAGTGGTTCTCAAAGTAGAAACCAAGGAAATGTAGCAATTCAAGCTTACATAATTGCAAATGCTTTGACAGAAGTTGGAATACCAAATAGAGTTATGGGTTTTTCTAGTTTCTTAGATTATACGATATTAAAAAGATTTAAGGATTATGATGACAGTATTAAAAATAGTGAAAACATCTTTGAATACTTCTGCGCTGGTAACAATAGAGATGGTTTAGCTATAAAATCTATATGTAGTGGTTTGATAAATAGAGATGAAGAAAATAAAATTTTGATAGTCCTTAGTGATGGAAGACCAAATGATGTAAAGATAGGAAAAAACAGTGAGAGAACTTTAAGAGGTGAAAAAGCTTATAGAGGTGTTGTTGGTTTAAGAGATACAGCTAATGAAGTAAGAAAAGCTAGGAAACAAAATATATTAGTATTAGGAGTATTTACAGGCAAAGAATCAGAACTTGAAGCTGAAAGATTAATCTATGGAAATGATTTTATATATTCAAGAGATATAACTAGATTTTCTGATGTAGTTTCAATGTATTTAAAGAAAATAATTAGGAATTAATAGATTTATAAAAAAGAATTTATATACATAAAAATATAAAAATGAATAAAATTTGTAAAAAATGTAGAAATTTTCACAGAAAAGGTATACAATGATTTATATAGAAAATGAATTAAAAATAAAGTAATATTAAAAATTAAATATATAATATTATAGGTTCTTTAAGCAAGATTAATAGGGAAGAAGGTTAAATTCCTTTACAGCCCCCGCTACTGTGATGCAGACGAAACTTTTGTTAGCCACTATGATAATATGTTTTTATATTTCATGGGAAGGAAGAGGAGTAGGATGAAGCTAAGTCAGGAGACCTGCCTAAAATATTAAAGTGATTTCTTCGGGGATGGAGAAAGTTTCTTATAATAATTATACAGATATGTTTATTTTATGTGTTTGTATTTAGATTGTCGAAAATTAGAAGCCTAGCCATCGAGTTAGGCTTTTTTATTTTGCTATAATGAAGGATACATGTATTATTCATATTTTAATTATTAGAAAGGGAGAGAGGGGATACTCAAATGAAACAAAATATCAAATTAGGGGTTATAGCTGCACTTATGTTAATAATTTTAACTCCAGTTACATCAAATGCAATGCATATAATGGAAGGTTACTTACCAGTAAAATGGTCTATAGCATGGGGAGTTATATTTATACCATTTTTCTTAGTGGGATTAAAATCAATAGGTAAAATAGTAAAGCAAGACCCTAAGAAGAAAGTTTTATTAGCTCTATGTGGAGCATTTGTCTTTGTATTATCAGCATTAAAAATACCTTCAGTAACAGGAAGTTGTTCACATCCTACTGGAGTAGGTCTTGGAGCAATAATGTTTGGACCAAGTGTAATGTTTGTTCTTGGAACTATAGTTTTAATATTCCAAGCATTATTACTAGCACATGGTGGAATAACTACTTTAGGAGCTAATGCTTTTTCAATGGCTATAATAGGGCCAATTATATCATTTTTAATATTTAAAGCATTAAAGAAAAAGGATGGAAATAATGCTATACCAGTATTTCTTGCAGCAGCAATAGGAGACTTAGCCACATATACAATAACTTCAATACAATTAGCACTGGCTTTTCCAGACCCATCTGGTGGAGTGATGGCTTCAGCAATTAAATTCTTAGGAATTTTCTTTATGACTCAAATACCAATAGCAATAGCAGAAGGTATCCTTACTGTAATTGTATATAATTTAATTACAGAAAATGGAGAAAAAAGCATACTAGAAAATAATGATAAAGGAGTTAAAGCTAATGAGTGCTAAAACAAAAACAAAAACTAACATATTATTACTTTTATTAGTAGTAGCTCTTATTATATTCCCATTACTTGTAAATTCAGGTGCTGAATATGGAGGAGCAGATGGTCAAGCTGAAAGTGAAATTACTAAGATAAATCCAAATTATGAGCCTTGGTTTAGTAGCCCATATGAGCCACCAAGTGGAGAAATAGAGAGTTTATTATTCTCTGCACAAGCAGCTTTAGGTGCAGGTGTAATAGGATACATATTAGGTATTCAAAAAGGAAAGAGAAGTTAATTATGCTTATAATTGATAAATATGCATATACAAATAGATTGAGTAAAGTAAATCCAAATAAAAAAGTAGCCATAGGAGCAATTTTTCTAATTGCTTCTATGGTAATAAAAAATGTATTTATCTTAAGTGGAATTATGATTTTAATGAGTATTTTAGTTGTTTTTGTAGCAGGGATAGATTTAAAAAATTATTTGAAATTACTTCAAATACCAATGTATTTTTTATTTCTTAGTATAGGTATAACTCTTGTAAATATATCTTTTAATAAAGTAGATTTACTATATAGTTTTCAATTTTTTAGTTTTTATATAGGAATATCAAAGGCATCTATTGACATGTCTATTCATGTGTTATTTAGAGCTATGTCTTGTTTAACTTGTGTGTATTTTTGTATACTTACAACACCTTTTAATCAGTTAATATTTTTCTTCAAAAAATTGCATTTACCAGACACCTTTGTTGAATTATCAATGTTAATATATAGATTTATATTTATATTTTTAGAAGAATTTTCAGAGATATATAAATCACAAGAACTAAGATTTGGGTACATAAATTTAAAAACTTCATATAAATCTTTAGGGATTCTTGGAAGTATGCTGTACAAAAGGCTTATGACAAGGTATGATGATATGTGTATATCATTAGACATAAAATTGTATGATGGTAAATTTCACATAGTAGGGGATAATGATGTTTAAAATAAATAATTTAACATATCAATATGAAAAAAATGCTAGTGCATTATTGAACATTAATATGGATTTCTCAAAGGGAAATGTTATAGGTATAATAGGCTCAAATGGTTCAGGAAAGTCAACTTTATTTATGAATTTAATGGGAATATTAAAGCCTACATCTGGAGAAATACTTTTCAAAGAAGAAAAGTTAAAGTATGATAAGAAGAGTTTGTATAATCTTAGAAAGAATGTAGGGATTGTTTTTCAAGACCCAGAAAAACAAATATTTTACTCAAAAGTATATGATGATATAGCATTTGCGATGAGAAACATTGGGATGGATGAAAAAATTATTAAAGAGAGAATAAACAAAGCTTTGATAGCTGTTAATGGAATAGATTTTATAGATAGACCAGTACACTTCTTAAGTTATGGTCAGAAAAAAAGAGTAGCAATTGCATCAGTTATAGCAATGGAAAATGAAATTATATTGCTTGATGAACCTACAGCTGGATTAGACCCAGTAAGTACTAGGTCTATTGTAGATATAATAAAGGGATTAGATAAAAATAATATAAAAATAGTAATATCCAGTCATGATATGAATTTAATGTATGAAATATGCGATTATATATATGTACTGGATAAGGGGATTTTAATTGATGAAGGAAATGCAGAAAGTGTATTTGTAAATGAGAACAATATTATACAAGCTGGATTAGAATCTCCATGGTTAGTAAAGGTACATAAAAATATGAATTTACCTTTATTTAAGAAAGAAGAAGATTTGTATAAGTACTGGAAAGAAAGAGACTTAGTACAAATAAATAATTAAGCCCTAAACCTATTTTAAAAAAATAGATTTATATATAATAACCCTTAACCTAGACCCCTTAAAGGTGCCTTATGATTCCCCAAATCATAAGGTTATTTTTTTTATAGATATAAAAATAAATTTTATAAGTAAGTGTTATCTAATTGTTAAAATTTGACAATAATCTATTAATATAATACATAATTATAATTTGAAGTAATTCATATTTTAGATTAAAATATATTTATGGCTGTTAACAGGAGGAGAAATATGAATTTAGATACATTAAATCCTGCTCAAAGAGAAGCAGTAGAAAAAACTGAGGGTCCAGTACTTATATTAGCTGGTGCTGGCTCAGGTAAAACTAAGGTACTAACAACAAGAATAGCATACCTTATGGAAGATAAAGGTGTACAAGCACCTAGTATATTAGCTATAACATTTACAAATAAAGCTGCAAATGAAATGAGAGAAAGAGTCGAACAAAATATAGGTTCGGAAACTAAGGAAATGTGGATAAGTACATTCCATTCTTGTTGTGTTCGTATACTTAGAAAAGATATAAATAAAATTGGTTACAATAGAAGTTTTGTAATTTATGATGCTGCAGACCAAGTAACCTTAGTCAAAGATTGCCTTAAAGAATTAAATTTAAGTGATAAAGTATTTGAACCAAAGGCCGTTATAAGTGCTATTTCAGGAGCAAAAGATAAGCTTTATACGCCAAAGCAGTTTAAAGATATGAATATGTCGGATAATAGAATGGTTAAAATTGCAGATATTTATGCATTATATCAAGACCGTTTAAAGAGAAATAGTGCACTTGATTTTGACGATTTAATACTTAAAACTGTAGAACTTTTTAAGGCTAATGATGAAGTATTAGCTTATTACAGAAGTAGATTTAGATACATAATGGTAGATGAGTATCAGGATACGAGTAAAGCTCAATATGAGCTAATAAAATTATTAGCTAGAGAACATCAAAATATCTGTGTTGTTGGAGATGATGACCAAAGTATTTATGGATGGAGAGGCGCAGATATAAGAAATATACTTGAATTTGAGAAAGATTATGATAATGTACATGTTGTGAAACTAGAACAAAATTATAGATCAACACAAGTAATATTAGATGCAGCTAACAAAGTTATATCAAATAACATAGAAAGAAAAAGAAAGAAACTTTGGAGTGAAAAGAAAGAAGGAGAACTTATAAAGATACAACTAACTGGTAGTGAAATAGAAGAAGCTGATTTTATAGCTGACTCAATTGCACAAATAGCTAGAAAAGAGAATAGACCATACAAAGATTTTGCAGTACTTTATAGAGCAAATGCACAAGCAAGACCTGTAGAAGACGCTTTAAACAGAAGTCAAATACCATATAATATATATGGTGGTACAAAGTTTTATGAGAGAAAAGAAATAAAGGACTTAGTAGCGTATTTAAGAGTTATTCAAAATCCACAGGATGACATATCTATAAAAAGAATTATAAACGTTCCTAGAAGAGGTATAGGGCTTAGAACTATAGAAAAAATTGAAGATAGAGCCAATTTGAAACAAGAGAGTATATATTCAGTTTTAATTGATATAGAAACAAACTCCGATATATCTACAAAAGCTAGAGCAAGTATAAGTGGATTTGTTGATATTATAGGTACACTTAGAACTATAAAAGAAGTCTATCCTGTTAGTAAGTTAATAGAAAAAGTTTTAGATACTACAGGATATATGGATGAACTTGTAGATATAAAAAATAAAAATGAAAAAGATTTAACTGGTAAAGGTGAAGAAGCTCAAGATAGAATTGATAATTTAAGAGAATTTATATCTATAGCACTAGAGTTTGAAAGTAGTAGTGATGACACTTATGAAAATAAAGATTTAGAGACATTTTTAACTAGTATAGCACTTACATCCGAATCTAATGATGAAGAGGACAATGATAGAGTTTCTCTTATGACAATTCATACATCTAAAGGATTGGAGTTTCCAGTTGTATTTTTAACAGGGATGGAAGAAGGACTATTTCCTATATCAAGAGCTATAAAGTCTCTGAGTGAATCTCAAATAGAAGAAGAAAGAAGGCTTTGTTATGTTGGTATAACTAGAGCTAAAGAAGAGCTATACATGTCACTAACTGAAAAAAGAACGCTATATGGTAAAACAAATGTTGCAATAGCTTCAAGATTTATGGAAGAGTTACCAGAAGAATGTATAGAAAGATTGTACAAAATGAAAAAAGAATTAAGTTATTCTAAAGCAAGTTATAATATGTTAGATAAATATACTAAAAAGTATATGAATACTATAAGTAAATCTAAAGTTGCAGATAATGTTAATGCTACAATAAAAGATTCAAATAAAGAGACTAATCCAGAAGACATAAAGCTTGGTTCTAAAGTACATCATCCTAAATTTGGGGTTGGAACAGTCGTGTCTATAACTGGAACAGATGTTACTATAGCCTTTGATAAGCAAGGAATTAAAAAAATAAATAAAGAATATACAACACTAGATATTTTATAATGGAGGAAAATTAGGAATGGATAGTATAAGCTTTGCTAAAAATTTAATAGATTTCATATACGATAGCCCATCATCTTTTCACGCAGTTGATAGTGCTAAAGAAGTTTTAGATAAAAATGGATTTGAAGAGTTAGCTTTAAATAAGAAATGGAATCTAAGAGTAGGTGGAAAATACTACGTGACTAAAAATTTATCTGCTATAGTAGCTTTTGTAGTTAACTCAGATAATATAGAAGAAGGTGGATTTAGAATAATAGGTTCTCATTCAGATTCTCCTACATTTAGTATTAAGCCAAATGCAGAAATAGAAGCTGAGAAAGCTTATTTGAAGCTGAATACAGAATGTTATGGAGGAGCAATATTAAGTACATGGTTAGATAGACCACTTGGTATAGCTGGAAGAGTAGTCTTAAAAGGAGATAGTGTACTTAAGCCAAAGGAAAAACTTATCGACTTTAAAAAACCAATTTGCATAATACCAAATCTAGCTATACATTTGAATAGAAGTATAAATGATGGTCATTCATATAATAAGCAAAAAGATATGTTACCTCTAGTTGGATTATTAAACGATACATTAGAAAAAGATAACTTTCTTTTAAAACAAATATCATCTAATTTAAATGTAAAAGTGGAAGATATAATAGACTTTGATTTGTTCTTATATGAATTTGAAAAAGGAAGTTTAATAGGGGCTAATGAGGAATTTATATCTATTGGAAGACAAGATAATCTTGCAATGGTACATGCTAGTTTAAATGCTTTAGTTGATGCTAAAGGACAAAGTGGTGTAAATGTAATGGCTGTATTTGACAATGAAGAAGTTGGAAGTTCTACTAAACAAGGTGCAGATTCAAATATGCTATTAAATATATTGGAGAGAATATGTTTATCAATAGGGAAACATAGAGAAGGATTTTTTGAGGCTATTTATTCGTCTTTCATGATATCATCAGATTTAGCTCATGCTATTCATCCAAATACTCCAGAAAAACATGACCCAACCAATAAACCAGTTATGGGAAAAGGGCCTGTTATAAAGATAAATGCAAGTCAAGCATATACAAGTGATGGATATTCTATAGCTGTTTACAAAAATATATGTGAGGAAGCTAATGTCGAGTATCAAGAATTTGTAAATAGGTCAGATGAGAGGGGTGGAAGTACTATAGGTCCAATATCCTCTACTCACGTAGATATACCATCTGTGGATGTAGGAAGTCCAATTTTAGCAATGCATTCTATAAGGGAATTAGGTAATGTTGAAGACCATTATAGTATATATAAAACATTTAGTAAGTTTTTTGAAATATAAATATAAGATAAACAATTTGGAGATGAAACTATGAAACTAGGACTATGCTTAGAAGGTGGAGGAGCAAAGGGAGCTTACCAAGCAGGGGTAGTTAACGCTTTGTATGATAATGGAATAAATCATTTTTATTCAATTTCAGGAACATCAATAGGAGCAATAAATGGATATTATTTATACACAGGTAATGTTGATAACTTGAAAAAAATGTGGACAAATATAAAAGATATCCAGAACGGAAATGTGAAAATAGTAAATAATACTGTGGATAATTCTCCAGCTATAGATAATCTGAGAGAACTAGATAGTAGTAAAATAGAGAAAATGAACTTCTATGTTAACTATGTAGAAGTTAATAATAAGGTAGTATCAGAAAAGGTTGTAAATGTGTCAAAAATGCCTAAAGACGAAGCAATTTTAAGCATTTCATATAGTGGATTGTTACCATCAAATCCAAATGCTACTCTTGGATTTAAAGAACAATTCATGAAGGATGTGCAAGATGGTATTTATGATGGTTTTAAATTGGATGGAGGTCTAATTAGGAGTGCGTTAATTGAGCCTTTAATTGTGGATAATGTGGATAAAATTATTCTGATATCCACAAAGTATAATTATGATTTACCAGATGACATCAAAAAAATATATAATGAAGATAAAATAATAGTAGTTAGACCTAACACTCAATTTGCACCTAAAGATACTCTTAACTTTGATGATGAGTTTTGTAAAACTATATATCAAGAAGGATATGAAATAGGAAAAAATATACTTGCTAGAGTTTAATTTAGAGTATAATATAATAAATGTAATTGTGTAATTTAATTAATAAAAAGGAAGGTAATAAGTCATGGAAAATAAAAATCCTATAGTAACTATAGTAATGGAAAATGGAAAAGAAATAAAAATTGAGTTGTACCCAAATATAGCACCAAATACAGTTAAAAATTTTGTATCATTAGTAGATGATGGATATTATAATGGAATAACATTTCATAGAGTAATACCAGGATTTATGATACAAGGTGGATGCCCAAATGGTACTGGAATGGGTGGTCCAGGACATTCTATAAAAGGTGAATTTAGTGGAAATGGATTTACTAACAATTTAAAGCATGAAAGAGGCGTTATATCAATGGCTAGAACTATGGCACCTAATTCAGCTGGTTCTCAATTTTTTATAATGCATAAAAATTCACCACATTTAGATGGTCAATATGCAGGTTTTGGTAGAGTTATAGAAGGTATGGATACAGTTGATGAAATAGCATCAGTTAAAACAGGAGCAGCGGACAAGCCACAGACTCCGCAAGTTATGAAAGCTGTAACTGTAGAAACTTTTGGAGTAGATTACTCAGACGTTGAAAAAAACTAGGACACAGATAAAAGAAAAAATATATACAACTTAAAGATAAAGTGAGATGTTATTATATTTTCTAGAGAATATAATAACATCTCACTTTTTAATTTATTCTATTATACTTTGTTTTACTGAAATTTAATTATCTATTAAATTTTTATTATACTAAATAACTCCAGTAATCTTATCAGAACATCATCTTAAAGTATTATAGAAAAATAATTATATTAAATTATTTATGATTAAGTTTTTAATATATAATATATTAAAATAAATATAGAAGATAGATGGAAAACATTTATTTTAACATTTTTTAAAGCTATTTTAGCGATTTTATTTAAGAAAAGAAAGTTATTTGTATATTTTTATTTAAGAAAAAACATTATAATGGTAATATATTCTATTTACAATTTCATAACTTTGGTTTACAATAATAGAGACAATAAATCCTAAAGAACATAATAAGAAAAAAGTGCTTAATATTTGAGAGAGACTGGTTTAGTTTACACCAGCTAAACCAGTCAAGGAATAATTTAAAGTGTAATATATAATAATAAGAAAAAAATACACTATTAGAGTTTTCTAATAGTGTATTTTTTTATGGAATTTAATATTGTTATAAAAGAATTTCAAACAGTAAATTTTTAAGTGACATATTGTAACTAAGTATGTACTTTAACAAAGACATTAAATATATTGAAAGGTTTAATAAAAATATAAAAAACTGTTTCAAATTTAAATTTGAAACAGTTTTTGTATTGTTTAAAGATTTTATATTATTTAAAATTTTTAATTGCAGTAGTTAAGTTAGGTACTAATTGTTTCTTTCTAGATACAACACCTGGAGCAAATGTTCCTTGAACTCCTTCAATACCAAATGCATCAGCAATTAATCTATCTTCTGCTTTGTAAATTAAATAAGAACCTTCTTTTATTATATCTGTAACTGCAAGAACTAATTTGTCATAATCAGTTGAATTTATATAAGATAAAAATTCATCCTTCTTAGCAAATATAGAGTCTGTGTCTAAAGTAAATACTTGTCCTATACCAACTCTATGTCCACTCATGTTAAACTCTTTAAAGTCCATATTTACTATTTGTTCTATAGTAAACTCATCTAAAGAAGTACCACATTTAAACATATCCATAGCATATTTTTCCATGTCTACTTTTGCTATTTTACTTAATTCTTCACAAGCTTTCTTATCCATATCAGTAGTTGTTGGAGATTTAAATAATAATGTATCAGATAATATAGCAGATAAAAGAAGACCAGCTATTTCATAAGGTATCTCAACATTATTTTCTTTATACATTTGATAAATTATAGTACTATTGCATCCAACAGGCATAACTCTAAAAGACATAGGAACATCAGTAGAAATACCACCAAGTTTATGATGGTCAACTATTTCAACTATATTTGCTTGTTCAATTCCATCAGCACTTTGAGCATATTCATTATGGTCAACTAAAACAACATTCTTTTTAGATGGATTTAATAGATGCCCTTTTGAAATTAATCCTAAAAACTTATTGTCATCATCTAATATAGGATAAGATCTAAAATTTGTTTCTAACATAATTTCTTTTATTTCATCCATATAGTCATCTTCTTTAAATGTAATCAAATTATCTGTGGCTTCTATAGAATCTAAGAAACTACATTGATTTATGACATTAGAAGTTTTGTAGTTGTCACTTTCAACAGAAACAACAGACACTCCATTTATTTTAGCAAGAGCTAGTAAGTCTTTTGAAATTTTTGTATGATTAGTAAGTATTAAAAGCTTAACTTTTGTATCAATTGCGTATTCAATACTATCATATCTATCGCCAACAATAGCTATATCCCCTTCTTTTAAAGTCTCTATCAGGGTTTCCATACCAAATGATAAAGTAACAACTCTACCTTTTACATCTTCACCACAATCTACAAGGATATTACCATTAAGGTTTTTGCAGATATTTGATAGTGATGTGTGTATAGTTGTAAAATGTTGATGAAGAAGGTTTTTAGCTATTTCTTTCATGGTAATAATACCAGCAAAAGTTCCATCCTCATAAGTTACAGGTAATGTTTTAACATTTTTTTCATCCATAAGATTATAGGCTTCTAATATAGAAGAAGTTGGAGTTAAAGGTACTACCTTATCATAATTTAAATCTCTAACTTGTATTCTAACGTTATCTAAGATTTCAGGTGCATCTACCTTAAAGTAATCTAAGGCGTATTTAGCTTCCTTTCTGATGTCTCCTAAAGCATAAGCTGTTGCTTCTATCCCTAATTTGTTTTTTAAATGTGCTAATGAAATTGCAGAACATATTGAATCTGTATCTGGATTTTTATGTCCGAAAACTAATAAACTCATTTTAATACTCCTTTCAAAACCTGAATATAATAACTGATAAAAATATTATATCAAAAGGTAGTAAGTATTTGTTGTAAAAGAAAAAATTTAATGAAAAAATATTATAGGAAATTTTATCTCTTATATAAGTACTACAAATTTAATATAAAATTTTTTATGATATCTACTTTTACCCAATTAAATTAATTTTTATTCACAATTAATTGATTGGATATACCTGAGAAAAAATTAATTAATATGATAATAAACTAAGAATTTATAAATAATTTTGTGCTGTAAAATTTTTTGTATACATATTGTAAGTAAAAAATTAACGAGGTTGATATAAAAATTGTTTATCTACATGAAAAATATTATTTTAAGATATTGACTTAAAAATAACTTATAGAAACTAAAATATTTTTAATTTATATATTTTTAAAAATTACATAGTCATTATCAAAAGAAAAAATGCATATAAATCAAAAATAAGTGTTATTTTATGAAAATATGACAAAAATATTATGTCTTACTTGTAAAAATAACATATAAAATTTAATAAATAAAAAAAGTGAAAGATATAAATTATCATTTTAGTAGTTTATTTAGTCAAAGTAAATTATTCAAATGAAATATATCTTATTTAAATAAAAAAATTTAATAAAAGTAAAAAAAATAATATATTTGTTAAAAAATAAATTGACAAAATATTCAGAAAAAAACTTCTTGACCTAAGGGCATAAAATAAATAAAATCTAAAGTATAGATATGAAATCTATAAAATTATTTTAAGTATAGGTTAAAAATATAATAGATGATGCATTTAAGATTTATAAAAATAGGAGATGCATAATTATTTAGGGAGGTTTTTAGTTATGGAGAAAAAAGAAAAGGTTGTAGAAACAGTAGCTGTTGAAGTATGTAGCCCTGAGATTGTCAATAGTGTTGAGACATTAAGAATGAGGCTAGAGGAAATTAGATTAGCACAAAAAGAATTTGCAACATTTACACAAGAGCAAGTAGATAAAATTTTCTTAGCTGCTTCAACTGCAGCAAATCAACAAAGAATTCCCCTAGCAAAAATGGCAGTTGAAGAGACTGGTATGGGTATTGTTGAAGATAAAGTTATAAAAAACCATTTCGCTTCAGAGTATATCTATAATGCTTATAAAGACACTAAAACTTGTGGTGTTATAGAAAAAGATGAGGCATTTGGATTTACAAAGATTGCTGAACCAGTAGGTGTATTATCAGCAGTTATACCAACAACTAACCCTACATCAACTGCAATATTCAAGTCCCTAATAGCACTAAAAACTAGAAATGGTATAATTTTCTCCCCTCATCCAAGAGCTAAAAACTGTACTATAGAAGCGGCTAGAGTTGTACATGATGCAGCAGTTAAGGCAGGAGCACCAAAAGGTCTTATAGGTTGGGTAGATGTGCCTTCAATTGAATTGACTAATGTTGTTATGGCAGAAGCAGATCTTATATTAGCTACTGGCGGACCTGGAATGGTTAAATCTGCATATTCTTCAGGTAAACCAGCTGTTGGAGTTGGACCTGGAAATGTACCAGCAATAATAGATGAGAGTGCAGATATAAAAATGGCTGTAAGTTCAATATTAGTATCAAAATCATTTGATAATGGTATGATATGTGCTTCTGAGCAAGCAGTAATAGTACCAGAAAAAATATATGAAGAAGTTAAAAAAGAATTTAAATATCGTGGAGCACATTTCTTAAATAAAGAAGAAACAGAAAAGGTAGGTAAAGTAGTAATAATTGATGGAACTTTAAATGCTAAAATAGTTGGACAACCAGCTCATGTAATAGCAAAAATGGCAGATGTAGAAGTGCCAAAAACAGCTAGGATAATAATTGGCGAAGTTGAATCTGTTGAAGTAGAGGAACCTTTTGCACATGAAAAACTTTCTCCTGTCCTTGCAATGTACAAGTCTAAGAGTTTTGAAGATGCAGTTGCTAAGGCTGAAAAATTAGTTGCTGATGGTGGGTATGGTCATACTTCATCATTGTATGCAGACTCTATCAATCAACCAGAGAGAGTAGAGAAGTTTGTAAATGCTATGAAGACTTGTAGAGTATTAGTTAATACTCCATCATCACAAGGTGGTATAGGTGATTTATATAACTTTAAATTAGCTCCATCTCTTACTCTTGGTTGCGGTTCTTGGGGTGGAAACTCAGTATCAGAAAACGTAGGAGTTAAGCATTTACTTAATATCAAGACAGTAGCTGAAAGGAGAGAGAATATGCTTTGGTTTAGAGCCCCACAAAAAGTTTATTTCAAAAAAGGATGTTTAGGTGTAGCAGCAAGAGAATTTAAAGATGTCATGAATAAAAAGAAAGCTTTTATAGTAACAGACTCTTTCCTTTACAATAATGGTTATACTAAAAAACTAACTGATTTATTGGATGAAATGGGAATTAAGCATACTACATTCTTTGATGTTGCTCCAGACCCAACACTAGCTTGTGCAAGAGAAGGGGCTAAGGCTATGTCCGATTTCCAACCAGACTTAATAATATCTGTAGGTGGAGGTAGTGCAATGGATGCTGGTAAGATAATGTGGGTAATGTATGAGCATCCAGAAGTAGATTTCCAAGATTTAGCAATGAGATTTATGGATATAAGAAAAAGAGTATATGCATTCCCTAAGATGGGTGAAAAAGCATACTTTGCAGCTATTCCTACTTCAGCAGGAACTGGTTCAGAAGTAACTCCATTTGCAGTTATAACTGACCAAGATTCAGGTGTAAAATATCCATTAGCAGATTATGAATTAATGCCAAATATGGCTATAATTGATGCAGATATGATGATGGAAATGCCACCAAGATTAACAGCAGCGTCAGGTGTTGATGCATTAACACATGCACTAGAGGCATATGTATCTATGTTAAGAACTGAACCAGCTGATGGACTAGCACTTCAAGCAGGCAAAATAATATTTGAATATTTACCTCGTGCATATAAAAATGGAAAGACTGATAAAGTAGCAAGAGAAAAAATGGCAATGGCATCTACTATGGCTGGTATGGCTTTTGCAAATGCTTTCTTAGGAATTTGCCACTCTATGGCACATAAACTTGGTGCATTCCACCATGTTCAACACGGTGTTGCAAATGCATTGTTAATAAATGAAGTAATTAAGTTCAATTGTGCAGAGGCTCCAAATAAGATGGGCGCATTTTCACAATACAGACACCCTGATTGTATACAAAGATATGCTGAATTTGCTTCTTTCGCAGGAATTAAAGGAAATACAGACCAAGAAAAAGTGGATAATCTTATAAAAGCAATAGATGAATTAAAGGCAAGAGTGGGTCTTCCTAAGACTATAAAAGAGGCAGGAGTAGATGAAGCTAAATTCTTAGAGGGATTGGATGCTATGGTTGAACAAGCATTTGATGACCAATGTACAGGTGCAAATCCTAGATATCCATTGATGAGTGAATTAAAAGAGATATATTTAAAAGTTTATTATGGTAAATAATATTTCTTTTAGAATATTAATTCTATTAGACTTGAATATAAGTTATTAGACTTGAATATAAGTTATTAGACTTGTATATAAATTATTAGATTTGCATATAAATAGAGTTTTATTAGAGCTATATATAAATATTTGTTAATGATAGATTATAACTTAAAACCTAAATAAAAATGATAAAAGATAAGAAAATTTATATTGATTTTGAATATGTATATTTAATCAATTAACTTTAAAATTAGTCACAAAATTTTTTTATTACATATAATTTTAAAGTATAATATATAAAAAACTTTATGAAAAAATTATAAAAATATTCAGAAAATTCTATTGACTAATCTATTTATCATGATATAATAGGTATAGAAAACAAAAAAACTGGGGCCTATTAAGGCCCCCTTATTACTTTTTGATAGATTTATTTAGAATAACTTTCTCATTTTGATTTTTTATATTTATGACAGAGTCGTTGTAATCTACCTCGAAGTTAGCAAAGGCAGAAAATAAATCTATATCTCTTAACAAATGAATTGTCATACATTGCTTGTTCTTATTTAATCTTAGAATTAATGCTCTTACAAATGGAAATTGGATTCTAGAATTAAATAAGTTAGAACCATCAGTATCTATATCTAAGCTACGATAATTAATATCTATAAATACATCTACATCATCGTTTTCTTCTCTTATTATTCTATAGTCAAAATCCAAGTCTAAATTTAAATTACCTAAAACCAATAACATTTAAATCCTCTTTTCTATAAGTAGTTTTAGAGTATTAGTTTAACTAAGCTCTCCATCTATTATAGATATAATTCTATCTGCTTTTCTAGCAATATTTTCATTATGTGTTATTATTATAAGAGTTTGGTTATATTTTTTTATAGAACTTTTTAGTAAATCCATGACTTCTTCCGTAGTTTTACTATCCAAATTTCCTGTTGGTTCATCTGCTAGGATTATACTTGGTTTTGCAGATAAAGCGCGTGCAATAGCAACCCTTTGTTGTTGACCACCAGATAATTGATTTGGAAGATGATTTTTCCTCTCACTAAGACCCAATAAATTTATAATGTCTTCGATATATTCTTCATCGACTTTTTTATTGTCTAACTTTAGTGGTAATTCTATATTTTCTTTTACATTTAATACTGGAATTAGGTTATACTGTTGAAAGACAAATCCTACTTTTTGTCTTCTATATTTTGCTAATCTTTTATCTGAAAGGCAACATATATCTTTACCATCGACTTTTATAGTTCCACTACTTGGTCTCTCAAGACCGCCTACTAAATGTAGAAATGTGCTTTTTCCACTTCCACTTGGACCAATTATCGCAACAAATTCACCCTTATTTATTTTTAAATTTGCATCCTTTAGTGCATGTACAGCTGTTTCCTTTTTTCCATAAATCTTACCTAAGTTAAGAATCTCTAATATAGGCATAATTAATCCTCCTATTCTGTAATGTTTATAGCTTCAACTATACTAATTTTATTTATTTTCCTTAATGGAATATATGTAGCTAGAATACCTACAATTATGTTTGCTAAAACAACTAGGATATATATTTTGTAATCTATTGAAAATCCCAAGCCATACGATACAAAATTACAAGTGTAATACATTCTAAATTGTATTATAAGACTTACCACAATAGTAATTACACTTGAGAGTGCTCCATATAATATTCCTTCATAGAGTATCATATTTTTAAATCCTCTCTCAGAGATACCAATAGCTCTTAACATTCCAAATTCGCTAGTTCTTGAAGTTAAGTTATAACTTATATTATTTATTATGTTAAGTACACTAATTATAAACATTACTGCTACTATTCCATAAGCATAAATCAGAGCTCTAGCTGTCATCTTATCAGAGTTTTCTTTTTCCACTGACATATTTACTACTGTAGTTCCAGGAGATTCACTTCCTATTTTACCTAAGAGTGTATCTATTTTTTTTATGTTTGCATTTTCATTAATATCTACATAAACTGTATTATATTTATCTACTCCAGTTAATTTTTTTAGATATTCGCTACTTGTTATTACATCTACACCAAAATCTCCAGAATACATATTATTATCACAAAAGGATAACTTACAATAGCTCCAACTTTAAACTCATATTCTAGATATTCATAATTATCTTTTTGTCCTTCATAAAGTTCTGTATCTATTTCACCTTTTGGATATTTGATTTTTATAGTATCTCCTACTTTTGTATTTACAACAGGCGTTCCTGTGCCAGGAATATAATTATGATTGAATTTATTTGTTTTAGAAATTTGTGGGACATATAATATAGCTAGATTTTCCTTTTTCATTTTATCCAGATTTATGCTTCCATGCACTAGATATTTTTCTAATGAATTTATCATCTCGTCGTTGTAACCTCTTAACCTTTGTCTCATCGTATATTTGCCAGTAGTATTATCTTTTATTAATAGGGGATAGTCCTTATAATAAGGAGTTGAATTCACCATTTTGTAGTGATCTAATCTATTTATTTTATACAAGTCTATTCTTGTATTTAAAATGCTGGCAGTTTTGACTTTGTCAATTCCATCTATGTTTTTAATTTTGTCTATCTGATTATCATTAAGACCTTTTATATCCTTGAAAGAATTAGCTTTATAGTTTCCATTTAGCTTGAATAAATAATTTGTTAGAATAAAATCTGCATTCATATATGTTCTTTCTTGACCATCTTTATTTTGTATATCTGAAAAAGAATATTTATAATTTTCCTTTATGACCATTATACCTCCTAGAGTCATAGATAATATAATTATAATGAATCCTTTTTTATTCCTAAAGATATTCTTAGCAGATATAGATTTTGTTACTGATATATTTAAAGTTAATTTTGATATCAAAGAATTGACCTTATTTATATTTTTATCAGTTCCAAAAGTTTTTCTTATAGCGTCAATAGGAGAAATTCTTCTTATCTTTAAATATGTAAAGAAACTTATAATGAGTATTGTCAGT
This sequence comes from Clostridioides sp. ES-W-0018-02, assembly GCF_020658175.1. Taxonomy (NCBI): domain Bacteria; kingdom Bacillati; phylum Bacillota; class Clostridia; order Peptostreptococcales; family Peptostreptococcaceae; genus Clostridioides; species Clostridioides sp. ES-W-0018-02. The sequence goes on along the minus strand of NZ_JACVVY010000011.1, from coordinate 49,542 downwards.
ATTATACATCCAATTGATAAAAGGATTATTTTATCTGGGATAACAAAAGGAGTAACTGTTACATTTCCTTCAAATTGAATATTTCCTGCAGTCCTATTAAATATTTGTGCACCACCAATACCTACACATATACCTATAGGTATTGCTATTAAGGCAAGTATGAAAAGTTCATAAAACATAAGCTTGAAAATCTTAAAGTTAGTGGCGCCAATAGCTCTTAAGATACCATATTCCTGTATTCTTTGGTATATTGATATAACATAGATACTATATATTACAATACCAGAAAATAGGCTCATAGCAATTGCAGTGTATTTATTTGAGTTATCTAAAGTGCCATTTTCCATAGTAGCTTCTATAAGCATTTTGTTTTTTCCAACACTATTCTTATCCAACATAGTAGCTTTTACTATATTATCTATATTTGTATTTATATCACTACCCTCATTAAATTCAATATATGTGTAAGAAAACTTATCCAACTTTGATTCATTGAGATTCAAAAAAATTTCGCACATACCTTGTTTTTTCTGAATAGGTCTATCTTCAAGTATTCCGACAACTTTAAATGTCTCTGGTTTTTCTTTTTGATATAATTTAAACGTAAGGTTTTGATTTATTTCTGGTTTTAGACCCATACTATTTAAAACCCATTTTTCTACTACCACCTCATTGTTAGCTTTTGGAAGGTGACCTTTTATAAGTTTAGATTGATTAGTTAAGTAATTTTTATTTGCATATTCTAAGTTTATAGGTAATTTTTCATTAGGATCTGTATAGCCATAGTGAGATGTTATACCTAAATTTTTAATATCTTTGCTAGACTTTATGTATTCTAATTGATTTTTATTTATATCCTTAAAGTATACATGGTCAGTTCCAAGGTCTTTTTTAAAGCTATCTACATCTGCTTGCTGAGAACTTCTTGAGAGGGTACCAATACCGACAATGAGTGATGTGGCAAGAATTATACTCACAGCAATTGCTAAAGACCTAGCTTTATAACTTTTTATATACCTTAGTACTATTTTCAAATTATCTTTCATGTTTACCACCTTCCTTTCTTAACTAAATCAATTATATATTTATCTAAAATATATAGCAAAGTAAGTATTTTCAAATTTTAATCAGTTAATTGTACAAATTTATATGTGTTTTTACAAGTTTAGTTAATCTATATGTAAATTTTGACTTTTTACATAATTTTTTTAAAGTGATATAATTTTCATATAAATTGTAGATGGGAGGGAAATTATGGAGAATAACTTTATATTTCCTATAGTAATACTAACCTTATTTATATTTAGTAACCTTATAATGAATAAGTATAGGTTTTACAAAGAATTAGACATATTAAAAAGAGGACTACTAACATTTTTTTTATCATGTTTTGTATGGATTTTATTCATGGAGAGTATTCAATATATACAATTAAGTTTAGGATATAATTCTTTACTTGAAGGAGTATTAAACATTATATTTTTTCTAATTTTAATTATTTTAAGCTTTTATATAGGATTTAAATTTATAAGATTACTAGACAATAACAATAAACAAGAGTATAAGCTACAAAAATTAGACAGTAAAATAAATCATAAGGACAATATAATCGTAAAATTAAGAAGTCAAAAACATGACTATTTAAAACATTTACAAGTAGTATATTCTCTATTAAATACTGGCTTAGCTGAAGATGCCAAAGAATATATAACGAATATATCAAATAGCTTTAAATCAAAAAATTCAAGATATGGGAAAGTATCTTATTTAGATGCTATAGCTTCCTTAAAATATGAGGAATGTCTTGAAAAGAACATATCTTTTGATGTATATATCCAAGATTTTATGGATAATTTAGAGATTGAACCTAATGATATGAGTTCAGTGCTATTAAACATAATAGACAATGCAATAGAATCTTTGTCTGCTATACAAAAGGAAAAGAAGTATATAAGATTACATGCATATGAAGATGAATTTCAGTATATTATAGCCATAAAAAATAATGGTCCTAAAATACATAATGTCGAAAGTATATTTTTGGATGGATTTAGCACTAAAGAAGGGCAAGACAGAGGTTTTGGGTTATATCTAGTTAAAAATATACTAGATAAGTATGATTATAGTATACTTGTAAATAGTGACGATTTTTTAACTGAATTTGTAATTTTAATACCAAAATATTATTAGTTAGGAGGAGAGAAGTCTATGATAAAAGTTTTGATTTGTGATGATGATAAAATTGTAAGAGATGATATAGCAAATATAGTTAAAGAGTCTGGATATGTAGATTATGTTAAGAAAGTCAAGGATGGTATAGAAGCAATTGAATTTATAAAAAGTGAGAAAATAGACTTATTGATTATTGACATTGATATGCCATATAAAAATGGGATTGATTCTGCCAAAGAAATTCTTTCTATAGATAAAGATATACATATAGTTTTTGTAACAGGTTTTGCTGACTATAGTCTTGAGAGCTTTAAAGTACATCCTATAGATTTTATAGTTAAGCCGTTTAAAAAAGAAAAAATAATTGATTCAATTAATATAGCAATAGACCACATTAACTCTCATAAAATTGCAAAAAATAATTTTATAGAAGATACTCTTTTTGTATATAAAATAAGGAAACAGATACATATGATTAATTTTGATGATATAGTCATGTTTGAGAAAAATTCAAGAGCTATTAATTTATATACTAGAGATGAAGATACGATAAAATTTTATGAGAACTTTGATGATTTAAAAAAACGCCTACCTCCTAATTTCTTTATGACTCATAGACAATACATAGTAAATTTAAGACTTATACATAAGGTTATACCTATAAATAAGTCTTCTTTAGAGATAAAATTTATAAATTTTCAAGAAAGTGCTACTTTAAATAAATCTTTAGAAAAAGATTTTCTATACAGATTTTATAGGGTTAAAAGGTTCTAATGAAGAAAAAAATTTTCAGTGATATACAATATGTACGATGAAGATATCATATAAATTTGCTATAGTTATAAATTAATTCATATAAAATATAATATAAAAACATATTGGACTTTCATGGAAAATTAGAAAGCCCAATATGTTTTAGAGATAAATCTTATATTTATAAGTTGCTTAAAATACTAGGGTCTTTAATCTTATTATCTTCAGCAAGTAATAAGATTTTAGACATAATCTCAGCAGTCTTAGGGTCTTCATCAGCAAAAGGAAGGAATATCTTTCCTCTACTTTGAGAATGTACAGGAAGTATATTTAAAGCACCCATTCCTTTTTTATGTACAATACCAGAACCCATATGTACAGAATACTCACCTAAATTGCCTGCTATAAGAGCATGAGACCCTTCAAAATTGACATTTTTAATCTTTAACAATAATAGCAATTCTTTAGCAATTGCTATACGCATCTCTACAGTAGAATTGCTTGTTTCAGGGTCAACACCACCAGCATGAGCGACACTTACAACGAGGTCTATATCACGCATAACTTCTGAAAATAAAATTGGAGGTATTGAAGCCAATTCTAAGCTTTTATAAGTTTTTCTATCAAAGAATTCTACTGTTTCAATAGTAGGTGGCTCAATGTCTGCTGGCGAAAACCAATCAGCAAGTGCAAACATTTTTGCTACTATATTTTCTTTATAAAACACTTTTTGTAAACCTTCTTCATAATCAACAGTCCAAAGCTGATTTCTAAGAAGTGCTACAGTTTTCTTTGGCTGGATTTGGTGTCCAGCATATCTACGAGATATAGTTTTTTCAGATAATTCATCACTATTTATTCTATAATACTCGCGAAATACTTGCTTAAATGGCTGAACAATTTGCTTATTAAATAAGTCATGTTGGAATTCACTCCATTTACCAGATTCAAAAAGATGAACCGGATGTGCAAGTTTTAATTTATTTTTTGCTGTTAATTTAGAAGTCTCGCCCTCTATATTGCAAATAAAGAACTTAGACTTATCATTATAAACATATCCAATATTATCATCGCACACCCACACTAGATTCTTAATCAAAGGACAAATAACTGGGTTTTTATAAATATTGGAGATTTCCTTAACTGTAAATACTGTTTCATTTTTCATAGCTTGCTCTAAACTTTGTTTTGCACGAGAATACTGACTTTTTAAATCTCTTTGTACTGATTTAAGTTCAAGTACATATGGATGTTTTGCAAGAGCTTTTGGTACACTTTTTAAAGTCTTATCACCTTTTTGGACTTTTATAGATGTTTTTCCTTTTTCATCAACATCTATCCAAAGTGAAGTTCCATCAATATTCTTTGGTTTAAATATATGAGCAACCTCATTTAGTTTTTCCGTTTCAAGAGCCCACATCATACGATTGATATCTTCAAAACCAGCACTTCTAGCTAAGTTTTCCATTGCTATAGCACAAGCCTTTGATTCACTTTCACGACGTTGTGCACCAAATTGTTTACTTTCTTTAGCAAACTTTTGAATAAATTCATAACGGAAAGTTGCTTCTTTAAGGTCTCCTTTTTTCATAGGAAGTAAAGAGAAACTTCTCAATTTATCTTGATTTCTATTTGTTTCAATTTCTTTCATCAGCATATCTTTATCAAGTTTTCCAAGTGTAGCATCAGCATAAAGTTGTGCACGTCTGTGAGAGTTTCCACCACTAGTTATGTATTTAGCTGATTTGTAAAGGAGATTGAATCTTTCTTCTCCAATAGTTTTATATGAATCTAAAAACCAATCCACATCAAATGCTCCATCCATGAAACTCTGTGGTGATATAGGAGAGAATAGAGCAACTTCTGATTCTTTTTGAGCAGAGAAGCCTTCATTTATATGTGCATGGAAATACCAAATTGTACTCTTTAAACCTTTCCAGTTTAAACATTTTTCAATTATATTTACCCATTGAGGAGCATACATAGCAGCTTCTATTAATCTTAATTCAGTAATATCAGTAGTTTTAAGTAATTTTTTTAATTCTTTAGAATTATCTTCTTTAGTAGGATAACAATTTTTAAGTAGAGAACTCAAAACATCTTTTTTTGAATAATTACTACCATATGAATATCCTCTTTGGAAAGTTTCTTTACCAAGAGCAACTAAGATATTTACGAAATAATTCATACCCTCAAAATGTTGTATATTATCAGCTAGATGAGAAACTTCTGTTGGCATATCACCCCTACGTGATTCGATTTCTATAATTCTACTTGTAACTGTTTTTATATTGTTTTCAAGCCATGGATATTTTTCTAATGTATCACCACCCCATCTAGGATTTGTCAAAATTCGTATTATATTTGTTGCATTGTATCCAGTTACAATTTCTCGATTGATTTGTTCCTCAGTCATTAATCCCAATTCATATGCACGAGCAAATATATCTATATTAGTATAAAATGGGAATTTATATTCTAAAAGTTGATAATTTGCAAATGTAGTATAGAAGAACTTAGTAAAAGAAATATCATCATAAATAAATGAATGTGCTTTTCCAAGCCAATAGTTTAAAATTGGTGCATCTAAAGCAGGGCAGTATTCATTTTGTCTATAGTAGTTTTTAGTAAACTCAACTCTTTGCTTTTTACATTGTTCAGTAGTTAATAGGTTTCTAAGTTTGTAGTATGTATCTAAACAGTATTCAAACATTTCTTTCTGGTCAAATTCATTTAGTAATACTGCAAGTATTTTTCTTGTAAGAACATCAAATTTTAATTTATCTAATTTTGTATATAATTTTTTTTGTTTTTTTTCATCAAGGACATTTGAGTATATAGATGAAAACCAACTTTTTTCTATTTCATGATAAGAGCATGAGCGTATGCTATAAAATAAAATATCAAGGATTATTTTATAATCTAAATTAAGTTTCTTACTAGTTTCTCTCCAAAGTTCAGCTAATGGATAATTATCAATAGTATCCTTATTATTTCCAGTTATATGTTTAATAGGAGTTAGATTATATGTAGAGTAACCTAAAAGTATTTTATCCATATTACCTGACCATCTCTCAACCTCATACTCATAATCTGCATTTTCAATAATAAGTTCATCAAATTTTTCATATACTTTTAATATTTTATTTATATCTACATCGAGAATCTTCTTAGCTTCTTTTTTAGTTGATATAGAAACAGAATCCTCATTAGAAGATAAGCTTAAATTGGAAATAATCTTATTAAGTTTTGATGGAGTAGAGGAATCGTATTTAAAATCAAATTGTTTAGGAATTTGAACCTTATTTTCAGGATTGTATATCCCAAATCCATTTTCTTTACAATAATCATTTTTTGCTTTACCTAATAAATTATCAATTAATATCTGAACTTGAGATGTATTCTTTTTAGACTTATCAACACTTTCCACTAATGAAATAAGTTTATTGTATAGTTCTTGTCTATCAGTATTGTCTTTTAATAAGTTTACAATTTCAAGTCCTCCAAGACATTTTTGCGAATTTGAAGATTTTATTAGAGAAGAAGCAATATTTTCTAGTTTTAAATCATCTTGTTCAAGTAAAATCTTTATTACTGTTTGTCTGATAGAGCTTGTTTTTAAAGTAAGTAAGTTGTTTATTCTGTCTAACTCTACATCTGATAAGTCAAGTTCTTTAAGTAAACTTAATACAATTTCTCTATTAGAAACACTCTTATCGCTCAAACATTCTAATAAGAAACTACGTTGTTTATCTGTTTTTGGCTCATTTATAAAATTAGCTATAAATGAAGCTCTTAAATCAGAACTCATAAGAAGATAGTTGTCCATTAGAACATCCATAAATTGAGTATTCATATCATATGCTGTTAATGTCATCATGCATCTAAGGATACTGTAAGAAGAAATTTCGACCCAAGACCATGGAAATACACTGCCAGAAAATTCCTTAGTTTTTGAATTTAAAAGTTCTAAAGTATGTTTTAGATTTTCAAATTGTTCCTTTCTAGCATCAAAGTCCTCATCAATAGGAGAATTTGATAAGTCAAAATCAACTTTTTGGTTTTGCCAATTATAGTAGTAACCAACAGAACTTTCTACATAGAAATTTCTAACTACCCATGCAAGTATCTCTAAATCGTCGCCTTTAATATTTTTAGATGCAACAGAGTGTTTAAAATATGTACTTTCTGTATTTGATAAGAAGTAAAGAGCTACAAGTTTTTTGTACTTTTCATCATATGAAAGCAATTTTTCAATAAGAGTGTATGAATCATAGATATTGTAAGTTGCAGCTGCCCATAAACTAAAATAAATTTCAAGGTTATCCTTACTGTTAATTGACTCTATACAAAACTCTTTATCAGTCAATGATTTATATGAAAGTTCTAAGCACTTACGAATTATTCCAGGTTTTTGGTCTGAAAAACCAAGCCCTGTCCATGTATCTAAAGCTCTTATAACAGAACTAAATCTTTCTAAATTGTTGTCTAGGATAGTTTTTAACATATAGACAGAAGCAGGAATTGTACCTTCGTCTAGGCTTTCTACAATTTGTTGTCTAAGACCTTCTTGTTGCTTAGCAGCCAAAAGAAGTTTAGAAAGCATTTCATAGCATTTTTCACTATGACTTTTCATAATACCAATTATCATTTGTCTAGTAAGTAGGGCAGTTTGATTTTCTCCAAAAATTACTTCTTCTAAAGCATTGATTACATCATCATTTCCATTATCTATTTCTAATGCGATTTTATCACTCATTATATAATCATATTGAAGAACTTTATCTGGAAGTGTAAGATAATCTAATACAGAAAAATCGTAATATATCAAACTCACATAATGTGAAATAAGCCTAATTATACTTCTAAAATAATCTTTAAGTTTATTTGAGCGATACCCTTTACGATAGTATCCTCCTGAATATGTATAATTCATTTTTCTTTTAATTAATTGGCAAAGTTCTTCTACTTGCTCAGAAGTAAACATTAATTCTAAAGCATTTTTTAAAGGGCCAGAAAGTAATGTGTCTACACTTTCAATTTCATAGTAATAACAATTATAGTATTTTTTTATCATATCTAAGAATTTATTTTCATCTTTTACATCATAATAGTATGATTCGTCTTTTACACAATCCCAAAGAGCTTCAGTTAAATCGTAATATGGTTTTGAAGAAGATTTAGTAAGATTGTTTTTAAAATCTTCAATTATTTTAGGATTTTTTTCTACTCTAGTACGTTCTGACATTTATGTACCTCCAATTTATTTATTTTAAAACATCCTTCCAGCAAGTAGAGTGAGTCTTATAAAAGTGAATATATCACTATCTTTTAAATTTATAGGAGAATTGAGTTCTTCAATAACATCTTCGTTTATAAGAACTTTATAGATTCCATCTTCAAATGCTTGTAGTGCAACTTCTATAGCTTTTTCTATAGATTGTTTGTTTTCATTGTAGATAGAGCCGAATCCAACTTTTCCAATGGTAGCTTGAGACTCAATATCTTCACTAGTTAAAAAGTTTATTATTGATTTTTCTGGGGTCTTTTCATTATATTCAAGAACATTTTTAGATACAATTTCAGAGATAGCCTCTTTTAGGCAATTGATGTTGTCAGATAAATCAAAGGGGGTAAGTTCTAGCATAGGTCTACGTTTGCCAACAGCTTTAACTCTAAAATAAATTTGCATAAAATCACCTCGCAAAATATTAAGTATTAAGAAACTTAAAAAATTTATCTATTTGTTATATTATATCATTTTGTGAAATATTAGTGTGTATTATGGAATTATTTTACAAAAAAATAGAAAAAAAGCTATCTTAAAGTCTAAAAAAGAGATAAAAGATAACTTTTAATTATGAAAGCATATAATAATAACTTGTAGTTATTAAAATTTAATTTAGATGTTTAGTTTTAATAACTATCTTTTTTTATTTATAAATTTTACTCCTAAGTATTTTTTGATATCTTCTTCAGGAGAAAAATCGTCAATAAGGATTTCTTTGCCAGTATCTTCAAATACTACTAGAACTTCACAGTCACCTTGTAAGAAAAATTTTCTGACAGTATCCTCTTTAACTTCTCTAACTTTTATTACATTCTTTTTTTCTTTTTCAAAGTCTTTTGTATAGTAACTTCCCATCATATTAATGATTTTTGTATATCTATTCATAAAACGCCTCCTCATGCGATTAAATTTAAAAAATATGTTATAATAATTGTTTGTATTAACTTAATAATTATAACAAGGAGTAATAATAATGACTAGTATAAAAAATAAAGATATTTTAAATTGTATAGATTATTCCACTAAAAATAAGCTCTTTAATAAATTAAATGATGTATATGAATCTTTACCAACTGGAAATTGTTCTGGTTGTGGTAATTGTTGTATGGAATCGGTAGGTATAAATTTAATTGAGTTTTTGAATATATTTTGTTATCTTGAAGATAGAGCGGATTTAAGAAGAAGATGTATAATTAAAATAGTAGACTATTATTTTGAAGAGTATTCTAAAAAAAATTCATGTCCATTCAAAGATGATAATAATAGGTGTTTAATATATGAAGTCAGACCACTAAATTGTAGATTATTTGGACATTGGAAGAAAGAGGACTATAACAAAAATCTAGATAATGTGACTAAGAAAAATAATGCTTATAAAGACTTGATGAAGAGACAACATGGATTTGAAATAAATGATGAAGTGGTAAATTATAGAATAGATTATTGTGAAAGCTTTATTCCAAGTAAAGATTATTTGAGTAAATCTGAGAGATTAAGCTTTTTTGATGAACTTATGATACTAGATTCAAAACTATATTCTAATAGCATTATAGATATAGATTTTAAGGATAGAGGCATAGTTGAATATCTTATAGAATCGCTATTTTACAGAGATTTAGCATATAATGTAAAAATAAGGATATCTAAAGAACCGAAAATAAAAAAAAGAACTATTAATAGAATAAAAAGACTTATTCTACTAGAGTCTTATATTAAATAAATAATAACTTGTAGTATAAATATTGTCAAAATGAGGTGAAGATGGTGAATCTAACAAAAGTAAAAGGAAATACTTTTTTTATAAAAGGTGGTACAAATACAGGAATATATGTGTTTGAGGATAATACAGCACTTATGATAGACCCAGGATTATGTGGTTCGAGGCCAAGAAGAGTAACCAAAGTATTAGATGAAAATAAAATACAAGTTAGATATATTATAAACACTCATGGTCATGATGACCACTATGGGGCATGTAATCAATTTAAAGAATACTATAAAGATGTGTGCGTAATGTCATCAAAATACGATAAGTTATATATAGAAAACCCAGAATTATTTTCAAAGTATATTGTTGGGGGGAAAAGCAATATATTTATGGATAGTATTTTAAAAAGTAAAATGTTAGATGATATAGAAATAGATAAAACTATAGATGCAGGTAGGCTGGAACTAAATAATGAAATGTTTGATATAATTGAATTTCAGGGACATACACCTGGAAGTATAGCTGTTTTAACTAAAGATAAGGTGATTTTTGTGGGAGACCTTTTGATAGGAGATGAAATTCTATCAAAATTCGATTTCTTATTTTTATATGATATACAAGAGCAAATGAACTCGTTAGAAAAGTTAAAAGGTATAGATTTTGAGTATTTGGTTTTGGGACATGGAAAACAAGTGATATCAAAAGAAGATGCTTATAAATTAATAGAAAAGCATTTGAATGCTTTAGAGAAATATTTATACCAAATAAGACAATTACTTGAAAAACCAAAATCTTTAGAAATTTTACTAAAAAATATTATAAATAACAATAATTTAAGCAATAATTATAAAGAGTATCATTTTTTTAAATCTTCATTGATATCTGTTATAAGTTACCTAATTGATTTAGACGAAATAGGGTATATCTTAGAAGATGGAGAATTGCTTTACTATACAAAAACAAAATAAATTATGATAAAATAAAGAAGGTCATAAAAAACAAATAAAGGGTGAGCAATATGGAATACGAAAAATGGAATGAAATACTAGCACCTTATGAACATGCAGTAGAAGAATTGAAAATAAAATTTAAAAATATAAGAAAAGAATACTTAGCAAAAGGCGAGTATTCTCCCATAGAATTTGTCACAGGAAGGACAAAAAAAATATCTTCCATAATATCTAAGTTAAAAAGGCTAAATGCGAAAGATATAGAAACTGAAATTGATGATATTGCTGGTATAAGAATAATGTGCCAGTTTGTTGAAGATATATATTATATAGTTGATTTGATAAAAGTAAGAAATGATATGACTATAATAGGAGAAAAAGATTATATTACAAACTACAAAGATAGTGGTTATAGAAGCTATCATGTTATAATAAAATATCCTATAAACTCAATTGCGGGCTCAAAAGAAATTATATGTGAAATACAAATAAGAACTCTTGCAATGAATTTCTGGGCTACAATAGAACATTCATTAAAATATAAATATGACCATTACATACCTGAGACTCTAGCAGAAAGACTTAGAAGAGCATCTGATGCTGCGTTTCTCTTAGACCAAGAAATGAGTGAAATAAGAGAGGATATAATGAAAGCTCAGGCTATGTATCAAATGAAGTCTATAGCAATTAGAGACACTCTAAATAGAATACAAGAGTTATATGACTTAGGTGATACACATAAAGCTATGCAGTATCAAAGAAAGTTGGATAGAACTGAAACAGACAAAAACATAACCGAAATTTTAGAATTAAAACAAGAAATAGATATGTTATTAGAGCAATATAAGGATAACAAGGTAGATGATAGAGTGGTTCAATAAAGCTACTTATAGAGAAAATTTACTAAATATTAATGGGGCTGCCTCTTAATGGAAAATAATTTCTAAGAAGAGACAGCCTATTTAGTTTAATCAAGGAAGGAATGATGTTATGAGTTTATATGCAATAGGTGATTTACATTTTTCAACATCAGTAAATAAGCCAATGAATATCTTTGGCAGTAATTGGGATTGTCATGAAAAAAAGATTATAGATAATTGGAAAGAAGTTGTTACAGAAGAAGATGTAGTATTAGTATTAGGAGATACATCTTGGGGAATTAATTTATCAGAAGCTAAAAAAGACTTAGATATAATAAATGAACTTCCAGGTAAAAAAATACTTATAAAGGGAAATCATGACTATTGGTGGACAACAGTTACAAGTTTGAATAAGCTATATGAAAATATGCGTTTTATTCAAACAAATTTCTATGAATATAGAGAGTATGCAATTTGTGGAGGTAGAGGTTGGATATGTCCCAATGATGTTAAATTTGATGAGACGGATGAAAAAGTTTATAGAAGAGAAGAAAATAGATTAAGGCTGTCATTAGAGTCTGCCCGTAAAAAAGGTTATTCCAAAATAATAGTAATCACTCATTATCCTCCTACAAATGATAGATTAGAGGAGTCTTTATTTACAAAATTATTTGAAGAATATAATGTTGAAAAGGTGATTTATGGTCACTTGCATGGTAAAGAGTCTTTTAAAATGGGTCTAAAAGGAATTAGAAATGGAGTTGAATATATATTAGCATCTTGTGATTATACAGAATTTAATTTAATAAAAGTTCACGATTAAAAAACATAAATTGGTAAATACTATAAGATACATGATTAAAAATAAATATTTGAGGGATTTCGGTTTTGAGAAAGGAGACACGATTTATGAGGTGGATATTAGTTTTTATATTTTTATATCTTATTCCTTTGATAGTAATATTCAGAAATTACAAAAATTTTAAGAGGTCTTGTATCTACAGTAGTATTTATGTAGTATTAGCTACAACAATAATGATAAGTAACATCTATATGAGTGGACTTAATAAGATAAAAGAATCTATGTATTATCATAATTATATTTCTGATGAGACATATGATGAGAAATATGTATCAAATTTTAATGAAAAAGAAGAAGAAGATTTAAAACAAGATAAAAAAAATAGCAAAGAATCAAACAACAAAAAAGTAGATAATAAGCAAGAGAAAAATACACAAAGTACAGAAAATAATAAAGAAGAAAATCAAAAAGATGTAACAAAGAATAATGATTTAGAAAGAAATACTTCAACAAATAGTGAATCAGAAAAACAAGTAAATACTGGAGAAAACAAAGATACTTATACAAGTAAAGAAAATGATAGTGAAGATATAAAAAAAATAGACCTAGAAAGTATAGGAATTTTCAAGAAAGAAATTTATAATATAGAAAGAGTAGCTTTAGTACCAATGAGAGAATGTATACCTTATACTAAGGATATTGCAAAAAATATAACTAAATTATCTAGTATAAAAAAAGATGTTACAAATGCTAGAAATAAGTGTAAAGAAGTTATAGAAGAATATGATAATATGCAAATCCCAGAACTTTCTAAGGATGAATATACAAAGGTATTAAGTAGTGCTAGAGATGATGTAAAAAAGGCGTATGAACTTAGACAAAAGTCCATGGATAGTGCCTTAAAATTAATAAATACTAAAAGTCCTAAATATATAGGCAAGATAACTGAGTATCTTGATTTATCAGATAAGCAGATAGAAAGTTTTAAAAATAGATTGAATGATTTAAATGAAGAAATAGATGGGTCAAATACTATTGATTAAGAGTTAAAGAGATAAGTTAAAAGGGAGATTGGTATGAATAAGCAGAGTATAGGAAAACTAAATATGTTTTTTATGGGGATTACTCAGAGAAACCTTGAAAATGAAGATTTTTTTATTGAATTAGAAGTAGTTTTTAAATCAGGAAGAAAAGAATTTAAAGGAATTGCAATAGAAGAAGAAGGTAAGTACAAATTTAATTTTAAAGGCAAGTCAGAGTTACATACATTTAGTGAATTGTTAAAAAATATATCTAAAGAAGCGGAAAATTATGATGGGCTAGTGTTTAGATATATTGAAAGAGGTACTATTGTCGTAATAGAAGGAGACAATAAAAAAGTAAATGTAAAGTATCTAGATAATAAAGAAGAAGTACCGAAAATAGATGAATTTACAGCATCTCAAATAAAAAACAGAGAGTACTATGTAAAAGTAGGACAAGCAAATGCACTTTTAAAAGAAATTGGAGTACTTACAAAAGATGGTAAAATAAAAAATGATAAAATAAGAAAGTATAATCAAATAGACCACTTTGTGGAGCTTATAGACAATATTTTAAAAGAAATAAAAGACAAAGACTGTATAACAATATTAGATTGTGCTTGTGGTAAATCATATCTAAGTTTTGTACTAAATTTCTATATAAAAGAAGTATTAAAGAAAAACTGTTATTTTATAGGAATAGATTATTCAGATGTAGTTATAGAAGCGTCAAAGAAGATGGCTAAAAACTTAGGCTATAAAAATATGTCATTTATAAAAGAGGATTTAACTAATTATACACCTAATAGAGATGTTGACCTTGTAATAAGCTTACATGCTTGTGATACAGCAACAGATATGGCTATAGGATTAGGAATTAGAGCAAAATCAGAAGCTATAGTAGTAGTACCATGCTGTCATAAGGAGTTATTAGGACAATATAAATATGAAGCTATGGAACCAATATTAAAACATGGAGTATTTAAAGCTAGATTTGCAGACTTAATAACTGATGGTTTAAGAACGTTATTGCTAGAAGGAAATGGATACGATACTTCTGTGGTAGAATACATATCCCCATTAGATACACCAAAAAATTTAATGATAAGAGCAATAAAAACTAAAACAAATAATGAAAAAGCATTAAATGAATATAGAGAACTAAAAACACAATTTGGAGTAGAACCAACTTTAGAAAAACTTATATATTAGTTGAAAATGTAAAATTTACAAAAAGCTTGCTTAAATATGCAAGCTTTTTGGTATTATATAGGTATAGTCATATATATGATTTTGATTTATAATTAAAGCTGTGCTATAATATTTGATTAATAAAATCAATAAATGTTACATGGAGGTAAAAATGAACAAATTAAATATATGTATTGATATAGATGGAACAATAACTAGCCCTTATCATTTTCTTCCATACCTAAATGATATCTTCAATAAAAATATTACAGAGTCAGAGTGTATAACTCACAATTGGGAAGAATTATATGGTTCAGGAATAAGGGATGTATATTCAGAATTTAATGATAAGTATGTACATTCATATGATGAAGCAGAAATTGTAGAAGGAGCTATTGAAGTAATAGAGGAATTATCTAAGGGGCATAATTTATCTTTTGTAACAGCTAGACATGAGTGTTTAACTGATGTAACTAAAAACTGGTTAATTAGACAAGGAATTTTAGATATAGATGTTTACTTATTAGGAAGTGATTATAAAGTTGAAAAGGCAAGAGAACTGAGTTGTGATATATTTATAGAAGATAACCCTTTAAACTCAGTCCAATTGGCTGATGCAGGTGTTAAAGTAATACTTTTAGATACTAACTATAATAAAGATATTGAACATCAAAACATAATTAGAGTTAATAACTGGATAGATATTAAAAAGATTATAGAAGAAAGTAATTAAAAGACTTATAATTTGAAAGGGGGAGCATATGATAGATTTAAAACTAGAAAACAGAAAAGGAAAAATTCATGTAAAGAGTAGTGAGATAAAAGACATTTTAGAATTACGTCCAGACTTTGAATATGTACAAGATATATCAAATACTATAAATCAGGAGAATATATTGGTGTTTGATTGTCAATTGACAGGAAATTCTTTTGATATGGATGATTTAGATATAGAAGAAATATTAGAAGAATTGGGTGAGGAAATAGATGAGTCTTATTTCAATGTCTTATTTGAAGATGTAAGAGCATATTTAAAAGATGCTACTGATGAAATAGAAGCAGATTTGCAAGAAAATTACCTATTTGATAATTTGAGATGCTATTTTGATATATATAATATAAATCAAGAATTCACTGATTTTAAGTTTGTATTTTTAGTTTCTTTTAAGGATATAAAAATATCTTCATTAGCTAATCTAGCTAAGATTGTTTCCAAAAGACAACTGATAGGAGCATCTAAGTTTTATAGTTAAAATACAATTTTATGATAGCAAAAGCTAGTAGTCTTGTAAAAACATAGACTTCTAGCTTTTTTATTTGCTTATTTTTAAAGAAAACTTTAGAATAGTATTTACATTCTTAAAAAAGTATTATATATTAAACATAATGTACAGTATATTGTCTAGAATGTTTTAAAATAAGTTACTGTCTTTAGATAAAATAATTAAATATACTTATGATTATATAAGTATAGTCGAGGTGAATTTATGCAGAATTTAAATGAAATAATTGCTGAAAACTTAAAAAAAATAAGGAAAGAAAAACATCTTAGCTTAGATAAAATTTCTCAACTTAGTGGAGTAAGTAAGAGTATGTTGTCTCAAATTGAAAAATGTGAAGTGAATCCAACTATATCTACTATCAAGAAGATAACGAATGGATTAAAAATATCATTTACATCATTGATGGAAAGACAAGAAAGTGAGATAGAATTGGTTGATAAAAAGGATGTAGACCATTTTATTGAAGATGATGGAAAATATGTAAGTTATCCTATATTTCCATTTGATTCCAAGAGAAGATTTGAAATATTTATGATTGAGATAGAAGAGGGTGGAACGTTGGATTCAAATGCGGAACTTCCAGGAACTCAAGAGTTTATTACAGTTTTTAGTGGTGAAATAACTATTAAAATAAATGGAGAGGATTATATTGTATCTAGTGGGAATTCTATAAGATTTAAAGCTGATGTATCACATGTATATAGAAACTCAGGGAGAGGTGTAGCTAAAATAAGTATGGTAGTATATTATGTATAATAATTGAATGGAGTATATAGTAATATTTAGATGATTTTAAGTAGGAGAGTATATAATATTTAAATAATAGGAGTGTGATTTATAGATGAATAACAAAAAAGCAGTTTTCTTCTTTTGTAATAGTTTAGATAAAGACCCAGTGGCTAAAAATGTAATTAACTGTTGTGAGGAAGTAATGGATTTAAAGCAGACTGATATTATTGTTGATGATAACTTTGTATTAGAATTTATAGATAAAAACAATAACCTATTCCAGTTTGTAAAAACGGAAAATGTAATAAGTCATGATTATAAATATTATCTGCCAATTTTAAATAAGTATTTCAAAGATTTTGATTTTGCAGGAGTTGTGAATTGGCATGAAGGAGAGAATGCTCCAGAAAATATTCTAACAGCTCATACTATTGGAGATGTACCAACAGGCGAGTTTGGAAATTCAAATCCAAAATATTTTAGAAACTTAATTAATGCAATTGAAGATATAAAAAATGAAAACTCCCTTGATGAATTCACTACATTAACAGAAGCAACTCACTGGTCTGGAACTACATATGGTGAAGTAGCTAAATTAATTACAGAATATTCTGTACCTATGTTAGATATTGAGATAGGAAGTAATAGTAATAGTTTTAATAATAAGACAGCAATACAAGTATTATCGAAGTCTCTAATTAGAGTATTTGATAGTGATGAGCCTATAAAAACTTTACTGTGTGTAGGAGGAGTTCACTTTGAAAATTCTTTTTCAGACATTATAAAAAATGGAGAATACAATATATCAATTGGGCATGTATTACCAAATCAATGGATTGTAAGTGGAATGTATGATAATGAAGATGGATTTGAAAAATTAGAAAAGTGTGTAGACAGTATTGATGGTGGAATTGATGGTATAGTTTTTCATGATAAATTAAAGGGGACTTATAAAGAACAATGTCGTAAGTTAGGGGAAAAGCTTAAGGTACCTGTGTTTAAACATAAGATATTGAAAAACCCAAAAGATTTGCCTATATGGTAGATTTGATTTATAATAATGAGATTTAGTAAGTATATTCAGTAATTCAGATTAATTTTTAAGTGAGGTCAAAAATGATAATATCTTATTTTGCACTATTAATTAGAGTAGTGCTGTTAGCCTTTGAAAGAGTAGTTGTAAGATTATTAGGTGATGAAGAAGGCGATATTTATAAAAATATAGCTTCATCATTTTTATTTTTCTTTATAGGAGGAGTATGTTTACTACCATTTAGTATAATGAGTAAGGTTGGAGATTGGTCCTTTTTAATACCATGCTATATAAGTAGCTTAGTTTATTCGATTGGGTCAGTAGCATATGTAACATCTCTAGCAACTGGTGAAGTTTCACTTGTAACTCCAATAAACAGTTTAAACTCACTATTTCTATTGCTTTTATCAGTTGTATTTTTAGGCGAAAGTTTTAGTTTAGCAAAAGTTGCAGGAATTATAATTATGATAGGTGGAGTATTTATATTAAAAAATGTAAGTTCTTTATTAAAAAATGCATCTGCCATTCTAAATAATCTACCATGTAGATTGATGTTTTTGTACATATTTTTTCAATCAGTAGGAAGGGTATTAGATAAGGCATTTTATGTTCAAGTATCTCCTATACTATATTCAACGATACTTTACTTTTTTGTTGGATTAAATCTATTTGTCTTTTTAGCATTTAAAAATAAACAAAGAGTAATCTATGAAATATTTAGTAATAAGAAGGGACTTTCAATTTTAAGTGGTGCTATTAATGGATATTCTTATCTAGCATTATTAATTGCTTTAAATAATTTAGAACTCAGTATAGCAGAACCATTTTCTCAAGTTTCCATGATAATAACCTTAATACTTGCTCACTTTATATTTAAAGAAAATATCAAGGAGAAAATACCTGGTTCAATTCTGATATTAATTGGTGGATGGTTGTTATTGCTTTAATTGATAAATCAGAGAGATGATAAAAGTCTATAAAGGGATAGATAAACAAAAATGTGATGGGGTAAAACATGTTGTAGCTGGTGCAGAGAATTTGCACCAGCTCAGACTTTAGACAAACTATATATTAATATTTTCTGACTTTTCATTGTTTCTATTATTTTGATGCTTCAGACTATAATTTCCATACCATCATAGGCAAAGGAAATATTATTAAGTTTTTTCTCTAATTTACTACTTTATATTTTTTCTCTTTTTTATGTATTTTCTTAAAAAGTTTTCTGGCCTTGTTAGACATAGTCATATTTCTTCTGACTTACATGTGGGTTATAGCAAAGAATGATTCTGTTATCAAGAAAGGTATTAAAAGTAATAAAACATTAACTAAATAGATAATATTTTATTACGTTATTTTAAAGACCCACCTATAGTTAACTATTTTCATATGTCAACTTTGTATTAAGGTTTTAAATACTAATTTATAATTGTTAGTTTTTATGTCTAACTCTAAGTGGTATATCAAGTTCTTTTGCTAATTGTTTAGATTCTTCTATTTCCTCTGGAGATATTTCATCTACTACTGAAAAGGCAACTTCTTTTATATATTCTTTGCAATCTTTTGCAAAATCTAACATGTAGTCAAATGATTTTTCTCCAAACTTTGGTTGAGTAACTCTATTATAAGCTTCTTTATTTGGAGCATTAAGACTTATTGATACTGCATCTATCACATCTTTTAACATAATAGCAGTTTTTTTATTGTGTATTAAATCACTTAGACCATTTGTATTTATTCTTGTTTTGATATTACTTTTCCCTTTTACAAATTTAGCAACTTCTATTAATTCATTTATTCTCATTAGTGGTTCACCATATCCACAAAATACAATTTCATCATATTCATCTAAATTATATTTGTCAAAGGCTTCTTTTACTTCATTAATACTTGGTTCGTGTTCTAACCATAAGCTACCACTATTTGCTACTTCATCTTTTTCATTTCTTATGCAAAACACACAGCTACATGGACATGTATTAGTTATATTTACATAGATACTGTTTTCAATTGTATATAAGATATTCATAATTTTCCCTCCATAAATTTAAGTTTTTAGTTAAAATAACGTCTTTTAAAATCAAGTTTATCAAGTGCTATCCCTAGAAGTACAAACACAATAAAGCTTCCTATTGGCTGTAACAAACCAAGTAAACTCATTACAAAAGCACTTGTAAAGCTTCCAATAATTATTCCCTCAGCAAACATATATAAAACTAGACCTACTATGCCTGCTACAAATGAAGCAATTATATTTCGTTTATTTATTATCTTGTCACTTTTAGAAGTGAAAAATAATACGAGTATTGGCTTTATAATTATAGTTGGTATTACCCATATTGCAGCTCCTGTAGATAAATCAGCTAGACCAGCGCCTATTGCAGAGGCTGCTATAGCATAGTTTGTTGGTAAAATAGTTGCAGCTAGATAAATAAAGGCATCTCCTATATGAACATATCCATTGTTTCCACCAACTGGAATATGTAATATATAAGCTATTGTCAAACATATTATAGACGCAAATAGCGCTGAAGTGACGATACAGGTCGTCTTTTTAGAAGTAGCTTTATTCATTTTTTCCAATATAATCCCTCCTCAAAAATCCCAAACTAGTATTCTTGTAATGTTTTCTTATAAATATATTAATATTAATCATACAATTTTCATAGTTTGTTTGGTATTTTTCTGGTAAAAAGTGAATTGTACCCATTCAAAGTCTTTTGATGGAAAAGTAGATTGTAATTAGGATAATTTAATAGGATAATTAGAAAGGTTGTTGTAAATTTGATATAAAATATAACAAATAGTAGGTGTATACAAATAATATAAAATAAGAAAAATAATATAAGAGAGTCATACTCAATGTATATTGAATAGACTCTCTTATATTTGGGAAATTAAAGGCTATTTTGTTAGATAATAGCTAATTAATGAAAAAATATATTTATAAAATACTAATTTACTCTATTAGCAGCAGTTCCTGTGCTTATAACATCTACAGCACTACTTAAACTAGAATAAACTATATTTTCTATCGCTGTACTAGTGAAGAATCCAAGGTGATGAGTAAATATAACTTGCTCCATAGAAAGAAGTTTGTTGATTTCTGGGTCAGTTAATTCACCTGGGTTCATTTTTTTATTTAAGAATAATCCTTCAGTTTCAAATGTATCAAGGGCAGCAGCTCTTATTTTTCCAGCTTCTAGTGCTTCTATTAAGTCCCCTGTCTTAATTAAACCACCACGACCAGTATTTACTATGTAAGCGCCATCCTTCATTATAGCTAAAGTATCTTTATTTATCATATGTTTTGTTCCTTCAAGTAAAGGAGTATGTAATGTTATAAGGTCAGCTTCTTTAAGAAGGTCTTCTAAAGAATCTTTATAAGTTAATATATCAT
Organism: Clostridioides sp. ES-W-0018-02; assembly: GCF_020658175.1. NCBI lineage: Bacteria > Bacillati > Bacillota > Clostridia > Peptostreptococcales > Peptostreptococcaceae > Clostridioides > Clostridioides sp. ES-W-0018-02. The sequence goes on along the minus strand of NZ_JACVVY010000011.1, from coordinate 28,349 downwards.
TTAAATCTTTATTTGGATATTGGTCAAATGCAATTACATTAGCTCCTAAGCCTTTGAATAATTTGGCAGAAGTAGCACCTATTTTTCCTGTACCTATAACACCAACTGTAATAGATCTAACTTCTGTTCCAAGAAGTTCAGCTATCCAACGATAGTCACCTTCACAGACTTTTTTCTTTACTAAAGGAGTCTTTCTCAAAAGGTTCATAGCTTGAGTAACAGCTAATTCAGCTATTGCATTAGGTGAATAAGAAGGAACATTTGTAACAATAAGTCCATTTTCATTAACTAAACCAAAATGTATCATGTCCATCCCTGCAGTTCTTGAAGCTATAACTTTAACCCCAGCATCTTTTAAAGTTTCATAAATATAAGGGTTATCTATATAGTTAGTTTGTTGTATAGATATACCATCATATCCTTTAGCTTTTACTACATTTTCTTCAGTCATGTTTTCAGGATAAATATCCACTTGAACATCCTTATGTTCTTCAGACCATTGTTTTATTACTGGTTCTTCATAATCGCGTGCTCCAAATACTAGTATTTTCATATCAATACCCTCCTGTAATTATTAAATTATATGGTAATTTTTCATTTAGAAATAATATGTAGCAATATAAGGTTATATTTTTATACAAAATTTTTAAGGTTAAAAATTTAGTTTTGAAATTGTTTTCCCTGTGTTATTTTGATATTTAGTTATTTTTTATTTAAGATAATAATTGCTCTAAACATTTATCAAAGAAATTGTTATTTTTTAGATTAAATATTATTAAAAAATTATCTAAGTTTTAAATTAGTTAACTAATCAATTGATTAATTACAATGATAGCATGTGTTTTTGAGTTTAGCAATGAAAATTTTTTTTGAAAAGTCAAGCTTTTTCATAAAAAAATATATAAAAAAAACTTTTAAAGGCATAAAAAAAATGGCAAAATGCTATGGAGAGTTGCATGATGCCACGATATGAAATTAATAATGCAATTGTATATTGTTAAAAAACATTCAAATCAAGCGATATTTTGCTTAAATATAAAGTTGGCACGATAAATGCTTAACAATATAGGTGTAAGACAATAAAAAATATAAAAAATAATCATTTATAACTTTTAATAATTTTATAAGTTATCTCAATAAGATTAGGAACTTTGACATCAAATAGTTAATATCAGAAAAAAGTACTTTATATGTGATTTAATTGAATTTTTATAATTGATACTATTAAGGAGGAAAACGTTATGCTTTTAGAAGGAGTTAAGGTAGTAGAACTTTCAAGTTTCATCGCAGCACCATGTTGTGCAAAAATGTTAGGTGACTGGGGTGCAGATGTTATTAAAGTTGAGCCTATAGAAGGTGATGGAATAAGAGTTATGGGTGGAACATTTAAATCTCCAGCATCAGATGATGAAAACCCTATGTTTGAATTAGAAAATGGAAATAAGAAGGGTGTAAGTATTAATATAAAATCAAAAGAAGGAATAGAAATATTACATAAATTAATATCAGAAGCAGACATATTTGTAACTAATGTTAGAGTTCAAGCATTAGAAAAAATGGGTATAGCTTATGACCAAATAAAAGATAAGTATCCAGGACTAATATTTGCTCAAATATTAGGATATGGTGAAAAAGGACCTTTAAAAGATAAACCAGGATTTGACTATACTGCATACTTTGCAAGAGGAGGAGTTAGCCAATCTGTAATGGAAAAAGGGACATCTCCAGCAAATACAGCAGCAGGATTTGGTGACCACTATGCAGGTTTAGCATTAGCAGCAGGAAGTTTAGCAGCATTACATAAAAAAGGAAAAACTGGTGTAGGTGAAAGAGTAACAGTAAGTCTTTTCCATACAGCTATATATGGAATGGGAACAATGATAACAACAGCACAATATGGAAATGAAATGCCTTTATCAAGAGAAAATCCAAACAGCCCATTAATGACTACATATAAATGTAAAGATGGAAGATGGATTCAATTAGCTTTAATACAATACAATAAGTGGTTAGGCAAATTCTGTAAGGTTATAAATAGAGAATATATATTAGAAGATGATAGATACAACAACATAGATTCAATGGTTAATCACATTGAAGATTTAGTTAAGATAGTTGGAGAAGCTATGTTAGAAAAAACATTAGATGAGTGGTCAGTTTTATTAGAAGAAGCAGACTTACCATTTGAAAAAATCCAAAGCTGTGAAGATTTACTAGATGATGAACAAGCTTGGGCAAATGACTTCTTATTTAAGAAGACATATGATAGTGGAAATACAGGTGTTTTAGTTAATACTCCAGTTATGTTTAGAAATGAAGGAATAAAAGATTATACACCAGCACCAAAAGTAGGGGAACATACTATAGAAGTATTAAAAACTTTAGGATATGACGAATCAAAAATAAATAACTTAAAAGAAGATAAAGTTGTAAGATACTAATTAGTATTTCTAGATTTTGGGAAAGGAGAATACTAAAGATGTATACAATGGGATTAGATATAGGTTCAACTGCATCAAAGGGAGTAATTTTAAAAGATGGAGAGGATATTGTGGTTTCAGCTACGATATCTTCTGGTACTGGGACTACTGGACCATCAAGAGTTTTGGAAAAATTATACAGTGAGTCAGGTCTTGGAAGAGAAGACATTGAAAAAATAGTAGTTACAGGATATGGGAGAATGAAATATTCTGATGCTGACAAACAGATAAGTGAGTTAAGTTGTCATGCTAGAGGAGTAAACTTCATAATTCCAGAAACAAGAACCATTATTGATATAGGTGGTCAAGATGCTAAAGTACTAAAGCTAGATAAGAATGGAAGATTACTAAACTTTCTTATGAATGACAAATGTGCTGCAGGTACAGGAAGATTTTTAGATGTAATGGCAAAAATAATAGAGGTTGATGTATCTGAACTCGGAAGTATATCTATGAATTCTCAAAATGAAGTATCAATAAGTAGTACATGCACAGTGTTTGCAGAATCTGAAGTTATATCACACTTATCAGAAAATGCAAAAATTGAAGATATAGTAGCAGGTATTCACACTTCAGTAGCAAAGAGAGTTTCTAGCCTAGCAAAAAGAATAGGAGTACAAAGAAACGTAGTAATGGTTGGTGGAGTTGCCAGAAATAGTGGAATTGTAAGAGCTATGGCAAGAGAAATCAATACAGAAATTATTGTACCTGATATACCTCAATTAACTGGTGCTTTAGGAGCAGCATTATATGCTTTTGATGAAGCAAAAGAATCACAAAAAGAAGTGAAAAATATATAAAAAGAGGGATGACAATGTCTGAAAAAAAAGAAGCTAGAGTAGTAATAAACGATTTATTAGCTGAACAATATGCAAATGCATTTAAAGCTAAAGAAGAAGGAAGACCTGTAGGTTGGTCAACATCAGTATTTCCTCAAGAGTTAGCAGAAGTATTTGACTTAAATGTATTATATCCAGAAAATCAAGCAGCTGGGGTAGCGGCTAAAAAAGGTTCTTTAGAATTATGTGAAATGGCTGAATCTAAAGGATATTCTATCGACCTATGTGCATATGCAAGAACAAACTTTGGTCTTTTAGAAAATGGTGGATGTGAAGCTTTAGATATGCCAGCTCCAGATTTCCTACTTTGCTGTAATAATATATGTAATCAAGTTATAAAATGGTATGAAAATATTTCAAGAGAATTAGATATACCTTTAATAATGATTGATACAACTTTCAATAATGAAGATGAAGTAACTCAATCTAGAATAGACTATATAAAAGCTCAATTTGAAGAGGCTATAAAACAGTTAGAAATTATATCAGGAAAGAAATTTGACCCTAAGAAATTTGAAGAAGTAATGAAAGTATCAGCTGAGAACGGAAGACTATGGAAATATTCTATGAGTTTACCAGCAGATTCTTCTCCTTCACCAATGAATGGATTTGATTTATTTACTTATATGGCTGTAATAGTTTGTGCTAGAGGTAAAAAAGAAACTACAGAAGCATTTAAATTACTTATAGAAGAGTTAGAAGATAATATGAAAACTGGAAAATCTTCTTTCAGAGGAGAAGAAAAGTACAGAATAATGATGGAAGGTATACCTTGCTGGCCATATATTGGATATAAAATGAAAACATTAGCTAAATTTGGAGTTAATATGACAGGTAGTGTTTATCCACATGCTTGGGCATTACAATATGAAGTTAATGATTTAGATGGAATGGCAGTAGCATACAGTACTATGTTTAACAATGTAAACTTAGACCGTATGACAAAATATAGAGTTGATTCTTTAGTAGAGGGTAAATGTGATGGAGCATTCTATCATATGAACAGAAGCTGTAAACTTATGAGTTTAATACAATATGAAATGCAAAGAAGAGCAGCTGAAGAAACTGGATTACCATATGCTGGATTTGATGGTGACCAAGCTGACCCTAGAGCCTTTACTAATGCTCAATTTGAAACAAGAATTCAAGGTTTAGTTGAAGTAATGGAAGAAAGAAAAAAACTTAATAGAGGTGAGATATAATGGAAGCTATTTTATCTAAAATGAAAGAAGTAGTTGAAAATCCAAATAAGGCTGTAAAAGAATATAAAAATGCAACTGGTAAAAAAGCTATAGGTTGTTTCCCAGTTTATTGCCCAGAAGAAATTATACATGCAGCTGGAATGCTTCCAGTTGGTATATGGGGAGGACAAACAGAATTAGATTTAGCTAAACAATATTTCCCTGCATTTGCATGTTCAATAATGCAATCATGTCTAGAGTATGGATTAAAAGGTGCATATGATGAATTATCTGGAGTTATCATACCAGGTATGTGTGACACATTAATTTGTTTAGGACAAAACTGGAAATCAGCAGTACCTCACATAAAATATATATCATTAGTACACCCACAAAACAGAAAACTTGAAGCTGGTGTAAAATACCTAATCAGTGAATACAAAGGTGTAAAAAGAGAACTTGAAGAAATATGTGGTTATGAAATAGAAGAAGCAAAAATTCATGAAAGTATAGAAATTTACAATGAACATAGAAAAACTATGAGAGACTTTGTTGAAGTAGCTTATAAACATTCTAATACTATAAAACCATCAATAAGAAGCTTAGTAATTAAAAGTGGATTCTTTATGAGAAAAGAAGAACACACTAAATTAGTAAAAGATTTAATAGCAAAATTAAACACAATGCCAGAAGAAGTCTGTTCTGGAAAGAAAGTTTTATTGACAGGTATATTAGCAGATTCTAAAGATATATTAGATATTTTAGAAGACAATAATATAGCAGTAGTAGCTGATGATTTAGCTCAAGAAACAAGACAATTCAGAACAGATGTGCCTGCAGGTGATGATGCATTAGAAAGATTAGCAAGACAATGGTCAAACATAGAAGGTTGTTCATTAGCTTATGACCCTAAGAAAAAACGTGGGTCACTTATAGTAGATGAAGTTAAAAAGAAAGATGTAGATGGTGTTATCTTCTGTATGATGAAATTCTGTGACCCAGAAGAATACGATTATCCTTTAGTTAAGAAAGATATAGAAGATAGTGGAATACCTACTTTATATGTTGAAATCGACCAACAAACTCAGAATAATGAACAAGCAAGAACTCGTATTCAAACTTTTGCTGAGATGATGAGTTTAGCTTAAGTTCATTAAAATAAATTTACTATAAAATATGAAAATTGGAGGAAGCTATGTTATATAACAAAGAGCAAGAACTTTTAAGAAAAGCAGTAAGAGATTTTGTTAGTAAAGAATTAGATACTTTACCAGCAGAAATGGATAAAACAGGTGTAATGCCTAAGGAATTAATCAAAAAATTAGCTGAAACAAAATTTATAAGCAGTAATATCCCAGAAGAATATGGTGGTGGGGGAGCAGGATATGTTTCTTACGCTATCATAATGGAAGAAATAGCTAGAAGATGTGCTTCAACAGCTACTTTCGTTACAGCTGGTTCTTCTCTTGCTACATTACCAATACTTTACAATGGTACTGAAGAGCAAAAACAAAAATACTTAAGAGGTTTAGCAACAGGTGAGTTAATAGGAGCATTTGGTTTAACTGAGCCAGGAGCTGGTTCTGATGCTGGTGGACAACAAACTACAGCAGAATTAGTAGGAGACCACTACATATTAAATGGTAGAAAAACTTTCATAACTAATGGACCATTCTGCGATATAGCTATAGTAATAGCAGTTACAGATAGATCTAAAGGTCTTAGAGGAACATCAGCATTTATAGTAGAAAGCAAATGGGATGGTTTCTCAACAGGAGCTCATGAAGATAAGATGGGTATAAGAGGAACTGAAACTTCTGACTTAATATTTGAAAATGTTAAAGTTCCAAAAGAAAACCTTATAGGAAAAGAAGGTAATGGATTTAAAATAGCAATGGGTACTTTAGAAGTAGGTAGAATAGGTGTTGCTGCCTTAGCTCTAGGAATTGCTCAAGGTGCTTTAGATGAAGCTGTTAAATATACAAAACAAAGAGTTCAATTTGGTAAGCCTATAGCTAAATTCCAAAATACTCAATTTACTATAGCTGATATGGAAACAAAAGTTTGTGCAGCTAGAGGATTAGTTTATGATGCAGCACAAAAGAGAGATGCAGGAATGAGAGTTGCTCAAGAATCTGCAATGGCTAAATACTATGCAGCAGAAGTTGCAAATGAAGTTGCTTATAAAGCATTACAACTTCACGGTGGATATGGATTCATAAAAGATTATGAAATCGAAAGAATGTACAGAGATGCTAGAATCGTATCAATATACGAAGGAACATCAGAAGTTCAAAAAATGGTAATTTCATCAAACGTATTAAAATAATAAATAATCTAATGAAATTGGAGGTATAGACTTTGAAAATATTAGTTTGCGTAAAACAAGTTCCAGATACTAACGAAGTAAGAATAAATAAAGAAACAGGTACTCTTATAAGAGATGGAGTTCCAAGTATATTAAACCCAGATGATGCAAATGCATTAGAAGAAGCATTAAAAATTAAAGATGAGCATGATGATGTAACTATAACAGTTATAACAATGGGACCTCCTCAAGCAGATTTTATGCTAAGAGAGTGTTTAGCTATGGGGGCTGATGATGCAATATTATTAAGTGATAGAGCATTTGGAGGAGCTGATACTTGGGCTACATCAAATACTATCGCAGCAGGAATATCTAAAATAGGCGACTATGATATAATATTTGCAGGAAGACAAGCAATAGATGGAGATACTGCACAAGTTGGACCACAAATTGCAGAAAAATTAAACATTCCTCAAGTTACATATGTACAAGACTTCAAAATAGAAGGAAAAGACATAATAGTTCAAAGACAATTAGAAGATGGATATGAATTAATTAAAGTAAGTACACCTGTACTTTTAACAGCAGTAAAAGAATTAAATGCACCTAGATATATGTCTGTTGATAAAATAGTTAAAGCATATAAACATGATGTAAAAGTTTGGACAATTGATGATTTAGACGTAAATAAAGAAGAAGTTGGCTTAAAAGCATCACCAACTAAAGTATTTAGATCATTTACTCCTGAGCCAAGAGGAAAAGGAGAAATCTTAGAAGGTAAAGCTGACGAAATAGCTAACAAAATAATAATAGGTCTAAAACAAAAGCACATTATATAAGTTGGAGGAGTACAAACTATGAATGATATAAAAGATTTAAGTTCTTATAAAAACGTATGGATATTTGCAGAGCAAAGAGATGGAAAAATAACTCCAGTAGTTATCGAATTATTAGGAGAAGGAAGAAAATTAGCTAAAGAAGTAGATGCAGAACTTTGTGCAGTATTATTAGGAAAAGATGTTGATGGATTAGCTAAAGAATTAATTTCTTATGGAGCTGATAAAGTTTATGTTGCAGACGATGCTCTTTTAGAAAAATATACAACTGATGCATATACAAAAGTAATAAAAGATGCAATAGATGAAATAAAACCAGAAATAATGCTTTTCGGAGCAACTCATATAGGTAGAGACTTAGCACCTAGAATAGCTTCAAGAGTAGGAACTGGATTAACAGCAGACTGTACTAAACTAGAAATAGACCCAGAAGATAAGAAAATAAAACAAACTCGTCCAGCATTTGGTGGAAACATAATGGCTACAATCATTTGTCCAAACCATAGACCTCAAATGTCTACAGTTAGACCTGGAGTTATGGATAAAGCTGAAAAAGACGAAACAAGAACTGGTGAAGTTATAGCATTAGATTACAAAATAACTCAAGATGATATAAGAACTACTGTTTTAGAAACAGTTAAGAGTAAAAAAGATTTAGTATCTCTTACAGATGCAAATGTTATAGTATCAGGTGGTCTAGGATTAGGTGGACCTGAAGGATTTGAAATGCTTAAACAATTAGCTGACAAATTAGGTGGAGTAGTTGGTTCTTCTCGTGCAGCTGTAGATGCTGGATGGATAGACCATTCTCACCAAGTAGGTCAAACAGGAACTACTGTTAAACCAAACCTATACATAGCTTGTGGTATATCAGGAGCAATACAACATTTAGCAGGTATGCAATCATCAGATTTCATAATTGCTATAAACAAAAACCCAGCAGCTCCAATATTAGAAATTGCTGATTATGGAGTAGTTGGTGACTTACATGAAATAGTTCCAATGCTTATAGATAAATTAGATAGCGTTGATGATTTATTAGAAGCTATAAAAGCTTAATAGGTAACAAGTACCTAAATATTACTGATGAAATAAGCCTTATTAGTTAGTAACATAAATATTATTACATAATATGGTTATTACTAAATTGTATTTGTCAGTTATTAAAGAGTCTGTTTGAATAAAATTTTATAATACAAGATATCTAGATAATCCTTATATGTATATTACTTACAAAATGTGAGTCATATTCTATAAGGATTATCTTTATTTTCAAAAATAAGCACTAATTTTAATTAAATTGTGTTAAACAGACAAATAATTACCGAATATGTGATAAAATACAATTAAAAGCAAAATGAAATTTTTAACAAACTATGACCATTAAAATTATCTGTAAGTTGTATTTTAATGAAGCAAGATATTAAAAAAAGACAAATAAGGAGTTGGTTGTATGTGCTAATAGTATTTATTGTAAGCAAACAATAAATTTTGTATGTAGTTCAATAAATTACTTAATGAAAGGTGCGAATATTGATGGATAATAATTTGATAGGGCTTATAGAACATGTAGAAAATCCAGTTATTTTATGCAAAGAGTCAGGCGAAATAATATACTGTAATCATCTAATAGATAATATTTTTAGCTTTCTCGATATAAAAAGACCTAAAAATATAAATGAATTAGATTCAAATTTTGACAAAAAAGATATACTGGTGAATAATAAAAAGAAAATAGCTTTTAGAGAATTAAGAATGACTGCACATATTTATAATATGAAAGATAATGATAATGAAAATAACATAGTTTATTTATTTGAGAAGTCTGTAATATCTGACAAAATAGTTGAGGATATAATAGAACATATAGATGAAGTTGTCGTTGTATTTAACAAAGATGGAGTAATTGAAAAGATGAATACTGTCAGTGATGAGATTTTACCTTTTAAAAGAACTGAAGTACTTGGTAGAAATATAACAGATCTTGTCAGACAGGGGTTAGTTGAAGAACCAATAATATTAAATATGCTTAAGGTAAAGAAAAAGATTTATAGAAATATTGTTTATCCTGATGGAAAGCTTATCGCTTATACAGCCGTTCCAATATGGGACTCAAAAGGAAAACTTACAGGAGGAGTACTTACAGGAAGAGATATATCAAGGGTTATTAAACTTGAATCTCAGATAAGATATAGTGATGTATCAGAAGATACAGAGTATATAAGCCAAAGTAAGACTATGGACAATATAAAAAAAGTTGTCAAAAGAGCTGCAGCATCAGATTCTTCTATATTTATAAATGGAGAATCAGGCGTAGGAAAAGAAATTATAGCTAGGACAATATATAAGTATAGTTCAAGAAGGGAAAAGCCTTTTATAGCTATAAACTGTGGGGCTATACCAAATGAATTATTAGAATCAGAGTTTTTTGGATATGAAGAAGGTTCTTTTACTGGAGCTAAGAAAAAGGGTAAAAAAGGACTTTTTGAAGAAGCAAATGGTGGAACTATATTCTTGGATGAAATAGGTGAATTGCCAATGCAAATGCAAAAAAAATTACTTAGAGTTATACAAGAAAACACAATTACTAGAATTGGTGGGAGTAAACCTATAAAGATAGATGTTAGATATATAAGTGCCACTAATATTTCTCATGAGGACCTTAGAAACAACCTTAAATTTAGACAAGATTTATACTATAGATTGAGTGTTATTCCAGTAAAGATACCACCACTTAGAGAGAGAAAAGAAGATATAGTTCCATTAGTGGACTACTTCCTAAAACTTTATAATGATAAGTACAATAGAGAAGTAGAAGTTTCACCTAAGGTTATTGAATTATTGGAAGAATACTCTTGGCCAGGAAATATAAGAGAGTTAAAAAATATTATTGAAAGATTTGTAGTATTATCAGCCAAAAACGTAATTGGAGAAGATGAATTTAATATGCTTATAAATCTGGATATGATTGATAACGAATCAAATGATTTATCACCAATAGTGGTAAATGGAATTATGAATCTGAATGATGCATATAAAATGGTAGACCAAATAATGATAAGTAAGGCTATAAATAAATATGGTTCAATAACAAAGGCAGCCGAAGTGATAGGCATATATCCTTCTACAATACATAGAAAGATAAAAAGCGGATATATTCGTGTTTAGTAGATAATTATATGCTATATTAATTAATTTTATAAAAAAATATATTTTTAAATACATAACCTATATACAACTTAAAAGAGATGGCTTAGAAATAAATTTAATTACTCTAAGTCATCTCTTTTCTTTTATAAATATTTAAAAGTTATATTAGTTTATAGAGTTAGCAGAACCTAAAACATCATCTATTTTACTTTCAACTACAGCTTGTATAGCATCTCTACCAGCACCAATGTATTTTCTTGGGTCAAATTCTTTTGGATTTTCAGCTAAGAATTTTCTAACAGCAGCAGTCATAGCTAGTCTTAAGTCAGTATCCATGTTTATTTTACAAACAGCCATAGAAGATGCTTTTCTTAACATGTCTACAGGTACACCTTTAGCTCCAGCTATATTTCCACCAAATTCATTACATGTAGCAACAGCGTTTTGGTCAACAGCAGATGCACCATGAAGAACTATTGGGAAACCTGGTAATTTGCTTTGGATTTCTTCTAGTATATCGAATCTTAATTTAGCTTCTCCTTTGAATTTGAAAGCACCATGAGAAGTTCCTATAGCTATTGCTAATGAATCAACTCCTGTTCTTTCAACAAATTCAACTGCTTCAGCAGGTTGAGTATATTTATGAACATCAGAAGTAACATCATCTTCTGTTCCAGCTAAAACACCAAGTTCTGCTTCAACAACAACACCTTTAGAGTGTGCATATTCAACAGCTTCTTTAGTTATTTTAACATTTTCTTCAAAGTCAAAATGAGATCCATCTATCATAACTGAAGAGAAACCAGCATCAATACAAGTTTTAATAGCATCCATATTTGGACCATGATCTAAGTGAAGAGCTACATCTACACCTATTTCATCAGAAGCAGCTTTAACCATCTCAACTAAAGTATGAGGTCCAGCATATTTAACAGCTGACATAGAAGCTTGTATCATAACATAAGAATTTTTAGCTTTAGCAGCTTTTAAAACACCTTGTAATTGTTCTAAGTCACTTATGTTAAATGCACCTATAGCAAATCCACCTTCGTAAGCTTTTTTAAACATTTCTTTTGTATTAATTAATGCCATTTTAAACTCCTCCTATTAACTTTTAAAATTTACCCATCACTTATATTATAACGTTAAATCAAAAAAAGTACATAGTAAATTGTAATAACTATAAATTACAAGTATAATGTTAAATAGAAGATAATAGGATTAGGCAGAATAATAAAGAATAGCAACAATTTAGGAAGAATTAAAATAAAGAAGGGTTAAATAAAGGAGTCAATATGCCACAGATAAAGATAAGAGGAATTCATGAAAATGATATATGTAAAATAAGTGAAAAAATGATAGATGCTTTAGTTGAAGCTGTAAAATGTCCAAGAGATTACTTTGAGATAGAATGTATAAAATCAGTTGCAATAAGAGATGGTAAAATAGCAGAAGTGTATCCTTTTGTTGAGATAGCATGGTTTGATAGAGGACAAGAAGTACAAGATACAGTAGCAAGAATAATAACTGATAGTATAAGAAATAATTTAGATGTTGAAAGTATGGATTTAGCATTTACATTATTTGAAAAAGAAAAATATTATGAGAATGGAGAACATTTTTAATGGCTAAGAAGCAACGTATAGATAAAATTCTTTCAAACTTAGGTTATGGAAGTAGAAGTGAGATAAAGAAATATTGTAAGCAAGGTTCTGTAGTAGTAAATGGAAGTGAAGTTTCAAACCCAGGGACTCAAGTGGATACTGAAAACGATGAAATATTATTCAATGGAGAAGAAGTTTTCTATAGAGAATATATATATTTAATGATGAATAAACCAGATGGATATATATCAGCAACTACAGATAAATACGACCCAACAGTTTTAGATTTGATTGATGTATCATACTTAGCATTTGAGCCATTCCCTGTTGGAAGATTAGACAAAGACACAGAGGGATTGTTAGTTCTAACTAATGATGGGAAGCTTTCTCACAGAGTTTTATCGCCTAAGAAGCATGTGCCTAAGACTTATTATGCAAAAATTGATGGGATAGTGACTGAAAAAGATGTAGAAGCTTTTGCAGAAGGAGTAGTACTTGATGATGGGTACAAAACTATGGCATCTCAGTTAAAAATATTAAAGAGTGATGAGGAATCAGAGATAGAACTTACAATACATGAAGGTAAATTTCACCAAGTTAAAAGAATGTTTGAAAGCGTAGATAAAAAAGTAGTATACTTAAAAAGATTGTCTATGGGTAATTTAAAGTTGGATGAAAGCTTAGAGTTAGGCGAATATAGAGAGTTAACAGATGAAGAAGTAAAATTGATTGAAGAAAGATAATAAAGATACTATAGTAAATTGGAGGAGAATTTGTGAAGAAAAAGGATATTATAGAATTTGAAGTAGATAAAATGGAGTTTGGAGGCACATCCTTAAGCCAAGTTGGAGATAGAGTTATCCATATGAAGGGCGGAATAAGTGGTCAAAAGGTAAAAGCTGCTGTTAAAAAAGTTAGAAGCAAAAAAGCAGAAGTTAAGATGATGGAGTTACTTGAATATTCACCTCTTGAAACCGAAACACCTTGTAAGCACTTTAGAGAATGTGGAGGATGTACATTACTATCAGTGCCATATGAAAAGCAATTAGAAATAAAAGAAAAACAAGTTATGGATTTATTTTTAAAGCAAGACTTATTTGGGTTTCAGTTTTTGGGAATAGAAGGAAGTCCTGAAAACAAGTACTATAGAAATAAAATGGAATATACTTTTGGAGATGAAGTAAAAAATGGACCTTTAACATTAGGACTTCATAAAAAAGGAAAGCATATAGATATACAAACTGTTGAAGAATGTATGTTAGTTGATGAAGACTTCTCAAAAGTATTAGTATCTAGTGTAGAATTTTTCAATGAAAAAAATCTTCCTTATTATAGAACAATGAATCACAAGGGATATTTAAGACATCTTGTAGTTAGAAAAGGGATTTATACTAATGAGATTATGGTTAATATAGTTACTTCTTCTCAGGAAGATTTTAATATGAATGAATTTAAGGACATGCTTTTAGAACTTAATTTAAAAGCTGAGTTGGTAGGTGTACTTCACACTATTAATGATGGTCTAGCAGATGCTGTTCAATGTGATGAGTTAAGAGTTTTATATGGAAGAGATTATATACAAGAGGAAATTTTAGGGCTTAAATTTAAGATTTCTCCATTTTCATTTTTCCAAACCAATACTAAAGGAGCAGAGGTTCTTTATAGTATTGCCAGAGATTTTATTGGAAATTACAATGATAAGGTTGTATTTGATTTATATAGTGGGACTGGCTCTATTGGACAGGTTATGGCTGGTGCAGCTAAGAAGGTGTATGGCATTGAAATAGTTGAGGAAGCTGTTGCTGCGGCTAATGAGAATGCCAAGTTAAATGGACTTACTAATTGTGAGTTTATTGCTGGAGATGTTGCTAAGGTTGTTAAAGATTTAAAGGATAAGCCTGATTTAATTATTGTTGACCCTCCTAGACCAGGGATTCATAAGGATGCTATTAGAGATATTTGTGGATTTGGTGCGGAGGAGATTGTTTATATTTCTTGTAATCCTAAGTCTTTGGTTGTTGATTTGGTTGATTTTAAGAGTTATGGTTATGAGATTAAATTGGTCAAGTGTATGGATATGTTCCCAAATACACCTCATTGCGAGACTGTAGTTAAACTTATTAGAGAATAACAGGGTTCTAGCTGTTTATATGATGTTATAAAGGTGGATTTGCCACCGATTTGCCACCGTAATTATTTTTCGGTGGCAAATTTACTCTACAATGCTTTCAAAAATATTTACTGTTTGGTTTCTCATGTTGTTAGTTACATGTGAATATGTGTCCATAGTTGTTGATATTTTAGCATGTCCTAATCTATGTTGTATATCTTTTATATTAGCACCATTTTCTAATAACATAGTAGCATGTGTATGTCTTAAACTATGAAAATTAAAATCTATACCAAGCTCATAATTAACAATTCTACTTAAATATTTTAAACTATTCGTTGTTACATGTTCACCCATTTCTTTTGTACATACAAAGTTAGAGTTTATATACCATTCACCAAATTTTAATTTCATTTCTTTTTGTAACTTCTTATGTTCCCTCAAAACTTTTGTTAATGTATCACCGATATTTATTTTTCTGTAAGAGCTTTCTGTCTTAGGTGTACCTAATTCAAAACCTTCTTTTCCTTTACTTATCAAAGTATGTCTAACATGTATAATTTTGTTTTCTAAGTCTATATCATCCCATTGTAAAGCAGTTACTTCACCGCTCTGTAATACTAGACTAGATTTTTATGATTATTTTGTTAAACAATAACATGAGATGTATTTAAATGAAGGATTTATTACTAAATGTTTGCCTCAATTGGAAGTTAAACAATAACATGAGATGTATTTATATTTAATAAGTATACTATTATTAAATCCTTCAGTTTAAACTATGAATATTTATACAAAAACACTTGCTTATGGTAGGTGTTTTTTATTGAAAGGATGTAATTATAATGTAAAAAGTAATATATAGGTAAAATATGTAAGAATTATATGATATAATAATTGTAGCAAGAAGATGCAATCTACAATTTATAGAGTGGAGTTCATACAAAAGATTATCCTCCCAACGTATAGAAGGGAGGTGTGTATGTATGGATAATTTTTTACAAGGGGTACTAGCAAGTTTAGTTGCCAGTTTAATAGTTTACTTAACTAGTAAGTTATTTAAAAAAGTAAAAAGCCACTCAAACACGACTAAGAGTGACTTTGACTTTAAACTTACAATCAAGTTTAAAAGAAATAAACATTAATTTTTAGAACTTCACTCTAGTTTCAAATAGATTGTAGTTCTTCTTGCTTTTATTATACCACAAATTAGCAAAAATATTGCCTATAATATTTTTTATAGTCAATAAAAAGATGAAATTTTTTATACACAATGATGATAAATCTAACTGGATGAATAAATTTAATTATAAAAAGGTGAATATAGTAAGCACTTACTCAAAAGGTAGGTGTTTTTTTATACAAAAAATCAAAGGAAGTGAGTTTATGGTAAGAAAACTGCGGTGTAGTATTTAAAAATACTTTAGAAAGGAAGTGATAGCTTGGTAATAGACATATACCTAAAAAATGAAAAAGAAAAAATAGATTTCCATTTTCCAGTAAACCCACAAGATTCTTTATCTATAAAAAAAGAAAAAAGATTTGAAACTGTTGATATAGTAAATCTAGGTGAATTTGACATTAAAAAAGAAGGGGAGAAGATAAGAGAAATATCATTCAAGACATTCTTACCCAATTTATATGATGCTTCTTATTGCAGATACAGCGAGTTAAAAAATCCAATTGAAATAGTTGCAATGCTTGAAAAATGGGTAGACCAAGCCGAACCTCTAAGACTTATTATAACTGGTTTTGGCTACAATGGATTAGTTACAATATCTAGTTTTAGCAATACTCAAACAGCAGGAAGAGAAGAAGATAGAGACATTGAGATAACATTTAGAACTTACAGAGAACTGAAGATAGAGACATTAAAAAAAGAGGCTAAGAGCAATACTAAAACAGATTTAAAAGATAATAGACCTAATACTCAAACTAAATCTAAAATATATACTGTTAAAGCAAGTGATACATTATATAAGATAGCTAAAAATCTTTTAGGTAAGGGTTCAAGGTGGAAAGAGATTTATAATATACCCGAAAATAAAAAAGTTATTGGTAAAAATCCAAATATTATTAAAAAAGGACAAAAGTTGGTGATACCTAGCAAATGAAAATAATATTAAATGGAAAATATGATATTGCAAATTTTAATGAAGGAATAACATTAAGTGAAGCTATAGACGGAGTTGCATATAAAATGGATGTATCATTAGTAGAACCTAAGCAACTTCAAGATATAGGAATTAAAAAAGGTGATAAAATAGTTCTAATTGACATTGCATATGAGAGTAAAAAAGAAGAAACAATCTTTGATGGAGTCATATGGGAAACTAGAAGAAGTGAAAAGAGTAAGAAACTAACATTGTCTTGCAGAGAAAGAACAGTCTATATGGAAGAATCAGAAGAACAATATAGTTTTAAAGAAAATACAGCAACACAGAGAATTGAATATTACTGTAAGCAGGAATATACCTTACTACAATCTAGCCAACACAGAGAAGAAGCTTGCTAAAGTAATACATAAGACAAATATACTAGATATGATAAAAAAAGACTTAAAAGAAACAGCTAGTAAGGGTGGAGATTTATTTAGAGTAAGAATGGATAATAAATTGAAATTATTTAAGCTTGGAACTAATGCAAATGTATATAAATTAGATAGTATATTAGAAGATGCAAACTTTACAAGTAGTTTTAATGATGTAGTAACAAGTGTAAAAGTGTTAGGTAAGAGTAAAGATGAAAATACAAAAGCACCTATCATTGGCACATATAAGAAAGACTCAGATAAGTATGGAACACTACAAAAGATTAAACAAGATGAAAAGATAACTAATGCAAAAGAAGCTAAGAAAGCAGCAGAAGCAATGTTTAATAGTGGAGAAGAAACAATAAGTGTTGATTGCGTAGTAGATATAAATAGAATAAGAGCAGGTGACAAGGTATCTCTAAAAGGAAGAGAATACTATGTTATAGATGTTACTCATACACTAGATTCTATACCGAAAATGAAGCTGAATATAGGGACTTTAGAATATATAAGGAGGAAGTTTTATACAAATGACTGATGCTAGATTTAATGGGGTTGCTAGAATATTAAAAGAAAAAATGAATAAGAGTGTTAATGATGGAGTCTTTGGAATGGGTTGTGAACTTGCAGAAATAACAACAAATGGTCTTAAAGTAAATGGTTATAAAGATGAAATACAGGACTATTTAGTGCTAGAGACTTTAACCTTGAAAGAGGATTATTTTACTCTTTCAGATGAAATGTTAGGTGCAGAATATAGACATAAACATAAAATAGAAACTCCAAAAGAATTAAAACCCTTGGCTATAGGAGATAATGTTTTAGTAGCTATTATGGGAGCTGAATTTGTAGTAATTGGGAGGGTTGTAAATGCCAAACCTATTTCCAGTTAATGAAAATTTTGAAACTATAGAATTAAAAAATAATAATGAAAATGAACTGGACCTAAAAGGTTCTTTTTTATTTGATTTTATAAAAGGTGAATTTGTCAAAAATGCAGATGGAACATTAAAAAAATGTGATAAAGTTCAAGCATATAAACAATGGTGTCAAAAGGCTATATTAACACCTAGATACAAAAAAGCAGCTTATACAAACGTTTATGGAAGTGAAATAAAAGACTTAATTGCTAGTAACTTATCTCAAAATGCAAAAGAGCTTGAAATAACTAGATTAATAAAAGAAACTATTTTAGTTCATCCATATACAAAAGAAGTTAGTAATTTTATATTTGTTTGGCTTGAAAATAGTAGACTTGTTAATTATGAATTTGATGTGTTAACAAGAGATGATGAAAATATAACCATAGATGGGAACATAAAAGGTAGGTGATTATTACATGGAAAGAGAACTACCTATACCATTATTTTTAACAGAAGATTAAGAAACTGTTCATCAAAGGATGTTAAGTAACTTTCAAGATGTTTCTACATTAGAAGGTGACTTCGTCTATGATACAACAAGACCTACAGCGGAGCAGATAGCTGAATTAAAACAGTTAGGATTACAAAATAATTTAAAGATAGCATTCCCTCAAACCAGTTATGGAACCTATTTAGAGTGGTTGGGAGAATGTAAAGGAGTATTTAAAAATCAACCAACTAAATCGGTTGGTATGATTACATTTACAGGTGTGCAAGGAACTATCATTACAAAAGGAACTATTGTTGCAACTATAGCTACAGATGAAAAACAGAGCATAGAATTTGAGCTTCTTGAAACTAAAACTATAGGAGAAAATGAAACAGTAGATATTAAAGCAGAATGTAGGATTGTAGGAACTATAGGGAATGTATCTCAAAATACTGTAACTGTTTTATTAGGTTCTATTAGTGGTGTTAAATCAGTTACTAATAAAGAAGATTTCAAAGGCGGAACAGATATTGAAGATGAAGAACATTTTAGAGAAAGAGTTCTTGTAGCAGAACAAGAAGACAAACTTAGTGGAGCTAGTTCAGATTATATAAGATGGGCTAAAGAAGTAGATGGAGTTGGATATGCTTATGTAGTTCCCGAATGGAATGGAGAGGGGACAGTAAAAGTATTAATACTAGACAAAAATAGAAAAGCAGCAACACAAGAGTTGATAAATAAAGTTCAAGATTATATATATCCATTAAATATATCAGAAGGAGAAAATAGGGATGGGAAAGCTCCTATCGGGGCTTTAGTAACAGTTGTAACACCCGAAACATTACTTATTAATGTAAAAGCTAGTTTTATATTTAGTAACAGTTTTAGTGAAGAAACAGTATTAAACAATCTAAAAACTAAGATAGACAAATATTTAGATAAGATTGATTTAGGTGGAACAGTCTCATACAATGCGATACAAGCAATAGTAGGTTCTATGATGTTGACAGACGAAGGTATACAGGACTTTTCTAATCTTACTATAAATGATGTAAAAGAAAATATAAAATTGCAGGACCAAGTTGTCGGAGTAGGGGAAATAGTTAACGAGGTGGTTGGATGATAGCTTCTAAAAAAGGTAGAGAAATGCTTCTTACATTGTCACCAATATATGAACAATCTATCATAATGCAAAGCTTATATGAAGCTATAGGAAGCGAATTTGATAATTTAGAGTTATTAAATAAAGAAATAGAATTACAATTATTTCCTCAAATTGCAACATGGGGTTTAAGTTTTTGGGAAAATAGAGTAGGTTTAGCTACTAATCTAGATGAAGCCATAGAAACTAGAAGAAGAAAAGTCATTGCTAAGCTCCAAAGCAAATATATTATGACACCTAAAAGAATGTCTATGATACTTCAATCTTATACAGGTGCAAATATAAAAATAAATGAAAACATATCTCCATATACTTTTGGTGTTGAATTAACCAGTACTCAAGGTTTTCCTAGAGATTTAGAAGATTTATATAAGAGAGTAAATGTTATAAAACCTTCTCATTTATCTGTAAGTTATAAGTTAGTATCTTTATTAAAAAGTAAAACTTATTTTGCACAAACAACAATTATGAGTGAAGAAATAACAGTATATCCTTATTCAAGTAAAGAAGTAAAAGCTAATGTCAAAGCTAAGTTTGCATTAGCCCATAACATGAGTTCAGAAATATTAACAGTATATCCAAAAGGAGGTGGTATAAATGGCTGATGAACAATTTTACACTATACTTACAAATATAGGTAAGGCTAAGATTGCTAACGCAGGAATGCTAGGTAAATCAGTAGTACTAGAGAAGATTCAAGCAGGTGATGGAGGAGGAAGCTATTACAATCCAACAGAAGACCAAACAGCATTAAAAAATAAAGTTTGGGAAGGTAATATAAATGCTTTTGACAAGGATGAAAATAATCCTAATTGGATTATTGCAACAGCATGTGTACCTGGTTCAATAGGTGGATTTACAGTTAGAGAAATGGCTCTCATAGATAATGAAGGAGATATGATTGCAGTTTGTAAAAGCCCCGAAACGTATAAACCAAAGGTTGGTAATGGAGCTATGAAAGATTTGTATTTAAAATTTATCATAGAGGTATCTAATGTAGAGAAAGTGACCTTAGTTGTTGACCCAACTGCGATATTTTTAACTAAAAAAGATGAAGAAAAAATAAAAACAAGTATAACTAATTTAGATAAAAAGATAACTGAAAATAATACAACAACAAATAAGAAAATAGATGATGCTAAAAAGGATTTAGGGGATAAAATAGGAGATACAACACTACTTAAAACAACAGACAAAACAAATATAGTTAGTGCATTAAATGAGGTAAAAACTAGTGTAGATAGTATAGAAACAACAGCAGAGAAAACAAGTTATAACAATGCAACAAGCAATCTTAATGCTACGAATGTGCAAGGGGCAATAGATGAAGTGGTTGCAAAGATAGAGACTTTTAATGAAATCAATATAAATACAATAAATAATATATTACCTATATAGAAAGGAGAGTGTTAAAATGGATAAAGTTTATGAATTTGAGCGTGCATATAGTGAGCAAACTGTTACTTTACCACGTGGTAAGTATTTGCTCGAATGCTGGGGAGCTGCAGGTGGAGGAGGTTGTTCTATAGCTGACCCTAATTTGCGTTCCAAGGGAGGATATTCAAAAGGGGAATTAATGTTAAAAAAAGAAACTACTTTACATGTATATGTTGGTTGTAGTGGTAGAGATAGCTGGGGACCTCCTCCATTTAATGGTGGCGGGAAAGCACTAATACATGAAAGTGATGCCAATAAAGACCTTGTTTATTGCAATGGTGGAAGTGCTGTTGATATAAGACTCATTGGAGGTTATTGGGATGATGAGCAAGGGCTATTATCACGCATAATTGTTGCTGGTGGAGGTGGTAGAAATAGCTTTGGAAATAAAGGTGGAGATGGAGGAGGTGCTATTGGTGGTGATGCTCTTGGTAAGGGAGCAACGGAAATTAAAGGAGGAAAAGGGACGAGCGGGACTGATGGTTTTTTTGGAAAAGGTGGTAGTGGAATCAAAGATAGTAAATATGAAGATAATGGAGGTGGAGGCGGAGGTTGGTATGGAGGAGGAAGTGGCTATGTTTTAACAGAAAATAGTTATAAACCAGCTGGATATATACCAACTAAAGATTATTGGCTAGAAAATGCTGTTACAACAACAGGTGATGGCATTGCAGGAGGGCATGGAAAAGCTAAAATAACGCCAATTCAAGGATTACCTTTTCTGGTTATTAATTCTTATACATCGCAACAAGCTATTTTTACAGCAGAACATACAGAAGAAAATAAACTATCTAAGATAGAATGGTTTATAGATGATGTGTTAAAAGAAACTTTTACTACAGATTTATACTTAGAAAAAACCATTAACTACACACTTGAGTATAATGCACTTCATATGCTTAAAATAATTGTATAATATGACTTGCGAGCAAGTTGTTACTATAAGTAAGAGTATAATGCCACTTCCGGCAGATGCTAATTTACAAGATATATCTTCTAAGTTAGTAGAGATTGGAGAAGGATTTAGAAACGGAAAAACAAGTATTATAAATACTTTAGCATTAAAGAATATAGAAGCAAGTTTAAATAATACACTTATGGAATTGTCAGAGAAAATTAAAACGAGTTTTGATAGTTCAGATGCTAGTGTGCAGGAGTTGCAAAATCAAATAACACAAAAAAACAATACTATAACTCAATTAAATACACAATTGGGACAAAGGAAAAGATGGGCAAAAGGAACATTCGACCAAACTAAAATTACAAACGGGAGTACAACTATTCCAATGAATTTATTTTTTACTCCAACAATAATTTTTGTTACTTGTGGAATTGAATTTAATTTTGCTTATGCTTCAGCTTTGAGATGTAGTCTAAAATTTTTTACAAATCTTGTTAACACAAATCCTACTATATTAAAAGGCAATAACGAAAATTTTAGTGGTGTTGTTCTTGCGAGCGTTGAAGGGATTAGTAGAAGTAGTTTTGTTTTGTCTCTTAAAAATCTTTCAGGAAATGGTTCAACTGCAGAAATAAATGCTATTTCTGGAACAACATTTAATTGGACAGCTATAGAATAAAAAAAGGAGAATTGATATGAATAGAGGAAATAGAATAATTTATAATCAAGATGGAAAAATAATATTTCAAACAGGAGAAGCAACAGGAGATATATTAGAACATGATACAATAACAGAATTACATTTCTTAGATGTCGAACACGGAAGTATAGACTATAGTAAACAATATATAGAGTATATAAATCCAATCACAAAAGAACCTGTTTTAAAAGATATAGAGATAGTCTTGACTGATGAACAAAAGAGATTACAAGCATTAGAAAAAGAATTAAGTATATTAAAAAAAGAAAATAAGAATAGAGATAGTGAGATAGTAAACACAGCCTTTGAAGTATAAAATATAAAATTAAATAACAATTTATAGGAAGAATTAATATGTACAATTTATTAAAATTAATGATAAAACAAAAGAACTATATTACTAAAGAGGATTTACAACATAAGATGGATGTATTTTATGCAGTAAACAGGATTACAGAGGAACAATATTTAGAGTTAACAGGTTTATTAAATAAAGAAGAAACACCAGTAGAACCAACAGTATAGAAGGTTCTTTTTTATTTCTAAAAATATATAAATTCATTTACATTTTGCCTACACTTCATCTACACTTTGCAGACGTTTATGGTTTTAAAATTAGGTACAATAAAATCATAAATTAAGAAAGAGGTGGATTAAATGGCAACAGTTTATGAATTTAATTATACAGGAAGTGAACAAAGTGTAACATTAAAACCAGGAAAGTATCAGATTGAATGTTGGGGTGCTAATGGTGGCTCTAATGCTAATTTGTCACCTGAAAAATATAAAAATGCTTGTGGGGGCTATACTACTGGCATTTTTGCATTTAACGAAAATAAAAATGTTTATATTTATGTTGGTAAAGATGGAACTACTGTTTATGATGATATAGCTGATCCAAGCCGTAGAGGTTTTAATGGTGCTGGATTAACATATGAATATGTATTGAGTTCTAGTAACCTCGCTTTTGATGGTGGGGGTGCTACAGATGTTAGAACTATTGGTGGAGCTTGGGATAACCCACAAGGTTTACTATCAAGGTTTATAGTTGCTGGTGGCGGTGGTGGTTGGACTAATGATAAATATACTGGCGGTACTGGTAAAGGTGGTGGATTTACTTCTAATGATTTAGAGTTTTGTATTGGTGCTTCACAAACTGCTGGTGGCATTGTTAATGATAAAACTTTTCCTACATTTATGAATGGCAGTTTTGGCAAAGGTGGAGGAAAGACAGGCTATGCAGTTAATAGTAATCGTGTCAAATACGGTGGTGGTGGCGGTTGGTTTGGTGGTGCATGTGGTATTACTACATCGGGCTCGGGTGGTTCGGGTTATTTACTTAGTGTAAATTCTTATAAACCTAGTGGCTATTTAGTTGATTCTAGTTTTTATGCTTTAGATGGTAGTACAAATAGTTTGACACCAGAAACTTATAACAGTCCTATTTTTCCATCATGTCATGGTTTTTGCAGAATAACATTACTACAAGGGTTTATGTCTGTTAATGTAAATTCATATACATCTACACAAGCAAAATTTACAGTATCTCATACAGAAGAAGGAGCACTGAAAAAAATTGACTGGTATTTAGATGGAGTATTAAAAGAAACTTTTATGACAGATTTATATACAGAGAAAATAATTAATTATGAACTTATAGACAATGCAATACACACTTTAAAAATAATTGCTACAGATAATACTGTTACATCAGAAAAAGTATTAAGTATAAGCAAAAGTATAATGCCATTAGAGGATGACGCAAGTCTACAAGATATAGCAAGTAAAGTTAGTGAAATAAAAGAAGGATTAATAAATGGTAAAACTTCTATTATAAATGTATTAGCACTAAAGAATATTGAATCAAGTTTAAATAATACATTAGTTGAGTTATCAGATAAGGTTAAAACGTCTTTTGATAGTACAGATGCTAGTGTACAAGAGTTACAAAATCAATTAACTGAAAAAAATAATAACATAACACAATTAAATAGGACTATAAGTAGTTTGCAGCAAGAAATTAATAGTCGTGTACAATTTTATAAAAAAACTTATCTTATTAATACATTTGGTACTGGAATTGAAGAAGGGGGGTATAAATCAAGTAGGTATGGTGACAATTACTTCTTACTTCCATTTAAACCACGTTATATAGCTATTACTTCAACTGCTCCTAGTGATGTATACCCAGATAAAACTTTTTTAGTTCATTATATCTATAGTTTTGATGTTGATGGTTCTTTTAGTCCGACTAACTCAGAAATTGGCTTTCTTAATGTAACTAATTCTAAGGTTATTGATGAGTGTTGTTATCCTTTTATTAGTAATAATCCTGAAAGTTTAGGCAAAACCATGATTAGACTTAATTGTTATGGATCAGGAAATGGTTATGTTAGTAATATTACTATTTATGCTTTCAGTTAAATTTATGAAATATAACAAATTTATACAACAATAAATAAAAAAGTAAGAGTAATATTATAACTACTAAAGTTAATACTATAAAATTTTTTATAAGACTTAGATAACCTCTAAGTCTTATTTTAATACAAATAAGGAGGTTTTCATGAAGGAAGAACTTTTCAAAGATAATTTGAAACGACATGAAGTAACAATAAATAAACATAATGATGAAATAGATGAATTAAAAGTAGCAAATATAGAATCTAAAGCAGAATTAAAAGCACTATGTGAGAATTTAAACTCACTTACAAGCATGTTAAAGTGGTTGATTGGAACAATGATTACAACACTTGTAGGGTTCTTTATATTTGCAATACAGAGAGGAATATTTTAATTAGGAGGAAAATAAATGGATAATTTAATAAGTTTCATACCAAAGCAGTTGCTAATTTTAGTTGCTGCTCTTTATGTTATAGGAGCAGGTTGTAAGAAGTATAAACAGTTAGATAATAAGTATATTCCAGTAGTGTTATTGATACTTGGGATAGGTTTCTCAGTATGGATGTTAGGATTAAATGCTGATGCAGTCTTACAAGGCGTGATTTGTTGGGGTATATCAATAGGTATAAATCAAACTTACAAACAACTAAAGGATGGTGATAAACAATGAAAATAGCAATAATACCAGGGCATACGCTAACAGGTAAAGGAACAGGAGCAGTTGGCTATATAGATGAAGGAAAAGAAAATAGAATATTAACTGATTTAATCGTTAAATGGTTGAAACAAGGTGGAGCAACTGTA
Source organism: Clostridioides sp. ES-W-0018-02 (assembly GCF_020658175.1). NCBI lineage: Bacteria > Bacillati > Bacillota > Clostridia > Peptostreptococcales > Peptostreptococcaceae > Clostridioides > Clostridioides sp. ES-W-0018-02. The sequence goes on along the minus strand of NZ_JACVVY010000011.1, from coordinate 2,548 downwards.
TATACTGGTAAGATAGATAAATCGAATAATTATCTATCTGAACAATGTCAAATAGCAAATAAACAGGACATAGACTTGGCAGTACAAATCCATTTCAACGCAAATAATACAACCTTAAACCCTATGGGAACAGAGACATTATATAAAACAAATAATGGGAAAATATATGCTGAAAGAGTCAATTCAAAGTTATCAACTATATTTAAAAATAGAGGAGCTAAAATAGATGTAAGGGATCTTTATTGGCTTAAACATACCAAGACACCAGCAATATTAATTGAAGTATGTTTTGTAGACAGTAAAGCAGATACAGATTACTATATTAAAAATAAAAATACAGTTGCAAAGTTAATAGCTGAGGGTATATTAAATAAGAAAATAGATAATATTGAGGTGAAACAAATGTATAAGCATACAGTAGTTTTCGAGGGAGAAGTTGACAAGGTATTAGCACAAATAATTAGCTGGAACTACAAAGAAAATGAATGTAGAGTCTGTGATATAAAAGACTATACGCCAGGTCAAACGGAGAATTTATATGTTGTAGGTGGAGGAGCATGTAATAAGAGAGATTCTATAACCAAAGAAAAGTATACTGCAATAAAAGGCAATGATAGATTTGATACACTTTACAAAGCGTTAGATTTTATTAATAGATAGATTGAAAGGTAGCAACTAGGGTTAGTTGTTACCTTCTTTTTTATATTTTTTGGCACAGTATCTTTTATATATAATAAATATTTATTATATATAACTACTGAAAATTTTTAACCTTCAACAATAAATAAATATTGTTTATTATAAAAAAAATATTGAAAAACAATATTATATGATGTCTGATAAATTTATAAAAAGTCTATTGAGTGGTATATTACAAATTTTATTTTTTCTTTTAGGATTAACTCTCGCAGTGGGAGGAGTTAGAGGTTTTACTTATATTTGTTTTAGTGGTGAAGCGACTCTGCAAGGTTCTATATTCGGTATATTAATATTTACTTTAGGCATATCCTATTTTATTATTATAAAGTCATTAATAGAAGTGTTAAGTAGTACTGAATATAGCTTATTTGTAAATGAAAATGTAAAAAGATTTAGAGTTATTGGTTACTTTTTACTTTTAAATTCTATCATTGAATTTATTTCAACATTTGGTACTACTGGAGAGGGTATAAGATTCTTAGATTTAGGATTCGGATTTTACTTTACAGTGCCAACCTTTGTATATTTTGTAGCTGCTCTCTTGAGTTTTGTAATTGCAGATGTATTTATAAAAGCAATAAAAATAAAAGAAGATAATGATTTAACTATTTAGGAGGTATACTATGTCAATTATAGTTAATTTAGACGTAATGATGGCTAAAAGAAAAATATCTCTTAAAGATTTAGCGGAAAAAATAGACATTACAAATGCTAATTTATCAATTTTAAAAACTGGTAAAGCAAAAGCTATTAGATTCACCACTCTAAATGAAATTTGTAAAGCTTTAGACTGCCAACCAGGAGATATACTTGAATATGTAGAAGATGAAGAAATTAAAAAAGGTGACTAACTAGTAATCTTAATTAGTTTTATTTAGTTGATGGTTAAAGTATGAAAACTATAGTAGAAGTTGTAACAATAAAACGAACGAAAATTATCATACTAAAACATAAGACATGTTATGATTGTATTAGATATATACATTAACATACACCAAAGCACTCTTTTTATAGGAGTGCTTATTTTTTTTGAAATATATTAATAAAAACTATCAAGAACATTACTCAACACACCTTAAAATTGATTTAAATAGCTCTTTTTCATACACAAAATTATATGATATAATAAAAAAATAGAAGTGTACTACCAATACACTTCTATATCTGTAACTAAGCATTCTCTTGAGGGGGAGTGCTTTTTTCATTTCTCCAAACAATCTTGTTTCTTTCATCAATAATTATCTTATATACTAGCAATAAAAAAAGACCCTAAAAGAGTCTTTCCCGAAAAATCTATATATTATAATATAGTTATATTTTCTGCTTGAGGACCTCTAGCACCTTTAACTATATCAAAGCTTACTTGTTGACCTTCTTCTAATGATTTAAATCCTGAAGTTTGTATAGCTGAGAAATGAGCAAATACATCATCTCCACCTTCTATTGATATAAAACCAAATCCTTTTTCATTATTAAACCATTTCACTATTCCATTATTCATTAAAAATACTCCTATTAACCTATATCAAGATATACTTGATTTAATTGTGTATTAACACAAATACTATTGTATCATAGATTAATAGAAATGTCTACTTAATTATATTTTTTAGTTAACATTTTTGGTTATTCTTAATATTAAAAATATATTTGAGCGTTTTATATTGGTATATATTAATAGAAATGTAGATAAAACTAAAAAGGGTTCTCTAGAAAACAAAATCTATCTAATTATACTTACTTACCAATACCATTACTTGATGCAAACAAGATTCTACTACATTTTCTCCGTACTCTAGTATAAAATCATCTAACTGTGTATCTATAAAATCACAATAATCATATGAAC
>NZ_JACVVY010000010.1:0-84426 GCF_020658175.1 Clostridioides sp. ES-W-0018-02 | reverse complement strand
ACCCCAGAAAGACTATCTGGTTGATAGGTCGAAGGTGTAAGTGCAGCAATGTATTTAGCTTATCGATACTAATAGGTCGAGGACTTGACCAATATTTATTTGATGTTCATTAATTAAAATATATATGCAGTTTTTAGAGTGTTAATTTAACTCACAATAGAATAAGTGTGCTGGTGTGGCTCAACGGTAGAGCAGCTGACTTGTAATCAGCAGGTTGTAGGTTCGATTCCTATCACCAGCTCCAGTAAAGACTATGTTTTTAACATAGTCTTTTTTATTATATAATATATTTATTATTTTATATAGTTTATAGAAATAGACAGGAAATTGATAAATTTAAGTAAAAAATAGCTATTAAGTAAGAAATAGCTATACAGATTAAAATAATTATTTTAATCTGTATGTGAATACCTTAACGCAAAAATTTGATTATTTGTGTAAGAATTGTTAAAAAGACATGTATATTTAATTTGAAACTAACTTGCCATGGATTACCATTCTAGCATCATCAAATTCATAAGTGCATGTAGAAAGTGTAACTATCTTATCTTTACTACTTACTTTCATATTTGATTTATGTAATGATTTGGAAGTAATAGCATCTATGTATTTTTGATAGTCTGATTCGCTATTAAAGCTTGTTTTTAGATAATCATAATCAGATTCTACAATATAGGCAGAAAATACTTCATATAATAATTCTTTTCCATCCATAGTGATTTTTATTTGATTGTTTTCTTTAAAGAAATCATCATCTTTAAACTTATTTAGATTATTAAACATTGTTTTGTTTTTCATATTATGTCCATATACTATAACATTTTGGTCATCCAGAGATTTATTTCTATAATCCATGAATAATGTACCTGAGATAGATTTTTTACCATAAAAGTCTTTGTCAAGATAATAAGAATTATCTTTAGATTGTACAACTGGATAATTTATATTTGTATTATCAACAGAAAGCCAAAACTTAAAATCTTTGTTTATTTTTAATAAGTCTTCTTTTTTATTTTCTTTTTTCTGAAGTTGAGCAGATACTTTAGTATCATGGCTGTACTTGCTAAGCTTTAAGCATATATTAAATCCACTATAGATTATTACTAATATTAATATAATATTAATTATTACTCTATATAATTTTTTCAACATTCCACCTCAAATCATAAATAATAGTTTATATACCTATATTACACTATTTTTGAAGAAATTTAAATTTTTAGTATAATATTACTTTGACATACTTAAGTATTTATGATAATATAGCTAAGTAAAATGAATATTAAGTAAGCCAGATAATCGCATGTAATTTTACATGAGGAAAGTCGGAGCTCCATAGAGCAGGGTGCTAGGTAACACCTAGTGGGAGCAATCCTAAGGATAGTGCAACAGAAATAAACCGCCACTTAAGTGGTAAGGATGGAAAGGCGAGGTAAGAGCTCACCAGCAGCTAGGCGACTAGTTGGCTATGTAAACCCCACCTGGAGCAAGACCAAGATAGGAATAAAGAGTGCTGCTCGTACTCTCCGGTAGGTAGGTCGCTTGAGCTTATTGGTGACAATAAGCCTAGAAAGATGATTATCTAATACAGAACTCCGCTTATAGACTTGCTTAATTTTTTCGATAGGTGAAACATCAGTTTAAACTGATGTTTTTTTATTTGCAAATTTGTCTAATTTACTTTCAAAATTTTGTGGAATATTGTAATATAAGTTAGTACAGATATTAAAAATGGTATAATATAAGATGGATATAAAAAGAAAAAGTAAAATGATGTAAATAATATGATATGATATAAGATGTAGTAAATTTAGTAACTAATTATTAAAATATCATAATCAAATTAGTAATTTTACATAATGTAAATATCACAATAAAATAATTGATTTAAGGAGTGAAGGTTTTGAGTGAAAATAATATAATAAGAAATACTGTTTTAAATGTCACAGCAAGTTTTTTAAAACAAGAGTCTAAGATAAATGAAAAATTAGAAGGTGTTTTAGAAAAGAAATTTGAAAAAGTAGAATTCAATGAAGCAAAATATGCTGAGCTTTTAAAATTTAATATATTGTTTTATAAAACATTAGCAAGAAATACAGAACCGCTTATCGGGAAATGGATAGTAGATAAATACATACCTGAAATAGATGAATTAGAGAAAGAATTAGAATTAACTACAGCTAAATGTAGAAAGTATGTAAATAAGGCAATGAAGGATGGTTTAGACTGTCTAAAAGCCAACGATTTAAGTAGTTTTTTAGCTTATGATAAAATGGACCTATTAGAGAGACGAAGACGTTTAGAAAAGGATTATAAGGTTCTAAATCTATATAAAGACCTTCTTAATATAACACTTAGAAAGATAAGTTTAGAAAAGAAAGATTGTGCAAGTTTATTTCTTAAGAATCAAGCTGATGCTAAAAGAGAACTAAAAAGAGAAATAATATTCTGTGTAAATAAGATATTAGCTAGTAGCAAAGAGGTAGTACCTAAAAATATAGAAGAGAATTCTGAACAAAGCAGTGAAGATATAAAAGCAACAGAAATTGAAGATTTACAATTAGGTAAAGATAATTCAGAAAATGATGTTTTATTAAATTCAGTTAAAAAGTCAGAATTAGGAAAAGAACCGCAGATAAATGATGTAGAAGCAAAGTTTATGGATAAACTAAATAGTTTAAATGATGAAAGTATATCTCAAACTGTATATAATGAATATAAAAAATTATGTGGGTTAGAAGAACTTCCTTATGTTGAAGGCTATGGCTTTGGTGGAGAAGTTATTAAAGACTTTGTTTGTGCAACAGTTGCATTAGAATTTTTGAAGAGAAGAAATAGAGACCTTATAGAAGGTGCGATGAGATTAACTATAATTGGAGAATTTGGTGCTGAAAATTTTAAGGAATTCATAGATTATGTAATTAAAAATAAAACAGAAATTAGTGAAAATGTTTGGGAAGAAGCACACATTGTTCTAAAAGATAAATCTTCTGAATTAGAAAATCACGATATTGTATCAAAGAGAACTAGAAAAAATAAAGACATTGATATTGAAGAATATATTTATATGATAAAAAATGCAGATAAAGATGTTTGTTTTAGAAGTAGCATTTCTATAGAGGAAGATACTAAAGAAGAAGTAATTAATAAGAATGAAAATGTAGAGAATGCTATAGAAAATAAAGAAGATATTGAAAAAGATCATGATATAAATAAAGAAGAAATAATTGAACCAGAAAATAAGAAGAGTAGAAAAAAAGATAAATTATTTGGATTTATGAAAAAGGAAAGCAAAAAAGAGGATGTGCTAGAAGAAACTGAAAAGGAAGAGATTGGATTAGATAATACTTCTGATACAGTTCCAGGTGAAGCTGATGAATCTATTAAGGAAAATATAGAAAACTTAGAAGAAATAAACCAAAGTTTAGAAGAAGAACGCAACATAAAAATAGAAAAACCAATAAATAATGATGAGTTAGATAAAAAACTATCAGCAAGTAATGAGCCTAAATCTGAAAAAGAAAGTAAGGGATTAGGTGATGAAATGCCAAAAGAAGCAGAAGAAAAAAAGGTAGAAAGTGAAAAATCAGTAGTAATACCTATTAACAAGAAAGAAAAAAATAGCAAAAAGTCTAAACATTCTTCTAAGTCTAATTCTAAGGAAAAGAAAACAGAAATAAAAAATTATGAATCAAATGAAGAAGATTCTATAGATGATGAAGAGGTTGGTTCTAAAAAAAGCAGATTAAAAGAGACTATTATAGCTATAGTTATAGTGGCAATTGTTGGTGTAGGATACTTTATAACAGTAGGCAATAACAAGAAAAATGATAAAGACACGACACCTCCAAAAGCACCAACTCAGCAACAAGCCAACAATAAACAAACAGAAGAAGAAAAGAAAGCAAAAGCTGAAAAAGAAAAGAAAGAAGCAGAAGAAAAGGCAAAAGCAGAGGAAAAAGAAAAAGCTGAAAAGAAAGCAAAAGAGATGGAAGCATATAAAGACGGTAAAGGTGTATATTATACTGTCTATGCAGGTTCACTTAAAGTTGAAGCAACAGCAAAAGAAACAGCAAAAGAATATGAAGCTAAAGGTATTTCTTCAACAATAGTTCAAGAGAATGGATATTATAAAGTGAAGATAGGTGATTATTCTGAGTATGGAGAAGCACAAGAAAAATGTAATGAATTAGCTAAGAAATCTATTGATACATATATAGCGATGTATGATAAGTACTATGATTACAAATTAGAAGATTTGAAAGAATCAGCTCCTTCATTAAGTGCTGAAGAACTTAGACAAAAATATGAAGATTTAAGAAGTGAGTTAAAAAATAAATCTGGATATCGTGAATATGTTAAACATTTAGATAAACTTTATGAAGAAATAGTTGAAGGTGCTTAGGATATTTATTAAATAAGGACGAATTATGTCTCAAAATAAAAAGTATTAAAAGATATTATTTATTTTGAGACATTTTATTCACCTTTAGAAAATAATTATAATTTTGTTTAGGCGGTGAAGGTATGTTGAAATTAGGAGAAAAAATTATATATGAGCTTTCAGATGGATTTGAGCTTAGTGGTATCAGTAGATATTCAAAAGAATCTAAGAAACTTCATATAACAAATTTAGGTAATATTATAATCAGCAAAGCAGATGAAGTTAATGATGAATCAGGGGTAAAATATATATATAGTTTTTCAGATAATAAAAAAAAGTTAGAAGCAGTTTTAGAAGGTTCTCAAATAATCATTTATGGAGATAACTTGCCTTTTTATATAAAAAGTGAGAATTCAAGTAAGAATGTTACAGCAAGTTTAACTATGAAAATAACTTTAGATGAATATGATTTAATCTGTAAGAACCAAAGAGAATTTATATTTTATTTAAAAGACAACATGACTATCTTGAGTTTAGATGATAATAAATTTTATATGGGTGGAATTAATAAAGATAATGAAAAGTTTATATTTATCAGTGGAAAAAATAGATTTGAAATAAACTTTGATGATATAGAAAGATATATTTTAGAAGATAAGAGAGTTTCTCTAAAGGGTTATTTTCATATGGAAAGAGAAGGTCTTATAGTAAGGTCTATTTCTATATTTAATAATAATGTAGAAAATATAGTTCCAGCCGATTTAAGTGAGAGAGTTAAAGATAATAAGAAAATAGGAAATCTTCCTAAAGATTGTGAGATAGTATTCTGTAAAATATCAGGAAATATAGATGGATTTGATTATAAAAATACTAATATGCTTTTAGTAAAATATCAGGATCAACTTATTTTTATAAATAAGAAGTCTAAAAAAACTATTGTTAAATCAACAAAAGATAATTGTTCAAAGTTAATTTTAGGAGAAGACATTATATTATATGATAATAAAAATGTATTTAACTTGCACATAAATGATAAAAATAAAGAAGCTATGCAAATAGAGGATTTAAAAGATATAGAAAATGAAATAGTAGGATATACATTAAAACATGCCCCATTTTTTATCCAAGAAGATTTTAATAGTTTAACAATAATGAAGTCTTTCCAAAAAGAAATTATATCTATAAAAAATAGTGATGTTAAAGATATTGTAATTAATAGAGATATTGAAAGTAAAAATTCTGATTTTGTAGAAACAGAAATAAAATTTAATAATCAAAAAATAATTTTAAATTTAAGTAGAAGTATGGTTCAAAAACTTATGCAAGATGTCTTTATATATGCAAAAAAACCACTACTTAAAGACGTTTCTGTTGAGATTTTATATAAAAATTGGTCTAAAGCTATGAATGATATGATAATATTTAATTTCTTTGGAAATATTTATTACATGAAATCTGAATTTGATAAAGTATTAGAAAGAGAACTGAATGATGAAATAAGAATAGAAGTCATAAATGCACTTTATAATCAGATACAAGAACAGAGAAATAATTTAGACTTGATATCAGCTTATACTCCAAGAATATTAGAAAATCAAGATATAGAGTTATTTGAAAAGTATAATGCAAAACTTGATGTACAAGTATTTAGACAGATTAAAAATTTATTCTTTGATTTATCATACAATATAAGTAGTTATTTAGATGGAGTTGAAAAAAGTTTAGATAATATTATATTTGTAATATCAGGTGAAGATAAGAAGCGATACAATTATAGGATGTTAAAGGAAAGTGAAAGTGCAAACTTGGATGTATTTTTAAAACAAGCTATATCAAGATTAAATCATTTAGTAGAAAATATGTATCCTTACTATGTGGATGAAACTAGTAGAGAGATGTTTAAGTTATTTGAAGTTTTATGGAAAAATTATAAAAATATTAATGATGATAGTATAAAAGAAGTATTATTCGAGAGAATAACAAATACATATGTATTTAGACAATTGACATTAAATAATAATACAAATGAAAGAAGAAAAGACATAATTGAAAAAATATATAATTCTGTTGATTATGGAGCCAATAAGCTAGATGAAAATATGTTTTTCACAGGAGGAATGAAGTATGTCAAGTAAATACAATGTATGGAATTTTAATTATGAGTTTTTAGGTCTGAATTCAAGTGATGAAAAAAATAATGAAGTTTATTATGAGATTGATTTAGATGAAGTCTTGAATGAAAACTATATAAGTGAAGATATAGATGGAGATTTAGATACTGATGGAAATAGCATCTTAGGAGAATTAATATCAGAAATGGATATAGATGAAGATGTAAGTGTTGACATGACATATCAAGAATTAGAAGTGGATTTAGAAGATTTAGATTCATATTTGGATGATGATATAGATAGTGATATAAAGGGTATTTTGGATGAAATTTAGTACCTATGTGAGTTTTAGGTAGAATATAGACAATATAATATATTAACTTATAAAAACTAAAGGTAGATGAAATTTCATCTACCTTTATGTTCTTGTAATGTTAAGAATTGGGATAATATAGAGTTTGAAGAAAAAGTATAAATATGGTATATTAATTTGGTACAAGAGAAAATTTACGAAGAAGGGTGAAAAAATGCAGATGACAGTAAAAAAAGCGATAATACCAGCAGCAGGGCTAGGAACTAGATTTTTACCAGCAACAAAATCACAGCCCAAAGAAATGCTTCCTATAGTAGATAAACCAACTTTACAGTATATAATAGAAGAAGCTATAGACTCAGGAATTGAAGAAATTCTTATAATAACAGGTAGAAATAAAAAATCTATAGAAGACCATTTCGATAAATCAGTTGAATTAGAGTTAGAATTAGAACAAAAAGGTAAGACAGAAATGCTAGAAATGGTAAGAGATATATCAAATATGGTAAATATTCACTATATAAGACAAAAGGAGCCAAAAGGTCTTGGACATGCAATTTACTGTGCAAAAAGTTTTATAGGAGATGAACCTTTTGCTGTATTATTAGGTGATGATATAGTAGACTCAGATGTGCCTTGTCTAAAGCAATTAATAGATACTTATAATGAATATAAAACAACTGTACTAGGTGTTCAAAAGATAGCTAAAGAAGATACAAACAAATATGGAATATTGGATATAAAACATATAGAAGATAGGGTTTATAAAGTTAAAGATATGGTTGAAAAGCCTGCAATTGAAGAAGCACCATCAGACATAGCCATACTTGGAAGATATATAATAACTCCTGCAATATTTGATATATTAGAGAAACAAACACCTGGAAAGGGTGGAGAAATACAGTTAACAGATGCACTTCAAACTCTTGGAAAACAAGAAGCTATCTATGCTTATAATTTTGAAGGAAGAAGGTATGATGTGGGAGATAAGATTGGTTTTTTAGAGGCGACAATAGATTTTGCTCTAAAAAGAGAAAATCTAAAAGATGATTTAATGGCTTATATGAGAAAAAAAGTAAGCGAAAAATAAATTTAGAAAAGAGGTAATTACTATGGCGGTTTTAGTAGCTGGAGGAGCAGGATATATAGGAAGCCATACAGCAATAGAACTTTTAGAATCAGGTTATGAAGTTGTTATAGTTGACAATTTAAGTAATAGTAACTCAATAGTAGTTGATAGAATTAGAGAATTATCTGGAAAACAAGTAAAATTTTATAATATTGATATAACTAATAAAAATGAAATGCACACTGTATTTAAAGAAAATAATATTGAATCTATTATACATTTTGCAGCTTTAAAAGCAGTTGGAGAATCAGTAGAAAAGCCAATTGAATATTATAGCAATAATCTAATAAGTACATTAAATTTATTTGAATTAATGAGAGAATATGGTGTTAAGAAATTTGTATTTAGTTCATCAGCTACTGTATATGGAGATCCACATACTTGTCCGATATTAGAAGATTTCCCGCTTTCTGTAACTAATCCATATGGAAGAACTAAGCTTATGATAGAGCAGATGTTAGTGGATATATCAAAAGCAGATGAGTCATTAGATATAGCACTTTTAAGATATTTTAATCCAGTAGGTGCTCATAAGAGTGGAAGAATTGGTGAAGAACCAAATGGAATTCCAAGTAACTTAATGCCTTATATAACAAAAATAGCAGTGGGTAAATTAAAAGAACTAAGTGTATATGGAAATGATTATCCAACTCATGATGGGACTGGAGTTAGAGATTATATACATGTATTAGATTTAGCTGCTGGTCATGTAAAGGCATTACAAAAATTAGAAGAAAATCCAGGACTTGTTGTTTACAATTTAGGAACTGGTAAAGGATATAGTGTTCTTGATTTAGTTAAAGCATTTTCTAAAGCCAGTGGAAAAGAGATACCATACAAAATTGTTGGAAGAAGAGCTGGAGATGTAGCAATGTGTTATGCAGATTCATCAAAAGCAGAGAAAGAACTTGGATGGAAAGCTAAATATGAACTTGAAGAAATGTGCCAAGATTCTTGGAGATGGCAAAGTATGAATCCAAATGGATACGAAGCATAAAATGTATATTAAAGGGGTAAATGTAACAAATTTGTAAATACAAGATATTGGTAATTTTATGTTATAATTAGAGGCGTGTAGTTATGTTTCTAAAAGAGGGGGAAGTTGTAGTGAAAAAAAGTCTAAAAAAGTATTTAGTACTAGCAATGACTTTAGTTTTAGTATTTGCATGTGGTGTACCAGAATCAAGTGCAGCCAGTAAACATGTAATTATAGTAAACTCAAGAAAAAACACTCTGGGATATTTTGTAAATAGCAAGCTTGTAAAAGAATTTAAAGTTGCAACAGGGAAAAAAGGTTCAGAGACACCAACAGGGAAAACAAAGGTAGTTAACAAGATAAAAAATAGACCATATTATAAAGGAAATATACCTGGAGGAAGCCCAAAAAATCCATTAGGAGATAGATGGATGGGATTAGCACTAAAAGGAACTTATGGAGATACATATGGGATACATGGAAATAATAATGAAAGTTCTATAGGAAAACACATTTCTGGTGGATGTATAAGAATGCACAATAAAGAGGTTAGATGGTTATTTGACCAAGTTCCAGTAGGTTCAGATGTAATTATAGATTATAGTAATGACAGTTATACTAAAATAGCAGCAAAATATAAGATAAATTTAAACCAAACAGGATGGAAAACAGAAAATGGTAAGAAGTATTATGTAAAATCTGATGGAACATACCAAAAAAATAGTTGGTTAAAAGTAAATGGAAAAATGTATTATTTTGATGCTTCAGGAGTAATGCAAACAGGATGGAAGACAATTAATAACAAAAAATATTACTTAGGAACTGATGGAGTAAGAGTATCTGGATGGAAGGTAATTGATGGAAAAACTTATTACTTTAATTCAGATGGAGTAATGCAAACAGGATGGCAAGAAAAAGATGGCAAGAAATACTATCTAGGAAATGATGGCTTATCAGTAGTAGGATGGCAAGAAATAGATGGTAATAAGTATTACTTTGATAAAACAGGAGTAATGCAAACAGGATGGCAGCAATTAGAAGGTAAATCTTACTATTTAGACAAAGAAGGTAAAATGCTAACAGGAACTCAAAAAATAGATGGAAAAGATTATACTTTCAATGAAGATGGAACAATAAACCCTACATGGAACACCGTTGTAGGAGCAAATAGATTTGATACAGCTAAAAAAATAAGTGAAGTTGGAAATTGGGGTGCTGATAGTTCAGATACTGTTGTATTAGTAAATGGAAATGCAATAGCAGATGGAATAACAGCAACGCCTTTGGCAAGTAGTTACAATGCAACAATATTACTTACTAATACAGATAAATTACCAACTGAAACTGTTGCAGAAATGAATTCATTAGCACCTAAAACAGTAATTTTAATAGGTGGAGAAAATGCAATAAGTTCTAAATTAGAGCAAGAAATAAAGAGTACTTTTAATGCAGAGACAAAGAGAATATCAGGTCAAGATAGATATCAAACTGCTGTAAGAATAGCTGATGAACTTGGAAACAGAGAAGAAATAAAGACAGCTTATATGGTTTCTGGAAATGGAGAGGCAGATGCTCTATCTGTAGCTTCTAAAGCTGGAGAAGAAAAACAACCTATAATACTAGTTAAGAAAGATGGAATTACAGAAGAATCTTATATTTGGCTAACAGAAAGAAAATTAGAAAATGCATATTTTATAGGTGGACCAAATGCAATTAATGATTCAACAATAGCTAAGATGAATGAAATAACTACTGAAGATGTTTCAGGAAATAGAATATATGGAAATGACAGATTAGATACTAATGCTAAAGTTATAGAAAAATTCTATGGCGATACTGATTTACAATCTGTGTTAGTTAGCAAATCAGATGCTTTAGTAGATGCTTTATCCGCTGGACCATTAGCTGCAAAATTACACTCACCAATAGTTTTAATGGATAATTCAGGATTATCAGCAGAACAAAATAGAGTATTTGCAAATAAAAAAGTTGAAACTCCTTATCAAATTGGAGGAGGAGTATCTTATATAGGTATGGATAAATTAATAGATATTCTTAGAAAATAATAAAACTATATAAATAATGTATAAAATGAAATTGAGATGTAAAATTCAACAGCCTAAAGCTTTGATTGTTTATATCTCAATTTTTTTATTACAAAATTAAGTTTAAGTTATCTAAAAATCTTGGAATATTTTCAAAACTCATATAAAATAAATATAGGTGATATCATCATATGTTAAGAGGGTGAGTGAAATTATAAAGAAGAAGTATATAATGTTTATTGATGAAAGTGGGAGAGCTGATATAAATCATGAGGACCCATTTACATTAACAGGAGTAATTTTTGAATATAAATACGCAGTGAGTCAAGGTGATTATGTCTGTTGTTTAAGGAAAGAGATGGATGCCTTTAAAGATTATTGCTTTGGAACTAGTAATATAGGAATACACTTGACTGATATATCCAGAAAGTCAAGAGCATTTGAAAGGTTTGATGATTCACAAATTAAGTTATTTTATGATGAATTACCTTTATTTCTATCTAAACTAGAGTGCACCATAATATCAGTAACAGTAGATAAGGCTAGATTAAAAAAATACTATGCACCTTCAAAGGAACCTTATGTTGTAGCTTTTATACATGTGCTTCAAAATTTCTATTCATTTGTAAATAATGAAAATGTAGAGTCTGCAAGAATCGTTATTGAATCAAGAGATGATGTTTCAAATTTAAAAGTACAAAAGGCATTTTTTGATGTTTTTAATAATGGAACAATATATTTAGATATAGATGAAGAGTTAAGAGACAAGGTAAAAGGTTTTATAATTGCCAAAAAGGAAGATGTAGATTACAAAGAAGGTTTAGAAATAGCTGATATTCTATGTAATCCTCTTAGTAGAGCTAGAAGAGGATTAATAGAAGCAAATCCAAAATGTGTGCAATATGGAGAAAAAAATAAAATATTTAAATCTGTAAGAAGTAAAATATACACTCCAACTAGTTTAAATGACATAAGAAATTGGGGTTTTAAAGAAGTTCCGATTGTAGAGCCTGTTGGACCATGGCTTGAAAAAATGAGATAGATAGATTGACAAATTTTTAGAAAATTGATATAATATAAATAACTTAGTTATTCAGGAATTGAAATACAGTTGCTGTTATATAACGATTATTACTGAGACTCGGATGCCGACTGTCAGTTAAGAATCTATACTTTTAGAAGTATAGATTTTTTTATTTTGGAAGAAACCCTAAAAAAGAGACTATTTAAAAATAACCTCTTTTATTAATACTTATAATTGAGCATTTTTAATGACAAAGTTTTTGAAATTTTTAATTGCAGGAGGCAAATATCTATCCTTTATAACTGCTAAGTAAAAATTTCTTTCCCAACTTGGGTAAACAATTTGAATTACTTTTACTTTTGTAAACTTAAGCATAGGCATATTTGGTACTACAGCTATACCGAAATTTTTTGCAACTAATCCAGCAACTACCTGGTCTTCTTCTACCTCATGAACTATGTTAGGTTGTTGATTTATTTTTTTAAACATGTCATCAATTATATATCTAAGTCCACTTCTTTGATTAAATACTATTTGAGGATAAGGTATTGTCTCTTTTAAATCTATAGTATCTTTTGTAGCCAGTGGGTGGCTATATGGTACAATTAATACTAAATCTTGTTTGGATACAGGTATAAATTCAATTCCCTTCTCTTTTTCAAGTTTTGAGCAAAAAGCAATATCGTATTTTCTTTCCTTAAGACCTTGGATAATATCAGTAGTTACACCTGTATGAAATTTAAAGTCAATTGATTTATCAGGATTAGATTTTAAGAATCTATGAACCATATCAGGTATAAAGTCTGTACCAAGTGTTCTAAGGAAAGCTAAGTCAATTTGACCTTCACCAGTACCCGTTATCTTTAGTGACTTTACACTTGAGTCTAAGATTTCTAATGATTTTTCCACGTCTCTTAAAAATATTTTACCATATTTAGTTAAAACTATATTTCTACCTTCCTTTTCAAATAGAGACACTCCAAGTTCACTTTCTAACAAAGAAATAGCATGACTCAAACTTGGTTGTGTTATAGATAAATTTTCTGCTGCTTTTGTATAGTGCTCTAAATGTGCCAATGTAACAAAATAGCGTAAGTGATATAAGTTCAATTTTTGTTCATCCTTTCATGAGTATCGTATTTTTTATTTGTATGTATTTAAAGAAGTTGACCTTAAAGAAGTTTTTCACATTTTTATTATATATGATTACAGCGTAATAATAAAAGCTTTTAAAGAAATTTATCGTTTTTTGTCTTAAATTTTAGATAGATAGAGTTAAGGTATATATTAATAAATTATATTATCAATAAAATCTATAAACAAAATCTATGAATTGATAGGAAATTATCAATTTGTTATTAATAAAGTCTCATGATACAATGAATTTATAAAATCTAGATAAAGATAAATCAAAAAAATATTTTTATTTTTAAAGTAAAATAATGCTACTAGTAGAATAAATAAAAAAATAAAATCAAAAAAAAGATTAATTATAAAGAAATTAAAGGGGGCATATTTAAATTATGAATAATCAAAAAAATATTAACATTCCAATTACTATTAGTTCTTATACATTAGGCACAGAAGTTTCATTCCGTGATAGAGTGCGTATTGCAAAAGAAGCTGGATTTGATGGCATCGGATTACGTGCTGAAAATTATGTGGATGCAAAAAACGCTGGAGTTACAGACGAAGAAATGCTTTCAATTCTTGATGAATATAATATGAAAGTTACAGAAGTAGAATATATAACTCAATGGGGGACTAAAGAGGATAGAACAGAAGCTCAACAAGAAAAAGAACAAAATGTTTATCATATGGCTCGTTTATTTAATGTTAAACATATAAACTGTGGTCTATTAGAAATGGTACCAGAAGAACAAATTATAACTGCATTAGGAGAATTATGTGATAGAGCAGGAGAACTTATTATAGGACTTGAGTTTATGCCATACAGCGGTGTGCCAGATTTAGCTACTGCTTGGCGTGTTGTAAAAGGATGTAACCGTGAAAATGCAATGCTTATATTAGATACATGGCACTGGGCTAGAGCAAAACAAACAGTAGATGACCTTGCACCTGTTCCAGCAGAAAAGATAGTATCAATTCAAGTTTGTGATGTTTTAGAGACACCTTATGAAAAACTTAGAGATGAATCACTACATGACCGTGTAGCTCCAGGTGAAGGATATGGAAATACAGAAGAATTTGTAAAAATAATCAAAGAACATAATATATCACCAGAAGTTATAGGTGTTGAAGTAATATCTGATTCTTTAGTAGCTAAAGGATTATCAACTACAGCTGAGACTGTATTTAAGGCAACTAAAAAAGTATTAGATAAAGCATGGCCAGAAGTATCTCCAAAATAAAAATAGACTTATTCGATATTAAAGTATATAAAGCATAAAAATATAAGAAAAAAATATAAAACTTGAAAGGAAGGAAAACCTTATGAAGATTAGTTCTATGTTTACACCTATAAAAATTGGTTCAATGACAGTTCCAAACCGTTTTGTAGTTCCTCCTATGGGAAATAATTTCGCAAACACAGATGGTACTTTAAGTGAAACTTCTAAGGCTTATTATCTTGAACGTGCCTTAGGTGGTTTTGGATTAATAACTATAGAATCTAGTGTTGTGGATAAGAAAGCTAAAGGAGGACCTCGTAAACCTTGTTTGTATGATGATAGCACAATAGATAGTTTTAAAAATGTAATAGATGCCTGTCATAATGCAGGTTCAAAAGTATCTATACAATTACAACATGCTGGTTCTGAGGGAAATGAAAAAATTGCAGGGTATCCTTTAAAAGCTGCTTCTGCAATACCTGCGTCAAATGGACGTAATACACCATTAGCAATAACAACTGAAGAAATATATGAACTTATAGAATCTTATGGAGATGCTGCGTTACGTGCAAAAAAAGCTGGTGTAGATGCTGTTGAAGTTCACTGTGCTCATGGATATTTAGTTAGTAGCTTTATATCACCAAGGACAAATAAACGTGTAGATGAATTTGGTGGATGTTTTGAAAATAGAATGAGATTACCTCGCCTTATAATTGAAAATATACGTAAAAAGGTAGGTAATTCTATAGCAATACTATGTCGTATAAATAGTACAGATGATATTTTAGGTGGAATTGATGTACATGATAGTTCAGTAATCGCAGCTTATTTAGAAGATTGTGGAGTAGATGGACTTCATGTTTCACGTAGTATACATATACATGATGAATATATGTGGGCTCCTACAGTTCTTCATGCTGGATTTAGTGCAGATTTAGTTACAGAAATAAAGAAATCTGTTAGTATACCAGTAATAACTGTTGGTCGCTATACAGAGCCACAATTTGCTGAATTAATGGTTCGTCAAGGTAGATGTGATTTAGTAGCATTTGGTAGACAAAGTTTAGCTGACCCAAGTATGCCTAACAAAGCTAAAAATGGGAAGTTAGATGAAATGATACCATGTATTGCGTGTCTACAAGGTTGTGTGCCAAATATGTTCCAAGGTAAGCCTATAGCTTGTCTTGCAAATCCGATATTAGGTCATGAATCTGAACTTAAACCAGCTGAAACTACAAAAGAAGTTCTTGTTGTTGGTGGTGGTGTTGGAGGTATGCTTGCAGCATGGGTATGTGCTGAGAGAGGGCATAAGGTAACTCTAGTTGAAAAATCTGAAATGCTTGGTGGTCAAATGCGTTTAGCTGCATATCCTCCAGGTAAAGGAGATATTACTAATTTAGTTCGTAGTTATATTTCAAAGTGCAATCAATATGGTGTAAAAATATACACTAATACAGAAGTTACAGTAGCGTTTATAAAAGAAAAATCACCTGATGCAGTTATTGTAGCTACTGGTGCAACTCCACTTGTACTTCCTATACCAGGAATTAATGAATCAGGATTAATACATGCAGTGGATCTTCTTGATGGAAAAGAATCTTGTGGAAAGAAAGTTCTTGTTGTTGGTGGTGGAATGGTTGGTTGTGAAGTGGCAGCCTTCCTTGGTGAACAAGAACATGATGTTACTGTTATTGAATTAAGAGAACAAGTTGGTGCAGATGTAATTTCTGAACATCGTAAATTCCTTATGGATGATTTTGAAAGTTACAATATACATACTGTTACTGGTGCTAAAGTTGCTAAATTCTATAACGATGGAGTTGACTATTCACTTGCAGATGGAACAGAAGATAATTTAAAAGGCTTCGATTCAGTAGTACTTGCTATGGGTTCTCGTAATTATGACCCATTAAGCGAAGAAGTAAAGAAATTTGTGAATGAAACTTATGTTGTTGGGGATGCAGTAAAGGCTCGTAGAGCATTGGATGCAACAAAAGAAGCTTTTGAAGTAGCATTAAATATATAGTTGAAATTAAATAGATGTTTCTTTGCAAATAATTAAATAGATTATTTGCAAAGAAATTGATGATATTGGGAGGATATAAAATTATGGAAATTTCAGGAAGAACAGGGTTATTCGCATTAATAGGTACACCAGTGGGGCATTCTAAATCACCACTAATGTATAATTATAGTTTTGAAAAATTAGATTTAGATTATAGATACTTAGCTTTTGATATTACTGTGGACAAGGTAAAAGATGCACTTTCAGCTATAAAAACGTTCAACATAAAAGGAGCAAATGTAACAATGCCATGTAAAACTGCTGTTACAGAATATATGGATGAACTTTCTCCAGCTGCTCGTATAATTGGAGCATGTAATACAATTGTAAATGAAAATGGAAAGTTAATTGGACATATAACAGATGGTGTTGGTTATGTTCGTAATTTAAAAGAAAATGGAGTTGAAGTAAAGGATAAAAAACTTACGATTATGGGTGCTGGTGGTGCGGCAACTGCTATACAAGTACAATGTGCATTAGATGGAGCAAGAGAAATATCTATTTTCAATGCTAAGGATGATTTTTATAAAAGAGCGGAACAAACAATTGAAAATATAAAGAAAGAAGTACCAGAATGTATTGTTAATTTATATGATTTAGCAGATACAGAAAAACTTTATGAAGAAGTATCATCAAGTGATATTTTGACAAATGCAACGCTTATTGGGATGAAACCTCATGATAATGAAACTAATATAAAAGATGTTAGTGTATTAAGAAAAGAGTTAGTTGTAACAGATGTTGTTTATAATCCAAATAAAACAAAAATGATTGAGGATGCTGAAGCTAATGGTTGTAAAGCTATTGGTGGATTAGGAATGTTATTATATCAAGGAGCTGAGGCTTTTAATCTATACACTGGATTGGAAATGCCTGTAGAAGAAATTAAAGAATTATACTTTAAATAGACGAAAAAATAATACTTTAATAATATAGAATATATATGTATCTCAATGTTTTGATATTACTTTACAAAATATTTTGATATTACTTTATAAGTTGTCATAGTGGGTTTTGTATCGGTGGTATAGTTAAATGTAAAAGTTTAGCTATTCTTTAAACCCATTATGGGAATACGTTTATTGTATATAAAAATGTTAAGAAATTAACAAGAATGGGAGAATAACTATGAATAATAAAAAATACTATCCTACTGCCATAGCGTTGTATTTTTCATATTTTTTACTTGGTATTGGAATTTCAATTTTAGGACAATATAAACCAGAATTTGCATCTATGTGGGGAGCTAAGACACTATCAGATGGAACTCTTGATGTGAGTATTGTTTTAGCAGTTATTGCTGCATTAGGGTTAGGTAGACTTATATCATATCCATTTGCAGGCCCTATTTCAGATAAATATGGAAGAAAGGTAAGTGGACTTATAGGCAATTTTCTACATGCAATTTTCTTTATTGGAATTGTATTTTCACCAAATTTTTACATAGCGTATATATTTGCAGTAATTGGAGGTGCAGCAAACTCATTTTTAGATACTTGTGTAACACCTTCTTGTATGGAGATATTTGCTAGTCTAGGAACAATAGCAAATATGTTTACTAAATTCACAATAGCTTTAGCGCAATTTTTACTTCCTTTTATAATTGGATTTGTTGCAGCAAATTCAATATCATTTAAAGTTATTTTTATAGTAACAGCTGTTCTTATTATTGTAGATGCAATTTTAATAGCTATATTGCCATTTCCTCCAGCTAACAATGTTATTGATAATAATGGAAAGACTGTTAAGTCAGAGAAAATGAAGTTTACACCAACAAGTATAGCTCTTGTTTGTATTGGATTTACATGTACATCTACATTTGTACTATGGCTAAATTGTAATCAAGAATTAGGTAAATTATATGGTATGGCTGACCCTACAAAAATTCAATCTTTTTATTCAATGGGAGTAATCTGTGCAGTATTAATAACTTCTGTGCTTATAAAAAAATATGTTAAGCCAATAAGAATACTTGTTATCTATCCTGTAATAGCTTCAATTATGTTATTAATTGTGTATTTTGTTCAGTCTCCAACTATTTGTATGGTAGGAGGATTTGTAATAGGTTATTCAGCAGCAGGTGGTGTGCTTCAATTGACTACATCGACAGCAAATGAAATGTTTCCAACTAATAAAGGAAAAATAACATCTATAGTTATGATTGCATCTAGTATAGCTAACTATGTTATTTTAAATATAGCTGGATTTATTACAAAATCTGGTGGAGTAAATGGGCCAAAATATGTTGTACTATTTAATGTAGCTATAACATTTGTTGGAATTTTACTTGCATTGTTTGTAAACATGAGATATGAAAAAGAAAAAGTACATGATTGTAATATGTAACATTAGTATAATATAATTGTAAGTATTTTTAATTTTAACATGTCTGAAAGAAGAGGTGTGACAATGGAAAATATAGAAAAAATAAGAGAAAAAATAGACTTATATGATGATGAGCTGATTGATTTACTTGAGAAAAGAATGGAATGTATAAAAGGTATTATTGATATTAAAAAGGAAAAAGGTCTTCCCATTTTACAGCCAGACTATGAAAATAAAAAAGAAGTAGCATTAATTGAGAAGCTAAAAGGTCATAAGTTTGAAAATGAAATTATAGATATTTTCAGATATGTAGTAAAAAATAGTAAGAAAATACAGGCTAAAAATTTATTCTCTTACAATATAATGCTTGTTGGATTTATGGGGGTCGGAAAAAGCACTGTATCATCATACTTGAGTCATTTATTAGAAATGGAGCAAGTAGAAACAGATGCATATATAGTTGAGCATCAAGGGATGAGTATTTCTGAAATATTTGAAAAACGAGGAGAAGAATATTTTAGAAATCTTGAAAGCCAAGCATTAATAAATTTACAACAAAGAGAAGGACTAGTTGTTTCCTGTGGGGGAGGAATCGTACTTAGAGATAAAAATGTAGAATATATGAAAAAAAGTGGAAGAATTGTTTTATTAACAGCAAGTCCAGAAACTATTCTTCAACGTGTTAAACATAGTGATGAAAGACCAATACTTAATAATAATATGAATGTTGAATTTATATCTGATTTGATGAAAAGACGAGAAGAGAAATATATGGCATCAGCAGATATTATTGTAAAAACAGATAATAAAACAATAAAAGAAATTTGTGAAGAGCTGGTCGTAAAGTTAACGGAACTTGATAAATAAATTCTAATTTAACAAAACCATTGTTAAGCGATGAAACTTTAATATTTGTACAATTAGTATTACTGGAAATTTTAATTTCTAGTAATATTTTTTTATGTGTAAAAATGTAAATTCATTAAAATAAGTAGTATAATCAATATAAATTATAATAATGTAAAGGAGGATAATTTAGTGGGTAGTATTTTTAAGCAACTACAAAAGATTAAGGATTATGATGGATATAAAGAATCATTTGAAATGAATTATTTATGTATATACGAAAAGATACCTTTAAGAGAACAAGTAGAACTTGCAAATAATTTGGTAGAGAATATTTTAAATATTTATAGAAGTGAATCTAATAAAATTGACCTGTTAGAAGAGTATAGTCATAAGTCTCTAATTTGTTATTTTGAAATTTTTATGAAAAAGATAAACACTCTAATAAAAGAGCGAATAATTGATGAAAAGTGGTTATATCAGCTAACAGAGGATTTAATATATACAAGTGAAAAAGATGAGTATGTAAAACTTGGGCTTGTTTTAAGTGAAAATTATTTAGATTTAGATAATATAAGAGAAATAGTGGATACATTTTCTAAATCTGGAGAATACATATTTTACTTAAGTAATACTATTAGAAAACTTGAGTTTTACAATACATATTTGTTTAATCTATCTAGAATATCTACAGGCTCAATAAAAGTATTTGCCATTGTCAATATGGAAAATCTAGATTCTGAAATAACCTCTTATTTAATTGAAGAAGGATATAAAGATAAAAAATATGAAGGATTACTAATGAACTATATTATTTCTACAGTAGATTTAAGCGAATATCTTGAAAGACGAGATTTAGATAAAGATAAGGTAAACAACTTAGCATATCTTATATGCAATTATTTGTTAAGTGTAGAATTTAAATATATAGGGAATAAAGTGGAATTAGTGAATCAATTTCTTCCAATTGTAGCAAGCTATGGGACTAACTTTGATAGTCTGTATTCTATTTTTTTAATAGCAGTAGGTGTTTTAGAGGATGACAAAGTAAGTTGTGATAAAGTTGAATTTAAGAAAGAAATGAATAATGTTTTACTCAGTGAAAAGTGGAAAAGTATATTCTTTAAAGCATTAAATGAAGCTGATGGAAAGACAGAAGATATGATAAAAATGTCAGAAATTTATGATGTACGTTTATCTTTTGATGATTTATTACCATATTTAAATAAAGATATTCGAGATTTTGAGGTATATTGGCATATATCTAAAAAGGGAAGTGCAAGCTGTAAGTTGAAGTTATTAGATTTTTTTGAAAAAACATTTAAAACAGAAGAGTTAATTGGAAAAATGGAAGATATAGAAAAAAATAAATTAACACAAGAATATTATGATGATATGTTATTTTTCATTGTCCTTAAAGGTAGTAAATCACTGTACCCTAAAGGAAAAAATTTATCTTTAAAAGGACTTTTTGGAAACATAAATGAAGTACGTAAGGAATCTATAAATATTTTGAAGAGGTATAGAGAGAGACTTTCTCTTAAAGAAATGCAAATAGTTAAAGAAGCTTATGAAAAAGAAAAAAATATCAAATTAAAAGATGAGTTAAGACGATTGTTATATGAAAGTAATAACTTAAAAAAAGAATTTGTAAATACTAAAAAGCTGAAGGTAAATGAGCATGGTAAAGACATTTATTTGATTTCAGTAGCTGTTTCTGGCTCAAGGTTTAGAAATAGAGAATATTTAGAAAAGGAATTGGAGAAGAGTAAGATATACTATCTAAAAAGAGAGAAAGATAATTTATATGATGAAAATGCTATTAAAATAGTTGGAGAAACTGGGTATGTAATAGGTTATGTTCCAAGAAAAGATAATTATATTTTGAGTAATTTATTAGATGGAGGAAAACTTTTGTATTGTAGAGTAACTGAATACAATTTAGATGAAGATTATATTTACATAAACGTATATTTAAGTTATAAAGACGTGATTGAAACTGTTGAAAATTCACTTAAAATGGTATTAGATAGAAGTAAGGTAAAAGTTATAAACTAAATAATATTATGAATTATATGAAATTTAAACTGTAATCAATCTTCACTTGATGATGGGTTATATAAAATTTTGAAAGTACAAGGGATAGAATCTATGTCACAATGTACAATCTTAGATGAGGTCTAATTTAGTGGTTATGTAGGCTTTGACGAGTGTAATGGAAATAGATTTTGGACAAAAGAGTAAATAGAATCCTTGACATTTATATCAAAAATATATAAAAGCAGTTATGGATAATTTGAATTCATGGACTTATATGATAAACAAGAATACATATGAACTTTTATTTATAAATCAAAACACATTGAGTATAGCTCCAAACACAGAGATAAATCAATTGTGTTATAAGGCATTTTAGAATAGAGATAAACCATGTGAAGTTTGTCCAATGAATGAACAAAAAAGTGCGTGCCTAATGTGTTGTAATGATATAACTAAGTATAAAAAAATGAATCTAAATCTGAACCTAACTGTTAGTGATGTATTTATAATATAATAGCTATTTTTATTTTAATAAAATATAGCATAAAGAAACCAATTGTTTTGTAAGTAGACTATACAAGTTTACTTGAACCTGTATCTCTACAAAACAATTGGTTTTATTTTATTTTATAATTTTAAATTTAGAAGGAATTTTAACTTCTGATTTTTCTTTTATTTTAGAAGCTTGTTTTTTAACTTTTTCCAATAACTCAGATTCGTTTACAACTAATACCTTTCTTTCTTTCATAAGCCACTTTCCATCACAAATTGTAGAATCTACATTTTCGCTAGTCATAGAATACACTATGTTTCCAATTGGATTATGCATTGGTAAGCAATGAATTGTATCTGGATTAAGAATAATCATATCTGCTTTTTTGCCAACTTCAAGACTGCCAATTTCTTTTTCAAGTAAAGCACATTTTGCTCCATTTATAGTAGCCATTTCTAATATTTGTTCAGCTGGAATAACTGTTGGATTTAAAGTTCTTCCTTTATGTATTAATGAAGTTAAATACATATCTCTCATTAAATCCATTCTATTATTTGAAGGAGCCCCATCAGTACCAATTGAGACTGGAATTCCTTTTTCTAGCATTTCAGGAATTGATGCAAAACCTAGTACTACTTTCATAGCTGCACCAGGGTTATGAGAAACTTTTACATCATGTAATCTGAATAAATCAATTTCTTTATGCGTAAGCCAAACTGTATGAGCAGCTAAAAGGTTTGGCCCCAAAACACCTAACTTATCAAGATATTCAACTGTTCCAACTCCAGTATTTTGTTTTACAAATGAAATTTCATCAGCTATTTCAGCTACATGCATATGTATACCTGTGTTGTATTTGTCAGCCAATTGTTTAGTTCTAACAAGTAAATCCTCAGTTGTATTAAAAATAGTTCTTAAAGCAAACCATATTTTAATTCTTTCATTAGATGTATTATTAAACTTATGGTATAAATCTAATTGAGTGTTGATTTCTTCATCAGTAGTTTTTTGCCATGCTTCAGGAAGACCATCTCCTGTATCCATAACTGATTTAGCTAGACATGCTCTAATTCCAGTTTTATCAACAGCTTCAACCATAGCATCGACATATTGACCACCAGACTCTAAAAATGTAGTGACACCAGATTTTATTAGTTCTACACAACATGCAGTAGATGAGATTAAAGAATCTTCGTAATTAAAGCTACTTTCATATGGCCAGATTCTTTCTCTAAGCCATGTTAAAAGAACAACATCATCAGAAAGACCACGACCTAATTGTTGAGATAAGTGAACGTGTGTATTGACTAATCCTGGCATTAATATTTTTCCATTAGCATCGTATATTTCAGCATCTTTATCTACAATATTATTATCAAATTTCCCAACTTTTTTTATAATATTGTCTTCAATAAGTATACTTCCATTCTCATATACTTCTCTATCTGTATTCATAGTGATTAGATATGCATTTTTTATAAGTAATTGTGACATAAATATCATCCCTTTTCTATGTATTTTTCTATCTATATATTATGATAATAAATTTTATATATAAAGTTAATAGCAAAATCAATTTAGATATAAAATTGATTTTGCTATTTTTAAATTAAAAATAAATAAGCTTTTAATATATCAAAATTAAAATACTAACTTAGTACTAAGTTTACAACTGCAAGTATCCCTATAACCCAAAGTGTTATACTAATCTTATCAGTTTCTTTAGCTACAACATGCATTATTATATATGAAATAAATCCAAAACACAAACCAATACTTATACTATAAGTTAGAGGCATCAATAAAACTGTAACAAAAGCAGGGACTGCTATTTTACTATCAGCAAAATCGATTTGTTTTATACTTTCAAACATAAATACACCAACCATGACAAGTGCAGGTGCTGCAGCATAAGTAGGAACTATACCAAGTAATGGTGTAAATATAAGTGTAGCTAAGAATAATGCCGCTGTTACTACAGAAGCAAGTCCAGTTCTTGCACCTGCTGCTATACCAGAAGCCGATTCTCCAAATGTTGTAACTGTACTAGTTCCTAAAAACGAACCTATTAAAGTAGAAGAAACATCTGCATATAACATTTTTCCAAGGTCCTTTATTTCTCCATTTTCATCTTCAAGACCCATCTGTTTGCAACAAGTGATAAGAAATGCTAACGAATCAAACATGTCTATAAACATGAAAGAGAATATAGGTCCAATTAATGAGAATTTTAACGCTCCTATAATATCTAATTTAAAAGCAATTGGTGCTATACTTGGTGGTGTTGAGATTATTGCTGTTGGTAATTCTACAAATCCACATATAATAGATATTACTGTTGCGACTACTATACTTATTAATATTCCACCTTTAATTTTTTTGTATTCTAATATTGCCATTAAGATAAGTGCAAAAAGAGCTATTAAAACTGTTGGTGTAAAATCTGCAAGTGAAACTATTGTATCTGGGTTTGCAATTATAACACCCATGTTTTTTAAACCAACAAAAGCAAGGAAAAGACCTATACCTGCTGAAGATGCTACTGCTAATTCTCGAGGAATTGCATCAGCAATTGTCTTTCGTAGACCTGTTACTGCGAGTGTGAAGAATACACATCCAGATAAGAATACAACTCCAAGACCTGTTTGCCATGGAATTCCTGCTCCTATAACCAATGAATATGTGAAGAATGCATTTAGACCCATACCAGGTGCTAGTGCAAATGGTGCATTTCCTAAAATTGCAAATATCAGTGTACCAATGGCTGTAGCTAATATAGTAACTGTTATAAGTGCTGCTTTATCCATGCCAGCTTCAGATAATATTGCTGGATTTACGAAAACTATGTATGCCATTGTTAAGAATGTAGTAACCCCACCTATTACTTCTGTCTTAAGGTTAGAGCCACGTTCGCTGAATTTAAACATCTTGTCTAAAAAGCTTAATGATGAATTATTTCCATCTGGTTGTACATTATTAGTGTTTGGTACCATTTTTACCTCCAAAAAACTTTAAAATATAAACAAAAAAATATATATTCATATAGATAGAATAGAATATATATTAAAGTTAACATTCTATTCATAGAAAACTCATTTAAGGTGAGTTTGTAGAGACTATTAGACCATATTACTAATATTATATGAACATTTTCTATTTGTTTTTCTGTTGTATTATATCGTAATATTGTATTATTTACAATAAATTTAAAGAAATTATTCGTTTTTTTTGTCGATTTTATAAAAAACCGAGGTCATTTTTTATGAAGAATAATTATTTCTAAAGATAAATGTTACAGAAGTATAATAAATGTTATACTTCTGTAACACTTATGCTATTAATGGAAATTCATTATAAATAAGTTTGTGATATAATTATAAATGTACTGAATACAAGAATATTTCGTAAAAACTTTTTAATATATTGAAAGTACATATAATAGCTTAATATAATAATAAAAACGAGTTTAAAAATAATATAATTTATAGTGGAGGAGAAAATGACTAAGATTATTAAAGTACAAAAGCCTAAATTTACAGGGGAATTAGAAAATGTTGAAAATATTGAAGTTATATTAGATGATATATTCAATGATGAAAAAATATTTAATAAAACTATAGAAAATGAGGTTATAAGTGATTTAGATATTACAGGAGCAAGTTTTGAATCTTGTATATTTAGAAATGTATCCTTTGAAAATTGTAATTTAAAAAAGATTGACTTACTTGATGTAGTATTTGAAAACTGTAATTTATCCAATACGTCTTTCTATGGAGGAAGTATATACAGAGTTGAATTTAAAGACAGCAAATTAATAGGAGTTAGATTGGATGATTGTATACTTAAAAACGTATTGTTTAAGGATGTTTTAGGTAGATATTCTAACTTCTCGTTTTCTAAGTTCAAGATAGTTTCTATTTTAGATTCAAATTTTGAAAGTTCTGTGTTTCAGGAAGTAAAAAATGAAAATTTAGTATTCGAGTATACAAATTTAAAAAAATCGAATTTTAATGGAACTAAACTTTCTGGAGTAGATTTTACCACTAATAATATTGAAGGTATTGAAGTAGGAATAAATGATATTAGGGGAGCTTGTTTTGATGTGTCGCAAGCAATTGATTTAACAAAACTGATGGGAATTATCATAAAATGAAAATTATATGCAAATATTAAATTGGGAAAACGTTAACAATATGAGAATTTTTACCAGATTGACATTTTTATGAAAATAAAGTAAGATTATCTTAATATTCAAAATATTTTCAAAGGGGGTAGTTTGGTGTGAGTAAGCAGATGAGAGATATTTTTATAGTTGGTTTTGCTTTGTTCTCTATGTTCTTTGGCGCAGGAAATCTTATGTTCCCTCCATTTTTAGGAATGGAATCCGGTAAAGACTGGTTAATTCCTCTTGTTGGCTTTGTTGTTGCAGATGCTGGTATAGCAATGCTTGTTATCATAGCAACAGCAAGATGTAAAGGAAGCATGGATGATGTACTTAGAAGAGCAGGTAAAGGATTAGCAAGAGTAATGAGTGTAGCTGCTCTAGCATGTTTAGCACTTCTTGTTATACCAAGAACTTGTGCAACAACATATGAAATGGGTATTATACCTATATTTGGAGACCATGGAACAGTAGCTAAAGCAGTATTTTCAGTAATATTCTTTGGTTTGACTTTAGCATTTACGATTAGGTCTTCTAAAGTTATAGACATAATAGGTAAATATTTAACTCCAGCGTTATTATTAGTATTATTTGTTCTAATTGTAAAAGGGATAATATCTCCAGCAGGACCTATGAGTCCAGAACATATGATAGATAAAAATCTATTTGGTGAAGGTATATCACAAGGTTATCAAACAATGGATGCTCTAGGTGCAGCGTCTATGGCTACTATAATGTTAATGTCTATAGTGGCTAAAGGATATACATCAGATAAAGACCAAATAGGTATGACTATTAAAGCTGGTTTTGTAGCCTGTGTATTCCTGGCATTAGTATATGGTGGTCTTACTTATCTAGGAGCAACAGCTTCAACTTTATATGATACTAGCATACCTCAAGCATCTTTATTGGTTGAGATAACTAGTATACTATTATATGGTCAAGTAGGAAAGATAATTTTAGGTGTAATTGTAGCACTTGCCTGTTTAACTACTTCTACAGGTCTAACAGCATCAATTTCAACTTATTTTGAAGGAATAAGTAAAGCAACTTATAAACAACTAGTTATCGGTATATGTGTGGCTAGTATGCTTATATCTAATTTAGGTGTTGATGCTATAATAGCTATATCAGTTCCAATTCTACAAACTATATATCCTGTTTTATTGGCAATAGTTATCATGGAATTAGCTGGTAAGCATATAAAAAATGATAATGCATTTAAGGGTGCAGCATATGTTACATTACTAGTTAGTGTATTATCAGCTGTAAATGGAATGACAGGAGCTGTTCCATTTATACAAAGTTTACCACTTGCAGGTTTGGGCTTTAACTGGGTAATACCAGCTATATTGGGTGGAATAGTTGGTAACTTCATAAAAAGCAAAAAACAAATAGCATAATAATTTATAATTAATTTAATTTTATAATATATAATTTTTTTAGTACTATGGGTAGATTTAATCAAAATCTAATCTACCTATAGTACTTTTTAGATTGGATTATAATAGTTAGCATATAATTTTTTTATAATATAATTTTTCTTTGAAGTATGATAAAATTAGTAATAGTGATAAGAAAGTACAAATTTAGGAGGTTTTAACTAATGCTTAAAAAAATAACAGCACTTATGCTATCTATATGTTTAATTATTGGGATTACAGGGTGTAGTTTAGTTACAGGCAAAAATGATAAAGAGAAAATCATTGATGATTTCAAAGTTGCAGTAGTAACTCAGCCATTATCTGAAAATAAAGTACAATACAGTATAGTAGAAGATTTAGCAAAAGAGTATAAGGAAGCTAATGAAACTGATAAAGAAAAAGATGGTGAAGCTAGAGTTGAGCGAACTATAAAACATGTTGTGTTGCCAGAAAACTTTACTTCTAATATAGATAAGTCTATAAATGAAATAGTAAAATTGACTGATGATAAAGAAATTCAGGCGATTGTAGTATCAACGGACCAAGCAGGTCTTTTACCAGCATTACAAAAGGTAAAAGAAAAGCGTCCAGAAATAATAACTATCTCAGCTCCTATGGGAGAGGACAAAAACCAATTGAGTCAATATGTAGATGTAAATCTAGGGGTTGACACAGAGGAAAGAGGAAAGTTATTAGTTGAACGTTCAAAGGAACTGGGAGCAAAAGCTTTTATTCATTATGCATCTAAGGATGATTTGAAAGATGCCAATATAGCCAAAAGACTGGAAAAAATTAAAGAGACTTGTAGAAGTTTAGGAATGCAATTTGTACAAGTTGATACACCAAATGTAAATACAGAAGAAGATAAGGGCAAAATGAAGCAATTTTTAAATGAAGATATAGACAAACAGGTTAAGAAGTATGGAAAAGATATAAATGTATTTGGTGTAAATGAGTATATGGATGAAGTTATATTAACTAAAGCTTTAGAGTTAAAATATATAGTTGCAGAGCAAAGTAATCCATCACCAACAGATACATATCCTAGCGTTATGGGATTTAAAATAGCTAAAAAAGATGCTCAAAATTATGACAAGATAAATGATATGATAAGTGAAAAGGCTAAAGCTGCTGGCATGTCAAATAGACTTGGTGGATATCCTATGCCAATGGACGCTTTTATACCATCATTAGCGACTTATCTTGCGACTGAAATGGTACTTCAAGATTTAACACAGGAAGATGTATGTGACCCAGACTATTTAGAGGCGTTTGCAGAATTAAAATTTGGGATTGGTTCAGAGTTTATACCTTTAACAGATACACTTTATAATTATCAATCAGTAATATTAAATCAATTAATATATTAATATTAAAAGCTATGAAACTAATAATAAAAATTATTACTTCATAGCTTTTTTTCATAGCTTTTTTGCTGAAGGTATCTTTTATTATTTTATAATAAGTTATAGTAAAATAAAATTTATGATTATAAATATAAATTTTGAGGTAGTAAATTTGAATTAATATAAAACTAAAATATATTATTTTCTATAATTTTTATACCTTTTTCGGTGATAGAGCTACCTTTTCTTCCTTTACCAGGAGTTAAATATTCATTAGATGTCAAATATTCTAGCATACTTCTTACTTCATATTCTGTGACATTATGCTCCATAAATTTCATGAGTTTTGCTCTTCCCATTGGCTTTATATATAACGATTTTAGGATAGAAACACATATATTTTTATCATATTGATTTAAATCATGAAATATAGAGGTATTTCCTAACATATGATGATTATTTAATTTTGAAGATATATTTTGTGGCAAGTCATTTATCGTAAGTTGATTAGAACCCATATAAGCCATATATTCAATACAATTTCTCAATTCTCTGATATTGCCCATCCAAGTATAAGAATTTAAAGCTTTTAATAGATTTTTATCGAGTTTAATATTTTTATATGGAAGTTCCTTTAAAAACGATTCTAAAAGAAATGGTATATCTTCTAATCTATTTCTAAGAGGAGGCAAATCTAATGTGAACATACTTATCCTGTAAAACAAATCCATTCTAAATTTATTTTCTAAAATTAATTTTTCTAGGTTTTTGTTTGTAGCAGCTAGTATTCTTACATCAATTGGAATAATATTTGTACCACCAATTTTTCTAATTTCCTTTTCTTGTAAAACTCTTAAGAGTTTTACTTGTAAATCATGTGGCATATCTCCTATCTCATCTAAAAATATGGTTCCAGTATGAGCTAATTCAAATAATCCTTTCTTTCCACCCTTTTTTGCTCCAGTAAAAGAACCATCTTCATATCCAAACAGTTCACTTTCAAGCAACTCACTTGGAAGTGAAGCACAATTTATTGCTACAAAAGGTTTATTTTTTCTAGGAGAATGGTTGTGTATTGATTGAGTAAAAGCTTCTTTACCAGTACCTGTTTCACCAGTTATTAGAATAGGGTTATCTGTAAGAGCCATTTTTTTTGCTTTTTTGATACAGTCTTTTATAACAGTGCTATTTCCAATTATATTACTGAACTTATACTTGGCTATATAACCTCTTTTAACAGAGTCACTTCTTATTTTTTGTTCTAGTATTTCTATCTTGCTTACATCTTTTAATGTAATTAAGCAACCTTCTATATTTTTATAAAGATAAAATGGTTTTTTTGATAGTATAAATTTTTTGTCTATTTCATCTATGTATATAATCATATTATCTATGTTTAGATTTTGAGTGATTTTATCCAAAAAACTCTTTGGTAAATATTCCATTAAAGAAGGTGATTTTATGAGCTTTTCATCTAATTCCAACATGCTTAGTAAAGATTTATTTACAAATGTAACCTTGTTGAATGTATTGAAAAATATTAACCCATCTCCAATTTCGTCAATAGTCATATAGAGTATAGTTTTTAATTTAGATATATTATCTAATGATGTATTTAAAAAATCATGACTAAGTATTTCCTTAGATAGCTTGTATAGTTTTTCTATAAACTTCTCGTTTTTTAGCTTTAATACTACTAGTAACGACATATATGTATCTAATGAAATTTTTCTCCAACCTAAGTCAACGATATTTTTTATGTATTTTGGTATAAATCTAGTCTGACCTGGTGTTATAGCTGTATCTAAATCATATATTTCTTCACAGTTTGGGTATGTTGGTACAAAATCGATATGATTTATTCCTATTTTATATAAATAAGTAGCCATTTCAAACGCTGAAGTTTTATTGGTAGTCATAAGTAATGATTTTGTACCTGGAGGTAGTTTCATCATTTTCTCATATCCAAGCTTTGAAAGTGCCTTTGTTCCATGGATAATTTCAATATCTTCCTTGAAATGCTTTATTAAAAAATTACTAGTTAAAGGTGATAGAGAAAGAACTACATCACCCTCTAAATTCTCTCTTATACTATCAAGTATGTTTTGAGTTTCTATACTTATTTCATCTCCAAAAAAGCTTATTAACTCTTCTTTGTAGTGGTCAGCATTTAATTTATCATATGTTATAAGGATTAATTTTTTTCTGTCCATTTTATTTCTCCTAACTAAGGTAATATTTAGTTTGCTTTTTTAAGAGCAGAACAAGTTATATTATACAACAAATAACATGATAAATTTATACATTTAGCTAAATAATAGGATTTTATAGGTTTTTATCCTATAAAATCCTATTTATAAAATTAGTTTGAAAAATTATATAGAAAAATATTTATAATATAAAGATTTTTCTACTGCATGACAATAAAAGATGTATAAATATAAGTTTAAAAAGTTAGCAATTGCAAGCAATTTATATGATGTAAAAAATTAACAATAAAAAAACAAATGAAAAAATATTATTATTAAAGTATTGGCATGGGTTTTGCTTAATGAAAAGGTGTACTAATAAAATTTATTTAAGCAGGAGGGAGAATTTATATGAGCAAGTTAGAATCAACAACAGAAAAAATAGAAGTTAAATGGTATGGGTATGTAGCATTAATATTAGGAGCATTATTCTTTTCAGGAATATTTAAAGATGCACCTGGAGCATTAAAAGTACTAGATTTTAATAATGTATTAGGAAACTTTGGTTCACTGGGGACAGTTAATGATGGTGTAGGTACATTAGCTGCAAACTTCAGAGGGGATGGAGGGACTGGTCCTCGTGATGGATGGCTATATGCATTAACTTTAATACCATCAGTTATGTTTGCACTTGGAATAGTCAGAGTTATAGACCACTTAGATGGTATGAAAGCAGCGCAAAAACTTCTTAGTCCACTATTAAAACCATTACTAGGATTACCTGGATTTGCAGGATTAACTTTAATAGCTAGTTTACAATCTACAGACGCTGCTGCATCCATGACTAAGGAACTTAAAGATGATGGGTATATAGATGAAAAGCAAAAAGCTGTTTTCTGTGCATTTCAGTTTTCTGGAGCATCTGCAATCACAAATTTCTTTGCTTCAGGAGCAGCATTATTTCCATTTATAGGCGATGTTCCAATATTTATACCACTTGCCTTAATCTTAATTATGAAATTTGTTGGAGCAAACTTACTTAGATTATACTTAAATAAATTCGAAAAGGAGGAAGCTTAATATGAGTGATATAGCAAAAAAAGAGGTGAAAGTTAAAAAAGGAAATGTGATAGATGCATTTATTGGTGGAGCTAGAAACGGGTTTCAAATAAGCACAAATTCAATGGCTCCAAATGTTATATTTGGTTTTGCTATAATTTCTATATTCAATTTAACTGGTCTTTTGGATATAATAGGAACAATTTTCACACCTGTAATGAGCATATTTGGACTTCCAGGTGTTGCAGCAACTGCAATAATGACAATATTTATATCAATGGGAGGAGCTTATGGGGTAATAGCTGGCTTGTTTACAGCAGGTCAAATAAATCAAGCACATGTTGCAATACTTTTACCAATGTTATTACTTTCAGGAGCTCAGATACAGTTTATGGGTAGGTTGTTAGGAACAGCCGAATTAAAAACTAAATACTATCCACATATGTTTATAATAGCAACTTTAAATGGATGTATTGCAATGCTTATAATGAATTATTTTGTAGTATAGACAACATATGGAAAAGAGTAATATAAGGTAAAAATTAAAATTTATGGAGGTATTATATTATGGAAAATAATAAAAGTTATATTGACTATGTACATAAGGTGTATGATTATTTACATACAATTCCAGAAAAAGGATTTGAAGAATACAAGACATCTACATTTATTTTAGAAGAACTTAAAAAAATGGGATTTGAAAATATAGATGAAGGTGTTGCAGGAACTGGCATTATAGTAACAATAGACTCAAAAAAAGAAGGGCCAGTATTTGCGATAAGAGCAGATATAGATGCATTAGAATTTATAATAGATGGAGAAAAGAAAATGATACATGCTTGTGGTCATGATGGTCACACTTCCATGCTTCTAACAGCTGCAAGTTTAATAAAAGAGAGGGACTTAGTAAAAAAAGGAAAACTTAAAATAATTTTTCAACCAGGTGAAGAAAAACTTTATGGAGCATTAAGAGTAATAGATTCTGGTTTATTAGATGATGTTGAAGAGATGGTAGGTATGCATTTAAGACCTGGGCAAGATTGTAGATTAGGAAAGGCCATACCTGCAATGTATCATTGTGCCAGTTGCATAATGGAATTTACTATTAAAGGTATTACTTGTCATGGTTCTAAGCCACACTTAGGTGTAAATGCAGTAGATGCTGTATGTTTAGCAGTAAATGCAATAAATGCAATAAGAGTAAATCCAGCTGTTCCAAATTCTATTAAAGTTACAAATATATCAGTTAAAGGTGAAACATATAATAATATACCAGATGAAGCTTTTATGGCTTTAGATATAAGAGCAGAGAGTAATGAAATAATAGAAGAATTAAAAGAAAAAGCTATTCATGCTATAAAAACCGCTGCAAGTTCTATAAACGCAGAGGCTATATTGCTTTCGAAAGATGGAGTTCCAGCAGCAGAGTTTGATGAAGGTCTTGTAAGTTTAGCTGAAGAGACTATTAAAGATGTACTTGGTGAAGATGCATCTATAGGTGTATTTAAAAACTCTGGTGGGGAAGATTTTCACTATTATACTCAAAAACTAAAATGTAAGACTACATATATTGGACTAGGTGCTGATGCTACACCAGGATTCCACAATCCTAATGTGACGTTTGATACTAAGGCTTTAGAATATGGAGTTGATATCTGGTGCAGACTAGTTGAAAAGAGATTAGGATAAGATTTTAAATTAATTGATTTATATTTAAAATTTTTTAAACTTATGAAAAGAGGTTTTTTATGTTAGTTGTAATATTATTGACGTAAATAGTCTCTTTTTATTTTGTTGTAATGAAGTTGTTTTTACAATATCGAAAAAATCTATTGTAGGAAAAATAGGTATATTTTAAATCTATTAAACCAAAAAGTATTATTATTATAGTGTGTAGAGTGGTAAAATGTCCTTAGATTACAAGTAGTGACAAATTTAATATTTATAGAATTTATATTTTTAGGAGGCTTAAATGAGTAAATATAATTTTGATAGAGTTGTAGACAGAGTAGGAACAGACTGTGTAAAGTGGGATTTCAGAACTAATTGTTCACCAAAAGCACAAAAAGATGGTTTACCTTTTTGGATTGCAGATATGGATTTTGAATGTGCAGAACCAATAATAGAAGCATTACATAAAAAAATCGACCATAAAATATTTGGGTATAGTTCTAATAATAGTGACGAATACTTTGATGCAGTTTGTGGATGGTATAAAAGAAGATTTAACTGGGAAGTAAATAGAGAAGATATTGTTTTTAGCCCTGGAGTTGTACCTGCTGTAGCTATTTTAGTAAGAATATTAACAAACTCTGGAGAAGGAGTAATAATTCAAAAACCAGTATATTATCCATTTGAAGCAAAGATAAAAAGCAATAATAGGGAAGTTATAAATAATTCTCTAATATATGAAAATGGAACTTATAGAATGGATTACACTGATTTAGAAGAAAAAGCTAAGTGTGGCAATAATAAAGTACTTATTCTTTGTAGCCCTCACAATCCTGTTGGTAGAGTATGGAGAGAAGAAGAATTAAAAAAAGTCGTAGAAATATGCAAAAAATATGACTTGTGGATAATAGCAGATGAAATACACTCTGACTTAATTCGAAAAGGATTTAAACATATTCCTTTACAATCATTATGCCCAGAATATAAAGAGAAAATAGTCACATGTATAGCTCCAAGTAAGACATTCAATTTAGCTGGAATGCAATTATCCAATATAATAGTGAATAATAAAGAGTTAAAGAAGAAGTATCAAGATGAAATTACAGCTGTTGGAGTTGGTACTTCACCAAATCCTTTTGCTATTGTAGCTACTATTGCAGCATATAATGAAAGTGAAGACTGGCTTGATGAATTAAATGAATATCTAGATAATAATATGAAATTTATTGATGAATACTTAAAAGAATACTTACCAAAAGTTAAACTTGTTTATCCAGAAGGGACATATCTAGCTTGGCTAGACTTTACTGCTTATGGATTAAATGAAGTAGAACTTGAAGATTTAATGTTTAAAAAAGCCAATGTATTATTTGATGAAGGTTATATATTTGGAAAAGAAGGTATTGGGTTTGAAAGAATAAATGTAGCATGCCCACAATCTCTATTAAAAGAATGTATGGATAGATTAAAAACTACATTTGAAAACTTATAAAACATGGGGAAAAATGTATAAAGTATATAAAAAATAAAAAATAATAAACTTGACAAAATTTAACTAATCACTTATCATACTATTATGAATAAATAGAAAACACAAAAGTTAACTTTTATTAAAGTAAAAATAAAACTTTAAAGACGTTGAAAGGAAGAGTAGGTATAGAATGTAATTAAAGCGAGTTGGTGATGGTGTGAGACCAATATGAAGTCTATAGTGAAGAACATCCTGGAGTTGCTAACTGAAATTTTAAAAGAGTAGGCTTAGTCGGAACCAAACCGTTATCATATTGGGATGTATCGAGTAATATCTGTACATTATGAGCTGGGTTTGAATCTATTTCAAACTAATCAGGGTGGTACCGCGGAAAAGCAACCTTTCGTCCCTTTTTATAGGGATGAGAGGTTTTTTTAATGGAAAAATATATAGAATATAGGGAGTGAATAGTATGAGTACAATAATACCAAAAGATTATAAAAGCAGTCTAAATGTAATTGATACACAAGTAGCCATAAAAAAATTAAAAGATTTCTTTGAAATGAGATTGAGTAATGAGTTAAATCTAATAAGAGTTTCTTCACCACTATTTGTATTGCCTGAAACAGGTGCAAATGATAATTTAAATGGAGAAAAAGCAGTAAGCTTTGATATACCATTTATGGATAAAAATGCAGAAATTGTTCAATCACTTGCAAAATGGAAGAGATTAGCTCTTAAAAAATATGGTTTTGCAGTTGGAAGTGGTTTATATACAGATATGAATGCAATAAGAAAAAATGAAGAACTGGACAATATACATTCTTTATATGTAGACCAATGGGACTGGGAATTAGTTATAGAAAAAAGTAGCAGAAATGAAAAAACTTTAGAAGACGTTGTAAAAAGATTATATGGAGTATTTAAAGATACTGAAATATTTGTGTGTAGTATGTATGAAGGTATAAAAGAAATTTTACCAGAAGAAATAACATTTATAACATCACAGGAATTAGAAGATATGTATCCAGAGTTATCGCCAAAAGATAGAGAAGATAAAATTGTAAAAGATAAAAAAGCTGTATTTATAACACAAATAGGAAAGACATTAGTATCAGGAGAAAAACATGATGGAAGAAGCCCTGATTATGATGATTGGGAATTAAATGGAGATATACTATTTTATAACCCTGTTCTAGATTCTGCATTAGAATTATCATCAATGGGAATTAGAGTTGATGAAGAATCACTAGATAGACAGTTAAAGCTTGCTGGATGTGAAGATAGAAAAGAATTTGATTATCATAAAATGCTTTTAAATGGTGAGCTTCCATATACAATTGGTGGAGGAATTGGTCAATCAAGAATCTGTATGTATTTCTTGCAAAAGGCACATATAGGGGAAGTACAAGTTGGAGTATGGCCACAAGATATGATTGAAAATTTTAGAAACGCAGGAATTGAATTGTTATAATTAAAAACAAATTAATATTATTGTAAAAATTATAAACAATTTAAAATACTTAAGTTATTATATAACTGTCCATATGTAATCAATACAATTTAAGTATAAACTAATTAATAAAATTTATATCTAAAATATTCATCAAATTAATTATATCGGTTATAATGTAGAGTAACCTATGATTATAAGAGGTGATAAATATGGAACTTTTAAAAAGAGTTATTGATATAATTTTAGATACTTTAAAAAAAATTTTAGTAAGATTTAAAAATGCTAAGTTTGGATTACTTTTTATATTTGATTTACTTAAACTACCAGATTTTATGACAGATAAAAGAATAAATATAATTGATAAGGTCAAAGTAGTTTCTGTATTAGTTTTTACTGTATCCTACTTTGTATCTGGTATTGATATAATACCTGAAATGCTCGCTGGAGCATTTGGATTTATAGATGATGCTATAGTATTAATTTGGAGTATAGGTATTGTGAATGAAGAAATTAATAAATACAGAATCATTGCAAAACAGGATAAACATTCAAATATAATTGAAAATGTAGAATTTTCTATAAAAGATGAAGAAGAATAACATTTTATAAGTGTTATGCTTAGATATTATACAATATTAAGTGCTGCTAGATAGTAGTAAAATACTGCTTTTTACTACTGTCTAGTAATAAATATTTGACTGACATCTAACTGACAAATAAAAAAATATATGATTAACTGACATCTTACTGACATAGAACTGACGATTATTTAAATAAGATTTTACTTAAATTATCAGAAGCTTCTTTGTCCATTTCTTCTAAAACATGAGAGTATTTATTCATAGTTATTTTTATATCTGTATGCCCCAATCTTTCTGATATAGTTTTTATATTAGTTCCCGATAATAGCATCAAAGTTGCATTTGTATGTCTAAGTTCATGCAATTTTATATATCTGAGATTATTAGAAAGTAACAATCTTTTAAAAGGCTTAAAAAACATTTGTTGAGTCCAAATTTTGTATTTTGAGTTTAGACATACTAGGTCTAATTCATTTTTCAATATTCCTTGCAATTTTAATTTGTTTTGTTTTAGCTTTTCTTCTTTTAATAAATTTATTAATTCATCAGGTGCTGATAATGCTCTTCTTGATTTAGCTGTTTTAGGCGATTTAAAAGTTACTTTACCATCAACATGTACCATTGTTTGTTTTACATGTATAATGCCTTTATTAAGTTCAACATCACACCATCTAACTCCTACAGCTTCTCCAAAGCGTAGACCAAGTCCTAGCATAAAATAGATAGGTATAGCTAGATTAGTATCAAGACACTTTTCTAACAGTATCTGAGCCTCCTCTTTGGTATAAAAATTAGTTGTAGATGCATTTTCTTTATTTGGAGTTATTACAAACTTAGAAACATCTTCTTGTATTTCTCTAAGTCGATAAGCTTCATGCAATAAAGCATTTAAAAAACTAATCGAATTTTTTGCGGAATTCAAAGAATATTTTTTATATATTTTATTGACATATGTTTGTAAAAGGTTTGGACTAATATCAATTAATTTTATATCTTCAAAAAAAGGTTGGATGTGATTTCTAATTATACTTTTTCTGTTTCTTAAAGTATATGGAGAAAAGTCATCCTTTTTTTCCTCTATGTATCTATAGCATCTGTCTACAAGCGTTACAGTGTTTGGAGCAACAAACTTATTATTGTTTATAGTAGATTTTATTTCAATTAAATGTTTTTCAGCATCCTTTTTCTTTTCATAACTTCCATAACTTTTTTGTTTCTTTTTCCCAGTTTCTTCTTCCACATACTCCACATATACATGAAATTTTTCTCCTCTTTTTCTTATAAAAGCTGATTTGATATTCATATGTACACTCCCTTTATAAGTTTTGAATAAAATTTATATAAAAGAGCAGTTAGACTGCTCTAATTATATCTAATGAATATTAAGATGATTTTTTAAAGCTTCTTGAAGTATCTGAGAAAAATTAACCTTATTTTTTTCAGCTTCTCTATTAAGCCATTGTGGGATAGTAAGAGTTTTTTTAACAGAGTAATTTTCTATAGCTTTTCTGTGAATAGGCATATATATCTCTATTAAAGTTGGTATTTGATTTTTCTCTAAAATTAAGTTATCTATAGTAGTTGCACTTGGAATTATGTCATTGTCTTCTTCCATGCCATACAGATGTAGCCCTAGAGCTTCTTTTGCCATTTTTAAGGCTTCTTCTGTTGTATCTGCACATGTAAGGCAACCTGGCAAATCAGGAAATTCTACAGAGATACCATCGCTATCATAGCTTAGTATAGCAGGATATAAATATATATCTTTTTTCATTTTATCAACTCCTTACAGTTATATTATAAAACGTGCTTATATACGTGTAAATAAGAAGAATAAACTAAAATAGAAATTTAAATGTAATATATAGGTAAAATATGTAAGAATTATATGTTATAATATTTTTAGCAAGGAAAATAAAATTGAAAAGCTAAGGGTGATTTTCTCATATAAACGCCAAATTCCAATATAGGAAGGAGGTGAATTTATGTGTTAATTAACTTTTTATTGAGTATAGTTGCTGGTATTGTATCAGCTTACATTTATGACAAAATAAAAAATCACCCAAACGCCAATAAGGGTGATTTAAAGAAATAACTTTTAAATTCTAATCAATTAGAGAAATTCACCTTTTACAAAGTAAATTTTATCTCCTTGCTATTATTATATCACAAATTGGTACAGATATTCAAAAATAATATTTTATTAAATTATAATTGTTTGAATATATTTAAGCTAATTTATTATTTAATTCTTGTATTTTTAACGTTTGTCTATATTCTTGTGCTTCTGCTAATTTCGTATATTCTACAGTCTTATCGAAATTTTTCTCAACTTCTGACCTTATTTCATCAAGAGTAACTTCGAAGAATTCTTTTCTATTATTTACCTTATTAACTCTTTTATTATCAAAAGCTTTATGTAAAGCTGACTCTAATTTAGGCGCATCTTCACTAAATATAGTCGCATGTATATCGTATTTGAAAGGAACTGATGCACTACTTAATTCATTTATTCTCTCAGTTGGGTCTAATCTTCTAGTTACTCCTATTTTATATATATTTTCTCCAAAACTACCAATATTGGAGATTATGTATACATGTCCTGCTCTTGTATTTTGTTCTCTATTTAATACATCATCTAAATTTTTTGATAGTAAAGCTAGTTTTTCTTCTATAGAATTGATTTTTTGTTCCCATTCTAATTTGTCGTTTTCATCTTCTGGTATAGTTGATTTTAGTCTAAGTAATTCATTCTTAAATTGTAATTCTTCTTTTTTTAGTTTTCTTTTTTGATTTTCTATTTCTTTTTGAACAAGAGCTTCTTCTTTCATTTGTTCTCTCAAAGCTCTTTGTTCTTCTTTTTCTTCTTCTTTCATTTGAAGGTATTCATAATATAAATAAAGCTCATCTATTTTCAAATTAAGATAGTTTTCTTTTATAGAAACTTTATTTGAAGTATTTAATTTATTTGTATCAGTAAATGCTTTTCGTATTCTTTTTTCTACAGCATCAATATTTTTAAAACTAACTTTTGACATAGCAATGTCACACTCACTATTGAAGAGCTTAAGAGCTGTTTTAATATTTTGATTAGTCATAGTTCTACCTTTTTGAACGCTTCCATCAACAGTCCAAGAATCAGAATATTTTACACCTGTTTTATTTCTTATTAATAGTTTTTGCATTTCTCTTATTTCTTTTAATTTTTCCATATACTCGTCAGAATTCTCAAAATCATATTTTGGATTATATAATCCGAATGATTGAAGTAGAACTTCATCTTCAGTCTGTATTAATTCCTCTGATAGCCTTTTTAGCGCTTCTTTTTTATTTTTTAAAGTTTCATTTATATCTCTAAGTTCTTCCCTCTCATCTTTTAATTCTTCTAAATGAGAGTTTAAAGTATTAATATTATCCTTAAGTATATTTTTATCCTTTATAAGATTATCAAGTCTTTCTTTTTCTATTTTTAATTCTTCAATAAGTTTAAATTTATCTTGGTTTTCTGAATCAAATTTATCGATTTCAGTTTTCTTTTTATCTAATAGATTGGATAATTCTTTTAAAGTTTTTTCATTTGATTCACATAAATCTTTAAAGTATTTTTCTTTCATTTTAATTTCATCATTTAATGAAATATATTTATTATTGATTTTTTCGACATCAGATAATAACATACTAATACTATCTTTATGTTTTTTCATTATCTTATTTCTTTTGAATAAGAATATTATTGCAACTATAAATGATATAGAGTATGTTGAAAATGTAGAAAGAATTAGTAGGGATATAGTCCATAAAGAGTAGTACCAAGGTATCCTGAAATTAAGATTTTTGATTTTTTCATCGTTGATGAGTAAATCACTTTTTAACTGTTCATTTTCATTGTTCATATTAAAACTCCTTTTTATTTTTTTGTTCTACTTTATGATAATAACAATTTAAGTATATAAAATTTTATGCATAATTTCCATATATTTGCAAAAAAACGTAAGAATAAAACAAAATGGTAATTATTTAAAAGAATTCAATTGGATTATAAGGATATGTTAACCGAAATTAAAAAATAATAGAGCATTCTTACACGTATGTTATCAGTATTTTGAGCATAAAGAAAAGCCATTTAAAATGAGTTTTAATCATTTTAAGTGGCTCTTTTTGCTATTTTAGATATTCTTTTGAACATTCAATCCAAGCATCAATACCATCAATTAAGTGAATTAATTCGCCATAAATATGTTCTGAACCAAATTCATTTTTCATGTACATTATCCATTTTTTTCTACCTTGCAATTTAACTTTACCAATGAAGTTGCCTGAAGCATCAAATGCGTTGAATACTCCATCTGACATTCTATCAAAGACAAAATTATTTTTTAATTCATTTTCATACATTTTAATTTTAAGTATATTAAAAAAGTAGATTTCATTTTCATTAATTTTGAAGTTGTAATTTTTATTATTAATTTCGAATGGTATTGATTTGTTATTTTTAACAATGTCTATATAATGTAAATTTTTATTACTACTACTATCAGTCTCACTATATATTATAGTAGAGTGATTGTATATTACATCATTTATACTATTTATGGCATTATTAATTTCTATATTATCAATTTTTTCTCCTACTAAACGCTTTACTAGTATAGAAGTTTTGGCATTATTTCCTAACATATCACAAAGTATATAGGATGATTTAATTATATTATCTAAGAGTATGTCTTTTAAGTTT
Organism: Clostridioides sp. ES-W-0018-02; assembly: GCF_020658175.1. NCBI lineage: Bacteria > Bacillati > Bacillota > Clostridia > Peptostreptococcales > Peptostreptococcaceae > Clostridioides > Clostridioides sp. ES-W-0018-02. Next base: position 42,230 of record NZ_JACVVY010000010.1, on the reverse strand, counting down.
ATGTCTAATTCTTTTATGGTTTTGTAAGACCTAATTTGTGCAGGTGTAATTTTATGACTTTCCCAGTTTACATTAATTCCTCTTGGGATATTTTTAGAGGATTCATATTTACAAATTAAGTTATATGCGTCCTCATATTTATCAGTATAAATTAATTCTAAACACTGGTCTTCTAGGTCAATGTTTTTAGTAGCAGATTTATGTACATTTTTCAATAGCTCTTTTCCTTTATCTGTTAAAGCATAATATTTGTTGGAGCTACTAAAAAAAATAGATAAATCTTCACATGAGATTTCTTTTTCTATCCTTTCTATTAATTCAGCCTTTTTACCAGTTGATTTAATATTATTAGATTTTAATATTTCTTTCAATTCAGAAACTGTTAATTTAGTAAGGTCTTCAATGTAATTTGAAATCTTAAGATAATCCATATTGAAAAACTTAGAAATTAAATATGAATAGTTAATATTATATTCATATGTCCAATAAGCTGCTATATAAGGCTCACATATATTTTCTCCAATTATGTATTTTAAGAAAGATTTTTCTATTGATGTAAGTGGTTTAGTATCTGTTTCTAATATATTGCTTTGTGGGTTAAACTCACTAACACTATTAGTATGTATATCATATAAAGCATCCGATTTTTCTCTTGCTTGTTTTTCTAGTTCATATAAATCTGTTGTATCATTATAACCCACATTCAATACTTTATTAATTTCATTTGTTACTTCTACATTATGAGATGAAATAGAATTACATTCTTGTGAAGGTGTCATAGTGTTATTATAGGTTTGTTTTGATTTATTTGATTTTTCATTGCAATCAATATTATTTTTGTTTTTATTTTTTCTAAATAGATTTAAAATGCTCATAAAAAATTACTCCTTTCTGGATTTAATTAATTTCTAATATATTTTATCTTATGATAGTAATTTAAGTATATAAAATTTTCCATACAAAGAATATATATATTGGGAAAAATATAGAATTAAATATTTTTAAAAGAATACTATATTTACAAGTTATAAAAAGTAAAATAAGCATCGTGTTAATTATTATAAAAAATATTATAAAAATAGGTTTTCATAAAAAAATATAATAAAAAACTCGATTAATAATATATTCAATTGGAAAAAACTTACAACTGACTACAAAATTCGATTTTTTCATTACAATTCCGAGTTTTTTATTGCATTAACAAATCAAAAGTATTATTATGTAAGTAAGATAATTATCAAAGACAATTCTGAATAATCTAAAAATATTTCTAGAAATAAAAGGATATAATTATATAAACTTTATTAAAAATTGTTGGGAGTTTTTAACTAAAAATAAGAACGTAAGTTCTGAATAATGGGGGATAATAGTATGGAAGAAGAAATTTACTGTAAACTATTAATTTTTTATGAAGGGTTAGAAAATTTAAAAAAGAAGGATGAAGTGAAATATAATGAATGTAGAGAAGAGTTAGAAATATTGCTCAACATAAAAAAAGAGGACTAGTTCCTCTTTTTCAATTATTTATAAAAATATTATTTTTTGCTTATTTTAGAATTGTTTTCTTCAGAAAAAAGTTTAACTATTTTTAAAGCTTTATCTTTAGAATCTTCATCAAGTTTATTAAAATGTTCTAATAATTCTCTCATTTCATCAGTTGGATTTAATTTTTCTATTAGTTCTTCTTCCTTCAAATTAGAAATATTAATTTTTATATTAGTTCTTCCTAGCAAATAATCAGTTGATATATCTAACATATCAGCTATATGCTTAACAATATCTAAAGAAGGGCTTCTTTTTCCAGTTTCATAACCATTATAAGTTGTAACTGGCATATTTAACTTGTTAGCCATTTCTTTTTGCATTAAACCAAGTTCTTCTCTAGCATCTCTTAATCTTTTAGCAAAGACATTTTCTTCATAATACATTTTATATTCCCCCGTCATATTAATCTTAATCGTTATTTTACTACAAAATACGCGTTTTGTGTATTAATTACGCAAAATGAATTTTTTTTGTAAAAGAGTATTGACAATACGCAAATTGCGTATTAATATATAAATATACCAATACTCAAAACGCGGAATTGAGAGGTGATAAGAAGTGAAAAATTATACTTTAAAAGAACTTAGAAAAGAAAAAAATTTAAGACAGAGAGATGTAGCAGACAACATTGGAATGAAGATAACAACATATGCAAGTAAAGAGAATGGAGCTAGAAGGTTTACAATAAAAGAAGCACTTGCAATAGCTGAGTATTTTGGGAAAGATTTAAAAGAAATTTTTTTGAACACTTGATACTCAATATGAGTATAAAAACATAAAAAACTTAAATATCAAGGAAGGAGTTTTAAATATGAACAATCTACAAATATTTAAAAATAATACTTTTGGTGAAATAAGAGTAATTGAGATAAAAGAAGAGCCTTGGTTTGTTGGAAAAGATATAGCAGAAAAGCTAGGGTATAAAGATACATCTGATGCTTTAAAAAGACATGTTGATGATGAAGATAAGGGGGCGGGTGAAATACCGACACCTGGAGGAAATCAAAATATGAGGTTAATTAATGAAAGTGGACTTTATTCTTTAATATTAAGTTCTAAGTTGCCAAGTGCAAAAACATTTAAACGTTGGGTAACTAATGAGATACTACCAAGTATTCGTAAAACCGGAGGATATATACATACAACAGAAGATATGTCAGATGATGAAATAATGGCAAGAGCATTACAAGTAGCTCAAAAGACAATAGAAAAGAAAAGTAGAGAAATAGAGGAAAAAGATAAGGTAATTCAGTTACAACAACCAAAAGTACTTTTTGCTGATGCAGTAGCCTCTTCTGATGACTCTATATTAATTGGAGAGTTAGCAAAGCTACTAAATCAAAATGGAGTTAACACAGGCGAGAAAAGATTATTTGCATGGCTAAGAGATAATGGTTACTTAATAAAACGCAAAGGTGAGGATTATAATACACCAACTCAAAAGAGTGTTGACTTAAAAATAATGGAAACTAAAAAAAGAGCAATATATAACCCTGATGGAAGCACAAAGATTACTAAAACACCAAAAGTAACGGGCAAAGGACAGATATACTTTATCAACAAATTGAAATCAGTAAATCAAATATCAATGTTAGGTTAAATAAAACCAGCACTTTGAAAACTAAATATAAAATAAAAATATCTCCCTTAAAAGTTTTTTAAAGAGAGATAAACACTTTATTTTGTAACTATTTGAATACATGATGGATGAATGCAATAGTTTTTATCTTTGTAATCTACAGAAACATAATTACTAGAGTACATCTCATCAAGGTTCCCATTAATATATTCTACTGCATTGCAACCATTTATAGTGCCAATATCAGTTATATCAATCCAGTTATTAAATATCTTAACATAAACAAATTTCATGATAACACCAACTTTCATTAGAATTTAAATTAATTATAACATGGTGTATTGAGATAATGTGTTAAGAAATAGATACAGAATATTCAAAAGAGGTGAGATAGATTGAATAGTAAAAAGAAATATACACTGAGTATTACAGAAGAATTATATGTTAAATGCAAAGAAAAAGCTAATCAAAGAGGTATGTCAGTAAATGAGTACATACTATCAGTGATTAGCAAAGCTTTATAAATGTTATTCTTCAATATTGACTTTTATTTCTCCTTTTGTTTGTTCATAATTTTCAACATGCTTCTTTATTAGTTGTTCAATTTCTTTATTAGCAGAACGACCTTCACTTTCTGCAATATACTTAATTTTTTCAAGTAAAATTTTATTTATTCGCAAAGTGTATTTAGGCAATGAAGTTGACATAATAATACCTCCTTTTTAAAGTCTAAATGATGTCATTATTATATCATAAAAATAATTTATAGAAAATCTATAAAATATATTGACGGCATAAAGACGGCGTGATATTATTAAAACAAGAAAGGAGTTGACGGCAAAATGAACTCAAATAAAAAGAGAATAACTGTTAGGATGCCCGAAAAATTAAATGAAGAAATAACCAGAAAATCAAAATACTTAGGATTAACGAAAAACTCATTTATAATAGACATTTTATGGAAAGAATTTGATTCATCTAAATATAAAAATAACAATAAGGAGGACAATAAATATGAATGACTTAACAATTATCAAGCAAAACAATAAATACTTAGTTGAGAGTAGAGAAGTAGCTGAATTAATAGAAAAAGACCATAATCAATTATTAAGAAGTATAAGAGGTTACATAAGTGTATTAAAGCAGAGTGCAAAATTGCACACTGATGATTTTTTTATTGAAAGTACTTACAAGAATGAAAATAATCAGAAATATCCTTGTTACTTATTAACTAAAAAAGGTTGTGATATGGTGGCTAACAAAATGACAGGAGAAAAAGGGATTATATTTACAGCAATTTATGTAACTAAGTTTGAAGAAATGGAGCAAGAGTTAAAAGAACAACAACCTAAATTACCAACTACATATAAAGAAGCATTACAACAGTTGTTAATAGAAGTTGAAGAAAAAGAGTACTTACAATTACAAAGCAAGATGAAAGACCAAGTTATAAACGAACTCAAACCTAAAGCAGATTACACAGACACAATACTAAAAAGTGATAGTTTGGTTACGATAACTCAGATTGCAAAAGATTATGGTATGAGTGGTACAGAAATGAATAAATTGCTTCATAAATTAAAGGTGCAATATAAGCAAAGTGAGCAATGGCTTTTATATAAGGAACATCAAGGCAAAAGATATACTCACTCAGAAACAATAGAGATAACTAGAACTAATGGAAATATAAGTACAAAAATGATAACTAAATGGACTCAAAAAGGAAGATTGTTTTTACATGACTTATTAAGAGCAAATAACATATTGCCAGAAATAGAAAAGAATAATAATCAACAATTATCAATGTTAGGTTAAATTGAACCAGCACTTTGAAAACCAAATACAGAATATTTTGAAATATATTATTTTAATTAATTATTAACTAGGAGGTTAAATACATGAAAAATAATACAAGTGATTCAAGAGTAAAATACTTTTGCAAGTGTCCATACTGTGGGTTTGACAATGAGGTAGAAGTTAAAAAAGGATTGAAGCCTAAGATATGTTGCTTATGTACAAAAGAAGTTGAATATGAAAAACTGGAGCAACAAAGTACTCCAGCAAAATAGAAATTAATAGATACGAATATTATCATAAGAATCTAATTCTTTTTCTAGTTCATTTACAACATGATTATATTGAAGTACATATTCTGCTGCAAAGTTAGAGTTTGATATACGCTCTTGACATGCAGGACATGTTAAACCATGGTTGCAAATTTCTCTAAATTTAGATTCTGTTATGGTAACTTTAATAATAAAAATAAAAGCCCTATTTCTAGGACTCTTGTTGAATGTGTTTTTCTTGAATTATCAAAAGTTCCTGAATTTGTTTTTCTATAAAAACCTTATATTCATCATCTAGTTGTTCATATTTTTCGGCTATTAATTTAGTTAAGTCATTATAACTTTTTAAACCATCTAAGCTATTATCATCATCATTAATTAGCCAATCTTTGTCCACATTATGAGTCAAAGAAACGCAATTAATAAACATTTGAGTTGGTTTTACATTGTCTAATTCGAGATTTGTAATATTGGCTCTTGAAACTCCGATAGTTTTAGCAAAATCACTTTGTGTTAAACCTTTTGTAGTTCTTATTAGTTTAAGTTTTTCGGCAAAGTTCATGTTTACACCTCCTAAAAATATAATACCATGGGCAATTGTTTATGTCAATACAAAATGTTGCCAAACAAACAAAAAACGTTTTAAAAAGGAGTGTAAAAGTGTTGACACAAACAAAAATAGATGTTAATATGTATTTATACAAACAAAATATTGTTGAAAAAGTAATCATACAAACATTAATCAAGAGGTGAAGTAAATGAAAAAAAATATGAATGAATCAATTAAGACAGGTACAGAAATAGGTATATTAGCAACAGAATTAGAACCAATATATCAAGCTTATATATTAAATTCTATCAATAATTTTTTATTCGCTCAAAAAACACAAAATTCAAAATTAAAGATTAAAAATAGAACGGGGGATATTGAAGATGAAAAGTAATTTACAAGTATTTAGAAATAAAATTTTTGGAGAAATAAGAGTATTAGATAAAAATGGAGAGTGTTGGTTTATAGGAAAAGATATAGCAGAGCAATTAGGTTATTCAAATGTAAGTGATGCTTTAATAAAACATGTTGATGAAGAAGACAAAGAGCAAATCGCATTTCACGATTTGAAAGAATTAGGATTTATTGATATAGGAACAAAGGGTACTCCTATTATTAATGAAAGTGGACTTTATTCGCTAATATTAAGTTCTAAGTTACCAAATGCAAAAGCATTTAAGCGTTGGGTAACTAATGAGGTATTACCAAGTATTCGCAAGACTGGTACATATAACATAATAGATTCTCAGCAAAAGGATAGTTACATAATAGAAAATCCGATAGAGCGTGCTAAACGTTGGATAGAGGAGCAAGAAGAAAAACAACTAGTTATTCAAGAAAATCAAGTAATGAAACCAAAAGCAGATTACTTTGATGCTTTAGTAGAAAGAAACTTACTTACAAACATAAGAGATACGGCAAAAGAACTTGGAGTCAAAGAAAAAGTGTTTGTGTCATGGCTAATAGAGAAGAAATATTGTTATAGAGATACAAAAGGTAAAATAAAGCCTTATTCTAACAAGATGCAATATTTTGAGTTAAAAGAGTTTACAACACCACATGGACATTCAGATACTCAAACATTAATAAATCCAAAGGGAAGAGAAGCATTTAGATTATTACTTATAAAAGATGGATTAATTACAGAAAAAGAGCAAGGGTGTCAAATAACTTTATTAGGTTAAGTAAAACTAGCACTTTGAGAATTAAATACAGAATATTTTGAAATATATTATTTTAATTAATTATTAACTAGGAGGTTAAATACATGAAAAATAATACAAGTGATTCAAGAGTAAAATATTTTTGCAAGTGTCCATACTGCGGGTTTGACAATGAGGCAGAAGTTAAAAAAGGATTGAAGCCTAAGATATGTTGCATGTGTACAAAAGAAGTTGAATATGAAAAACTGGAGCAACAAAGTACTCCAGTAAAATAGAGATTAATAGATATAAATGTCTTTACAAGAATCTAATTCTTTTTCTAAAGTATCAACAGCTTGATTGTATCTGTGTACATTCGATATTACAGATTTAATGTTTTGAATATCTTCTTTGCATACAGAACATGTTAGTCCGTTATTGCAAACTTCCCTAAAATAAGAGTCATTTATGATGATTTTTGTGTCACAGTTCGAACAAGCAGCTTCAATTTTAGTTATTTTATCAATAGTCATAAGTCACCACCTAACCATATATTTGTAGGATATATCCTACAAATATATTATATCAAAGGAGGAAATTAATGGCAATTAATGACAACATAAACAAAATTTTAAGAGATAGAAATTTAAAAGCATGGAAATTAGCAAAAGAAATAGGAGTAGATTCAGGAAATTTATATGCAATTTTAAGAGGAGAAAAGAAGAACCCAACTGTAAACACTTTAATAAAAATAGCTGACTATTTAGACATTACATTAGATGAATTAGTCGGAAGATAGGAATGATAAAAATGAAAAATAAAGAAAAAGCATTATTACTTAGAGCAGTTCTAATTTTAATTTTCTACTTTTTAGGAATTGAATTTAGCAAAGTTTTCTTTAAATAATAAATCTACATATACAGAAAGGGTGAGATAAAAATGAGCACAGCATTACAATTCATAGACACAAAAGATTTAGTGCAAGAATTAATGCAAAGAGATGATACAACAGACATCATAAAGATGTTTTTAGATAGAGAAGGAATTAAAAGAATGGATTTAGTTACAGTAAAGGAGTTCTGTGAGTACTTGAAAGTTTCTGATTCAACTGCAAGAAACATGATAAGAGAAGCAATGGCACAAAACCATTATACTGTAATTCCTCTAGGTAGTTCATACAGGATAGATTTAATTTCTTTTGAAGAATATGTAATGAAAAATGCAATGAAAGATAGGAATGTAATGAAAAAGAGAAAGGGGGTGATTTAATTGACTCTAAGATGGTTTCTAAGATTCTGTATAAAACATAAAAAAGTACCTACACCAAAGTTTTATATAGAGTGTATAAGTTACATGGAAGAATGTAAGCAAAGAGGACTCGAACTTTAAGGGGGGATTGAACATGGAAGTAACAAGAAGATTTTTAGAATATAAGATACAAAGTTTAAGAAAGAAGATAGAGGACAGAGAATCAATCGGATATAAGTGTAAGTCAGATGAAAAAGTGCTAGGAGCATATGAGGATATTTTGCTTATGCTAAATTCAGAAATTGAATCAATAGGGGGAGTGGAAAATGAAAAGTAGACAAGAATTAATTAAAGATATAGAAAAATACAGAAAAGCACAATACTTAATATATTTAGATATAGTACAAAGGGCATGGGCAGATAGAAGTCTTACAACAGATGAACAAGACAGAATTAAGCATGAAGCATATGCAGAGTACAAGAGGATAGAAAAAGATACAGAAGAAGCAGAAGAACTGCTAATGAGAGAAGAATTTGAAACAGATAGACCATTAAGTGTTCAAATAATGTAGAAAAGAGCCATTCCAGTGGCTCAATTCAAAAACATACTAAAATTTAATTAGCTATATTATAGCACAAGGGGGAAGAAATGAAAACTAGAAATGAGATAATTAAGGATTTAGAAAATAGAGTATTTATATTAAAATTTACTAGATTTGAAGGAATAGAAGCAGAACAAGCTTTAGGAAGTATTGCAGGACTAGAATATTGTATAAAAAGGCATAAAGAAAATTGGACAATAGAGCAGTTTAAAGAAGATTTAGAAAAGCAAAAATCAGATGGTTTATATGGAGACTATATAGATGGATGGGAAGGTGTTTTAAAAAGAAATATAAAGGACATGGAGCGTGGTGGAATTGGAATCTAATAATATTTACATTAAATTGATGGATGTAAGAGTTAAGTTCAGTAAGTTAAATCTAAAGAAAAGTGGAGAGAATAAGTTCGCTAACTTCAAGTATTTTGAGTTGGCAGACTTCTTGCCACAAGCGACAGAGTTATTAGAAAAAGCCAAATTATGCCCCATAGTAGTTTTTACAAATGACTATGCAACATTAACATTAATTAACGGAGAAAAACCAACAGAACAGATTGTATTCACTTCTCCAATGCGAGATTTACAGTTGAAAGGTTCTAATGAGTTACAAGCATTAGGAGGTATAGAAACCTATCAAACTAGATATTTATATATTCAGTTACTCAACATAACTGAGAATGATAGTTTTGACGCAGTAAGTGGAAAAGATGAATCTAAAAGTAATTCTAATAATACTCAACAAAGTAAAAGTACAGTAGATAGAATATTGACTGACAAACAACTAAGTAGATTATATGCAATAGCTAATAGCGTTGGAGTTAATAAAACATTATTAAAAGAGCAAGTTTTCAAACAACTAGGAAAAGATATAAAAGATTTAAATAAAAGTGAATATGATGCTGTTTGTGCAGCATATGAGAAACAAGGTTTTAAAGGAGCATAACAGGAGGTGATAGAGTGGCAGTTTTTAGACAGATATATACAAGCTTTTGGACTGACCCAAAGGTACAAGAGGAATGGACACCAGAAGATAAATTCTTCTTCATACTTCTTCTTAGTAATCCTCAAACAACACAAATAGGAGTTTACCAAGTAACTAAAAAACAACTAGCATTTTGGATGGGATACTCAGAAGAAAGTATAAGAGCATTAATGGATAGATTTATAAATCACCATAAGTGTATTAAATATAATCCCGATACTAGAGAAATTGCCATAAAAAACTGGGGCAAATATAACCTAACTAAAGGTGGCAAACCAATTGTGGATTTACTCAATAAAGAACTCAAAGAGGTTAAAGATATTGAGTTAATAAAATATGTAATTCCATCAATAGAAAAATCAGATATAAGAAAAATATTTGAGGACTATTATGAAATGGCTAGAAATAGCGATTCATACGATACGTCGACGATACGTGAACGAATCGTACCACGATACGGGGACAATAACAATAAGAATAACAATAAGAATAACAATAAGAATAACAACAACAATAAAGACGATTCGGTGGTTGTGGATAAAATAAAACAATACTTTGATTTAGAATCTAAAGACATTGAAAAAATTGTTGATGTATTTATACATACAGGTAGAGGAATTGACTACTTAGAAGAAAAACTAAGGTTGGTTAAAAATACAGATGGAGTAAAAAGTATCACAGGTTATCTTATAAAAGCATTAGAAGAAGATTACAAGCCTATACAAAGTAAATTCAATAAAAATAAGTTTCATAATTTCAATGAAACCTTTGGACAATATACAGATGAGGAATTAAAAAACATGGCTACAAGAGGTCAACTTGAAGAAAGTAAATTTGGATAAATTAAATAATCTAGGGAGTAGTTATACAATATTACTTCCTAGAAGTTAAAAATATTGGAGGGAAAATGGAAGAAGAGTATGGAAAAATCTTTTTAGAGTGTGATGGTGAAAGATTTGAATTTATACAGAACAATTCAACAGAAAAAATCAAGTTAAGTAATAGAAAAACTGATAAATATGAACCATTAACAGGGAAAGGAACTTTTGAGATTATATCTGTAAATGAGTGTTTAAAAAAAGATATGTTGTGGCTTAAAATATTGTATTTATCAGCATCTATAGCGAAAATAATGCAATATAAAATGTTAGGTATTTCAAAATGAGGAGAGCTGAAATGTTGGAAAAGACAAGAAAAAATAAGGTTAATGTTTGTTATAAATGCAGAAATGAAGATATAAGTAAGGATGCAAGGTATTGCAAGATTTGTGGAATAGGATTAAGAGTTATGGAATTAGTGAGTGTTTTTAACTTTGAAACAGGAGAAAAAACATGCTCATTTTTAACAGGCAAAGAATGTCTTATAGATTTTGGAGATTTAAGAGAAGGCAATATGTGTAAGTTATTCTTTGAAAATTCAGAATTAAGAATTATTGGAGTAGAAAATATTTATCAAGATGAAAGAGGTATATTTATTGAAGCTGGCGAGTGTAGCTATGAAATAATATTTAAAGATTTGGAGTGGTAGAATATGGCTAAAATTTGGGTAGATGCAGGAACGTTTTTAGAAAAAACTATTGATATAGAAGATATGTTTGAGCTTAATTTAAGAAAAGTAAGACAAGCAAATGAAAGTAAGAAAATAAAGCTGAAACTTAATGAATCGAAATTCAAGAAAATAAGGAAAAAACCAACTAATGATACAAAAAGTAAACCTATAAAAGTTTTTAATATTGAAACTGGAGAAGTTAGGATTTTTAAAAGTGCAAAGGCTGCAAGTAAATATTTAAAAATTAGTGGAGATTATGCTAGTTGTTTAGCTAGAGAAAATAGAGTAACTAGAGAAGGTTGGAAAGCTGAATATATTCAAGGAGTGACAGATGGTATTAGCAAATGTAGAGCAAGTAATTAAGTTAGCTGAAAAGATAATAAATAAGAGAAAGTGTTCAATTAATAAAGCAATTGATACAGCTATAAAAATATTAAGTAGATATGAATGTGAGGGGATGTTAGAAAAATGAAATTAAAAGATATTATAAAACTTGGAGAAAAATATTGCTATTGCCCTGATTGTGGTAATGAAAAGATTGGAAATGATGAAGGCAAGTTAATAGTTGAAGAACACACATATTATAGAGAATGTAAATGTGGATTTAATATATTAGTTGATGATAGAAAGAATGAAATCTAATGAATATCTTAACTAGTTTACTTTTAATAGGAATTAGTTTTGTAGCAGGTAGAATTTATGAGTATAGATTGAATCTGAAAGAGTGTGAAAATTGCGATAATATGGGAGGATTTAAAAATGAGTAAAGTTATACAATGTGATTTTTGTAAGAGAATATTTGAAAAATATAATGGAGAATGTATTGAGCTATATAAAAAGGATTGTAGCAAAGGAGTACTTGGGATGGATAAACACATATGCCCAACTTGTTATGAAAAATTGGTTGAAGGGGAAATAGAGAAAGTAGAAAATGCTAAAAGATTTAAGGATAAATTGATAGACTTTTTGTTTGAACATGAGATTTGTGACTGTTGTGCTTGTGATTGTATGTTTGTTTCTGATGATGAAAAAAAATGCAGGGCAGGAATTAGAGAATGGGTTGAAAATGAGGTGGAAGAGTAATGAACGAACTCATACAGTGCGATTTTTGTAAGAAGACAATTAATGTTGAGAAACAAAAATATTTTATTAATAAAGAAAAGGGCAATACAAGTCTACTTAGGTATATAGACATACATATCTGTGAAGATTGTTGGAATCTTGGAATAAAAAATTATTGTAAAAATAAAGAAGGAGCTAAGAATGACTAATTTTGAAATGATAAAAAGTTTGGATGAGGATGGAATGGCTGATTTTCTTGGGAGTACTGATTGTGTTTGTGAGTATTGTGCTTATGAAATTGAGACTTGTATCTATAGTTGTTTTGTTGGATGCAAAGAGTGGCTTGATATGGAGGTAGAAGAATAATGCATGAAGAAGAATATGAACAATTAAAGTGCGAAAGAGAGGATATAATAAAAAAACTTGAGGAGTATAAACAATTAAAGCGTACAGAAGAAAATATAACGAAAAAAATTGAGAAATATGAAGAATTGAAACATAAAAAAGAGCATGCATATAAGCAAAGTCAATTTCTTTATGCAGGAACACATGGAGATGGAGTAATAAAAATAGTTTTTTCTAATTTTACAGAAGGATATACAAATTTTAGTATACATGAAGAAGCGACAGAAGAAGAGTTCGAATTAGCAAGAAGAGCATTGCATGAAGTTCTTTGCAAACTTACAAGTAAATACATGGAAGATATGCAAAATATCTAATTAAAACAGTTTAGAGAGTTGCAAAATTTATCTTAATATAAATATTGTTTAAGTGTTTTGCGACTCTTAAAAATGAAAATAGAGAGGGGAATAAATGTCAAAATATATATTGAGATGGCAAATGGGATTGTTGTTAGAAAATAAAAGAATTCACTACACATATGGTAGTAAAGAAATGTTAAGACAAAAAGCAGAAGTATTAGCTAAAGATGACAAGATATTATTTATAACAATAGATAAGATAGATGAAGTTATAAAAGATACTAGAAGTCAGAAAATGGCTGAATATTTTGAGAATGAAGGGGTGGAGTTGTGATAATATGTGCAATGGTTAAAACTAATAAAAAAGGTTCGTATACTCATGGTGAAATTAAAGTAGATGATGATGTTTTAAAAGGTATGAGTGATGAAGAAAAGACAGAATATATGAAAAAAATAGCTCAAGAATACATTTGTGAAAATCTCATAGATTGGTACTGGTTTGGAATTGGAGAAAATAATTAAAGGGGTGAATTATGATAATACACAAATTTATAATACATGTTTTAGATAAGAATAGCGATACTCCAATATTAAATGATTTTGAGGGGAGAGTTAGTCAAGATATTGAAGTTTTCTTTCAAAAGAAAATCAACAAAGTATTAAGAGATAATGACATCAGAAAAGCAGTATTTAATGACTATAGTAACAATCTGATTAAGAAGTGTTGTGAACAGATAATATATGATGAAAGTTCATTTTTAAATAACTCTAAAGAGATTGCAGCTTATTTATTTGAGGTTATGAAAGTGAATGCTACATTAGAATCTTGTGACTTAGCAATATGTTTATATACTGAAAAAGATGAAAAGAGAGTTGCTATATTAAAACTTGATTACAACAAGTCGTATACTCATTCTATTGAGTTTGAAGATGATAAATTTAACATACAGATGTCAGCCAATGAAGTTAATATACAAGAGACTAAAGCAATTAAAATAGGGGCAATTATTGGTTTGAGTGGAATGAATGACGAATACCATTTAAGAGTCTTAGACAAGGATGCAGAAAAGGAAGAAACTAATTCTAAGTTTGTTACAGAGTTTTTAAATGCTACTAAAATTAAAGATGATAAGTATAAGACTAAGGTGTTTAAAGGCTTGGTAGATTCCTTTATAGCGAATTTATATAGTGATATGAAGCAGGGCGAAGACGTAAGAAGTATCTTGCTTTACATGCTAAGAGAAAAGCAAAAACTTGATATAAATGAGTTTACTGAAATAGCAATAAAGGAAGACTTAAAAGATAGTTTTAAGGACCATGTGGAAGAAAAGGGAATTGAAAATTTTAATATTGATAAAAAGTGGGTTGAGAAAAATCTAAAAAATAGACATATAAAAACAGATACAGGATTTGAGATAAAAGGCAAAATGGATGATTTTGAGGATTTTATGAAGTATGGCATTAGACATAATGGGAATGGAACTGTAGATATAATTATTAAAAATGTAAGTTTTTATAGTGAAAAATAAGGAGGTTGCAATGAAAAATCAAGGTCGTTTTGTACTGAATAAACTTGGAACAGTAGATGAAGTAATGAAAAAAGTTGAAATGGATGAAAAAGAAATAAATGTTTATTTAAAAGAACTAAAAGAATGTGAAAAAGCAAAAGTTTTGATTATTGGTAAAGATGGAATTGAAATTCCAATAGTTTTTAAAGATGAAACTATGAACGAATGGTTAAGAAAAGAAATTGAGATAAGTTTTGATAAATTTAAAGATGAAATTATGCAGGTCAAACAAATATTGCTTAAAATTACAGGAGATAATTAGAAAGCTGGAAGGTGCTCATATGACTAATAAAGAAATGTGCGAGTCAAAGAATCTTGGTGAAAGAGAAGTGTATAAGAAATTTAGGAAAGAGATTTGTAAAAGTTGCAAAAACAATAATAGAGATTGTAAAAGTGAAGATTGTGATACAACATACAAAAATTGGTTGGAGGATATTTATTATGCTTAGCATCTATAAAGTAAAACTTAAAACTAAAAGAACCTTAGAGCAAGTGAAAAATCAAAGTGTAGACTTTGAGTATTCAGAAGAAGGATTAAAAGATGCACTTAGATACTATAATTTGATTGATGGTTTAGAAGTAATTGTATTTAAATTAGGGGATGAATATTGTCTAGCTAATTACAATGAGGAAGATAGAAAAATAATAATGGAAGCACATTATATTTTAGAGCAGGATGAATATACTGGATGCTATATAAATGAATATGAACGATTTAAAAAAGATTGGGAAAATGGTGAATGTGATGGGGAATCTTGTATGGTGTTTTCAGATGATGAAATTGAGATAATTGAGAAATTAAGGGAGGGTTAAGTATGAATAAAAGAATTAAATTAAAAAAAGGATTGCTTCATAAAAAATGTGATGAAAGATGTGTCAATTATGACTTTGTAATTAGTAATAAGCTTACAACTTGTAATGTGTGCATAGGGTGCAGATACAAAGAAAACATGGATAAAGTATGTGAAGAAAACTATAAGGAATTAAAAAAATAAAATAAATAGTCAAGGTAAGTTTGTGAATGAAACTAGAATGTTATAGACTTACTTTGACTTATAAAGAGGTGATTGTATGATACATGAATTACAAATATCTTCTAGCACTTTTAAAGATGTAATTAAGAATAAAAAACAAATTGAAGTAGAACATACAGCAGATTTTAAAGCAGGAGATACAGTTATATTACAGTCATTTAAAGATAAAAAATTTACAGGAATTGAAGTAAACAAAGAGGTTGAGTATTTTGTTAAATTGGGAAATGGGTATGTGCAATTAGGAATAAAATAGAGGAGGAATTTATATGAAAAATAAAAAAGATGTGTGGCTATATAGTAAAGATAGAGAATATTTTGATAGTGATGAATACGAAAGCAAAGAAGCAGCAATTAAGGGTGCTGTAAAAGATGGGATTACTAAAATAGTTTATGTTGGCAAAAGAGAAGAAGCTTATATCCCTTGCGTAAATGCAGAAAACATACTAGATTATGTTCAAGATAGAATTGATGATGAATTTGGAGAATTTGGAGAGAGCTGGTCAAGTTATGTAAAGGATGAGGATGAAAAAACACTTGATGATAGATTAAATGAAGTATTCGAAAATTGGATAAATGAATTTGGATATAAGCCATATTGGTACATGGTTGTAGATGTAGAAGAAATAGAAATATAGAGGAGAAAACAATTGAGCAAATACAATAATAAGAAAACTATAATAGATGGAATTAAATTTGATAGTAAAGATGAAGCAGAATACTATTTATATCTTAAAGATAAGAAAGCAAAAGGAGAAATTAAAGATTTTGGGCTACAACAGAAATTTGAGTTACAACCAAAATTTAAGAAGTTTGGAGTTTCTGAAAGAGCTATTACATATACAGTTGACTTTGCGATATATAAATGGAATGGAGAAGTTGAATATATAGATGTAAAAGGGTTTGGAACTCAGCAAGGAGAGATAAAAAGAAAGATATTTGATTATAACTTTCCTGAAAAATTGACATGGGTTTCTAGGAGTAAGAAATATGGTGTAGATGGTTGGATAGAGTATAAAGAATTGAATAAGAAAAAAAGAGACGCAAAAAAGAATAAGAAGTAAATACTGAAGCTTACAAGATGTACTTAGTTTTTCATAAAAATGTGAAAAAGCTAAACAAAGAATATATCAAATGATAAAGGAGAGATAGACTATGAATGAAAATATAAATAAAGAAATAACAGTACTTGGAACTTTAGAAGTTGAGGGAATGAAATTTCATGATATTGAGGGTGGGTTTGGAAAAGGTAAGAAAGCAATGCTAGTAAAGGATATAGCTGATATACATAATAGAGAACTGAAGGAGATAAATAAAAATATAAATAATAATAGAAAAAGATTTAAAGATATGATAGATATATTAGATTTAAAAGTGAGTGATTTAAAATCACTGAGTTTAGAAATGGGTTACTCTAATCAATCTTATGCAAATGCAAATAACATTTACTTGTTATCTGAGAGAGGTTATTCAAAACTACTAAAGATATTAGAAGATGATAAGGCTTGGGAACAATACGAGAAAATAGTTGATGGATATTTCTCTATGAGAAAAGAATTAAATAATCCTCTTTTAAGTGCATCAAAGGAGTTACAGGCTATATTTATGCTAGATAAGAAACAAGAAGTCTTAGAAACTAAAATAGAGAGTGTTAATGAGAAATTAGAGAACTTTATGGATGATGCTCCACTATTTAATGTTGAATGCGAGAGTATTGTTAAAGAAGTTAAGAGAATAGCAACAAAATCACTTGGAGGACATGGTAGTAGGGCTTATAAAAATAAATCTCTAAGAGGCAAAGTTTATAGTGATATATATCATCAAATTAAACGAGAATTTGGAGTAGAAAGTTATAAGGCTATAAAGCGTTGCCAGTTAGATAAGGTACTGGAAATAGTAGATAATTATAAGCTACCTACAGTTCTTGAAGAAGAAATAAGATTATTAAATAGTCAATTATCAATAGTAAGTTAAGACAGGGAAGACTTTCCCTCTTTAAAGGGGAAAACCTTCAATAGGTTAATTAAAAAGAAAAGGAGTGCTTTCACACTCCACTTGTCAAAAATATAAAACTTTTATATACAAATATTATTATAACATAAATAATTGATAGGAGTGTGGAAGTATGAATAAAAAGACACTATTCCAAGAGGTTGAGGGAAGATTATATAACTATAAAAAATTAGAAAGTCAAATAAGAATAAAAGATATATATATTAAAAAGTTAGAAAACGAGTTTTGCGGATGTAAGGCTCAAAGTTATGAAGAAAAAACAGGACTTACTTATAATATAAGTTCAAGTGTGGAAAATGAAGTTATTAAAAGAGAAGAGGATTTAAATAGATTAAAAGAAGATAAGAAAACACTAGAGATTGAAAAAGAAACTATAGAATGTGCATTAACAAGTTTAAATAGCTTTGAAACAGAGTTCTTCAATGAAATGTACATGAACAATGAAAAAATTAACATGGATTATATGTCTAATGCTATGCACATAGATAGAAGTCATTGCTTTAGAATAAGAAAAAGAATAGTTTGCAAAATCATGGATATGTTATATCCGAAAATAAAAGAGTTTGAATTGCCCATTTTTTCATGGAAAGCTTAAAAATGAGACTATTTTGAGACTTTTTGGAGACTATCGTGAGACTTTTTATTGGCAAAAACGTGAGATAATAATATTGTGGAAATAAAGATTTCCCTCTCAAAACTAAATATATATTAGGCTAGGGTTAAGGGATTGCCCTAGCCGCTATACAATAATAGAGAAAGTAATGATATATTTGCGAATATATTATGGATTTAAAAAAAGATGCCAAAACTGCATGCTCTATTATTATAAAGGGCTTAGATGTCAGTGACAGAAAGTCTTTTATGTGAACAGACTAGGCAGGGCATGAGGATGCTGTTAGTTCAATTCTAACTATGTTCAAAATCTATTGATACACTATATTAAGTATTTGAATTGATATTAAAATCTCATACAATTTTGTATCTTAATTCAGAGGTCTAAAAATCGGGTGGGGCTTGGTAACCTCACTCACCATAGCAGTATAGCTCAGATGGTTAGAGCAGTCGATTTATACTCGAAAGGTCATAGGTTCGATTCCTATTACTGTTACCACAAAGTATATACCTCCCCTATAAAAAGACTAAGTTTGGGTAAGCTTAGTCTTTTATTTTTTTTACAGGAGTATGACAATATGAATGATTTAAGAAGAAAGATAATAAAAGAATTAGATAAATTTAATATAAAAGCAGATGATGAATTTTTGGAATATGCAGTTGAACACATTAAAAAGTTTATAGATGAAGGTATAGATGATGAAAATTTGCTAATAAGAGGAGTTGTGCTTGGAGCAAGTTATGTAGTTAATATGGAGAATAAAGACTTGGATTAATTTCTAAGTCTATTTTTATACAATAAATTAAGAAGGAGAATGATATTATGAAAGTATTTTTAGGAGGAACTTGTAATGAAAGCACTTGGAGAGATGAATTGATTAGTTTGTTAGAAATTGATTACTATAATCCAGTTGTACCTAATTGGACAGAAGAATGTATGGAAAAGGAAAGAGAACAAAGAAAAACTTGCGACTATTGTTTATACACAATAACACCACTTATGACTGGGGTATATTCGATTGCAGAAGCAGTAGAAGATTCTATAAAAAGACCTCACAAGACTATTTTCTGTTTATATGACTCAATTAGAGATGAAAAGAAATTTACTATATCAGAATTAAAATCTTTAAATGAAGTTGGTAATATGGTTAAAAGAAATGGTGGAAAGTATTTTACTAATTTGCTTGATACAGCACTTTATTTAAATAAAAAAGGGGAGTATTAAAAAATGAATAAAAATTCAATAACTCAGCAACAAATAGATGATTTGTTTAATCAAGCAGAAAAGAAAGTAGAGATTTATTGGGATAAGTGTACAGTAATGACAATACAATTACCTAATGGGTTTACTCTAGTTGGTCATAGTGCCTGTGTTGACCCTGCAAACTATGATGAGCAAATAGGACTAGATATTTGTGAAGAGCAAATTAAAAAAGAACTTTGGAAATTAGAAGGATATAGACTTCAATGTGAACTAGGAAAATTATAAAAGGAGGATTAAATTATGGAGATTAAAAACAGTTTATGCACACAAAATTATACTAAGCTTTATTGCGAGGATAAAGAAGAATGGAAGTATAATGCCCCATGTTACTTTATATTAGGAAGAACAGATTGTGAGGATGATTGTATAGAACCAATTCAATATCTTAGTTTTCAAGAAGGAGCTGTAAAAGAATGTGGCGTCAATGGAATTAATAATGAAGATGTAATATTAGCAGTTATAACAAGATTAGAAGCATTTCAAGATAGCGAATATGCTTGTAAAGAGAATGAGAAGGCTATAGAGAAGTTAGAAGAATGCTTGATGTGGCTTAGAAAAAGAACTTTAGATAGACAAATGAGAAATATTGAAGGAACTAGTGGTATTTAGAATAGGAGGCCTTAAATTAGAAGATATAAAATTCTAGGTCTTTTTTTATTCCCAAAACGACAAACAAACGAGGTGGTGATGTGCAAGATGTCAAAGAAAAGGTAAAGCAAGATTACCTAAAAGGTATGAAACAAAAGGAAATATCAGCAAAGTATGACATTAGTTTAAATACTTTAAAGTCATGGATAAAGAGATACAATTGGTCTAGTGAAAAAAAGAAAGGTGCACCTAAAAGTAAAAGGGGTGCACCCATAGGTAATAAAAACGCTACTGGACCTCCCGGAAATAAGAATGCTGAAAAGTTTGGTTTCTTCTCAAAATATCTACCCAAAGAGACTCAAGACCTAATTAATGAGATAAAGAATAAAGATAAATTTGATATTCTTTGGGAACAGATAACCATTCAATATGCAGCAATAATAAGAGCACAAAAGATAATGTATGTTAAAGATAAGGAAGAAATGATTAAGGAATTAAAGAAACATGAAAGTACAGAAAATGGTGAGAGGATAGAGTATGAATTTCAATTTGCATGGGATAGGCAAGCATCTTTTCTTAATGCACAGAGTAGGGCAATGAGTGAGTTAAGGAGTTTAATTAAGCAGTATGATGAAATGATTCATAAGGATTGGAATTTGGCTACAGAGGAGCAGAAAAATAGAGTTGAAAAGTTAAAATGTGAAGTAAGAGAACTTAATAGAACTGATGATGAAGATGATGAATTAAAAATAGTAATAGATTATGGTGATTTTAATGATAACTAGAGTACAATTTAATCCATCTTTTAGAGAAGCTAACTTTACTAAAAAAAGATACAGAGCAATGAAAGGTTCAGCAGGTAGTGGAAAGTCTGTTAATGTAGCACAAGACTATATACTAAAGTTAGGAGATAAAAAGTACCAAGGAGCTAACTTATTAGTAGTTAGAAAATCAGAAGCTACGCATAAATATTCAACATATGCAGAACTTACAGGAGCTATAAATCGTATTTATGGTAAACAAGCTGATAAGTATTGGAAAACAACTCTAAATCCTTTAGAAATTAAGAGCAAAGTTACTGGTAATTCTATAATTTTCAGAGGGGTTAATGATGCAAAACAAAGAGAAAAATTAAAATCAATTAACTTCTCAAAAGGTAAGCTAACATGGGTTTGGTGTGAAGAAGCTACAGAACTTATGGAAAGTGATATAGATATACTAGACGACCGTTTAAGAGGTATTTTGACTAATCCTAATTTATACTATCAAATGACATTTACATTTAATCCGGTTTCAGCCACTCATTGGATAAAAAGAAAATATTTTGATTATAAAAATGATGATATATTCACTCATCATAGTACTTATCTACAAAATAAATTTATTGATGAAGCTTACTATAGAAGAATGCAAATGAGAAAAGAGCAAGACCCTGAAGGTTATAGAGTATATGGACTTGGAGAATGGGGAGAAACTGGTGGAGCAATACTTAAAAATTATGTTATACATGAATTTCCTACAGAATTTGAATACTTTGATAATATGAGGTTATCACAAGACTTTGGATTTAACCATGCAAATGCAATACTTAGAATTGGTTTTAAGGATGGTGAACTATATATATGTAATGAAATATATGTACATGAAATGGATACATCAGAAATAATAAAGATTGCAAATAGTAAAGGTTTAGAAAAGAATCTATTTATGTACTGTGATAGTGCCGAACCTGACAGAATTAAAATGTGGAAAAGTGCAGGGTATAAAGCTAAAGGAGTTAAAAAAGGACCTGGAAGTGTTAAAGCTCAAATAGATTATTTAAAACAGTTAAGAATACATGTACATCCTAGTTGCACCAATACAATAAAAGAGATTCAACAATGGAAATGGAAACAAGATGAAAGAACAGGGTTATATCTTGATGAACCAGTTGAGTTTATGGATGATGCAATGGCTGCTCTTAGATATTCTATAGATAATAAACTTAAAAATAATGGAATAAGCTTCTTGAAGTAAAGGAGGTGTTGAATATTTATATAAGTGAAACAGATTTAATAAAAGCTCAACTAAAAAAAGAGAGTACTTTTAATCTAGCAAGAGTTATAGAACATTATATTTTAAAACATAGACCAGAGAGATACAAACAAGGAGAAGAATACTATTATGGTAATACTGATATAAACAATAAGAGAAGATATTATTTCTTAGATGGAGCTAAGGTTGATGATTTTACTAAAGTTAATAATAAGGCAATTAATAACTACCATAAACTTTTAGTTGACCAAAAAGTGGGCTATAGTGTTGGAAATCCAATAGTATTTAATGCAGATGATGACAATTTCACTAAGCTTTTAAATGACCTGCTAGGGGAAGAATTTGACGATACAATAACAGAACTATACCTTAATGCTAGTAATAAAGGGATTGAATGGTTACATCCATATATTAATAGAAAAGGTGAGTTTAAATATGTAATAATACCTGCTGAGGAAGCTATTCCTATTTGGGATAGTAAGAGGCAAAAGGAATTAGTTGCATTTATTAGGTTTTACTACATTGAAGATATAGATGGTAACAAGATAAAAAGAGTTGAATATTATACAGAAAATGACGTAACTTACTTTATTGAAAGAGGTAATAGTTTTGTTCAAGAGCTTTTATATGATGAATATGGAAAATTAACAGAGATACAAGAAGGACATTTCAAAGTAAATAATAAAGAGCAAGGATGGGGTAAAGTTCCATTTATACCTTTCAAAAATAATGAAAAGTGTGTCTCAGATTTAACTTTCTATAAATCATTAATAGATATATATGACAATAATATTTCTACACTAGCAGATAATTTAGATGAGATACAAGAGTTTATTTATGTATTAAAAGAGTATCCAGGCACAAGTCTACAGGAGTTTATAGATAATATAAGATACTATAAATCGGTTAAAGTAGATGATGGAGGTGGAGTTGATAAATTAGAAATAAGTATACCTATTGAAGCTAAAAAGGAACTTCTTGACAGATTAGAAAAAAATATAATTATTTTTGGTCAAGGAGTTAATCCTGAGTCTCAAAACACAGGTGATAAATCGGGTGTAGCACTTAAATTTTTATATTCACTACTTGATTTAAAATGTTCTAAGACTGAAAAGAAGTTTAAAAAAGCAATTAGAGAGCTTTTATGGTTTGTATGTGAGTATTTAAAGATAAGTAGTAGTAAGAGCTATGATTATAAATCAGTTCAAATAACATTTAATCATTCCATGATAATAAATGAAGCTGAAAAAATAGACATGGCTTCTAAATCAATTGGAATTATATCAGATGAAACTATTGTTAGTAATCATCCTTGGGTTGAAGATGTAAATGACGAACTTGAGAGACTTAAAAAACAGAAAGAAGAAAGTATGAAAGAATATGAAGATGTTTTTCCAATTAAAAAGAAAACTAAAGAAGGTGAGCCTATAAATGAATAATATGGATTACTGGATAAAGATTTTTAATCAGTTAGAAGAAGATGTTCATAACAAAGGTGATACCTTTAACAAGGAACTAGAAAAACAATATGATTTAGTTTTATATAATATTATTAGAGAAATAAATAATTGGTATATGAAATTTGCTAAAGATAATAAAATAAGTATGCAAGAAGCTGAAAAGTTATTAAATTCAAGAGAATTAGCTGAACTTAAATTATCATTAGAAGAATATATCAAGTATGGAGAAGAAAATGTAATTAGTCAAAAGTGGCTGAAAGAACTAGCAAGTGCAATTAAAAGAGTTCGTATAAGCAGACTAGAAGCATTAGAGTTAAAAACAAGGCATCAAATTGAAGTATTATATTCAAAAGAGTATGAGAATGTAAATAGACTTGTAACAGATACTTATAAAGATAGTTATTATCATACTGCTTTTGAAACTCAAAAAGGTGTAGGCTTAGGAGTTTTATTAGCTATGCTTATCCCAAATATGATTAATAAAATAATTAATAAACCTTGGACTACTGATGGAATAACATTTGGTAATAGAATTTGGAATAAGCATAGACCAAGGTTAATAAGCGAACTTAACAAAGGATTAAAACAAACTTTAATTAATGGAGCATCTCCTGGAGACTTAACAAATAAAATTAATAAAAACTTTAATACAAGCAAAGAAGAAGCTAAGTTATTAGTAAAATCTGAGCTTGCCTTTTTTAGTTCAGCAAGTCAAAGGGATTGTTTTAATAGTCTAGGGGTTGAGAAATATGAAATAGTAAGTGCATTAGATAGCAGGGTTTGTGAGAAAAGATGTAGTCCTCTTGATGGCAAAGTTATTGAAATGAAGTATTATGAAATAGGAATTACAGCTCCACCATTTCATCCTAGATGCAGATGTGTAATAGTACCATATTTTGATGGTGAAGAAAGTTATAGGGCTGCAAGAGAAGAAGACGGTGAGACTTATTATGTGCCATCAAGTATGAAGTATAAAGAATGGTATGAGAAATATGTTAGAGACACTTACTAAATTAGTAGGTGATTTTATTATGTGAAAATTTATTGAAAGGGTGACTTGAAATGCTTAAATTATATATTTTATCAGTAATTGTGTTTTGTACAGGGCTTTACTTATTAAAAATGAGGGTTGATGGTAACAAGGAATTAATTGAATTATTTAAAAGTATGAATGTTAGAAAAAGAAAAAAATATAATTTTATTTTTCTAGCTTTATTCCCACTACTCAATTTTATTTTAGGTGTGATACTCATACCATATTCTTTGCTTGTTAGTAATGAAAATATGGTTAAAGCTTTAAGGAGGAATAAGTAATATGGCTAAGTTTAAAAAGAAATCCGAGGAAGTAGAAGCTTTTAAATGGATATTAGGAAGTCCAAACACTCCTAGATGGTTTTATCAAGCTTTTGAGAAGGGAACTATATGGCTTGATGAATCTTTAAACTCTATGAATCGTAAAGGTGAAGTAAAGAAAACTATCTGTATAAAGTATGGAAATGGAGTCATTAGAGCAAATAATAGAGATTGGATTATAAAAGATAGTGAAGGTAAAATCTATTCTTGTGCATGTGGGGAATTTGAAAAGTATTATGAGGATTTAGATGATGAAAAAACAAAGATTTCTGATAAAGTTTTCAAATATCCAAGTGAGATGGTATCAAAAGAGGTAAGGTTAATATGTCCAGAAATGAAACTTGAAATTGTAGGATTTAAGGAGGATGAATAAATGGCTAGATTTGTAAAGAAAGCAATTGAAGTGGAAGCTTTTAGATTTGACATAGATGTAGAACCAACAGTATGGATACGAAAAGAGATTGAACGTGGCAACGCTTGGGTTGAACACTCTATTGCTAAGGGAGATGCTAAATTATTCATAAGAACTCTTGAAGGGGTAATATATAAAGCTAACATAGGAGATTACATTATACAAGGTGTAAAAGGAGAAATATATCCTTGTAAAGCAGATATATTTGAAATGACCTATGAGAAAGTTGAATATACTGCAACTATTGAGAATTTAACAAATTATGTTGAAAATTTAGAACAAAAGCATAAATACATTGATAAAGAAAAGATTAAGAAAAATAACTTAGAATTTTCAGCTAAGTTGGAGCTAGATACAACAGATTTTGAGGAAAATATAAAAAGTGCTACAAAAGAAATTGACATATTTAACGAAGCAGTGAGAAATTTAGAAGAAAATTTAAATAGAATATTTGGAAAAGAAAAAATTAATGAAACAAAAATAAAAATAAAAAGTCCTACAAAGCAACTTTCTAATGAGGATTTGAAGTATATAAGAGAGCTAGCATCTAAAGATATAAAAACACGTTTTGCTAAAGAAGGGAAAATTAAGATAGATTATTAGATAAAAAAGTGGGTGATTTTAATGTGTATATTAACTCAAGTTATAGTTGTAGTTTGTGTAGTACAAATTGTTATTAATTGTATTGCTAATCTTAGTGTAAGTATTCTTTGCAATAAATTAAAAAAAGAAAATAAAGCTAATATTGATAATGTTTCTGATGAAATTTTAAAGAAGGTAAAAGAAGAACTAAATAAATCATTAGATAAAAGTCTTTAAAAGGTTTTTTATTAGGTAAGAAATAGAAGGAGGGTGTATTATTGAAAGAATATATGATTTGGTTTAAAAGTGGTAATAGCATATCTGGAATAGTAGATGAAGATGTTGCTGATAAGTTAATGCAAGATTTTATTGAAGCTGACTCAGGTAGGGATTTGAAAGGGTATTTAGATGAAGATGGAACAACAATAATAGATTTATCACAAATAGAAGCTATATCAATAAATAATTGTGATGAGAATAATAATATTGGTTTTAGTAAGTCCTAGATAGGGCTTTTTTATTTTGTAAAAAATGAAAGGAGATATTAAAAATGGATTGGATAAAAGAATTACTAGAAGGAATAAAAATAGAGGATAACAAAATTGATGTAGCTTCTCTTCAAAAGTCTATAGAAAAGAAAATAAAAGAGACTACAGTTACTCAAGAAGATTATGTAAATATTGAAACACAACTTAATACAGCTAATGAAACTATTAAAAAGTTTGAAGGAGGTATGACAAAAGAAGATGTAGAGAATCTAAAAACAACTTATGAAACTGATAAGAAAACTTTAGAAGAAACTTACAAAAAAGAAATTGAAGAAAAAGACTTTAATTATTGGTTAGGTGATGCTTTTAAATCTGTTAAATGTAGGGATGAAATAGCATTAAAAGCTCATTTAGACATGGAAGCACTAAGAAATAGTAAAGATAGACAAAAAGCTTTTGAAGAGCAAATAAACCCTTTAAAAGTTGATAAAGATTATTTATTTAATGCAACACTAGAAGGTGAAGAACCTAAAACAGATACTATAACACCAGGAGATGCGCAATTAAAATCAACTGGATTTAAATTTAACTTCAATGGTGTAAAACCACATGAAAATAATAAACAATAACTAGGAGGAATAAGAATATGGCACAACCATTAGAATACGCAAAGGAATACTCACAAGCTCTAGCACAGGCTTATCCATATGTACTACATTTTGGAGAATTATATGCTACAGAAAATAATGGTAGATACAGATGGACTGGTTCTAAAACAATAGAAATACCAACTATAAGCACGACTGGGAGAGTTGATTCAAACAGAGATACAATAACAGCAGCTCAAAGAAATTATGACAATGCCTGGGAACCTAAAGTACTAACGAATCAAAGAAAATGGTCAACATTAGTTCATCCAGCAGATATTGACCAAACTAATTATGTAGCTTCAATAGGTAATATAACTCAAGTATACAATGAAGAACAAAAATTCCCTGAGATGGATGCTTACTGCATATCTAAAATATATGCAGACTGGACGGCTCTAGGTAACACAGCAGATACAACCTCTCTTACAACAGCAAATATCTTAGAGGTTTTTGATAAGTTAATGGAAAAAATGACAGAAGCTAGAGTACCTGCTGTTGGAAGAATATTATATGTTACACCAGGAGTTGACACTTTAATCAAGAATGCAAAAGAGATACAAAGAACTGTAAATATAAAAGATGGAGGGACTTCTCTTAATCGTCAAACAACTGATATTGATTCAGTTAAGATAGTTAAAGTGCCATCTAATCTTATGAAAACAGTATATGACTTTACTACTGGCTGGAAAGCAGGTGCAGGAGCTAAGCAAATATTTATGTCCTTAATACATCCAAGTTCAATAATTACACCAGTTTCTTATCAATTCTCTACATTAGATGAACCAAGAGCAGTTACAGAAGGAAAATACTTGTACTTTGAAGAAAGTTTTGAGGATGTATTTATATTAAATAAAAAAGCTGATGCAATACAATTTGTTGTTGAAGCGTAGAAAAGGAGTGATATATAGTGCCACAAGTAAAAAAACTAAATAGAATACTAACTATAGAAGAATGTAGAATAGATGATTTCTTGGAGATGGGATATGACTTAATAGATGAAACTGGTAAGGCAATAAAGTATGGTAAGTCATTAAATATAAAAGATTTGGTAGCTGAAAATAATATTTTAAGAAATAAAGTAGAATCTTTAGAAGAAGAAAATAAGCAGCTTAAAGATAAAGTAAGAACTTTAGAGGAAAAAGATATCCAATCTATAGAAAAAGCAGAACCTACAGAAAAAAATAAGTCTAACAAAAAGTAGGTGTATGTTATGAAAAAAGAAGCTGATAACATGATTGACAATATAGAAAAAAGACTTGAAGGTTTTGGATATGTATTAAAAGATGGAGACAAGTGGTTAATAGATTTTGTTAAAGAAAAGATAGAGAATATCATTAAACTAGATTGTAATATAAATGTTATTCCTATTGAATTAAAAGAAATTGAAGTAGATATGATAGTTGGAGAATTTCTATTTACTAAGAAGAATATGGGGCAACTAGATATAGAAAACCTTAATTTTGAAGCTGTAGAAAAGTCTATAGAAGAAGGTGATACAAAGGTAGATTTTGCTATAGGGAGTGGCTCACAAACACCCGAACAACGATTTGACAGTCTTATAGCATACCTTACTACTTATGGTAAAGATAAAATATTAACCTTTAGGTGTTTGAGATGGTAAACAAATCAAGGAAAGCAATAGAAATGTTATATAGAGATAAATGCACTATAGTAGAATATCAACCAATTAAAGACTATATTACAAAACGAACTAATAATAAAGAAGTAGTTGTATTAGAAAATCAACCTTGTAAGCTTTCATATAAGAATATTACTTCTACAGAACAGGGAAAAGTAGCTAAGCTTACACAAACTATTAAACTCTTTATAGCTCCAAATATAAGCGTTAAGGCAGGTTCAAAACTTATTATAAATAATAAAGAATATGTAAGAAGTGGAGAACCTGCGATATATCCGAGCCATCAAGAGATAATACTTGAGTTATTTAAGGATAAAGCATAATGGCTAGAGGAGGAAGTGTTGATTTTAAAGAACTAAAGAAGCTACAAAGGAAATTACAAAGATTAGAAAACAGTCAGATTGATAAATTTTTAAAAGATTGTGCAAGAGAATTAGCTGCAAGACTTGTTCGTAAAGCTAGGAAGCGTGGACGTACACCAAAAAAGACTGGAACCTTAAAAGAAGGTTGGGGTGGGATAGCATATGCTAGGTCACTTCCTGTTACTAAAGTTGGAGATAATTACGTTATAGAGGTAAAGAACCCAGTTCCTTATGCTAGCCACGTTGAGTTTGGACATAGAACTAGAAATCTTAAAGGTTTGGTAAAAGGAAAATATATGATGACTATTTCAGTAATGGAATTAAGAGAAGAAGCAGATGCAATAATAGAGAAAAAATTAATGATTTTATTAAAGAAGGTATTTGATGCTTAATAATATAATTGATGGGATATCAGTAAAATTAGATAAGTCATTTGGAGATAGTTACACAATTTACAGTGAAGATGTAGAGCAAGGTATAAATGAACCTTGTTTTTTTATTGTTCCTATAAACTCGAGTAAGGTATTATATCCAAATGGCAGAGAGTTGAAGAAAAACTCATTTGATGTATATTACTTACCACGTTCAAAAGATAAGAATTTTGAAATAAATGAAGTAGCTGAAATGTTACTAGAGGAATTAGAGTATATAAATGTGGATGAAGATTTGGTAAGAGGAACAAATATGAACTTTGAAGTCGTGGATAATGTACTCCATTTCTTTGTTGATTATAACTATTTCACTATGAAAAGTAATAATACAGAAAAAATGAGTGATGTTGAATTGTTTGGTGGATTAAAGAGAGGTGATAAGCTTGAGTAAAACATTAAGTAAAGAAGAAAATTACAAGTTCACTAAGGAGCAGATAGTTAATTCTAAAAAATATGTAAATAGAAAAGATTTATTAAATGCAATTTTAAAAGAAAATGAATTATATTCCTTCTCAGATGTAGAGGAAATAATAGATAAATTTATGAAAGGAGTGAGTTAGATGGCTTTAGGTGGAGGAACATTTATAACACAAAATAAGGTACTACCTGGTGCTTATATAAACTTTATTTCAGCTAAGAGGGCAACAAGTTCTCTTAGTGATAGAGGTATTGTAGCAATGCCACTTGAACTTGATTGGGGTATTGATGAAGAAGTATTTCAAGTGACTAGTGATGATTTTGAAAAGTATTCAACTAAGTTCTTTGGATATGATTACACTCATGAGAAGCTGAAAGGACTCAGAGACTTATTTAAAAATATAAGGCTAGGATATTTCTATAAACTAAATAAAGGAGTTAAAGCTAGTTGCAGTATTGCTACAGCGAAGTATAGTGGAATAAGAGGTAACGACTTAAAAATAATAGTTACAACAAATATAGATGATAACACTAAATTTGATGTTGTAACTTTGTTAGATAATAAGAAAGTAGATACACAAATAGCTAAAGTCATTACAGACTTACAAGACAATGACTATGTTAGTTGGAAAAAGGATGCAACACTAGAAGCAAGTGCAGGACTTGTATTTACTGGTGGAACTAATGGAGAATCAGTTACAGGAGCAGAGTATCAAACTTTCTTGGATAAAATAGAAAGTTACTCATTTAATGCACTAGGATGTTTGGCTACAACAGCAGAGATTAAAAGTCTATTTGTTGAGTTTACTAAAAGAATGAGAGATAAGGTAGGGGCTAAGTTTCAAACTGTACTATATAAAAAGAATGATAGTGATTATGAAGGTGTAGTATCTGTAGAAAATAAGATTAAAGATACTGGATTATTAGAATCGAGTTTAATTTATTGGGTAACTGGAGCTATAGCAGGATGTGATATAAATAAATCTAATACAAATAAGCGATATGATGGTGAGTTTGATGTTGATGTTAACTATACTCAAATACAGTTAGAAGAAGCTTTAAAAACTGGTAAGTTTATATTTCATAAAGTTGGTGATGAAGTTCATGTGTTAGAGGATATAAACACTTTTGTTAGTTTTACAGATGATAAAAATGACGATTTTTCATCTAATCAATCCATTAGAGTACTTGACCAAATTGCTAATGATATTGCAACTTTATTTAACGATAAATATCTTGGTAAAGTGCCTAACGACAAGGCTGGTCGTATCTCGTTTTGGAATGATGTTGTTAAACATCACAAGGAGTTAGAAAATATAAGGGCAATAGAAGAGTTTAAAACTGATGATGTTAGTGTAGAACTTGGAAATGATAAAAAAACAGTTGTAGTAAGTGATGCTGTAAAGGTTATTAATGCAATGAGCAAACTTTATATGACTGTTTCAGTAAGCTAGAGAGGAGAGTGGTTATAGATGTCTAAAAACGCACCTATGAATGTTAAAGATACAATAAGTGCATCTTTAGCACAATGTTTTGTAACAATAGAAGGTAAAAGATACAATTTTATGCAAGCTATTAATTTAGAAGCTAAAGTGGAGAAGAATAAAAGTGAAGTTCCAATTCTAGGGAAAACAACAAAAGGAAACAAAACAACTAGTACTACAAATACCGGAAGTTCAACTTTCCATTATAATACTTCTATTTTTAGGGAATTACTTTATAAATACAAAGAAACTGGCGAGGATATTTATTTTGACATACAAGTTACAAATGAAGACCCTACATCAGCTGTAGGAAGACAAACAGTAATACTTAAAGATTGCAATATGGATAGTGGAATAATTACTAAATTTGATGCCGATGGTGAGTATTTGGATGAAGATATGGATTTCACTTTTGAGGACTGGGAATTGGTCGAATCCTTTTCATTGCTTAAAGGAATGGAATAAAATACACATTTATAAATTATAGATGTGTATTTTTTATTTATAAGAATAGGAGATGGTTAAAATTAAAGATAAATATGAGATAAAAGATTCAATTTATTTTGATTATAGTAAGAAAAGACCTTTGGAAGAACGTGTCAGCGAGATGTATAAAAAGGCAGGAAAATATCTTATAGATATTTCAGATAAGTTAGCAACAGATACAATTGATGGTTCGTCATTAAAGCCAATAATAATAAAATTTGAAATAAATGAAGCTGGTGTTGCAACAATAGAAAAACAAACAAAATATTTAGTTATGGAGGTAGAATAATATGGGAGATTTAAACGCTTTTTTAAGTCAAAATGCAATAAAAGTAGAGAATAGAAAGTATGTAGCAAGTAATAGATTTATAGATGAAGATGGGAAACCAATAGAATGGGAAATAAGAGCATTATCTTCAGAAGAAGATAATATAATAAGAAAAAATTGTCCAAAGAGAGAACCCATTTTAAATAAAAAAGGAAAACACACAGGACAATACAACACTGTAACTGACTATAATAAATATTACGAAGAACTAAGTATAGCTTGTACAGTTTTTCCTGATTTGAATGACTCAATGTTGCAAGATAGTTATAGAGTTATGGGAGCAAATCAACTGCTTAAAGCAATGCTTACACCAGGCGAATATACAGAATATGTGCAAGAGGTACTAGATATAAATGGTTTTGACAATTCATTTGAGGATAAGGTAGAAGAAGCAAAAAACTAATTGAAGAAGGCGATTATGATTCTAACATAGCTCATTATTGCCTTCACAAGTTTAAGTGGAAACCGCATGAATATATGGATTTGCCAGTTGATGAAAAAGCATTTGTTGCTGCATCTATAGATATCAAAGTAGAAGAAGAAAAAGAAGAAGCTAAAAAAGCTGACAAAGATGCAAAGAGAGGTAGAAGAAGATAATCTCTAATGTAAAAATTTTACCAATATAGTATAATATTGTTAAAGAATATAATTTAGGGGGATATTATATTATGAAGAAAAAAGCATGTTTTTTAGTTTCTATTTTTATAGTTATCTGTTTGGCTATTGTAGGGTGTTCTAATTCAGAAAGTCTAGAGAGTAGTAACAAAGATAATAAACCAAAAAAAGAAGAAAAAAAGGATAAAGAAGTAGTCATAGGAGAAAAAATTGTTTCAGATAAAATGGAAATCACTATTAATAAGGTTGAATTCTCTTATGATGTGTTACCAAAAGTTAAGGAAAGTTTCTATACACATTATCCTGCTGAGTCAGGTAAAGTATATATTGATATTGCTGCTGATATAAAAAATACTCAAAAACAAGAGTTAAATTGTTCAGATTTACTAACTATCGAAGCAGACTATAATGATGGATATAAATATTCATCACAAACAATAGTAGAAGATGAAACAACAGGTTTTACTTATGATAATATTACTAGTATTGACCCTTTAGAAACGAAGGGAGTTAGATTTATAATTGATTGCCCTGATGAAGTAAAAACAAGTGATAAGCCAGTGATATTAAATTTTACATTTGATGGGAATAAGTATGTTTATAAAATGAAGTAATTTATTCAAAAATGAATATATTATAAAATGAAGGAGATATTTTATGAATGATACAGTAGAATATATATTTTGTAGTAAGTGTGGAGTAAAGTGTTTAAAAGGAAGCAAGTTTTGTAGTGAATGTGGAAATAAAATAGATGATATAAAAATGTCAAATGAAAGTATTACTAAAGATAAAGAATATGACTTAAAAGGTGTTAGTTTACAACATATAATGCAAGAAACTAATTTTATAAAAGCTTCGTCTATAAGAAGGTTAAAAGAATTAACTGGAATAGATTTAGAAGATTGTAGAAAAATATTAGAAGAGCCATATCAAAAATATTATGATGAAAATGCTGAAATGCTTGAAGAAAAAAGAAAAAAAGAAGATGATATGTCAAAAATTAGAAGGGCTAAAGATGAAAAGAAAGAGAAAGAAAAAATAGCTTGTTGTCCTAGTTGTGGTTCAACATCTTTATCAGCACATAAAAAAGGTTTTGGTATAGGAAAAGCAGTAGTAGGAGCGAGTCTAACTGGTGGTATAGGTTTAGCAGCTGGAAATTTAGGAGCAAAGAAAGTTAGAGTTACATGTTTGAATTGTGGAAAACAATTTTGGGCAGGTAAAAAATAAATATTAGAGATAAAAGCATTTACTTATTAAGTAGATGCTTTTTTTATAACAAGAATTAGAAAGGAGGTTGAAAATATGGCTACTATACAAACTTCAATAAAAATTTTTGATGGAATGACACCAGCTTTCCGTAATATGACTACATCTATTAACACAACAATTAATAGTTTAGAGAGATTACAACAAAGATTACACAGTCCTATAAATACTGGTGGGATACAAGCATCTCAACAAAGTTTAAATAATATAGAAAGTATTCTTACAAGAATAGAACAAAAAATAAGTAAAACTGATGAACAGCAAAAAAAATTTAATGAAGATATTAATAAAGGAGCAAGTTCTACGGATACACTATTAGGTAATATCAAAAAGGTTGCAGGAGCTTACATAGGGCTGAAAAGTATTGGTAGTTTGATTAATTTAAGTGACCAAATGACTAACACTAATGCAAGGCTCAGCATGATAAATGATGGGCAACAATCAGATAGTGGACTTAATAAAATGATATTTCAATCAGCAGAAAGAGCAAGGGCATCTTATTTGGATACTGCAAAAATTGTAACTCGTGTTGGAATGAATGCAGGTAAGGCATTTAGTAGTACAAAAGAAATAGTAGCATTTGCTGAACAATTAAATAAAAAATTCGTAATTGCAGGAGCAACGACAGAAGAAACAAATTCAGCTTTACTACAGCTAACACAAGGACTGGGAAGTGGCGTTCTAAGAGGTGAGGAACTGAATGCAGTGTTTGAGTCAGCACCTAATATTATCCAATCTATCGCGGATTACCTCGACGTGGACATAGGAAAAATAAGGAGCATGGCAAGTGAAGGAATGCTTACAGCTGACATTGTGAAAAACTCATTACTTGCAGCAGCGGAACAGACTAATGCAGAATTTGAAAAGATGCCTTACACCTTTAATCAAATTTGGACTTCAATTAAAAATAACGCAATTATGATATTTGGTGTTATACAGAAAAAGATAGAACAATCCATGTCTAGTAAGGGATTTCGAACCTTTATAGATAATCTGATAGATACTTTATATATTTTAGGAGCTGTTGGGTTTGATATTTTTAATGGATTTATTACTCTATTAAGTAGCCCAGTTTTTCAAGGATTCGCTAATATGATGCTCGTTTCGATAGGGATAGTTGTTCAAGGATTTGGATGGCTATTGACAACTATAGGAAGTGTCGTTAATTTTATTGCGCAAGGTTGGAGTATAATACAACCTTTATTAATTACTAGTATTGTATTATGGGGACTATACAAAGCTGCTATTTTAGCAGGTGCTATAGTAACAGCTGTTCAAGTAGGTTGGACAGCTTTACAAGCGTTTTGGACGAATCTACTAAATGGTTCATTGCTTACAAATATAATGATGAGTATTGCAGCTGCAATAGCAACAGATGCTTTGAGTGGCTCAATGATACTTTTAATCACAACAATAGTAATGGTTGTAGCTGTAATAGCTTTAGTCATAGCAGCAGTTTTTGTAGGCATAGCTATATTCAACCATTTTGCAGGGACGAGTATAAGTGCTATTGGTGCAGTAGCAGGAGCAATATCAGTTGCAGCTGCTTTTGTAGGAAATTTGTTTGTTGCAACAGGGAATTTAATGATAGATATTGTAGCTTTAATATACAATACTCTAGCAGGCTTTGCAGAGTTCTTTGCTAATTTTTTAGATGACCCAATTGGTTCTGTTCTAAGAGCGGTATCTGGAATGGCTAATGCTGTATTAGGTATTATAAGAAGTATCGCTAGTGCATTTGATACTGTATTTGGTTCAAACTTAGCAGATGCAGTAAGTGGATGGCAAGATACACTACAAGGATGGACTGATAAAGTAGCAGGAGAAGCTAAGATAAAAGTTGAAAGAATGGACCCTAGTAAACTACATTTTGAACGATTTAATTATGGGAAGGCATGGGATGCAGGGTATAAGTGGGGCGATAAACTAGAAACTAATATAAAAGATAAATTTGATATTAGCAAAATGGCAGAAGATGCAAAGAAAAAGTTAGGGTTAGATGATTTATGGGATAAAAAGTACGGTTTAGGAGATGGAATTGGTTCAGCAGGGCTTAATTCTCCACTTGGAGATGCTGCCAAAGGAGCGAAAGATACTGCGGGAAATACTGCAAAGATGGCTAAGACCATGGATAAAAGTCAAGAAGATTTAAAATATCTTAGAGACATTGCAGAACAGGAAACTATCAATAGGTTTACAGGAGTCAACATTAAAATTGACATGAACAATACAAACAACATAAGTAAAGATACTGACTTAGATGGAATAGTTAATGTACTAACTGAAAAATTAAATGATGCTATGGTTGTTTCAGCCGAAGGAATAGTTTAGGAGGTGTTTAAATGGCTTATGATTTTTATTTAGATGGAGTACAATTACCAATCACACCTGGAAAATTAGAAGTAAAGATAACAAATAAAAATAAAACTGTAGACCTTATAAATGATGGAGAAGTAAATATATTAAAGACTCCTGGTTTATCAGAGTTTTCATTTGAAGCAGAATTTACACACAATAAACTACCATTTTATCGTGGTCAATTTAAGGATGTTCAATTCTTTTTAAGTAAATTAGAACTATTAAAAACAGATTGTAAGCCATTTCAATTTATTGTATCTCGTGAGTTAGGCAATAAAGTATTATTTAATACAAATAGAAAAGTATCACTTGAGGAATATAACATAGTAGAAGATGCAGACAATGGTTCAGATTTTAAGGTTGCAATAAAATTAAAACAATATAGAGATTATTCAACTAAAAAATTAGTTCCTGCTACACCCAAAACTACTAATGAGACTGGTAGACCAAGTGTAAAGATAGAACCTAAGAGGGTCGATTCAGTCAATGCACCAAACACTAAAACATATACAGTCAAAGCAGGTGATTCTCTTTGGTCAATTTGTCAAAAGCAACTTGGAAATGGTTCACTATATAAGAAAGTATATGAACTAAATAAATCAATGATGGATAAAGCTAACAAGGGTAAAAAAGTACCTAAATATACCATCTATAAAGGGCAGGTGTTGAGGCTTGGATGATGAATTAATTCTTGCAAATGATAGGGATGTAAGACTAGTAATAGCTCACTTAGAAGATTTCTATGAGCCTGTAGTTTTAGATGGTATTACATGGGAAATTGAAAGACGAGGTATACCAAGTAAATTAGAATTTACAATAGTTATGGATAGGATATTAGAGTTTTGCGAAGGTAACTCAGTAAGATTATATTACAAGGGTGTAGGCATATTTTATGGATATATATTTCAGAAGAAAAGAGATAAAGAAAATCATATCAAGATAGTTGCCTATGACCAATTAAGATTTTTTAAAAATAAAGATACTTATGTTCTTGAGAACAATACTGCAAGTGAACTTGTAAAGATGTTAGCTAAAGATTTTAAATTAAAATACAATGTCATAGAAGATACAAAATATAAAATATCGAGAGTTGAAGAAAATAAAACACTCTTTGATATGGTTTTAACTGCACTAGATGATACTCTAAGAGAAAAAAAAGAAATGTATGTACTTTATGATGATTTTGGAAGAATAACTTTAAAAAATGTTGCTTCTATGAAACTGGACACGGTTATGAACAATGATGTAATAGAAGACTTTGACTATAATTCATCAATAGACAGTGATACTTATACAAAAATTAAACTTGTCAGAGACAACGAAGAGACAGGAAAAAGGGATGTTTATATTGCACAAGATTCTACGCATATGAGGAGTTGGGGAATACTTCAAATGTTTGATACAGTAGACAAAAACATGAGTGAAGCAGAGATAAAACAAAAATGTGATATACTTTTAAAACTATATAATAAGAAAACTAAGTCGCTAAGTTTAAAAAACGCAATTGGAGATATTAGAGTAAGAGCAGGTTGTTTAGTACCTGTTTTTTTGTCGTTAGGAGATATTGAATTGCAAAATTATATGTTAGTTGAGAAAGTAAAACATACATTTGAGAATAATTCGCACTTTATGGATTTGACTCTTGTTGATGGAGACGAATTTGCTTCTTATTCTTCAAGTTCGTATAGTAGTGGAAATACTAATAATAAAGATGAAAAGAAAAATGGTCCTGCACAAAGTACTACAAGTAAAGAAGACAATGATATGATAAATAAATTAAATAAAGTATTTAAAAATAAGTTATCAAATACAGGAAGTATATTTGTTAAATATTCTAATGCTTACAAAGTCAATGCAGCTTTAATGGCTGCTATTTCTATACATGAAACTGGTAATGGAAGTTCTTCACTTTGTAAAAATAAAAATAATTTCTTTGGAATGAAAGGAATGTCTTTTGGCTCTGTAGATGAAGGAATAAAAAGAGGTATAAGTAATTTATCAAGAAATTATATCCATACAGGAAGGAAAACATTAGAAAGTATAAGAGATAAATATGCACCTCTTTATGACAGTCCTCTTAATAAAGATTGGGTACCAGGAGTAGGCAAATTTTATAAACAAATAACAGGAAATGCATATAGTTCTAATAGTGCAGGTACAGGAGTTGGGAGCAATGAAGAAGCAGAAAAGAATTTAAAAGATACAACTTATCAAGTTCAAAACAATAACAATGCTAATACATCTACAAATAATAGCTCTAAAACAGATAAATTAATTAATCTAGCAAAAAGTAAATTAGGTTGTAAATATGTGTATGGAGCTACAGGACCTAATACTTTTGATTGCAGTGGATTTACTCAATGGTGTTATAAACAAATAGGTATAAAAATTCCTCGGACTGTTGCAACACAAAGTAAAGCAGGTAGTGCAGTGGATTTAAAAGATAGGAGTAAATGGAAAGCAGGAGATTTACTATGTAGAGTTGGTGGAGGAAGTAGTAATCATGTAATGATGTATCTTGGAAATGGTCAAATGATTCATTCGCCACAGACTGGTGATGTAGTAAAAATACAGTCCATTGATTCATATAGAAGTGGCAAGGGATATACACATGTAAGAAGGTTTATATAAGTGAGGTGATAAAGTGTCACAGGAATTATTACAAATAATCAAGAAAGCTGCAATGGATGCAGTAGAAACAAGTAATCCAATTAGGGTTGTATTTGGAACAATAGAAAGCATTAATCCTCTAAAAGTTAAGATAGAACAGAAACTATCTATCGGTGAATTTTTTTTAATACAAACAGATACATTTAAAAGATGTACAGATAAAAAGATAGGAGATAAATTAGTTTTAATTCGTATGCAAGGAGGACAACAGTATTTAATTTTAGATAGGATGTGATAAAGTGATACCAACAGACGCTATTGACTATGATATAGAAGATGTATCAATTATAAATTTTGATGTAAGACAAGAACCAAGTAAGACCTTTAAACTGAATACAGAAAAATCTAAGATAGATGGTATTTGTGATGATGTGGAAGCATTAAAACAGACCATCTTTTTAATTTTGAACACAGAAAGGTATAATCATCTTATTTATTCTCGAAATTATGGAGTTGAACTAAACGATTTAATTGGAGAGCCTATTTCATATGTAATACCCGAACTTGAAAGACGAATCAAAGAAGCACTAATTCAAGATGATAGGATTGAAAATGTAGATAATTTTGAGTTTGAAAATCAAAAAGGAAAGGTCCAGTGTAAATTTATGGTCCATACTAAATATGGAAATATCAAAGCAGAGAAGGTGGTGAGCATTTAGTGTTTGAACTTATGACATTTGAAAATATAATTAAAAGAATGTTAGATAGTGTACCAGATACTTTTGATAAAAGAGAAGGTTCTATAATATATAATGCCTTGGCACCAGTTGCTATAGAACTTACAG
Source organism: Clostridioides sp. ES-W-0018-02 (assembly GCF_020658175.1). Lineage (NCBI taxonomy): Bacteria > Bacillati > Bacillota > Clostridia > Peptostreptococcales > Peptostreptococcaceae > Clostridioides > Clostridioides sp. ES-W-0018-02. The sequence goes on along the minus strand of NZ_JACVVY010000010.1, from coordinate 2,313 downwards.
AAACATACATTGCTATGGATGAATTACTAGACCAAACCTTTGTTGATACTGCCAGTTACTATTATTTAGAGAAAAGGTGCAAAGAGCGAGGAATTACACCACTATCTGCAACAAATACAATTGCAAAAGGAGTCTTCAATATAGATATTCCTCTTGATTCACGCTTTAATCTAGGAGAGTATAACTATGTAGCAATTGAGAGAATATCTGAAGGTATATATAAGATGAAATGTGAAACCGCTGGACCTATTTTTGAGTTAGGACAATTAATACCTATCGAATATATAGACAAATTAGAAACAGCAGAACTGACAGAAATATTGATAAATGGAGAGGATGAAGAATCTGAGGACAGTTTAAGACAAAGATACTATGATAGTTTAAATTCTCAGTCATTTGGTGGAAATATACAGAATTACAAGGATGAAGTTAACAAGATACAGGACGTTGGAGGAGTTAAAGTTTATCCTGTTTGGAATGGTGGAGGAACTGTTAAGTTAGTAATAATTAACTCTAACTTCAAAGTACCAAGTACCGATTTGGTTAATCTAGTACAAAAAGAAATTGACCCAATTGGACATCAAGGACAAGGCATTGGATTAGCACCGATAGGTCATAGAGTAACAGTTGAAGGAGTCGTGAGTACAACTATAAACATATCAGCAGATATAACATATAAGAGTGGCTACGCTTGGGAGAATATAAAGACTATAGCAGAAGAAGCCATTGACGACTATTTAAATGAACTTAACATGAGTTGGGAAGATGAAGAGAATTTAATAGTTCGTGTATCTCAAATTGAAACTAGATTGCTTAGTATTGATGGAGTATTAGACATTGCAAATACTATGATAAATGACGTTGCATCAAATTTTAGTGTTGATAAAGATTCAATAGTAGTAAGAGGTGAGGTAGTTGGATAAAGATATAAATTTAATAAGTTACTTACCACAAATTCTGCAAGACAAAGAAGAATATATAAAAGCATTTAATGCAGATAACAAAGAAATAAAGATACTATATGATAAATTAGATGACGTCTTAAATGACCAGTTCTTAGAAGATTTAACTCCAAGTGGTGTGAAAAGATGGGAAAAAATAATGTCTATAGTTCCAAAAAGTAATGAGACATTAGAGGATAGAAGGTTTAGGATTTTTAGTAAATATATAAGTAAATTACCCTATTCAGAGAGATTTCTAAGAAGTTGGTTGGACAATATTGTTGGAGAAGGTAATTATGAATTAACTATTAATAATGCTACTTATAACATTCATTTAGAGAGTGACGCAAGGAATCAAGACTGGTTTGAGGAAGTTCATTCTTTTGTAAGTAGTATCAAACCTTGTAACATGACTTTAGATTACACTAGGGTGCTTGTAAGCAAAGATAATGGTGTGTATTTTGGAATAACCACTTTGATGGGGCAAGAAATAACTATATACCCTTGGAGTCCACCAAACATAGAAACTTATGGAGAAATTGACATATTAACAGGTAATGGAGCTGGATACCAAGAGGTAACAATATTTTAGGAGGTGATATATTGGCTATAGATAAAAGTTATTACACTATAATTACAAATGTAGGAAAGGCAAAGATAGCAAATGCAAGTGTTACAGGCAACAAAGTAGGGTTTGTAAAAATTCAACTTGGTGATGGTGGAGGAAGTGAGTATACTCCAACAGAAAGCCAAACAGCCCTAAAAAATGTAGTTTGGGAAGGTAATATTGGGAATACAACTACAGATGAAACAGCACCAAATTGCATAATACTAGAGAGTCTTATACCATCAAGTGTAGGTGGGTTTATGATAAGAGAAATAGGATATTTAGATGATGAAAATAATCTAATTGCAATCTCTAAATATAAAGAATGTTATAAACCTTCTATAGAACAAGGAGCAGTTGTTGATATGAAGGTTAAAACTGTGCTTATTGTATCTAATGTAAATAATATAGAACTTAAAATTGACCCTACGATAATTTTTGCTACATTAAAAGATTTACAAGATTTAGAGGCTAAAATAGATACTGTTGACACTAAAATTGATACAACTAAAACAGAGTTAACAAGCAACATAGAAACTACTAAGACAGATTTAAATGGAAAAATAGGAGATACAACATTACTTGAAACAACAGATAAAACAAATATAGTTAGTGCATTAAATGAGGTAAAAACTAGTGTAGATAGCATAGAAACAACAGCAGAGAAAACAAGTATAAAAGATACAGATAATCTATTTACTAGTAATAATGTAGAAGATGCTTTAAAAGAGGTTTTTCAAAGTGGAGTTAATGCTAAGAATAATG
>NZ_JACVVY010000009.1:0-123222 GCF_020658175.1 Clostridioides sp. ES-W-0018-02 | reverse complement strand
TGTGGTTACAATAGCAGAGAGGATACACCTGTTCCCATTCCGAACACAGAAGTTAAGCTCTCTAGCGCTGATGGTACTTGGTGGGAAACTGCCTGGGAGAGTAGGACGTAGCCACGTAATTTTTTTTGAGTAAATTTATAAAAAATAAAAAATTTTTATTTTTTGTGTTTAGACATGGCAAATTTGGGACATAATATAATTATAAAACTTAATAGCAAAAATAAATTACTCAATCTCCCCCACTTAAAGGCCTCTATCCCCCATAGAGGTCTTTTTTATTATGTCTAATTTGCTATATCAGTTATTTTATTTATTTTAATTCTATCTTATTAGTCAGTATATTTATTTAAGTTTAGTATAATTTAACAGAAAATATATGTGATTTAACATCTATTTTAATAAATTTACTATATGTTCACTTTGTCTTAATATGTCCTTTACAAATAAAGAGTATTATTAATTTATAAGTAAATCGTATGACTAAACAAAGTATTTTGAGGAGGATAAAAAATGGCAGATATAAAACTAGAAAATGTCACAAAATCTTATGATAAAAAGAACACTGTTATAGAGAACTTGAACCTTACTATAGAAGATGGTTCTTTTACGGTATTGGTAGGCCCAAGTGGTTGTGGAAAATCTACTACACTAAGAATGATTGCTGGGCTTGAAGATATAACTTCAGGTAATTTAAAAATTGAAGAAAATGATGTAACAAGAACTGATGCAAGTAAGAGAGATATAGCTATGGTATTTCAGAATTATGCATTATATCCACATATGACTGTAAAAGAAAATATAGAATTTGGTTTAAAGAATAAAAAAGTTCCAAAAGAAAAAAGAGAAGAACTTATAACAGAGGTTATTGATATAGTTGGATTACAAGAATATTTAAATGTAAAGCCAGGAAATTTGTCTGGAGGACAAAGACAGAGAGTAGCATTAGCTAGAGCAATGGTTAAAAATCCAAAGGTATTTTTAATGGATGAACCATTATCAAATTTAGATGCAAAACTGAGAAATCAAATGAGGACAGAATTAATACAGTTACATCAAAAATTAAAATCTACATTTGTTTATGTAACTCATGACCAAGTCGAAGCAATGTCAATGGCGGATAAAATAGTTATAATGAACAAAGGAGAGATAATGCAAATAGGTTCTCCAAAAAAAATATATCAAGATCCTAAAAATTTGTTTGTGGCACAATTTATCGGAAATCCTTGTATGAACATATTAAATATGAAGGATAATATCAAACTTGGATTTAGGCCTGAAAAAGCTGTATTAGAAAGTATAAATATAGATATAAAAAATGATGATACTTTTAATTTACTTGGAAAGGTTATAACTAAAGAGGTATTAGGAAACGAAACTATATACTGTTTATCTGTTCTTGACAGTGAAGTAAGGGTTAAAACAGAAAACGATATATTTGATATAGGGAAAACTTTGAAAGTAAATGTATTAGAAAAGGATTTATATTATTTTAATAAAGATGGGCAAAGAATAGATGATATAAAAGAATGTAAGAATATGTATTCTAAAATCAAAGGAGATATTTATGAAAAAGCAATTTAATAAAGCATATTTATACATAACACCTGCAATTATAGGAACTTTACTGTTTATAGTATATCCAATAATTAAGACAATATCGCTGAGTTTCAAATCAGGAAGTCTTCTTAGTTCAACTTTCGAAAATGTAGGATTGAATAATTACACAGAGCTTTTAAAAAATCCAGAGTTTATACAAACTATAACGAATACTGCAATTTATACTTTTTTTATGGTAATTATATCTATATCACTAGCTATAGTACTTGCTGTTTGGTTAAATAAAAACTCTATAATACACAATTTGACACAAAGTATAATCTTTACACCACATGTAATTTCACTAGTATCTGTAGCTGTATTGTGGCTTTGGATTATGGAGCCACAGTATGGCTTTTTAAACTGGATACTGTCAACATTGCATTTACCAACATCAAAATGGCTTTCAAGTGAAAGTTCAGCTTTAATGTCATTGATTCTAATAGGAATATGGAAAACTCTTGGATACAATATTTTAATCGTGTTATCAGGTCTTAAATCGATACCAAACTATATATATGAGGCTTCTAAACTAGACAATGCAAACAAGATAACGAATTTCTTTAAGGTAACATTGCCATTATTATCGCCAACAATATTTTTTCTCATGATAACAACAACAACAGCATCATTTCAAGTGTTTGACGAAATAAGCATAATGACACAAGGTGGTCCATTAGGTTCAACTAACATGTTATCTTATTATATATATGAGTCTGGATTTATATATTACGATATAGGGCAAGCAAGTGCAGCAAGTATGTTTTTATTAGCCATAGTTATGATTGCTACATATGCTAATTTCAGACTATTATCAAAAAAAGTTCATTATCAATAAATAAAAAATATATATTATAAGGCGTGTTAAAAAGGAGGACAAAATGGACATTATAAGACCTATTAAAAAAGATAAAGCTGATATAAAGAAAATAGTATCAAAATCAATAGAAGTATTAATTCTACTACTTTTATCTGCAATATTTATATTCCCTTTTATATGGATGCTGTCAACATCTTTTAAAAACCCACAAGAAATGATGCAACTACCACCTACAATAATACCAAACGATATAGTACTAGGAAATTATACTACAGCATGGAATTCAGGACCATTTTTTAGATATTTATTAAATAGTATCTTTGTGACAGGTAGTATTTTAATCGTACAGTTTTTAGTGATGGTTCCTGCAGCTTATGCATTTTCTAAGATTAAATTTAGAGGTGAGAAGGTATTGTTTGGACTATTACTCATAGGACTTATGATTCCTCCACAAGTAACTTTTTTACCTGTATATATGATGATGAGTAAATTTGGATTTATAAATACATATGTGCCACTTATAATTCCATTTATGACATCTTCATTTGGTATATTTCTGCTTAGACAAAATTTTATGCAGATATCAGATGAGATTATTGAAGCAGCTAAATTAGACAATACTTCGGACTTAAAAATAATGTTTAAAATAATGGTTCCTATGGCAAAACCAGCAGTAATAACATTTATATTATTTAATTTTATATATCATTGGAATAACTATTTCTGGCCTTTAGTAATGACAAATACAGATGCAATAAGGACTTTACCAATCGGAGTAGCTCTTCTTAAATCTTCAGAAGGAATTACTGCATGGAATGTAATAATGGCAGGAAATATAATTTTAATTTTACCAATAATTCTTGTTTATATATTTGCAAATAAAAAAGTAAAAGAAGCTTTTATGTATTCAGGAATAAAATAAAAAGTCAAAAACTAAATTTGGAGGATGGAAATGAAGCTTAAAAGAAAATTAGCAACAGGATTAGCAATAACATTATTATTAGGTTCTTTAGTTGGGTGTTCAAATTCTAATGACTCAAATACATCTAAAGGAGAAAAGACAGATAGCAATATTACAAAGATAGATTTCTGGGCACCTTTGGGTGGAACTAATGGTGAAACTGCACAAAAAATGGTTGACCAGTTTAATAGTGAACATAAAGACATACAAGTAAATATGCTAAAACAAAAAGATTACTATGAAAATGCAACAAAATTACAAGCTGCATTAACTTCTAAAGACCAACCAGATGTAACATTATTAGAAATAACTCAAACAGGTACATTTGCATCAGCAGGAGCTTTAGTAGATATGAGTAAATACTTTGATAAGGCATACCAAGAAAGATTTTTTTCTGGTCTTCTAACAAATTCATATTATGAAAATAAGTTTGTTGGTATGCCATTTAATAGAAGTACACCAATACTATACATAAATAAGGATATGGCAGTTAAAGCAGGCCTTGACCCTTCAGGACCAAAGTCATGGGAAGAACTTAAAACATATGCTAGTAAAATGACAAACAAATCAGAAGATACTTATGGATTTGAAACTCCAATAGATATTTGGTTCTATGAAGCTATGGTAATGCAAAGTGGAGGAGAAATAACTGATGGAAAAAAAGTAGCATTCAATAATGAAGCAGGTCAAGCACCAGTTAAATTCTGGCAAGATATGATGAAATCTGGAATAATGAAAATGCCACCTGGTGAAGATTATAATGCTTGGGATGTAGCAAAGCAAGATTTTGTAAATGGTAAAGTTGGTATGATATTTACATCAACAGCAGATTTAGCAGGTCTTATGCAACAAACAGACGGTAAGTTTGAAATATCAACAGCATTTTTACCAAAAAATCAAAAATATGCAACGCCTACAGGGGGAGCAAACTTAGTTATGCTTGAAGGTGGAACAGACAAAGAAAAAGATGCAAGTGCAGAATTTATGGAATGGATGACTCAAACAGATAAAATAGTTCAATTTAGTTCATCAACAGGATATCTGCCAACAACTGAAGATGCAACTAAATCAGAAAAATTACAAACATTGTATAAAGAAAAGCCACAATATAAAGTTGCAACTGACCAATTACAATATGCTGTTGCCCTTCCAATGTTAAATGGATATAAAGAAGCAACTGATAAGTTAATGGATGAGATTAAAAAAGGTCTTACTGATTTAAATGTGGCGCCAAAAGATGCAGTAAGCAAAGGAACTTCTGCAATGCAAGCAGTAATAGACAAGACTAATAAATAATTATAGACAGGTATGAAATGTTGATAAAATATCACCTGTAACATATATAGATTATAGATTGATTGAACGTATCCAATAATATATGAATGAAGAGGTAATGTAAATGACAAAAGTTATAGTATTATCAGTAGATTCTTTATTTGAAAAAGATTTAGAATTTGTAAAGAATCTACCAAATTTTAAATCTATCTTAGAAAATTGTTCTATGGTGAAAAATATAAATTGTGTATATCCAACTTTAACATATCCTTGTCATACAAGTATGGTTACAGGAGTATATCCTAAAAAACATGGAATATATCATAATGAAAAATTTGACCCAAATAAAGAAAATAAAGATTGGTATTGGTATTCAAAAGATATAAAAGTAAAGACAATTATAGATGTAGCAAAGGACAATAATCTGACTACTTCTAGTATCTTATGGCCTGTAATGGGTGCAAATCCAAATATAGATTATAATATTGCAGAGATATGGGCTCCTAATAGAGAAGATGACCCAAGAGAAATTTTTGAAAAAAGTTCAAGTAAGGTTATAATGGATAGTATTTATGATAGACATTGTCACTATATTGATTGGAAATTAGAGCCTAATATGGATTTGTTTGGAGTAAATTGTGCTATAGATGTAATAAAAGAATATAATCCAGATTTAATGTTAATACATCTAGCAACTTTGGACCATACACGACATAACCATGGTTTGTTTAATGAAAAAGTAAATGAAGCCTTGAAAATGAATGATAAATGGTTAGGAGATATAATTCAAGCTACAAAGGATGCAGGTACATATGAAGATACAAATTTTATAATACTCGGAGACCATGGTCATCTTAGAGTTGATAAAGTTGTAAATCCAAATGTTTTACTTAAATCACATGGATTTATAACAGTAGAAAATGGAGTAGTTAAGAATTTTGATGCCTATGTAAATTCGTCAGGTATATCAGCACAGATAATAGTAAATAACTCAAATAGATTAGAAGAGTTGAGAGTATTGCTTGAAGAGTTTAAAGAAGAATTATTTATAGAGAATATATTTACCAGAGAAGAAGCATCCAATCTTGGACTTGAAGGCGACTTTGAAATGGTAATTGAAGGAATTGAAGGAATTTCATTTGGAAATGATTTAGAAGGAAATATTATAAAGGATTCTGATATAAAAGATTACAAGTTTGCTGTTGCTACACATGGTCATTTACCTACTAAGGGGAATAGACCTCCGTTTATAGCTTTTGGACCTAAAATAAAAACAGGCGTAGTAGAGGAAGAAGGCGACTTAAGAGCTCATGCAGCAACTATATTAAGACTATTCGATTTGAAGCTAGACGGAGTTGAAAAAGAAGCATTTGATTTCATTATATAAACTGGATAAAGTATTTATTTTCCATTACTTATAGACTTCTATTATAAAGATAGAAGTCTTTTTTTATATTTTAGATTTAAGTAAAATTTAAATGGGTAAAATATTTAAAATAACTGAAACAATTCTAGAAAGGTATGATATAATAATACATGTTAGGAACTAATGTTCGAAAAGAAGGAGTGATACTATGGATTTTAAAATAAAGTCAGACTTCAAACCAACAGGTGACCAACCAGAAGCTATTAAATCAATAGTGGATTCTATAAATAGAAATGAAAAATTTTCGACATTGTTAGGTGTAACAGGTTCAGGAAAAACATTCACAATGGCAAATATAATACAACAAGTTAAAAAACCTACCCTAATAATGGCTCATAATAAAACACTAGCAGCACAACTTTATAGTGAGTTTAAAGAATTTTTCCCAGACAATGCAGTTGAATATTTTGTAAGTTACTATGATTACTATCAACCAGAGGCATATATAGCTCACAGTGACACTTATATAGAAAAAGATGCAAGTATAAATGACGAAATAGATAAACTTCGACATTCTGCTACAGCATCTATTTTAGAAAGAAGAGATACTATAATAATATCTTCAGTATCTTGTATATATGGTTTGGGGGACCCAAAAGATTATAAAGAACTTATGTTATCTATAAGACCTGGTATGCAGAAGGATAGAGATGATGTAATAAAAAGGTTAATAGAGATACAATATGAAAGAAATGATATAAATTTTACAAGAGGGACTTTTAGAGTTAGAGGAGATATATTAGAAATATTTCCAGCTAGCAATGATGAAAAAGCAATAAGAATAGAGTTCTTTGGTGATGAAATAGATAGAATAACAGAAATTGATTATGTAACAGGAAAGATTGTTGGGACAAGAAATCATGTTGTTATCTTCCCCGCATCTCACTATGTAACAACACCAGAAAGAATTGAAAATGCAATTGTTCAAATTGAAGATGAACTTCAACAACAAATTGAGACTTTTAAAGAAAATGATAGGCTTTTAGAAGCACAACGGATTGAGCAAAGAACGAAGTATGACATAGAAATGTTAAAGGAGATAGGGTTTTGTCAGGGGATAGAAAACTACTCAAGGCATATTACTGGAAGAGAAGAAGGAGAAAGACCATATACATTAATGGATTTCTTTCCAGATGATTATTTGATAATTGTAGATGAGGCACATGTTACTATTCCGCAAGTAAGAGGAATGTACGCAGGAGATAGATCAAGAAAAACATCTCTTATAGAAAATGGATTTAGATTACCTTCTGCACTTGATAATAGACCGTTAAATTTTCAAGAATTTGAAGGAAACATAAATCAAATATTGTTTGTAAGTGCTACACCAGGTCCTTATGAAATTCAACATTCTGAGACTATAGCTGAACAGATAATAAGACCAACAGGCCTTTTAGACCCAATTGTAGAAGTAAGACCTATAAATAATCAGATAGATAATTTAGTAGGGGAAATAACTAAAACAATAGAAAAAAATGAAAGAGTGCTTATAACCACTTTAACTAAAAAAATGAGTGAAGATTTAACTAATTACCTTAAAGAAATAGGAATAAAAGTTAAATATCTACATTCAGATATAGTTACATTAGAAAGAACAGAGATAATAAGAGACTTAAGACTAGGAAAATTTGATGTACTTGTAGGAATAAATTTACTTAGAGAAGGTCTAGATATACCAGAGGTTTCACTTATAGCAATTTTAGATGCAGACAAAGAAGGTTTCTTACGTTCCGAAACAGCATTAATACAAACTATTGGACGTGCAGCTAGAAATGAAAATGGAAGAGTTATTATGTATGCTGATAGGATAACTGATTCAATGCAAAATGCTATTGATGAGACAAAAAGAAGAAGAGCTATACAGAATTTATATAATGAAGAACACAACATAACTCCTAAGACTATACAAAAAAGTGTAAGAGATAGTATAGAAGCAACTAAGGTTGCAGAGGAAGAAGTTGTCTATGGAATAACTGATACAGATGATAAAGAAGAGATAAAAGATAATATAGAAAAATTAAAATCAGAGATGATGGAAGCTGCTCAAAACTTACAATTTGAGAGAGCGGCAGAATTAAGAGATAAGGTAAAACAGTTGGAAGAAAAATTGGAAAAATAGAAAGGTAAAAACAAGGTTATGGAAGATAAAATTATAATAAGAGGAGCAAAAGAGCATAATTTAAAAAATGTAGATTTAGAGTTACCAAGAGATAAGTTTATAGTTTTTACAGGATTGTCTGGTTCTGGAAAGTCATCTTTGGCATTTGATACGATATATGCAGAAGGCCAAAGAAGATATGTAGAGAGTTTGTCTGCTTATGCTAGACAGTTTTTAGGGCAAATGGAAAAGCCAAATGTAGAATATATTGAAGGTCTATCACCAGCTATTTCAATAGATCAGAAGACTACTTCAAAGAATCCACGCTCTACAGTTGGAACAGTAACAGAAATATATGACTATTTGAGATTGTTATTTGCAAGAGTAGGCGATGTATATTGTCCTACATGTGGTGAAAAAATAAGTCAAATGACTATTCAAGAAATAGTTGATAAAATGCTAGATTTTCCAGATAGAACTAAGTTGCAAATACTTTCGCCAATTGTTAGAGGTCAAAAAGGTACACATAAAAAGGTCTTAGATAATATTAAAAAAGAAGGATTTGTAAGAGTTAGAGTTGATGGAGAAAACTATGAAGTAAGTGATGATATTGTTTTAACTAAAAACCAAAAACACAGTATAGAAGTAGTAGTGGATAGAATAGTAGTCAAAGATGGAATAGAATCTAGACTTGCAGATTCAATTGAAACTGCGGTTAAACTATCAGATGGTCTTGTAATAGCTCAAATAATAGATGGAGAAGAGATTCTTTTCTCAACTAAATTTGCATGTCCAGAACATGGAATTGGGATAGAAGAATTATCTCCAAGAATGTTTTCATTTAATGCTCCTTTTGGAGCTTGTGATGTTTGTAATGGTCTTGGAGAAAGTAAAGAAGTTGACCCAGAACTAGTTGTACCAAATAAAGATTTATCAATAAAACAAGGTGCAGTGGCTGCTTGGGGTTCAACAGGTGTCAACGACGATACTTATTATAGCAAAATGATAAAAAGTTTAGCGGAGCATTTTAAGGTATCTTTGACAACTCCATTTAAAGATTTACCAGAAGATTTTGTTCAAGAGTTACTTTATGGTAAGGATAATATAATGGTAGAGTTTGTTTATGAATCAAAATTTGGAGGAACTAGAAATTATAAATCATATTTTGAAGGAGTAGTAGTAAACTTAGAGAGAAGATACAAAGAAACTAACTCAGAGTATATGAGAGACAAAATTGAAGAATATATGGCAGAAAGACCTTGTCCAAAATGTAAGGGATTGAGACTTAAAAAAGAGGTTTTATCTGTTTTAGTTGATGGAAAAAATATAATGGAAGTAACAAACTTATCTGTTAACGAATTGATAGATTTTATGGAAAATGTAACTCTTACAGAAAAGCAAAGATTTATAGCTCATGAGATTATAAAAGAGATAAAGGGAAGAGCTAAGTTTTTAAGAGATGTTGGTCTTGATTATTTGAATTTATCAAGAAAAGCTGGAACACTTTCAGGAGGAGAAGCGCAACGTATAAGATTAGCAACTCAAATCGGTTCAGCATTAGTTGGAGTGTTATATGTGCTTGATGAGCCAAGTATAGGTCTTCATCAAAGAGATAATGACAGACTTATAGGAACTCTTAGACATCTAACAGATTTAGGAAATACTTTAATTGTCGTAGAACATGATGAAGATACAATGAGAGAAGCTGATTATGTTATAGACATTGGACCTGGTGCAGGTATACATGGTGGTGAGATAGTTGCACAAGGAACTTTAGATGAAATAATAGAAAATGAAAACTCAATAACAGGTCAGTACTTAAGTGGAAAAAAACAAATATTAGTTCCTGAGACTACTAGAGAAGGAAATGGAAGTTTTATAGAAGTAATCAAAGCATCAGAAAATAACCTAAAAAATATTGATGTAAAATTGCCATTAGGTAAGTTTACATGTATAACAGGTGTTTCAGGTTCTGGGAAAAGTACACTAATAAATGACATACTTTATAAAGGTGTTGCAAGTAAAGTGAATAGACTAAAACAAAGAGCTGGTAAGCACAAAGAAATAAAAGGAATTGAAAATATAGATAAGGTTATAAATATTGACCAAAGTCCAATTGGAAGAACACCTCGTTCAAATCCAGCTACTTATACAGGGGTATTTGATTTTATAAGGGATATTTTTGCTGCTACTAATGAAGCTAAAGCAAGAGGATATAAAAAGGGAAGATTTAGTTTTAATGTAAAAGGTGGTAGATGTGAAGCTTGTAAAGGTGATGGAATAATAAAAATAGAGATGCACTTTCTACCAGATGTATATGTTCCTTGTGAGGTTTGTAAGGGTGAAAGATACAATAGGGAAACATTACAAGTAAAATACAAAGATAAAACTATATCTGATATACTAGATATGAATGTAGAAGAAGCTGTTGAGTTTTTTGAAAATATACCAAACATAAAAAGAAAGCTGGATACATTGATGGATGTAGGTCTTTCATACATTAAATTAGGACAGCCTTCAACTCAATTGTCTGGAGGAGAAGCACAACGTATAAAATTAGCATCAGAACTTAGTAAAAGACCAACAGGAAAGACTTTATATATATTAGATGAACCTACTACAGGACTTCATATGGCAGATGTAGATAAGTTAATTCACGTATTACAAAGATTAGCAGATACAGGAAATACAATTATAGTTATAGAACATAATCTAGATGTTATAAAGACTTGTGATTATGTAATAGACCTAGGCCCAGAGGGTGGAGATAAAGGTGGAACTATAGTTGCAACTGGAACACCAGAAGAAGTATCTAAAGTTGAAGGGTCTTATACAGGTCAATTCTTAAGTAAATATTTCTCTTAGGTTATATAAACTGTGTAAAATTTTAACTGTAAATATATAAAAATAAGTTGAAAATATTAGAAGTAAATAAATTAAAAATAAATTGTAGATAATTACCAAACATAAAGTCCATATTGTTCTTCGTATTTGAGATTGCTTTTAAATCAATTATAGAAGATGATATGGACTTTAACTTGTGTACAATGCTGGAAATTGAATAACTTTTTAATTTTCACATTTTAGGGTATAATTTTAATATAAAACTTAATGTTTTGGAGGGCGATATGTTTGATATACAAGACCACTTAAAAAAATTACCTTCTGAGCCTGGTGTATATTTAATGAAGGATAAATACGACCATATAATATATGTGGGAAAAGCCATATCTCTAAAAAATAGAGTAAGGCAGTATTTTCAATCTTCAAAAAACCATACATCTAAAGTAAAATCTATGGTTAAGAATATATATAAATTTGAATACATTATAACAGATTCAGAGTTGGAAGCATTAATACTTGAATGTAATTTAATAAAAAGATATAGACCAAAGTATAATGTGTTACTTAGAGATGATAAAACTTACCCATATATTAAGGTGACTACAAATGAAGATTATCCAAGGATTTTAAAGGTTAGAAGGGTTCTTAAAGATAAAGCAAAGTATTTTGGACCATATACTAATATAACTGCGGTAAATGATACTTTAGACCTTATAAACAGTACCTATCCAATAAGAAGTTGTAAAATTGACATAGAAAAAGCGATAAAAAATAAAACAAGACCTTGTTTAAACTTACACATAAATAAGTGCTTAGGACCTTGTACAGGAAATGTATCCAAAGAAGAATATGGAAAGATGATAGAAGAAATTATAATGTGTCTATCGGGGAAAGAAGAAAAGTTGATGGAGCTCTTAAAAGAAAAGATGAATGAGAGTTCTATGAATTTTAGATTTGAAGAAGCAGCTATATATAGAGATAAAATAAAGAGTCTTGAAGAAATGATACAAAAACAAAAAATAGATGCTACTGTAACCGATTTAAATCAGGATGTAGTTGCGATGGCAAGAGCTCATAATGAAGCCTGTGTACAAGTATTTTTTATTAGAAATGGTAAGATTGTTGGGAGAGAACACTTTATACTAGAAGGGATAATGGATAGCCCAAGAGCTTCTATATTGAGTTCATTTGTAAAACAATTTTACAATGAGCAAGAATATATACCTAAAGAACTAATTATAGAAGATGAGATAGAAGACAGTTGTATATTAGAAGAATGGCTATCGTCTAAAAAAGGGCAAAAAGTAACAATAAGAGTACCACAAAAAGGAGAGAAAAAAAGCCTAGTTGAAATGGTGAGAAAAAATGCAGTAGAGTACCTTGAAAAATTTTCTGATATGAACAAAAGGAAATATGAAAAAAGTATTGGAGCATTAGAAGAATTAAAACGATTGTTAAACTTAGAAAAATTGCCAATAAGAATAGAGTCTTTTGATATATCAAATATACAAGGAGTAGATTCAATTGGCTCTATGGTAGTCTATACAAATGCTAAAAAAGATAAAAAAGAGTATAGAAGATATAAAATAAAAACAGTCATTGGACCTAATGATTATGATTCCATGGCTGAAATTGTAGATAGAAGATTGAAACATGGAAATTTACCTGACCTTATATTGTTGGATGGAGGAAAGGGACAGGTTAGCGCTGTAAAAAAAGTATTAGAACTTAATGATGTAGACATACCACTTTGGGGAATGTACAAAGACGATAAGCATAGGACTAAAGGGTTAATATGTAAAGAAAAAGAAATCGAGTTGGATAAGACAACTAGTTTATATAGATTTATTGCTAGTATACAAGAAGAAGTTCATAATTATGCAATAACATATCATAGAAGTCTAAGAAATAAAGCTTTGACAAAATCTATCTTAGATGATATACAAGGGATAGGTGAAAAAAGAAAAAAAGCACTGATGAGTCATTTTAAAGATGTAGAAGCCATAAAAGAAGCTACTTTTGAAGAACTTTTAGAAGTAGAAGGAATGAATAAAAGCATTGCAGAGAATGTTTATAATTTTTTTAGGAAGGAAGAAAATTGATGGAAACTAGCAATAAAGTATCAATAAGAGAAATAATAAAAGATTTAAAACTTAAAGTAGTATACATGCCTGATGATGTAGATTATTATGTATACTCTCAAGATATAAATAGACCAGGTTTACAATTTGCAGGATATTTTGATTACTTTGCATATGAGAGAATACAAATAGTTGGAAAAACAGAATATAATTTCTTTGGATTGATGGATAATGAAATTCGAGAAGAGGTACTAAATAGATTTTTCTCATATGAAATACCAGCTTTAATAATTTCTAGAGATTTAGAAATAAAACCAGATGTGATTGAAAAGGCTAAAAAGTATAAGAGAATACTTTTAAGTACAAACAGAAACACAACTAGACTTATAAATAGATTATCAAACTATTTAGATAATAAGTTAGCACCACATACAACGATTCATGGAGTTTTAGTTGATATTTATGGTATAGGTGTTTTGATAAAGGGTGAGAGTAGTATAGGAAAGTCAGAAACAGCATTAGAACTAATTCAGAGAGGTAATAGATTAGTTGCAGATGATGCTGTAGAAATAAGAAAATTAGATGAAAGTATGTTGATGGGTCAGTCTCCTGAATTAATAAGACATTTCCTAGAGATAAGAGGAATAGGTATAATAGACGTCAGAAGTCTATATGGTGTAGGAGCTATCAAAAATTCTAAAATGATAGATTTAGTAGTACATTTAGAAGCTTGGGATGAAAATAAGTATTATGATAGGCTTGGATTAGATAAAGAATATGAAGAAATACTTGGTGTTAATGTAGAGAAGTTAGTTGTTCCTGTAAAGCCTGGAAGAAATACTGCTATGATACTAGAAGTAGCAGCAATGAATTTTAGACAAAGAGGAATGGGGTATGATGCAGCTCAAGAATTTACTAAGAAACTATCAAAACTTATTGATACTAAGTAATAGAGAGTGCATATAAAATAAAATTGTATAGAATAGTTATAAAATATATATTATATAATTGGAGTTTAAATTAGCTTTTAAGGTTATTAGTTTAAATTTAATACTATATTTAAATTTATTATATGATAAGGAAGTTGGAGTCTTTATGGGAATGAACTATTTTAGTAAGCTTTTAGAAAGTACTACTGAAAAAGAACTGCTCTTAAATAAAAAATCAAATAATATAAGTACAGCTAGATTAATATCTTTTTTAATATTGATAGCGGGATTTGCTATTGGATTTTACAATAAAAATATAGTAGGTATTTTTGTTGGAATTGTAGCATTGATTCTATTTATTTCACTTTTAGTTATTCATAATAAAATAAAAGAGGAAGAATCGTATTTTAAGAGTAAGTGTGAAGTGCTGGATAAGTATGTTAAGAGATTTGGTGATGAGTGGAAAGAATTCAAAATAGATGGAAAAGAATATATACAAGAAGAAAATTCACAAGCAAAAGATTTAGACTTATTTGGAAGAGCATCACTATATCAGTATATTTGTATAGCTAATACATCCTATGGAAAGAAGTCTTTAGCTAAGTCCTTATGGAATGAAAATCCAAACGATAATATAATCCTAGAAAGACAAACAGCAGTAAAAGAGCTATTATCAAAACAGGATTTTTCTATCCATATTCAGACCTTGAGTAATATAATTGGTAAGGAACAAAAAACCAACTCTGATGGAAGTATAGAGTCATTTATAGAGTATGGAGAAGATAAAAAAGTATATATACCTAAGTGGATGCATGTTTTTACTTGGGGTTTGCCTACTGCAACAATACTATCTTTTATATTTTTTATATTAGGGTTTTTGCCTGTGCTACCTGTTTTTTTACTTTTTGTACTTCAGCTAGGATTTGGTGGGTTTGGGAATACAAAGCTTATGCAGACTTTATCCCCATTATTCTCATTTAGTAGAAGTATACAAGTATATGAAAAGATGTTTGAAGTTTTAGAGAAAGAGACATTTGAAAGCCCATATTTAAAAGAATTACAAGCAAAACTTTCTAAAGGTAATGGTGTTTCAAAAGGTATTAAACAGCTGAACTCAATAGGTAATGCAGTAAACTTAAGATATAATCAAATAGTTTATATACTTGCTTGTGGTGTTCTTATGTGGAATTATCACTGTGCAGAATCTCTAGAAAGATGGAAAAGTGTATATGGAAATCAAATTAGAGGATGGCTTGAATCTATTGGAGAGTTTGAAGCTTTGATAAGTTTAACTATTATTGGTCAAGTAAAAGAAAATACATGTTTTCCAATAATAAAAAGCGAAAGTATTCCAAAGTTAGAAGTTGAAGAAGTATACCATCCATTAATAGCAGAGAAAAGTGTTGTAGCAAATTCAATAAAATTAAATTCTCAAACCTGTATCATTACAGGTTCAAATATGTCAGGGAAGACGACATTTTTAAGAAGTATTGGTGTAAATTTAGTATTGGCGTATGCAGGTGCTCCAGTATGTGCTAAAAATTTTGATGCCACATGTATGTATATATTTACATCTATGAGAATACAAGATGATGTAAGCCAAGGTATATCAACTTTTTATGCTGAAATTCTCAGAATAAAATCAATGATTCAATATAGTATAAAAGAATTACCGATGTTAGTTTTAGTTGATGAGATTTTTAAAGGAACTAACTCTGCTGATAGAATTATTGGAGCAAGTGAGGCAGTAAAGAAACTATCAAAGCCATGGATTATAAGTATGGTTACAACACATGATTTTGAGTTATGTGACCTTTCAAGTGGTGGAGATGTAGAGATTGTAAACTACCATTTTTCAGAGTACTATGTTGATGATAAAATCTATTTTGACTATGCCATAAAAGATGGAAGATGTAAGACTACAAATGCAAAACAGCTTATGAAAATGGCAGGGATACTTTAAGAAAGATAAGCGTAGAAATGTAGCTTATTATGATTAAAATAGAAAGGATTGTATAAAGTACTTAAAAGCACTTTATACAATCCTTTTATTTGAGAATATTTTAGTTTTCAATTTGTTAAAATTTATTTAGCTTCTTCACAAGCACATTCTTTTGGACATTCTTCATAAATACAACTCTTATCAAAGTAATGAGTATGAAGGTATTTATGAGCTACATCGCTATTTGGATCTCCAAAGAAGTCTTTATAAATAGCTTGTAAGTCAGGATTTTCATGAGACTTACGAATAGCCTTATTTCTATCTATCTCATACAATGCATTAGCACGTCTATCAATTATATCAGTATTACCATGATGGTAAGGTTGACCAGCTCCTCCAACACATCCACCAGGGCATGCCATAACTTCTATGATATGGTATTTACATTCTCCACTTCTAACTTTATCCATCATTTTTCTAGCATTTTTAAGTGTATTTACAATACATACATTGACTGTAGTTCCATCAACATCTATACTTGCTTCTCTGATTCCCTTAAGCCCTCTAACATTAGTAAAGTTTACATTATCTAAAGTTTTGTTAGTTATCTTTTCATATGAAGTACGTAGAGCAGCTTCTAAAACTCCACCACTTGCTCCAAATATAGACGCAGCACCAGTAGATTTTCCTAATGGATTATCAAAATCCTGGTCTTGAAGATTAGGTAAATCAATAGCAGCTTCTTTTATCATCTTAGCTAGCTCTCTAGTAGTTATAGAAAGGTCAACATCTAATATTCCAGATTCACTTAATTCTTCTCTTGAAGCTTCATACTTCTTAGCTACACAAGGCATTACAGATACAACATAAAGGTCATCTGGATTAATTCCTAGTATTTTAGGTGCATAGTAATTCTTAGCTATAGAACCAAACATACCTTGAGGAGATTTACAGCTAGATGCTAGATTTAATTGGTCTGGATAATTGTGTTCTAAGAAGTTTACCCATGCAGGGCAACAGCTTGTTAATATAGGTAGATTTTCACCTTTTTGAATTCTTTCTATAAATTCAGTAGCTTCTTCCATTATAGTGAAGTCTGCACCAAAGTTTGTATCGAATACATGCTCAAACCCAAGTGCTTTTAAAGCAGCAACCATTTTTCCTGTAGATATTGAACCTGGTTCTAATCCAAACTCTTCACCAATAGCAACTCTTACAGCAGGGGCAACTTGCACTACTATAGTTTTTTCTTTTTTATTTAAAACATCCCATAGTTTAGGAACATTATCTACTTCTGTTAACGCTCCAGTTGGACAGACAGAAATACATTGGCCACAGAATGTACACTCTGTTTCAACCATATCAGCATTAAAAAATGTACTAACTAAAGTATTAAATCCACGATTAACTCCAGATAATGCTCCAACTGTTTGGATATCATTACATACAGTTTCACATCTTCTGCATAATATACATTTAGAATGGTCTTTAACTAAAGATTTAGTAGAGGTATCTTTACCTGCAAAAGACTTAGAACCTTGATATCTTATCTTTCTTACTCCTAAATCAGCAGCTATAGTTTGTAATTCACAGTCTCCATTTTTTTCACATATAAAGCAATCTTGTGGATGGTCTGATAATAGTAACTCAACAATAGTTCTACGAGCATTTAATGCTTTAGCACTATTAGTTTGAACTCTCATACCTTCCTTTATAACTGTTCCACAAGCTGGAACTAAACCTCTCTCTGTCTCAACCATACAAACACGACAAGAAGCACAAGTATCAAGCTTATCTATCTCATTCATATGTAAATGACAAAGGTTATGTATTTTTATATTTATTAGTTTTGCAGCATCTAAGATAGAAGTTCCACTAGGTGCTGAAACATGTTTGCCATTGATAGTTAAATTAACTAAACTCATTGTTATTCCTCCTCCAAATAAGTTATTTCTTGATTATAGCATTAAATGTACAATTATCTATACAAGCACCACATTTTAGACACTTAGAAGTATCTATTGTATGTTGTTCTTTAACAGAACCTGTTATACAACCAGCAGGACACACTCTAGAACATTTTGTACAACCCTTACAAGCATCTGTTATGAAGTAAGAAAGTAAGTTTTGACATTTGCCAGCAGGACATTTCTTATCTACAACATGTGCTATATACTCATCTTTGAAATATTGAAGAGTACTTAAAACAGGGTTTGGAGCAGCTTTACCAAGACCACATAATGAAGCAGTTTGTATAGTTTCAGCAAGGTTTTCTAGGTCGTCTAAATCTTGTAGAGTACCATTACCTTCTGTAATTTTAGTTAATATTTCTAATAATCTCGTAGTACCTATACGACAAGGTGTACATTTACCACAAGATTCTTCAACAGTAAACTCAAGGAAGAATTTGGCTATATCTACCATACAGTCAGATTCATCAAGAACAAGCATACCACCAGAACCCATCATTGAGCCTATAGAGCTTAATGAACCAAAATCTATAGGTATATCTAAATGTTCAGTTGGTATACATCCACCAGACGGTCCACCTGTTTGAACTGCCTTGAAGTTTTTGCCTTCAGGAATTCCTCCACCAATTTCAAATACAATATCTCTTAAAGTAGTACCCATTGCAACTTCAACAAGACCTACATTTTCTACTTTTCCACCAAGAGCAAAAACTTTAGTACCACTAGAATCATCAGTACCTAAGTTAGCAAACCAATCTCCACCATTAAGTATGATTGCTGGAATATTAGCAAAAGTTTCAACATTGTTTAAGCAAGTAGGAGATTTCCATAATCCACTTTTAGAAGAACTATAAGTCTTCATTCTAGGTTCACCACGTCTACCTTCAATTGAATGCATTAAAGCTGTACCTTCACCACAAACGAAAGCTCCTGCACCGTATTTTAATTCTAATTTGAAGTTAAATCCAGTACCTAAAATATTTTCACCAAGTAAGCCATGTGCTTCAGCTTGAGCTATAGCTACTTTTAGTCTTTCTATAGATTTTGGATATTCAGCTCTTATATATATGTACCCTGTATCAGAACCTATAGCATATCCACATATTGCCATAGCTTCTAGTACACTATGAGGGTCTCCTTCAAGTACAGATCTATCCATGAATGCACCAGGGTCTCCTTCATCAGCATTACAGACAACGAATTTTTTATCAGTTGGGCCAGCAGGATTCTTTGAAGCAGCTTCCCATTTAGAACCTGTAGGGAATCCAGCTCCTCCTCTACCACGAAGACCAGAAGTCTTTACTTCTGCAATAACTTCTTGAGGAGTAAGAGTCGTTAAACATTTACCTAGAGCTAAATAACCATCATTAGCAATATAATCCTCTAAACTATCTGGGTCTATAAGCCCACAATTCTTTAGAGCTATACGTAATTGTTTTTTGTAGAAAGACATTTCTTCTTGTGCTTCTACTTTTTTATTTAAAGATTCTTCTTCATATAATAATTCCTCAACAACTGTATTTCTAATTAAGTGATTTTGAACTATCTTTTCAGCATCAGATGGTTCAACTTTCACATAGAAAACGTTATCAGGATAAACTTTTACGATAGGACCTTGAGCACAGAAACCAAAACAACCTGTTAAACGAACATCAACCTTGTCTTGTATTCCTGATTTTTTTATTTCATTTTCTAACTCACTAACTATTTCCATACTGTTTGAAGATGTACATCCAGTATCACAACAAACAAGTAATTCTCTTCTTAATACATTTTCCTTAGAATAATTTTTTCTTAGGCTAAGACTAGGTTTTAGCTCATCAGCTAAAACTTTTAATTCATCAAATGAATTTACTTTACGCATTATTTATTCACCCCTCTTAACAATTCAATTCTAATTCTCTATAAGTATCCAATATTTCGCTTACTTGATCTGGTTTTACTTTACCATAAACTTTACCATTTACAGTAACAACTGGAGCTAAACCACATGCCCCCAAACATCTTAAACCTTCTAAAGAAAATTTAAAATCACTAGTAGTTTCTCCAACTTTTATACCAAGCTGTTTTTCAAAAGCACTTAATATCTTATCAGCACCTTTTACAAAACATACAGTACCTAGACAGACACTTATTTTATACTTACCTACAGGTTCTGTAGTGAAATAAGAATAGAATGTAACAACCCCATATACCTTTGCAGGAGCTACTCCAAGTCTTTTAGCAACATGAAGTTGTACTTCTTTTGGAAGATATCCAAATATACCTTGAGCTTCATGTAGAACTTGTATCAAAGCACCTTCCTTTGTTGCAAGAGAGTCAATAAATATATCTAATTCGTCAAATAACTGCTTGTTGTGTGAAATAAAATCGCACATAACAAATCCCCCTTTTCTTTTTAAAGTTATTATTTTTCATAAAATAATTAACCATGAGTTGACACCAATATTATGTTGGTGAACAAAACCAAAACAATAAAGAAAGAATAATATACAACAATTTCTTTATTCATAAAAACAATGCAAAAAAGTTACCTATTAAAAAAAAACTATACTAGTCTATTATAATATAAAATAATTCAGAATAGTTAAAAAAAATAAAAAAAATGGACTGAATCCAATAAAAAAAAAATAATATATATAAAAAACTTTAAAAAATAAACCAAAAGGTAAAATTTTTATAAAATAAAAGATTTATAAAACTGATGATAATAGTCTAGAAATTGATTCCTTGATTTTTATATAAGTAGACCTAGAATTATATACATCTAATGTTATTTCTTTTGAATCTAAAATATCATTTTCAAATATAACTCTTTGCTCTAGTGCTTTTTTTGAAGAGTACATAAATGCATTTACTTCAAAATTAAGCTCAAAGCTTCTTATATCCATATTAGCTGTTCCTATAGAACATATAGAGTCATCTATAACTATTGTCTTAGCATGTAAAAATGCATTTTCACCATAAGTGTAGATTTTAGCTCCAAATTTTAAAAGTTCTCCAGCATATGAATATGATGCCCAGTATACAAAAGGATGGTCAGGTTTAGAAGGAATCATAATTCTTACATCAACACCAGATAAACAAGCTATTTTTAAAGTATCTATAAATGTTGAGTCAAGTATTAAATAAGGACTCTGTATGTATATATACTTTCTAGCTTTCTGAATCATTTTAAGGTAACCATATTTAATTTCATCAAGTTCTAATATATCTGGACCACTTGATACTATCTGAATCCCAATATTTTCAGAAGGACAATCAGAAGGTGTTTCACTTTCTACGAAGTACTTTTCTAAATCTAAATCTTCTTTAGTTGTATATCTCCAATCAAGGATAAACCTCATATTTAGGTCAATTACACAATCACCAGTAAGTTTAGTATGTGTATCTCTCCATAGACCAAATTTTGGATTTCTACCTAGATATTCGTCTCCAACATTGTATCCACCTACAAATCCTACTTTTCCATCAATGACAACTATTTTTCGGTGGTTTCTGTAGTTTAAGTTAAAGTTTACAATTTTTAAGAATGATGGAAAGAAACTTCCAACTTTAACACCACTTTCTTTTAATCTAGAAAGTGTACTATTTTTTAGTGTTCTACCACCAACGGCGTCAAATAAAAGTCTTACTTCTACACCTTCTTTGGCTTTATCTACTAGAATGTCAATTATTTCAGTTCCGATTTTGTCATCTTTGAAAATGTAAAACTGTATGTTTATATATTTCTTTGCTTTCTTAAGTTCTTCAAGAAGAGTGTTAAAAAATTGACTAGACTCAGCGTAAATCCACACATCGTTATTATTGGTATAATGAGCATTATTTGAATTAGCTAATGCATAAATCATATCCTTATGTTGATGTATCTCTGAATTAATTTCAGATGTAGATTGTAATTTAACTTGAGTATCTAGTATATTGCTTTTGATTATCTTATCATCCTTTTCTTTTAATCTAAACATATTGTTTTTTGAAATATTTCTGCCAAAAGCTATATAAAGTATAAATCCAAGAGCTGGTATTAATACTAATATAAGAAGCCATGTTAGAGTTGTATTTATATTTCTCTTTTCTCTAAAAATGAGATTTAGTATAACCATGAAATTAATTATATATATTGTAGTAACTGCTATTTCATATATTGACATTTCGAAAAATGATATATCAAACATAAAATTTCCTCCTTTAAATATTTATTAAAATAAGTAATTATATATAATAACACAAACATATATCTATTATATATAATACCTCAACAATAAAAAAGTAAAATAAATATTCGAAAGGTAAATTTTTCAAATTCAATATAAATTATTTCGAAATTAACAAAGTTGGTATATAATAAATAATATAATTATATGAGACAAGTATATATAAATATATAGTATATTTTTTATATTAATAAAATTTATTATATATCATATTGTTATTATATAATTATTGCCATAAAAAGACAAGGAAAAGTATAATTTTTAAGGGGGAAGGATTTATGAGTAAAGGATTCTTGACACCTGGGGAAACTGCACAAGCAACTATAAGTGCAGGCATTAAAAAAGCGAATATTTCAACACAAAATGCAATTTTATTAGGTTTACTTGGAGGAGCATTTATAGGTTTTGGGGCATTGGGTAGTATAATAATTAGTCAGACTTTTGGTAAGATAGACCCAGGAATAGCTAGTTTTTTAAGTGCTATGGTCTTTCCAGTAGGTCTTATGCTTGTAGTGGTAGCAGGGGCAGAATTATTCACTGGAAATACCTTAATGTTTATTCCACTTATGGATAAAAAAATAACATTAGGGAAAATGCTAAGAAACTGGGGATTAGTTTATTTTGCAAATCTAGCAGGTTCACTACTTTTAGTGGCACTTTTATATTATTCTTCTACATTAACAGGGGATGTAGCTACAAAAGCCATAGCTGTAGCAGAAGCTAAAGTTAATTCAACGATAGTTTCAATGTTTTTAAAAGCAATACTTTGTAACATTTTAGTAGTTTTAGCTGTATGGATGGCTACAGCATCTCAAGACATAGTATCTAAGTTAGCCTCATGTTGGACAGTAATAATGTTATTTGTGTTATGTGGATTCCAACATAGTGTTGCAAATATGTTTTTTATACCAATGGGAAGGGCATTAGGAGCAGATATTACTATGGTTCAATTAATAACTAATTTGGTATTTGTAACGCTTGGAAATGTAGTTGGAGGTTCTATAATAGTTGGGGGAATTTATTATCTTTGCTATGTGAAAAATAGTTAGATAAATAATACGAATTAAATAGCCTTTTAAAGCATTGATATCAGCGATATTGATGCTTTTTTTAAATTATTTATGTTCTTTTATATGTTGTTATTTTTTTTTTTTTACTTTATTATATATTTATTGAATATAGTTTGGAATTAAAAAACTTAAAAATATGAAATCTGTATGATAAGCAAAATCATATATTATTGAATATAGTTAATACTATATATTAATATAATTTAGATAATAATGACAACTGAAGTTTAGTATAATTTGGGAGGAAATACAATGAATAATCAAGATATATATGAAAATTTATTAAATATATTAAGCAAAGATGATATAAAAATAGATGAACCTATGAAAAAACATATCTCATTTAGAGTTGGAGGGCCAGCCGATATATTGGTTAGACCTAGAACTGAAGAGCAGTTAAAAAATGTACTTCAATTAGTGAAAAAAGAGTCTATTCCATATTTAATAATTGGAAATGGCTCAAATATTCTAATTAAAGATGGTGGAATAAGAGGCATAGTAATAGAACTTGCAGACAACTTTAATTCTTATGAGATAAAGGGCACTAAAATAATTGCTCAGTCAGGAGCTTTATTATCTGTTTTAGGTAAAGCTCTTCAAAAACAAGAATTAAAAGGATTTGAGTTTGCCTCAGGTATACCTGGAACATTGGGTGGAGCATTAGCCATGAATGCAGG
Source organism: Clostridioides sp. ES-W-0018-02 (assembly GCF_020658175.1). Classification (NCBI taxonomy): domain Bacteria; kingdom Bacillati; phylum Bacillota; class Clostridia; order Peptostreptococcales; family Peptostreptococcaceae; genus Clostridioides; species Clostridioides sp. ES-W-0018-02. The sequence continues at coordinate 99,319 of NZ_JACVVY010000009.1, read as the reverse complement.
AGCATATGGTGGTGAAATGAAAGATATAGTAAAATCGGTAAGATTAATAGATATGGAAGGAAATATCTTTGAACTGTCAAATGAACAGATGGAATTTGGGTATAGAAAAAGTATAATAACGAAAAATGGGTATATAGCTTTATCAGCAGAAATAGATTTACAAAAAGGAAATTATGATGAAATAAAAAGTTTAATGGATGATTTAACAACAAGAAGAACAACTAAGCAACCATTAAATTTTGCTAGTGCAGGAAGTACATTTAAAAGACCAACAGGATATTTTGCAGGGAAGTTAATAGAAGAAACTGGACTAAGAGGACTTACTTTAAGAGGTGCTCAAGTATCTGAGAAGCATTGTGGATTTGTGATTAATTTAGGAGAAGCAAGTGCTAAAGATATTTTAGATTTAATATATGTTATAAAAAGTGCTGTATATGCCAAGTTTGGGGTTATGTTGGAAGAAGAAGTCAAAATACTTGGAGAGGATTAACAAATGAAAATATTGGCTGATTATCATACACATACATTATATAGTCATGGTAAGGGAACTATTGAAGATAATGTAAAGGTGGCCATTGCTAAAGGGATAAAGACAATCGGAATATCAGACCATAGTTATAAACATATTGCATATGGTGTAAAGAGGAAAGATATTCATAAAATGAGAGAAGAAATAAATTCTTTGAATGATAAATATAGTGATATAAATATACTTTTGGGTATGGAGTGTAACATATTAGATGATAAAGGTAATATAGACATGGATGAAAAATTTATAAAAGAACTTGACTATATCATGGCTGGATACCATTTTGGTTCTACTCCTACATCATTTGGAAGTTTATTAAATCATTGTAATAACTATATTTTTAAAACTGAAAAAGCAAAAGAGTATAATACAAAAGCCGTAATAAATGCTATGAATAATAATGATATTTTTGTAATTACACATCCTGGTGATAAAGGTGATGTATATATAGAAGAAATAGCAAAGGTAGCAAAAAAGACAGATACAAGGCTTGAAATAAATAGTAGTCATTCTTTTTTAAATGTAAAACAAATAAACGAAATAAAAGAAATAGGAAATAAATTTATAATAGGGTCAGATGCACATTGCCCAGAAAGAGTGGGTGATTTTAAACGAGCTATAAAAGCTGTATATGATTCAAATATGGATATATCATTAGTAGAAAATATTATAGTGTAATAATCGAAAGATAAAAGTGTAATAAACAGAAGATAAAAAGGAGGAGTTAGCAATGAAATTTGTTATAGTTACAGGTCTTTCAGGGTCTGGAAAAAGTGAAACAATGAGAGCTTTAGAGGATATGGGATTTTATTGTGTAGATAATCTACCTCCTGCTTTGATAACTAAATTTGCAGAATTATGTTATCAACCAAATTCAAGTATTGATAAAGTTGCTCTAGGTATAGATATAAGAGGAAGAAAGTTTTTTGAAGCTCTTCATGAAAGTTTAAACTACTTAGAAAAAGAAAATTATGAATATGAAATGGTGTATTTAGATTGTAATGATGATGTATTGTTAAAGAGATATAAAATGACAAGAAGAAATCACCCATTGGCGAAAGACATGCAAATTCCAGAAGGTATAAAAATGGAAAGAAAAATAATGGAGCCTTTAAAGGGATTTTCTACATGCATAATTGACACAACTAATATGAAACCAAAAGACCTTAAAGAAGAAATAAAGAAAATATATTCTTCTGGTGAAGATAATCCTAATTTAACTATATCTGTAGTATCTTTTGGATTTAAACATGGTATACTTGCTGATGCAGATTTAGTATTCGATGTAAGATTTCTTCCTAATCCATATTATGTTGAAGAATTGAGATCTAAAACTGGTGACGATAAAGAAGTTAGAGATTATGTTATGAATTCTAAAATTAGTGAGGAATTTTATGTAAAACTTTTGGATATGATTCATTTCTTAGTACCTCAATATATAGAAGAAGGAAAACAACATCTAGTAATTGGTGTTGGATGTACAGGTGGAAGACATAGGTCAGTTACTATAACAAATCTTATAGCGGAGGATTTATCTAATAAAGGATATAGAGTTGTAAAAAAACACAGAGACTCTATGTTACGATAATGGAGGCAAACATGGCTAAATTACTTATTATTGTAGGAATTTTAGGTTGGATTGCATTAATTGTATCGTTATTTATATATAAGAAAGCAAAGAATGAAAAAGTAAGGTTATTTCAGAGGTCTGTTATTGAAAATAGAGACCCTAATGTAGTAGTAATAGGTGGAGGAACTGGTCAATCAGTGTTTCTGAGGGGGCTTAAACACTCTACGCAGAATATAACTGCGATTGTTACTGTTGCTGATGATGGTGGAGGTTCAGGAGTATTAAGAGAAGACTTAGGAATGCTTCCACCAGGAGATATAAGAAATTGCCTGTTAGCACTTGCAAATATAGAACCAACTATGAATGAAGTTATGCAATATAGGTTTACAGAAGGACTTTTAAAAGGTCAAAGTTTTGGGAATCTATTTTTAGCTGCTATGAATGGATTATATGGAAACTTTGAAAAAGCTGTGTATAAATTAAGTGAGATTTTTGCTATAACAGGTAGGGTTTTGCCAGTAACACTAGAAGATGTAAACTTAGTTGCCAAATTAAAAAATGGTGAAATAGTAAATGGCGAATCTAGTATACCTGAAGAATCAAAAAATCAAAAAAGTTCTATTGATGAGATTTTTTTAAATCCTAAAGATGTTAAACCATTAGGAGATGTTATTGCATCTATTTATGATGCTGATATTATAATTATGGGTCCTGGAAGTTTATATACTAGTATAATACCAAACTTACTTGTAGATGGTGTTGTAGACGCCATTAAAGCCTCTCTAGCGCCAAAAGTGTATATATCAAATATAATGACTCAACCAGGGGAAACAGAAGGATATAATGTATTAGAACATATTAATGCGATAATAAAGCATACTGACAATAATTTGATAGATTATGTGATAGCAAATAACGAAATATTGCCAGAAGGAATGCTTGATTTATATAAACAAGATGGAGCAGAACAGGTTTTACTAGATAAAAAACAAAAAGATAAGTTAAAAGAGATGGGTATAAAAACCGTAGAAAAAAATTTGATTGAAATAAAAAATAATTATATAAGACATGATGCAAAATATATATCTAACATAGTTATTGAGTTAGCCCTAAATCATAATTACAACAAAAGTTAGTAAAAAAGGATTTTAAAAAAAAGTGTAGAAATCCTTATCATTATGTTAGTTTTAAGGAGTGAACATCGATGAGAGAAGAGGTTAGTGCTGGTGGTGTAGTCCTGTTTGGCAATACGATTCTTTTACTAAGGAAGTTCAATGGAGATTGGGTGCTACCCAAAGGAAAAGTAGAAGAAGGGGAAAATAACCAAGAGGCAGCATTACGTGAAGTAAGCGAAGAAACTGGAGTAAAAGCAGATATATTGAAATATTTAGGTGAAATACACTATACATTCAAAGAAAACTGGGATGAAAATAGAGCAGTTCATAAAACAGTTTTTTGGTACTTAATGCAAGCAAAAAATATGGATACTATTCCACAAAAAGAGGAAGGCTTTATTGATGCTAAATTTATCCATCTAGATAGAGTGGTAGACCTAGCTAGGTATGATGATGAAAAGGAAATAATAAAGGTTGCCTTGCAGGAAATAAAAAAAAGGTTAAAGAAAAATTAGTTAATGGGTGATATATATGTCTTTTTCAACTGAAACCAAAAATGAACTAGCGAGAATTGTATCTGAGAATGAATGTTGTAATATAGCTGAACTGTCAGCTCTAGTTAAATCAGGGGGAAGTATACAAATTGTTGGATATAAAAAACTAAATTTAAAAATAACAACAGAATTAAACTCAATAGCCCGTAAAGTCTTTAAGTTATTAAAAAAGAATTTCAGCATAAATACTACAATCTCTGTAAATAAAAATCAAATGTTAAAGAGAAATAATAGTTATGTATTAATGGTAACAAGTGAAATGGGTTCAGAAATGTTATTAAAAAAATTAGGTGTATTGGAAGAAAAAGAGGGATTTTTTACTATAAATAGAGTTCCAGAAAGTTTGGTTAAACATGAGGGATGTAAAAGAGCTTTTATAAGAGGAGCTTTTCTTGGTGGAGGTTCTATAAGTGACCCAGAAAAAAACTATCATATGGAATTTGTAACTAACAATGAGGATTTTGCAGATTCATTAAAAGAACTTATAAATTCTTTAGGCTTTAATAGTAAAATTGTGGCTAGAAAAAATAATTATGTTGTTTATCTTAAAGAGAGTGAACAAATATCCGATTTATTAAGTATTATAGGAGGACACCACGCTCTTTTAAGTCTCCAAAATACTAAAATAGTAAAAGAAATGAGAAATAATGTAAACAGAATAGTAAATTGCGAGACAGCTAACCTTTCTAAAACAGTAAATGCAGCCGTAAGACAAGTAGAAAATATTAGACTAATACAAGAAACTATAGGGATTAGTAGCTTACCAGAAAATTTACAAGAAATAGCCAAGATTAGAATTGAGTATGAAGATATGACTCTCAAGGAGCTTGGAGAGATGTTAGACCCGCCAATAGGAAAATCTGGTGTCAATCATAGACTTAGAAAAATAGAAGAAATCGCAACAGACTTGAAAAAAAAATCATTATAATAAATTTGAGGGGACAATCTCAAAATAAGAATTAATTTCAACATATAGGGTTATAGGTGGAAGTTAATTCCTATTTTGAGATAAAAGTCTCTGTTTTTGTTTTAAGACATGTATTTGTGGTAAAATTAAATTTATAAAACAGGAGGTGATTTAATGGAAAAAGATTTTGCTCATCTTCATGTACATACCGAGTATAGTTTACTTGATGGATTTTCGAGGGTGAAAAAACTTATAAAAAGAGCTAAAGAATTAAATATGAGTTCAATTGCTATTACTGACCATGGCTGTATGTTTGGTGTTATAGATTTTTATAAAACAGCTATAAAAGAAGGAATAAAACCAATTATAGGGTGTGAAGTTTATACAGCTGCACGTGGATTAAGAGATAAAGACCCTAATTATGATAAATATCAAGGACATTTAGTTTTGTTAGCTAAGAATATGGAAGGCTATAAAAATTTGATAAAAATAGTCTCAACTTCATATGTAGAAGGCTTCTACTATAAGCCTAGAGTCGATATGGAAGAACTTAGAAAGCATTGTGAAGGGATTGTAGCACTTTCTGCATGTCTTGCAGGAGATGTTGCACGTGCTTTGATGAATAGAAATTATGAAAAAGCAAAAAAGTTTGCCATTGATTACAAAGATATATTTGGTGAAGAAAATTTCTTTTTAGAAATTCAAGACCATAATTTACCAGAACAGAGAGAAGTGAATTCTGGATTAGTGAAATTATCAAAAGAGACTGGTATTCCACTAGTTGCTACTAATGATGTTCACTATGTAAATAAAGAAGATTCAAAAATACATGATGTTCTTATGTGTATTCAAATGGGTAAAACAGTAAATGACCCAAATAGAATGAGATTTGGAAGTGATGAGTTTTATCTGAAATCAAGAGAAGAAATGGAAGAGTTATTCCCATATGCACTAGAGGCTATTGATAATACTGTAAAAATAGCCGATATGTGTAATGTAGAGTTTGATTTTAATACTATACATCTTCCTAAATATGATGTTCCAGATGGATATACACCAGAAACTTATTTAAGAGAATTGTGTTTTAATGGATTAAAAGAAAGATATGATAATCCTGATAGTGAGATACTAGATAGATTAAACTATGAATTAGATGTAATTGAAAAAATGGGTTATGTGGAATACTTTTTAATAGTTTGGGACTTTATAAATTTCTCTAAAGAAAATAATATTATAGTAGGACCAGGTAGAGGTAGTGCGGCAGGTTCAATAGTAGCATATACACTTAAGATAACTGATATAGACCCAATAAAATATTCTCTCCTATTTGAACGTTTTCTAAATCCAGAACGTATATCTATGCCAGATATAGATATAGATTTTTGCTATGAAAGAAGAGAAGAAGTTATAGACTATGTAAAGCGAAAATATGGTGATGACCATGTTGCACAAATAATAACTTTTGGAACAATGGGTGCAAAAGCCGCAATAAGAGATGTTGGAAGAGTATTAGATATAGGCTACAATAAGGTTGATAAGATAGCTAAAGAAATACCATTTGCTTTAGGAATGACTATAGATAAGGCATTAGATACAAATCCAAACCTTAAGGATTTATATGACCAAGACCCTGAAACAAAAGAGATAATCAATATATCAAAGCAAATAGAGGGAATGTTAAGACATGCTTCCACTCATGCAGCAGGAGTTGTTATATCCAAAAATCCTGTAGATGAGTATGTACCTCTGTACAAGCATCAAGATGCAATCACAACTCAATTTACTATGACAACACTTGAAGAACTTGGTCTTTTAAAGATGGACTTTCTTGGATTAAGAACACTTACAGTTATAAGAGATGCACTTGATTTAATAGAAAAGAATAGAACAATAAAAAATTACACTGAAAATATAGATTTTTCAAAGATGGACTATGATGATCCAAAGGTATATGAAATGCTTTCATCTGGAAATACTTTAGGAGTGTTTCAGTTGGAAAGTGCTGGTATGAGAAGTTTTATGAAACAACTGAAACCAGATAATTTTGAAGATATTGTAGCGGGAATATCCCTATTTAGACCAGGTCCAATGGACTCTATACCTGCGTATATAAAAAATAAAAGTAATCCAAAAGATGTAACATACTTACATGAGAAATTAAAACCAATAATGGAAGTTACATATGGATGTTTGGTATATCAAGAACAAGTTATGCAAGTTGTTAGAGATTTAGGTGGATATAGTTATGGTCGTAGCGACTTGGTTAGAAGAGCCATGAGTAAGAAAAAAATGGATGTAATGGAAGAAGAAAGACAATATTTTATTCATGGGAAATTTGATGAAGATGGCAACATAGAAATTGCAGGGTGTGTTAGAAATGGTGTAGAAGAGGAAATAGCCAATAAAATATTTGATGACATGATAGATTTTGCTCGTTATGCATTTAATAAATCACATGCAGCTGCATATGGAGTTTTAGCATATGAGACAGCTTATTTAAAAACATATTATCCTGTTGAGTTTATGGCAGCTTTAATAACTAGTGTTATGGGAAATACTGATAAGGTAGTTGAATATATAAGAGAATGTAAAGCATTGGATATAGATGTGTTGCCACCAGACATAAATAAAAGTTTTTCAAAATTCTCGGTTGAAGGTGACAACATAAGGTTTGGTCTGGCTGCTGTAAAAAATGTTGGTGTAAATATAATAAATAATATAATTGATGAGAGAGAGTCTAAGGGATTATTTATAGACTTAGTTGATTTAGTTAAGAGATTAGACCAAAAAGATACAAATAAAAGAGTAATAGAAAGCTTAATAAAATGTGGAGCTTTTGATAATATAAGTGAAAATAGAGCTAGTCTGATGGCTGGTTATGAAACTTTATTAGAAAGTGTTTCTATGGATAGAAAGAAAAATGTTCAAGGTCAAATTTCATTATTTGATGCTTTTGGAGATAGTGAAGAAGATAGTGACTTTCAACAAATATATAATTTACCTAAAAGACCAGAATATGAAGAAAGAGAGAAACTTAATCTTGAAAAAGAAGTTCTGGGAATGTATGTAAGTGGGCATCCTTTATCGCAATTTGAAAAAGAATTACAAGAAAAAACATCTATAGATAATGGAAAGTTAAATTCATTAAAAGAGGATGAAGAGTCATATATACAAATGAATGAAACTGATGCAATAATGGGTGGAATGATTGTAAATAAAACGATAAAAACCACAAAAAGAAATGAAATTATGGCATTTATTGAGTTAGAAGATTTATATGGTGCTATAGAAATAATAGTTTTTCCTCAGTTATTACAAAAATATAATGTTATTTTAAACGAAGATAATATAATTTATGTAAAAGGAACATTAAGTATAAAAGAAGGCGAAAATGCAAAACTTATAGCTAGAGAAATAAAAGATATAAAAGACAATACTGACTTTGAAGCTAAAAAATATAATTCAGTAAGAACTAAAAATGTACAAAATATGAAGTTAGAAAGTGGAAAAAAACTGTATTTAAAAATAGATAGTATGTCTGACACAGATACAACTTACAATATTATAGAAATAGCAAAGCAATATCCAGGCAATGACAGTATATACTTATATCCTATGGATGAAAATATAAATGGTAAGCGCAAAGCATATAAAATGACAGGAGTATCCACCTTTATATGTGATGAATTTATAAACAATTTAGAAAGATTACTTCCTAAGGATAACATAAAGATAAAAGCTTAATTTTTTGGATAAAAATCTAAATATATTATAATAATATGAAAAATATTGTCCGTTTTGTGATATAATATCACAAAATGGACATTTAAGGACATTTAATTTTTTTAGTCTTGATGGGATTGAAAAATGATATAGGGACGAAAAAAGTCCATTAAGATGTGATAAGAATGATTATAATAAAAATTTGACATAAAATCCAAGGAGGTAAAAAATGAAAACTATAGGATTACTAACAAGTGGAGGAGATGCTCCAGGAATGAATGCTGCAATTAGAGCGGTTGTAAGGTCAGCAATATATTATGGATGCAAAGTATATGGAATCAATAGAGGATATAAGGGATTGTTGGAAGAAGATTTAACTGAAATGAACTTATCTTCTGTTGGGGATATTATACACAGAGGAGGAACTATATTAAAATCTTCTAGATGTGAAGAATTCAAAACAGAAGAAGGTAGATTAAAGGCAGTAAAAATTCTTAAAAAGTATAAAATTGACTGCTTAGTAGTAATTGGAGGAGACGGTTCATTTACAGGAGCTCAAAAACTTAGTGACTTAGGATTTCCAGCTATAGGTATACCAGGAACTATAGATAATGACTTAGCATATACAGATTATACTATAGGATTTGACACTGCAATGAATACTATTATAGATGCTATAGGTAAAATAAGAGATACATCATCATCTCATGAAAGAGTTAATATAGTAGAAGTTATGGGAAGACACTGTGGAGATTTAGCCTTATATGCAGGTCTTGCAGGAGGAGCTGAAACTATAATAGTACCAGAAGTAGAGGTTAAAGTAGATGAAGTTGCTTTAAGATTAAAGACTACTCAAAAAAGAGGTAAGAGACATAGTATAATCGTGTTGGCAGAAGGAGTTGGAAGTGCTAGCGATTTAGAGAAGGAACTTAAAAAAGAATCAGGAGCAGATTTAAGAGTAACTGTATTAGGTCATGTTCAAAGAGGAGGAAGCCCAACTGTATTTGATAGAATACTAGCAAGCAGACTTGGTGTAAGAGCTGTAGAATTACTACTAGATGGAAAGTCAGCTAGAGTTGTCGGAATAAAAGAAAACAAAATAATTGACTTAGAAATAAGTGAAGCTTTATCTCAAAAGAAGGTTTTTGATAAAGAAGCTTATGAAATGGCAAAAATATTATCTATATAAATCTTAGTATTTAAAATAAATCTGTGAAATAATATTTCAGGAGGAGCAAATATGTTAAATAATGTAAAGAAAACAAAAATTGTTTGTACGCTAGGGCCAGCATCACAAAGTGAAGAAGTTTTAACTCAACTTATGCAAAATGGTCTAAATGTGTGCAGATTTAACTTTTCCCATGGTTCACATGAAGAACACAAGGAAAGAATAGATATGGCAAAAAAAGTTAGAGAAAAACTAAATAAACCAGTTGCTATATTATTAGACACTAAAGGTCCAGAAATTAGAACAGGTAATTTTGCAGACCCAGAGGTATCTTTAGAAGAAGGACAAAAATTTACTATAACTATGAAAGATGTTGTAGGAACTAAAGAAATATGTACAGTAAGTTATAAGGGTCTTGCGGAAGATGTTAAAGTAGGAGATTCTATACTAATAGATGATGGCTTAGTTGGTTTAAGAGTAAAAGAAATAAATGGCGAAGATATAGTATGTATCGTTGAAAATTCTGGAATAGTAAAAAATCATAAAGGGGTAAATGTGCCTGGTGTAAAAATAAATTTACCAGCAATAACTCCTAAAGATATAAGCGACATAGAATTTGGAATAAGCCAAGGTATAGACTATATAGCTGCCTCATTTGTAAGGAAAGCATCTGATGTACTAGCAATAAGAGAAATTTTAGAAAATAACAATGCAACTGATATACAAATTATATCTAAGATAGAAAATCAAGAAGGTGTAGAAAACTTAGATGAAATATTAAAAGTTTCTGATGGTATAATGGTAGCTAGAGGTGATTTAGGTGTTGAAATACCTACTGAAGAAATGCCAATAGTTCAGAAAATGATGATAAAAAAATGCAATGAATTAGCAAAACCAGTTGTAACTGCTACACAAATGCTTGATTCTATGATAAGAAATCCAAGACCAACAAGAGCAGAAGTTACAGACGTAGCTAATGCTATATATGATGGAACAGATGCAATAATGTTATCTGGAGAAACTGCTGCTGGGAAATATCCTGTAGAAGCTGTGAAAATGATGGCCACAATAGCAAAAAGAACAGAAGAAACTTTGGATTATGATAGATTGTTAAAGGAAAATGGTACTAATAATGTTACAGTAACAGATGCAATAAGCCATGCTACTTGTACAACAGCTGTAGATTTAGATGCATCAGCTATAATAACATCTACTTCTTCAGGTTATACTGCTAGAATGGTGTCTAAATTTAGACCAAAATCTCCAATAATAGCTACTACAAATAATGAAAAAACTATGAATAAACTAGCTCTTACATGGGGAGTTTATCCAGTTAAATCTTCTGTTGCAGGAAATACAGATGAAGTTATAGAAAAAGCAATAGAAGCAGCTAGACAAGCAGATTATATAGATAATGGAGAACTAGTGGTTATAACTGCTGGAGTACCAGTAGGAGTAAGCGGAACTACTAACTTAATAAAGGTTCATGTAATAAGTGAAGAAATTGTTCAAGGTATAGGTGTAGGTAATCAAACAGTAGAAGGTAAAGTTCGTATAATAAAAAATGGAGATACTTGTGTAGACTTCAATAAAGGAGATATATTAGTTTCTACAGCTACTGATGCTGAAATGAACAATTATATAGAGAAAGCAGGAGCTGTAGTAACTGAAAATGGTGGAATGACATCACATACAGCTATCGTAGGAATAAATTTAGATATACCAGTTATTGTGTCTGCAAATGATATAACTAATCTAGTAAAAGATGGAGAAGTTGTAACAGTGGATGCATCAAGAGGTGTAATATATAGAGGTTCAACTAGAGTTTTATAAGAAAATAATAAATTTATTTTGTCAAGGGGCTTTATAAGCTCCTTTTTTTTTGGTAAAATAAAATATTGTAGCTTAGTAAAAAATATAGTTTAGTTAATAGCAAGATTTTAATATATATTTAAAGAAAAGAATTTGTAAGAATTTAAATTTAATATAGTGATTGGAGGGTGATTTATGCTTTCAAAAAACGAGATGTATATTGTAGATATAGTAGACATTGGACAGGCTGGAGTAGGCGTTGGAAAGTACAATGGTATTACAGTTTTTGTAGAGGGCGGATTAATACAAGATAAAGTTAAAGTTAAAATTAATAAGGTCAAGAAAAATTATGCTGTAGGAGACATTGTTGAAATAATAGAGAAGTCTCCATTTAGAGTAAAAAGAGTGTGTAGTGACAATCTTAAGGATTGTGGAGGGTGCCAAATACAAGATTTAGACTATGATAAACAACTTGAAATGAAAACAAATGAAGTTAAACAAGTGCTTACAAGAATAGGTAAGTTGGATGATGTGGTAGTTCATGATACTATAGGCATGGAGAAGCCATATAGATATAGAAATAAAGCTCAATTTCCAATACAAAAGAACAATGGAGTTCCTATTATTGGTTTTTACAAAAAGAAGACTCACGATGTAATATCGACAGAAAAATGTGTAATACAACATGAACTAAATGATAAAATTGTTAAGATAATAAAAACATATATAAGAGCTTATAAGGTAAGCATATATGATGAAAAGTCTCAGACTGGAGTAATTAGACATTTGGTGACAAAAATTGGATTTACAACTAAAGAAGTAATGGTTGTATTAGTTGCTAATGGAAACAGACTTCCATATCTTAAAGAATTAGCTTCAGTATTAGAGGAAAATATACCTGGATTTAAGACTTTAGTTGTAAATATAAATGAAAAAAATACAAATGCCATTCTTGGAAAAGAGAATATAGTTGTGTATGGAGATGGTAAAATAAATGATTATATAGGAGATTTAGTATTTGAGATTTCTCCATTGTCATTTTTCCAAGTAAATCCTATACAAACTAAGGTATTATATGATAAAGCTCTTGAATATGCAGATTTAAAGGATACTGATACTGTTTTTGATATTTATTGTGGTATAGGTACAATATCTTTATTTTTAGCGCAAAAGGCTAAAAAAGTTTATGGAATAGAAATTATAGAAGATGCTATAAAAGATGCTAAGGTAAATGCTAGATTAAACAATATACATAATGCTGAATTCTATGTGGGTAAGGCAGAAGAGGTTGTTCCTAAGATGTATAGTGAGGGTAAGACTGCTAATGTTGTAGTTGTAGACCCACCTAGAAAGGGTTGTGACGAAAAGGTTTTAGATACAATTGTTTCAATGAATCCTGAGAGAATTGTTTATGTTTCTTGTAATCCTTCTACTTTAGCAAGGGATTTAAATTATCTAAATATGCATGGATTTAAATGTATTGAGGCACAACCTGTAGATATGTTCCCTCATTCTACACATGTGGAAACTGTAGCTAAGGTAATCAAGCAATAGCAACGTTTATATAGATTAATATATTGATAATATATTGTATTTGCCACCGATTTGCCACCGTAAGGCGTTTTCGGTGGCAAATTTAGTCTACAATATTATCAAAAATCTCTACAGTCTCATTTTTCATTTTATCAGTTACATGTGAATAAGTGTCCATTGTAGTTGATATTCTATTGTGCCCAAGTCGTTTTTGTATATCTTTTATATTAGCACCATTTTCTAATAACATTGTAGCATGTGTATGTCTTAAACTATGAAAATTAAAATCTATTTCAAGTTCATAATTTATAACTCTACTTAAATATTTTATACTATTAGCTGTTATATGTTCCCCATTATCTTTAGTACACACCCAGTTTGAATCAATATACCATTCTCCTAATTTTAATTTCATTTCCTTGTTAAATTTTTTGCGTTCCTTTAGTATCTTAACTAGTTTATCACCAATATGTATAATCCTTTGAGAACTTGCAGTTTTTGGAGTACCAAGTTCAAATTGCCCCTTCCCCTTATCTATCAGAGTATGTCGAACATTTATAGTTTTATTTTCTAAGTCTATATCATCCCATCTTAGTGCTGTAACTTCTCCAATCCTCATACCAGTATAAAATCCGATTTGTAAAGGGATATAAAAATTAGACTCTTTAGGAAATCTATTTAATATTTTATTGTAGTCCTCTATGCTTATTATTTTTAAAGTTTCCTGTTCTTTTATTTGTTTCATTTTTGGCATCTTAACATACTGCATAGGGTTTTCTTTTATATATTTATAGGGATACACAGCAGATTTTAAAGAAGTACTTAGTACAGTATAAAAATTATTAATTGAGTTTTTACTAAACCCATCTCTATATTTAGTATTTATAAATTTTTGCAAAATTGTTGGAGTTATTGTTTTTAATTTGTAAACACCAAGTGCAGGTTTTATATGGTTTTCAATTGTTTGTTTATAATATTGTTGTGTATTATATTTACAATTTAGCATTACATATTCTTTATACCAAAAGTCTAAGTAGTCTGATAAACTTATGTTACTTTCATCAAAAACAACACCAGCATTATCAAATTCATTTATTGCATCTCTTAAAGCTTTTTCAGCTTCTTTTTTAGTTTTGCCACCAACTCTTTCTATCTTTTTTCTTTTGCCATTAATAGTTCCTAAATCAAAGTAGTAATACCATTTTTCACCACGTTTTCTTACGCCACCTTTCATAAAATTTCTCCTCTCAAAAGCTTTTTTATATAATTATATAATAGCATATATAAGTTTAAACAAAATAAATAAAATTAAGAGTAAATAAAAAAGACTATTGATAAAAGAGATTCATCCTCATAATCAACAGCTTTTTATAGATATAGATATTTAGTGTTTTTTATTTTGAGTTCCCAGTACTTTTTCTGCCAAATAAACAACTATTTTTTCATACTCAATATCAGTTTCTAAAGAAAAGTCAACAATAGCAGGTATCGTCATATCTCCTGCATATTTATTACCTAACCAATTTTCAATTAATTCAAGTTCTTCTTTACTTAATTCAAGTTTTTTATTTTTATTAAAATTTAAGTTCAATTTATTCACCTCAAATAATATTATATATTAAAAATAGTATTTGATAGAAGCATTCGAATTATTTATATAATTTTCTTTTTTTAATATATTCATCAGCAAAATAATTTACTAAATATTTTTCATCTAATTCTAAAGCGATTTCTAATTCTATAAGAATAGGGATAGTTAAATCTTTATCCTCATTGTTTTCCAACCTAGAAATTTGACTTCTATGACAACCAACTCTTTTTGCTAACTCTGTTTGTGTTAATTTCTTCTTTTTTCGTAACTCTTTTAACATATATTTAACCTACCTTTTAGATAATTTTATATATGTTAGTTTGTGCAATTTCTTGTAATAAATGTGCAATATTCGCACACTTTTTGTTGGAAATTTGTGCTAGAATGTAGTTAAGAAATAACTTTATCTAGATAAAGTAAATATAAGAAGAGTAATTTCAAAGGACAGTTTTAATTTTATTTGGTTTTCAATTAAGTTTTAAAAAAGGGAAGATTCTAACTATTTTAGCGAACGTAAGTTCTTGTATGGAGTAAAGAAGGGGTGGTAGTATGCAAAATGATAAAGAAAGACTTGTTGCTATTATAAGAATGTTAAGGGAAAAGGACGAAAATGATTATGAAAATTTCACGAAAATTATAAGGATTCTTATGAAAAATAAAAAAATGATTAAAAATATATATTTTTATTAAAGTTAATAAAAAAATAAAAATACATTGGATGCAACTCAATGTATTTTTATTTCTGTTTATTATCTAAAGAATCAAGAATTTTCAAAATGGCTTCTCTATCTCCTTTATCTAATTCAGCTATTTTAAATATACTTTCTCTATCTTCTTTATCTAATTCAAATATTGCATCAACTATTTTTTTTATCTCATTATCTATTTCTTCTGATAAAGTATTCAAGTTTCTGCCTAAAAGAAAATCAACAGAAACATTAAAATAAGTTGCAAGTTTATCAAGTAAAACTGCATCAGGCATTCTTAAATCTCTTTCATATTGAGACAAGGCTTGGCTTGTTATATTAAATACTTTTGCCAATTCAACTTGTTTAATATTATTATCTTCTCTTAGTTTACGCAATCTATTTCCAAAAGTCATATTTAAACCTCCAAAATAAACATTTTGTTTACTATAGTATATCATAGGTAAAAATTTTACTAAAAAAATTAAACAAAATGTTGTAATAAGTATTGACTTAAACGTTGTGTTTGAATATAATATAAATATATTAAACAATATGTTTAAAAAAGAGAGGTGAAAAAAATGAATAGA
This sequence comes from Clostridioides sp. ES-W-0018-02, assembly GCF_020658175.1. NCBI lineage: Bacteria > Bacillati > Bacillota > Clostridia > Peptostreptococcales > Peptostreptococcaceae > Clostridioides > Clostridioides sp. ES-W-0018-02. The sequence continues at coordinate 83,541 of NZ_JACVVY010000009.1, read as the reverse complement.
CTAAAAATTATTAGAGAAAATCAAGGCCTAACTCAAACTGAGATGGCTGAATTATTGGGAATTTCTCGCCAAAGATATTTTATGTATGAACATAATAAACGAAGTTTTCCAATAAAATATGCTTTCAAAATATCTAAAATATTTGGTGTTGAGTTAGAAGAAATTTTTTTAGATATAAGTTAAACATAGCGTTTAAATATTTAAATGATTAAACTAATTATACATCCTAAAGGGAGGAATTTAAATGTCATATCAATACCAAAATATATATCAATTAAGCAGAGAAAATACTGGTCTTACACAAGAAAAGGCATCTGAACTACTAGATATATCAGTAGAGAGTTTAAGAGCATATGAGAATGATAAAAGGATACCACCAAATGCTATAGTATCAAAAATGGTTTCTATTTATAGAAATAATTTATTAGGTTATGAACATGTTAGAAGGACTACAGAAGCAGGAGTAATGTTTTTACCAAAGTTAGAAATGAAAAGTCTTTCAAGTATAACTCTAAAGTTGCATAAAGAAATCAAAGATTACCTAAAAAAGGAAGATGATTTCATAGATATAGTTGAAGATGATGTGATTGATGAAGATGAAGAAGAAGTTTGGAATGATGTTATGGAAAAGTTAGAAGGTATATATGAAGCTATTTTAAAATTAAAATTTTCAAGAAATATGAAAACTCAAAAGGAGGTATAAACATGAAAGAGTTAACAATAGTAAAAGTTAACAATAAACTAACAACTGATAGCAGAGATATAGCTTTAATGGTTGAAAAGGAGCACAAGATTTTACTAAGAGATATAAGAAACTATATAAACCAGATGGAAGAAGCTAATAAAAACATGAGTACAGATTTGTACCCATCTGATTATTTTATTGAAAATACTTACTTGGATGATTATAAAAGAGAAAAGCCATGTTATGCAATAACAAAAATAGGTTGTGACTTTATAGCAAATAAAATGACAGGAATAAAGGGAACTGCATTTACAGGAACATATACGAAAAAATTTGAAGAAATGGAACAAGAATCGAAACAACAGCTAAAGTGTAGCTATATGATAGATGACCCAATCGAACGCGCTAAGTGTTGGATAAAAGAACAAGAAGAAAATCAATCTTTAATTAAGAAAAAAGACAACATAATACAACTACAACAGCCTAAAGTTGAGAAATGGGAAAGATTTTTAAATAATGAAGGTCTTACAACAATAGAGGATTTTTCAAAGACACTAGCAATAAAAGGTTATGGAAGAAACAATATGTATAAATTATTGAGAGAAGTGGAGTATTTAAAGAAAGATAATAGCCCTTATACAAGATATGTAGAACAAGGATTATTTATAAGAAAACCTAGTGGTACACATATAGAACAAGGAGAGTTAATAGAAGATTATAAGACATTTTTAACTAGTAAAGGGATAGACAAAATAATGGAAAAGCTTTTGAAACTGGGTGTTATAAAACAAAAGAATAATACTTATGAGGGGCAAAAACAATTATCAATATTAAGTTAAAAATTATGGAGGTAGAGACAATAGACAAAGATAATCACTTATTATACATGCTTGATGCACTATTTTATAACTTTCTTGATAAACAATAAATACAGAATATTCTTGAAATGGTGGTGATTTAATATGAAAAATTTAAATATTGGAGAGCTTTTTAATGAAAGTATTAAAACAATAATACTACAAGAAGTAAAAAATGCAAAACAAGAAATAGAGAAAAAAACAGATAGAGAAAAAATAGTTATATTAATGCAAAGAGGGTATCCAAACGAATTAATACCAAAAGAAAAAGTTAGAAAAAGATTAAATATAGGTAAAGAAACGTTGAAAGATTTAATTGATTTAGGCTTAATTCCAGTAATACGAAATAAAAGAGCAACGAAAATAGCGAGTTATGATTTAGATGATTTTATAGAACAAAGCAAAGGAAAAGATTTAAGTGAGGTAATAGAAGATGCTAAAAGCAGAAAGGGGGTGATTTAATTGACTCTAAGATGGTTTCTAAGATTTTGCAAGAAACATAAAAGAGTACCTACACCAAGATTTATGTAGAGTGTGTAGCTTATATGGAAGAATGCAAACAAAGAGGACCTGAAATTTAAGAGAGGGGATTAATTATGGAAGCAAAATTAACAGCTTTTGAACCAGATATTTTTATAGAAGGTGATGTAGTAAGAGTAAGTTGTAGAAGGCTACAAATTGTAAACGACTGTATAATAACTAAATCTTATTTAAGAGAGTTGAATTTGATTTACTTTGATAAAGAGTTAAAAAGCTTAGAAGAAATGAACTTAACAATAGAAGATGCAATTAACAATGATTATGTAATTGAGAAGTTACTTTAGGGGGTGTATTTAATGGAGAGTTTAAACAATGTAAAAAGAATGGTGCAAAAACAATTAGATTTAGCTGAATTAGAGATAAGTAAAAATAGTGTGCTTTATGAGAAACTTAGAAACAAAGACAGGGATTTAATAGATGATGCACACATGAGAGATTATCTAAGAGAAATAGTTGCATGGCAAAGAGCAAAATATGCTGTTGAAAATATTTTAGAAAGTATAAATGTAGAGATTAAATCAAAAGAACATGAGGAAAGTGAAGATTACAAGAGACTTCAATTAATTTTAGAAGAAATTGAAAGAGATATACCTATAGATGTTCAAATAATGTAGAAAAGAGCCACAGCAATGGCTCTAATCAAAAATAGATACAAATAAATTATAGCTATATTATAGCACAAGGGGGAAGAAATGAAAACTAGAAATGAGATAATTAATGATTTAGAAAATAGATTATTTATATTAAAATTTACTAGATTTGAAGGAATAGAAGCAGAGCAAGCTTTAGGAAGTATTGCAGGACTAGAATATTGTATAAAAAGGCATAAAGAAAATTGGACAATAGAGCAGTTTAAAAAAGATTTAGAAAAGCAAAAATCAGATGGTTTATATGGGGACTATATAGATGGATGGGAAGGTGTTTTAAAAAGAAATATAAAGGACATGGAGCGTGGTGGAATTGGAATCTAATAATATTTACATTAAATTGATGGATGTAAGAGTTAAATTTAGTAAGTTAAATCTAAAGAAAAGTGGAGAGAATAAGTTCGCTAACTTTAAGTATTTTGAGTTGGCAGACTTCTTGCCACAAGCTACAGAACTATTAGAAAAAGCCAAATTATGCCCTATAGTAGTTTTTACAAATGACTATGCAACACTAACACTAATTAATGGAGAAAATCCAACAGAACAGATTGTATTCACTTCTCCAATGCGAGATTTGCAGTTGAAGGGTTCTAATGAGTTACAAGCATTAGGAAGTATAGAAACCTATCAGACTAGATATTTATATATTCAGTTATTAAACATTACAGAAAGCGATACTTTTGACGCAACTAGTGGTAAAAATGAAGCTAAAAGTAATTCTAACAATAGAATTTTAACAGATAAACAATTAAGCAGGTTGTATGCAATAGCAAGTAATGCAAATGTTGATAAAGAAAGTTTAAAAGAGAAAGTATTTAAGAGATTTGGAAAAGAGATAAAAGATTTAACAAAACAAGAGTATGACACAATTTGTAATGCTTACGAAAATAAGCAATAAAGGCAGGTGATATTGTGGGAATTATAAGAGTAAGTAAAGACAGAGATAATCCATATGTAGTTTTAAATAAGACTTGTTTGGATGATGTGAAACTAAGTTGGCAAGCAAAAGGATTACATTCATATCTAATTAGCAAGCCCGACCATTGGAAAATCTATGTAAATGATTTGTATAAAAGAAGTAAAAATGGAAGGGATGCTACAGCAAATATTTTAAAAGAACTTATAGAAAATGGATATGTAACAAGAAAACCTTGTAGAGATTCTAATACTAATAAGATGCTTGGAGGATATGATTATCAAGTATATGAGATACCACTTGAAAATCCTCAGAAGCTGAAATCCCGAAAAACTGATTTTCCGGAAACCGGGATTCCCGGAAACCGGGTTTCTCGGAAACCGGAAAACACGGAACTAGCAAGTAATGACTTTAAAGTAAGTAATGATGTTACTACTATTGTTATTAATGAACAATCTGAATCAGATAAAACTGTCTACATAAAAAAATACTTTGAAAAATATATAGGTGTAATTACTCCAAACAACTTTTTAGAGTTACTAGGCTTTCTAGATGATGGAATGGAGTTAGAAGTAATTATAAGGGCTATTGATGAAGCTGTAGGGAGTGGAGTTAAGAACTATAGATATGTAAAGACAATCTTAAATAACTGGATAGAAGCAGGTGTAAAAACTAGTTTAGAACTTACAGAGTATCAGAATGAGTTTGAGAGGAAGAAAAAGAGTAAACAGGAGAAGAAACAGTCTAATAATAAAGTTGTTAATGCTACTAGTAAAAGTAAAAAAACTAACTTTCATAATTTTAATGAAACATTTACTAAGTATTCAAGTGATGAACTAGACGACATCATTAAGAAAAGTCAAAAAGTTAAATTCAAATAAAATAAAATTAAACTTCTAGGAAGTAAATATAATACTACTGCTTCCTAGAAAGGGGGTACAAAATGAGTAAAATATATGCACAAAAAAATGGGTCGTTAAATGATACAGATAGATTAGAAATAGCAAGGTTACTTATAAAGGCAGGTTATACAGTAAGACTCGATAAAGAGAAGGAAAACAATAAGAGTATTAGTTGTGTAGAGTATTTTATAAAAAAAGAAGAATAAGTAGGGGGCTATTTAAATGAATACAATAAATTTAGTTGGAAGATTGGTCGCAGATGCAGAATTGAAGTATCTTCCTAATTCGGGAACACCTAAAATTTTATTTAGAGTTGCAGTAGATAGGAAATACAAAGATAGAGAGGGTAAAAAGAAAGTTGACTTTATACCTTGTGAACAGTTAGGAAAGCATGTGGAAAATCTTGCACAGTATCTTACAAAAGGCAAACAGATATATGTTTTTGGAGAATTAAATATAGATAATTATAAAGATGATAACGCATGTTGGAAAACTATCATTAAAGTTAATGTAAATAGCTTAGAATTACTTTCTAGTAAAGGAGATAGCAATAATCATAAAGAGCAACAGGAATATATACCACCAGGATTAGACCCTCAAGGGTTTCAAGCAATAGATGATGATGATATACCTTTTTAATTAAATTAAATAGTCTAGGGAGTAGTTATACAATATTACTTCCTAGAAGTTAAAAATATTGGAGGGAAAATGGAAGAAGAGTATGGAAAAATCTTTTTAGAGTGTGATGGTGAAAGATTTGAATTTATACAGAACAATTCAACAGAAAAAATCAAGTTAAGTAATAGAAAAACTGATAAATATGAACCATTAACAGGGAAAGGAACTTTTGAGATTATATCTGTAAATGAGTGTTTAAAAAAAGATATGTTGTGGCTTAAAATATTGTATTTATCAGCATCTATAGCAAAAATAATGCAATATAAAATGTTAGGTATTTCAAAATGAGGAGAGCTGAAATGTTGGAAAAGACAAGAAAAAATAAGGTTAATGTTTGTTATAAATGCAGAAATGAAGATATAAGTAAGGATACAAGGTATTGCAAGATTTGTGGAATAGGATTAAGAGTTATGGAATTAGTGAGTGTTTTTAACTTTGAAACAGGAGAAAAAGAATTTTCATTTTTAACAGGTAAAGAATGTCTTATAGATTTTGGAGATTTAAGAGAAGGCAATATGTGTAAGTTATTCTTTGAAAATTCAGAATTAAGAATTATTGGAGTAGAAAATATTTATCAAGATGAAAGAGGTATATTTATTGAAGCTGGTGAGTGTAGCTATGAAATAATATTTAAAGATTTGGAGTGGTAGAATATGGCTAAAATTTGGGTAGATGCAGGAACGTTTTTAGAAAAAACTATTGATATAGAAGATATGTTTGAGCTTAATTTAAGAAAAGTAAGAAAAGCAAATGAAAGTAAGAAAATAAAGCTGAAACTTAATGAATCGAAATTCAAGAAAATAAGGAAAAAACCAACTAATGATACAAAAAGTAAACCTATAAAAGTTTTTAATATTGAAACTGGAGAAGTTAGAATATTTAAAAGTGCAAAGGCTGCAAGTAAATATTTAAAAATTAGTGGAGATTATGCTAGCTGTTTAGCTAGAGATAATAGAGTAACTAGAGAAGGTTGGAAAGCAGAATATATTCAAGGAGTGACAGATGGTATTAGCAAATGTAGAGCAGGTAATTAAATTATCAGAAAAGATAATAAATAAGAAAAAGTGTTCTGTAAATAAAGCTATTGATATAGCTATAAAAATATTGAGTAGATATGAATGTGAGGGGATGTTAGAAAAATGAAATTAAAAGATATTATAAAACTTGGAGAAAAGTATTGTTATTGTCCTAGTTGTGGTAATGACAAGGTTGGAAATGATGAAGACAAGTTAATAGTTGAAGAACACACATATTATAGAGAATGTTCTTGTGGGTTTAATATATTGATTGATGATAGGAAGGATGAGATACAATGCATATTTTAGCTAGTTTACTTTTGATAGGGATTAGTTTTGTAGCAGGGAGGATTTATGAGTATAGAGTGCAAGTGAAAGAGTGTGAAAATTGCGATAATATGGAAGGGGTTAAGAATGACTAACTTTGAAATGATAAAAAATATGAGTAGAAAAGAGTTGGCTGAATTTATAGATAGACTTGGTGGTGATGATTGTTTTTGCGATTATTGTAAATATGGTGTTTGTGATTATTCTTGTTCTGAAGGATATGAAAATTGGCTTAAAAGTGAGGTAGAAGAATAATGAACAAGCTTTATATATGCAGTCCACAAGGACTAGAAGAAGTTGAAATACTGGAGGAAACAAAAGGTAGATATAGAGTAGGAAGGAATGGTCAATACTTAAGAGCTATTAACAAAAATAGGTTGGATATAGAGCGTTTTGATTATGTTGTTTCTTTAAGTAGAGATGTGGCTGTAAAAACTTGGAATGATAGTCTAATTAAAGAAATAGAGAGATTAAAAGGACTTTTATATACAGAAAATATCTAATTAAAACAGTTTAGAGAGTTGCAAAATTTATCTTAATATAAATTATTGTTTAAGTGTTTTGTAACTCTTAAAAGTGAAAATAGAGAGGGGAATAATATAATGGATTTAAATAAAATTATGAATGATGCACTAGCGGAATTAGAAGAAAGTGGATTTGTAGAGGAAACAGTTAAAAATCAATTAGAAGAAACAATAAAAAGAGTTGTGAATGAGGTTTTTGGAAATTGGGGTGATTTTAGTAAAAAGATTGAAAAACATCTAAGTGAAAATATAAATATAAATTTAGATAAATTAGATATACAAAAATATAATGTGCTTGTAGCAACTGCTATAAAAGAAAAGGTAGATACTACAATGAAAGAGCAAGGTATTGAACATTTAAAAAGAAATTTGGATAACATACTTGTAGGTATTGAAAAAGAATACAAAATGAGTGAATTGTTAGAAGAATTGAAAGAAGATAAATACAATCTTGATGAATACTCAGGTGATGAAGATTGTATAACATTTATTCTTGAATCAAGTTCTAATTCAGAATGGGCAAGATGGATAGACTTTGATGAGTGTCCTAATATAAGCAGAAATAATTGTGAATATTCTATACTATTAAGAAACGATGGAACGATTGCATCATTTAGATACCAAAACAGAGAAATATCATCAAAGGATATAATGAACGGATTTGGAAATTTTGGAGATTTGCTATTTAAGATATATGCCCATGGTTCAAAGATAATTTTAGATTGCGGGGACGATACAGATGATTATGACTTAACAAATATTGCTTAAAATTACAGGAGATAATTAGAAAGCTGGAAGGTGCTCATATGACTAATAAAGAAATGTGCGAGTCAAAGAATCTTGGTGAAAGAGAAATATATAAGGAATTTAGGAAAGAGATTTGTGGTAGTTGTATAAATGATAGAGTAGATTGTGAAAGCAAAGATTGTGATATAGCATATGAAAATTGGTTGGATAAGGAGATTGAAAATGAATAAAAGAATCAAATTAAAAAAAAGAATACTTCATAAAAAATGTGATGAAAGATGTTCCAATTATGACTTTGTAATTAGCAATAAGCTTATAACTTGTAATGTGTGTATAGGATGCAGATACAAAGAAAATATGGATAAAGTATGTGAAGAAAACTATAAGGAATTAAAAAAATAAAATAAATAGTCAAGGTAAGTTTGTGAATGAAACTAGAATGCTATAGACTTACTTTGACTTATAAAGAGGCGATTGTATGATACATGAATTAAAAATACTACCCCAATATTTTAAAGAAGTTGTAAATGGGAACAAAACTTTTGAGGTTAGAAAGAATGATAGAAACTTTAAAAAAGGTGATTTGTTGGTACTACAGGAGTTTGATGGAAAGGAATATACAGGTCTTGAGACACGAAAAGAAATTACTTATGTACTTGATAATAGCGATTATCTTCAAAATGGATATGTTGTTTTAGGAATAAAATAAATGTTTTGTGACTAGGGAGTGAGTTTATGAAACGAATAAGATGCAGTTGGTGTGGCAAGGTTGTTTTATCTTAAGGAAAAGTCAAAGGATGTTTATTGTTGTAAGGACTGTAGAAAGAAAGCTAAGAAGGTGAAAAATGAAAGTTAATTTTACAATAGATGGAGAACCAATCGGAAAAGAAAGACCAAGAATGAACTCTATAACTAAAAGGACCTATACACCTAATAAAACTAAAGATTATGAGAATCTTATAAAGTGGCTATATCAATCTAAAGTTAAGTATCATTTTACAGGTTATATAAAAATGACTTTAAGGTGCTATTATTCTATAGCTAAAAGTAATAGTAAAAAGGTTAAAGAGCAGAAAAGAAATAATGCGTTAAGACCTAGTAAGAAACCCGATATTGATAATGTTGTTAAGATTGTGGCTGATGCACTTAATGAGATAGCGTATAAGGATGATACACAGATAGTTGAGGTAGTAGCTAGTAAGTATTATAGTGATAAGCCAAGGATTGAAGTTGTATTGGAAGATGTTATTTAACCAATGGAAAAATTCGTTTGTTAGATTAGGTCCTTAGTTTTTCATAAAAATGTGAAAAAGCTAAATAAAGAATATATCAAATGATAAAGGAGAGATAGACTATGAATGAAAACATAAATAAAGAAATAATAGTACTTGGAACTTTAGAAGTTGAGGGAATGAAATTTCATGACATAGAGGGTGGGTTTGGAAAAGGTAAGAAAGCAATGCTAGTAAAGGATATAGCTGAGATACATAATAGAGAACTTAAACATGTAAATGAGCTAATTAATAGTAATATAAAGAGATTTAAAACAAATGTAGATATTATAGATTTGAAAGTGAGTCGTTCTGAGCGACTAGGTGATTTAAAGGCTAATCCTTCAAAAGGATTAGGTTATGAAGATGTTGGATATAGTAAACAATCTTTTAATCAATCAAGAAATATTTACTTGTTATCTGAGAGAGGTTATTCAAAACTACTTAAAATACTGGAAGATGATAAGGCTTGGGAACAATACGAGAAAATAGTTGATGGATACTTCTCTATGAGAAAAGAATTAAATAATCCTCTTTTAAGTGCATCAAAGGAGTTACAGGCTATATTTATGCTAGATAAGAAACAAGAAGTCTTAGAGATTAAAATAGAGAGTGTTAATGAGAAATTAGAGAATTTTATGGATGATGCACCACTTTTTAACATTGAGTGTGAGTGTATTGTTAAAGAAGTTAAGAGAGTAGCAACAAAATCACTTGGAGGACATGGTAGTAGGGCTTATAAAAATAAGTCTCTAAGAGGTAAAGTTTATAGTGATATATACCACCAGATTAAACGAGAATTTGGAGTAGAAAGTTATAAGGCTATAAAACGTTGTCAGTTAGATAAGGTACTGGAAATAGTAGATAATTATAAGTTACCTACAGTTCTTGAAGAAGAAATAAGATTATTAAACAGTCAATTATCAATAGTAAGCTAAAGAATGAATAGACTTTTACCTTTTAAAAGGTAAAACACTCAATAGTTAATTAAAAGAAAAAAGGAGTGCTTCTTTCACACTCCACTTGTCAAAAATATAAAACTTTTATATACAAATATTATTATAACATAAATAATTGATAGGAGTGTGTGAGTATGTCTAAAACTAAAAAAGAGTTTTTTAATGCAACTAAGAAACAACTTTCTAATTATAAACAATTAAATGCAAATATAATAAAACTAAAAAAAGAAATACAAATGTTAAAAGATAATTCAGTTGGGGATTTAATGAAAGGTGTAAGTTATGATAGTGTCAAAACAGGAAAAACAAACAAAACTAGTAATATGATTGAGGATGCTATTGTTAATGTATCAGATTTAATAACAGAAAAAGAAATAGATTTATATGAGTCAGAAATAATTAAATCTACAATAGATTTAGCTATAAGGAACTTAAAACCTATACACAAACAAATCATAACATACAAATATATTGAAGGCTTAGAATGGAGTTTAATAGTTGATAAGGTATATTTAGAAGAAAGGCAATTGAGAGAAAGAGCTAATCAAGCTATAAATTCAATATCAATAGCATTATTTGGAAAGAAAGCATTAATAGAGCAGGAACCACTTTTTGAATTGTTAGATTACAGACTAAATTAGATTATGAATTTTAATTGCCGAAAATGTGCCGTTTTTTTAATTTTAGACATGAGATAATAGTATTGTGGAAATGAAAAATTTCCCTCTCAAAACTAAATAATTGGCTAGGGTTAAGGGATTGCCCTAGTCATTATGAACAGACTAGGCAGGGCATGAGGATGCTGTTAGTTCAATTCTAACTATGTTCAAAAGGTTTTATTAATACACTATATGTAGATATATTGGATTAAAACGGAATTTAATTCAATTGTCTGAAAGAGTGGGGCTTGGTAACCTCACTCACCATGCAGGTGCTGGTGTTTAATCTAGGTTCGATTCCTAGAACTTGCTCCCTTAAAGAATATGTACCTCCCCCATAAAAAGACTAAGTTTGGGTAAGCTTAGTCTTTTATTTTTTTTAAGAAGGAAAATGGATTTAATTGTTGTATTTTATATAAAAAAGAGGATGTGAGCTAATGTGGGGATATTAGAAGGTGCTGAGTTAATTAGAGATATAGCACAGAAAATTGCTATAGAAAAAGGGATAACAGAGCAAGAAGCTTGGAATGAAGCTATAAAAGAGTTTGAAGAAAAATATGAGTGTTTAGTTTAAAGAGTCATCTTTGCAGGTGGCTCTTTTATTATATTTAAATTTTAAAAAGGAGGTCTTAAATTGAACAAAAGAGAAGTTGTTTATCTTAATTTAGAAGATATAAAACCTTATGAGAATAACCCTCGAAACAATGAGTATGCAGTTGGAAAAGTAGTTAATTCAATTAAAGAATTTGGTTTCAATAATCCAATCACAGTTGATAAAAATTATGTGATTGTTACAGGGCATACAAGGTATGAGGCTTCTAAAATACTTGATTTGAAGCAAGTACCATGCTTAATTTTAAAAGATTTGACAGAAGAAGAAATAAAAGGTTATAGATTAGCTGATAATAAGACAAGTGAATTTTCAGATTGGGAGTTTGATAAATTAACAAAAGAATTAGCTGAAATAGAAAATATTGATATGAGTAGTTTGGGATTCAACATACAAATGTTTGAAGATTTAGGAGTTATTGATGCAGATTTTATATTAGATGAAGAATTAGAAGAAAAAGAGAAAAAAGCTAAAATAGTAAAATGCCCACATTGCAATGGGGAGTTTGAAATATAAAAATGAGGATATTTTTAGCAGCAACAAAAAGTGGAATGAATAAAGAGTTAAAAGAAAAAACAATAGAGAAGTGTAAACCACTTTATATACTTGAAACTTTTTTTAATAAAGAAAAGGCGTGTTTAGAAGCTATGAATATAGTAGGAAATGAGAATTTCTTATTAGATTCGGGTGCATTTTCTTTTATGAATGGTACAGAAATCTCAAAACAAGAAATGGAAAACTATATTGATAGATATATAAAGTTCATTAAGGACTATAATATAAAATATTTCTTTGAAGTAGATGTAGATGTGATTTTTGGGCTGGAACAAGTAGAAAAATGGACTAAAAAAATAGAAAGTGAAGTAGGTAGACAATGTATTCCTGTATGGCATAAAAGTCGGGGAGTAGAATACTGGAAAAAGTTATGTGCAACATATAAATATATTGCAGTTGGAGGATTTGCAATAAATGATATAAAAAAACAAGAGTATCCTTTAATACAAAAAATGGTTGAGTATGCGTATCAGAAAGGTGTAAAAGTTCATGGATTAGGATTTACTAAGACAAAGATATTAAAATCATTTAAGTTTTATAGTGTTGACAGCAGTAGTTGGACTATAGGGGCAAGTATTGGTCAGCAATTATATACATTTAAAAATGGAGATATACATATAAGAAGGTTAGAAAAAGAAGGTAATAAGAAAACTGATTTAAAAAAATTAGTAGCTCATAGCATGTGCGAGTGGGTTAAATATCAAAAATTTATGGATGGAGTGAGATGGTGAAAAAGACAGAAAGAAATTTAACATTATTAAATTGTGTATTTGTAACAAGTTTAGTGGTTTCTAATATTGTTGCAGGAAAGGTGATTGATGTATTTGGGTTAATTGTTCCTGCCGCGGTTGTAGCATATCCACTAACTTTTTTGTGTACAGATATAATCGGAGAAATATGGGGCAAAGAAGAAGCTAACAGAACAGTCAAAAGAGGTATTTTAATGCAGTTATTTAGTCTTTTATTAATTACAATAGCAATAGCCCTTCCAAGTGCAAGTTTTGCACAAGAATATGGAAATAATCTAAAAGTAGTGTTAGGGCAGAATGTAAGATTTGTATTAGCTAGTTTAATAGCTTATATATTAGCTCAAAGTAATGATGTATTTATATTTCATAAGTTAAAAGAGCGATTTAATGGAAAACATAAGTGGCTAAGGAACAATGCTAGTACTATGTTAAGCCAGTTGATAGACACATCTATTTTCATTACGATTGGATTTTGGGGTACTGTTCCAAATCTACTAGTAATGATATTAAGTCAATATGTAGTTAAGTTCTTCTTAGCTTTAGCAGATACTCCATTCTTTTATTTATTGACAAGAGAAGAAATAAAAGTAGATAAACAAGCTTAATAATAAAAAATAAGATTCAAACGAATATAGAAATAATGAGGTGGTGGTGTGGCAAAAGCTAGAAGCCCCAACAGGGATAAAGCACTTAATTTATATATAGAACGCAATGGAAATATAACAAACAGAGAAATATCAGAAATATTAAAAGAAAATGAAAAGACTATTAGCAACTGGAAGTGTAGAGACAAATGGAATGTAGTACTACGAAAAGGTGAATGTAGTACTACAAAGAAAAGAGGGGGACAAATTGGCAATAAAAATGCTGTTGGCAATGGTGCTCCAAAAGGGAATAAAAATAGATTAAAAGATGGAATATATGAAAAAATATTCTTTAACACTCTAACAGATGAAGAAATAGAGTTGATAAAAAGTGAAAATAAAGATGAAATACACAGACTTGAATTAGAAATAAGTCTGCTTACAGTTAGAGAACACAGACATATGAAAAGAATAAAGCAGTATGAAGAAAAAGTTGATAAAATTACGCTAGAAAGCATAGATAAAAGAACTTTAAAGATAGAAGGTAATTTACTAAAAGATAATGAGCAGACACAGACAGAAACTGTTACAAGAGCAGTTTCTATATTTGAAAGAGTACAAAAGCTAGAAGCTGAACTAACTAAGATACAAAAAGAAAAAGCTAAGAACATTGAAAGATTACAGAAGTTAAAAATGGATAAAAAGAGATTTGAATTAGAAATAGACAATAACAATAAAGATGACTCAAAAACTTGGGTTGAAGCTATACAAAATATTGCAATGAAACGTGGTGTTAACAATGAATAAAGCTTTATTAACACTATTAGACTGTTATTGGGATAATCCTGTTTGGTTTGCAGAAGATATGCTAAATTTCAAAGCTGATAAGTGGCAATCTGATGTTTTAATGTCTTTAGCTCAAAATGATAAAGTATCAATTAGAAGTGGTCAAGGTGTAGGCAAAACTGGCTTAGAAAGTGTTGCAACTGTATGGTATTTAAGTACTAGACCTTTTCCGAAAGTAGTTGCTACAGCTCCAACAAGACAACAACTGTATGATGTATTGTGGGCAGAAATAGCTAAGTGGCTAAGCAATAGCAAGGTTGAGAAACTTCTTGAATGGACTAAAACAAAAGTGTATATGAAAGGTTTTGAAGAAAGATGGTGGGCTACAGCTAGAACAGCAGTAAAGCCTGAGAATATGCAAGGTTTCCATGAAGATTATATGTTATTTGTTGTTGATGAAGCTTCGGGAGTTGCTGACCCAATTATGGAAGCTATATTGGGAACATTATCGGGTGCAGAAAATAAGCTTCTTTTATGCGGAAATCCAACTCGAACAAGCGGAACATTTTATGATAGTCATAATAGGGATAGAGATTTATATAAGACATTTAAAGTATCTTCTTTAGACAGTCCTAGAACCTCGAAAGATAATATTGAAATGTTAAAAAGAAAGTATCATGAAGGCTCTGACCCATGGCGTGTTAGAGTTCTTGGAGAGTTCCCAAAAGGTGAAAGTGATTCGTTAATATCGTTAGAAGCTGTTGAAACAAGTACTATAAGAGATGTAAATATATCTAATGATTATGTATTAAATATAGGTGCAGATATAGCAAGATATGGCGATGATGAAACCATAATAGCTCCAAGAATAGGTGGAAAAGTATTTGATTTATTAACTTATTCAAAAAAAGATACAATGGAAACAGTAGGAAATATATTAAGAGCAGTTGATAAATTTAAAAATATGTATCATCAAATTAACAGAGTAAAAATAAAAACGGATGATGATGGCTTAGGTGCAGGTGTAACAGATAGATTAAAAGAGGTTATAAGACAAGAAAAACTTAAATATGAAGTTATACCTATTCAAAATGGTTCTGGTGCTATAGAGAAAGATAAGTACTATAATAAAGCTTCTGAAATGTGGGATAACATGAGGGAAGAATTAGATGCAAATTTAAGCAGTTTTATACAAAATAAAGAAGCTATAATACAGCTTCCCGATGATGACAAACTTATTAAACAATTATCAAATAGAAAATATACAGTAGATTCAAAAGGAAAAATACAAATAGAAAGTAAAAAGGAAATGAAAAAAAGAATTGGAGAATCGCCCGATAGAGCTGATGCAGTAATATATTCGTTTGCAGAAAATAACAATACTGATTTATCTTTATTGAAAGGGGGTAGTGTATGGGGATAATATCTTATGTAAAAAAGCTATTTAAAAGACCTACAGGAGAGATTATGCGTATGTCTAGTGGAAACATTGGTGTATATAAATTAGACGATTCTAGAGTTGATTATGAGTTAGCAAGAGAACTGTATCAAAATAAGAATGCTAATTACAAATTAGGTTCTAGTTTTGTTAGACCGATTGTCAATTCAACAACTGGTTTTATGGGTGTACCTCATTTTCAAATAGAAGATGAAGAAGCTCAATATATATTAGATGAATTTGTTTTAGATAACACATCTAAAATGCTGAAAACACATGCAGATAGTTTAAAGCAAGGTGATTGTTATATTTGGATAACTAGAGAAGAAAGAGAAAATCCTTTATATCCTGATAAAAAAGTTAGATTAATATATAACTTCATATCACCCGAAGAAGTAAAAGAAATAATATTAGACCCTACAACAAAAGAGCCTATAGCTTATATATTAGAAAGTCAAAATGAATGGACTGACTTAGAAGAAAACAAGAGGAGGGCTAAGGTAAAACAAATAATAACTGCTGAAAGTAGAATTGTTGAGGTTGAAGGTGATAAGATAGAAGGTTTAGAGGAAGGGGAAACGCCTAATGTATGGGGCTTTATACCAATAATACATTTTAAAAATGAAGCTGATGAAACATTGAAATATGGGCAAAGCGATATAGAACCAATAGAACCTCTTTTAAAAGCTTATCATGATGTTATGTTACATGCGTTAAAAGGTAGCAAAATGCACTCTACTCCAAAACTAAAGTTGAAATTAACTGATGTTGCAAGTTTTTTAGCACATAATTTTGGTGTTGAAGACCCTGTTAAATTTGCAAAAGAAGGTGGAAAGATAAATCTTGATGGACATGAGATATTATTTTTAAATAAAGATGAAGAAGCTGAGTTCGTGGAAGTAAAGTCAGCTATAGGTGATGCTAAGGAGCTTTTAAAGCTTCTTTTTTATTGCATAGTAGATGTATCTGAAACACCCGAGTTTATATTTGGAGTACATACTCCTAGTGCTTTAGCTTCTGTAAAAGAGCAAATGCCTATTATGGTAAATAAGATAAGAAGAAAAAGAGAACAATTTACAAATAGTTGGCAATTACTTGCAAGAATGATTTTAATAATGAGTTCTAATTCTAGTGGTATGAAATATTCATCTTATGATGTGACTATAGGTTGGGATGAAGTAAATCCACGAGATGACAAAGACTTAGCTGAAACATTAGAAAAAGTATGTAGTGCATTAGATAAAGCTTTAGAAGGTGGATTTATTAGTGAAGAATCAACAGTAAATTTTTTAGCTCAATATATAGATACAATGAGCAATTATATAAGTGATGACCCTGAAATAGTTGGAGAAAGAGAAAAGATAATAAAAACTAAAATGTTAAAATACAGATTGGATGATTCTAAAGGCTTAGATGATGAGTCAAATGAAATTGACAAGGAAATAGATAAAATAAAGGACAATAATGACAATGGATAAAAGTACTTTGAAATTAATAACTGTTGCAGGGGAGTACAAGAAATGGGCATTAGAAGCTAGAAAAAAATTTATAGATTTAAGACTCAGACAAGATGATGAAATAAGAGTAATGTATATTAACATAACAAGAAATATTACAAAAGAAATAAGAAAAGGAAATCTTTCAGAGTTCAATAAGACTAGATTAAAACAGGTACTAAAACAATTAACAAAAGAAATAAAAATATTAAATGAACAACTGGTTTTTAATTTTGACGAATATTTAAATAAAAATGTTGAAACAGCTACTAGTTACTCTAAAAACATTTTAATTAATGCAGTTGAGACAGCTCAAATAACCAAAGTAACTAAATCTATGATACAAAAAGCTTTTTATGATATTAATATAAGAACTGTAGAAGCTTATTATGCAAGAGTTAAAGATGGTTTATTTTTATCCGATAGAATTTGGTCTAAGTGTAAGAAGTACAGAGACGATATGAAAATTATATTACAAACAGCAGTAACAGAAGGTCAAGACTGTGTTAAAACTGCTAAGATGTTAGACAAATATGTTTTAAAAGGTAAGAAAACTTTAGTTGACGAATATCCAAATATGATTAAAAGAATAGGAAATAGAGTACCTCAAAATATAAGTTATGAAGCTTTAAGGTTAGCAAGAACTGAAATGACATCAGCTTACGGCGATGGGGTTTTAGCTTCTGCAATGATTAATCCTGCAACTATTGGTATTCAATTTATGTTATCCATGGCACATCCTCATACAGATATATGCGACGAAATATGTGGAGAGGATAATTTTGGTTTGGGTAAAGGTGTTTATCCTATAAATGAAGTTCCTGTATATCCATTTCACCCTCATTGTTTGTGTATTATGATTACAGTAGTTCAACCACTTGATGTGTTAGTTAATAGATTGAAAAATTGGAATAAAAATCCTATGGATGATGTGCCTCTTGAAATGTGGTATCAAGATGTGTATGGAAATATTGGTTTTTAAATTGAAAGGTGGTGATTAAATGAATGTAATAACTGGAGAAATGGATTCAATGAATGCGTTAATATCTAGTATAAAACCTTCTGATATTCCTTTAGCTAAAGATATAGACATAGAAGCTTTAAAATCTATAGATAATGACCCTCTTGAGGTAGTTGTTGAGATACCAGCTACAAAATCCAAAAGAGGATGGAACTATACTGCTAAAAGTTTGAAAGATATTGTAGATTACACTAATGAAAATACTCTTAATGGTTTTTTAGGACATCAAAAAGCTGAAAATATATCAACTGAATTTGCACCACCTGTAACACATTGGATAGGTGCAGAAATGAAAGGTGATAAGGCATACTTTAGAGGATTGATTGATGCAGATGCTAAAAATTTAAAAAGATGGATTAGAACTAAGAGGATAAAGGAAGTCAGTATATTTGGTTATCCAAAGCTTAAAAAAGGTGTTAAAGGTGAAATGAATGTTATAGGATATGAGCCACTATCTATTGATTGGACTCCTTTACATAGACCAGGTATGCCAACAAGTATTGTAGGTATGGAAATGAGTCCTAATGGCGAACAGTTAGATGGAACTTTTGAAGCTTTAAGAATAGATTTAAGAGAAGCTTTAAAAGCTAAGTTTTCTATTAATGATAATAATTCATATCTCTATATACAAAACATAAGATATGATAGCAATACTGCCATATATGAGTTGGAGCAAAATGGATTATGTAAGCTTTATAGTATACCATTTACTATAGTTGAAAATAAAATAAATCTAGGTGAAGAAATTGAAGTAATAAAGAAAATAAGCTATGAAGCTAAAGGAGAAATGAAAGGAGAGGAAAACAAATTGGAAGGAAAAGAGTTAATAAAAAATGTCAAAGGATTGTTGCAAACTGGTGAAATATCATATTCAGAGGTCATACAAGGAATAGGCTTAACTAAAGAGATTGTGACAGGGGAAATGGAAGATGTGAAAAGCTCATTAAAAGCAGAAAAAGAATTAAAAGAAGTGAAAAAAGTACTTGGAATAGTAGGAGAGATGGATACAATTGAAGTGGCAAAAAAGGCTTCGAAAGCTTTAGAGAATGAGAAGAAGGAAGCTTGGAACTCTATAGTTAATAAAGTAATCGGAGATAAAGTGTCAGGCGAAATAGCTCAAACATTAGTTAAGAAAATGCTAAATGTTGAGGAGGGCTCAAGTGAAGAAGTGATAACAGGGGAAATAGAAAATATATTAAATGATGAGTTTGTAAAAAATACAATGTCTAATATGTATAAAGATAATCCAGCAACAACAGGATTATTAAACTCTAGCAATAATGGAAGTCTAACAACTAAGAAAAATAGAATATAAAGGAGTGATGAATATATGGCATTTAAAGGTCAACCAACACCAAGTACAATAACACAGATAACAAGAGCAAAAATAAGTGATGGGAAATCTGTAAGAGTTATTCTTTCAGATGGTGAAAGCACTAAAACACAACAATTTTATCTTATAAATGGATTTTTCGGAGTCGCTATGCAAGATGGAGAAAAAGGTGACGAAGTTACTTTGCAAATAGAGCAAGCTGAATATGAAACGGATAATATTGTTACATCAGAAGCTTTTGAGGTAGGAGAATTGATTTATTGGGATAATACAGCTAAGAAATTTACTACTACATCTACAAGTAATAGGCTAGTTGGTAGAGTAACAGATGGGAAAGACAGCAACAATGTAATTTGGTTTATATTATTACCTCAACAATAGAAAAGGAGTGATGTTTATATGGCATTTAAAGTAATTAGTCAAGAAAATTTGTTGGAACAAAAAAGAAAAGAAACTTTACAAGAAGATATACCATTTATAGTAAATGGAGAAATGGAATATGTAACAAAGAAAATATCTAATGGAGAAATGGAAACTTTGGAGTTGAATAAGCCACTTGGTGAAATGATGACCTTTAGCTCGACTTCAAATTTAAAAGAGTTATTAAGAAAAGTTGTATTAGATGTTGAACTGGGCAGAGAGCAAGTACAACTATTATATAAACCAATATATGACAGTATAGCAGATTCTAATTTACCACAAGTTATGGATGCTAAGTGGGCTTTACAAGGTAACTGTGTATTTCTAGAGCATATAGAAGGTGAAGAAATTAAATTCGGTACAATAAATGCAGAAAATGGTCCAGTTGCAAGGATACAAACTTATACAACTGGTTTTGAGTATACAAAAGAAATGAAGGATTTTAACCAAACATTTAGTGTTGAAATATTAAATAAATCAATTGGTGAGAGTTACAATGCATTGTTGAACCATATACATCTAAGCCCAATAATAAATTTTAATTATAAAGCTTCTAATAAGACAGCTTTTAAAGGTGAAGCTAATGACCCAATATGGCTAGGAATTTGGAGAACATTAACACAAGCACAAAAAGATACAGTTATAGCAAAAAGACAAGGTAATATATTAATAGCTTCTAGTGCTGACCAAATTGAAATAGAAATGGCGTTAAATGGAGGACATTTATTAAACGGAAGCATGTATCCATCTATAAAAAATATATCAACAGTAATTTATTATGATGGGTGGGAGGTTACTGTTGGTAAAAAAACATATTCTTACAAAGGTGTTACACCAGGCAAAGGATATTTGGTAAGACCTAAGCGAGGATTTAAAGAGTTAATAAAAAGAGATTTAACAACAGAGGTTGGAAATGCTGATTTAAGTAAGTTAGTAGAAAACCAAATTGTAGGTCATTGTTATAGAGGTGCTTTTGCAGCAGTAGAAGAAAATGTACAAGAAATAAGTTTTAGATAAAACACTCATAAGAGTGTTATTTTTATGAGGTGATAATATATGACACCAACTAGTAATTTAATAGAAAAATTAAGACTATTATTAAATGATAAAGATAAAAAAACATTCACGGATGAAGAATTAAACTTGTTTTTAGAAGAAGCAGACTGTATTTACTGTGCAGCTTCCCAAGGATGGGTATTAAAATCTTTACAATATGAAAATACAGTAGGGGAAATGTATGAGTATAAAGTGGGTCAAGAAACATATAAAAGCTCTAGTATAAAAGACTTAGTATCTGTAGCTTATCAAAATGCAGATAAATTCAAGGATATGTGTACTAACAAAAAAGAAAAAGGAAGTTTTATGTTAGGTATTAGCACAGAATTTGAAATATGATAAATATTGATAAAAGAAGAAAAGACATAATAAGAACTATTAATATGAACCCTACCAATATTACTATAACTAGTATTAAAAAAATTGAAATAAATGGAGCTTTTGAAGAAATTGAAACAGAGAAAAAATGTACTGTTAGAATATTTAATGAAAAGACAGCAGAGAAACAAATATCAAGTGAAAAGCAAGGTACTTTTAGTTCTATTAGAACTTATGGAATGTTAGTAAGTAGTGATGTTGTCTTAGAGGTTAACAGTAGAGATTTTTTAGAGTTTGAGTGCATATATGGGAGAATGAAAATAGTTAATATATATCCTCAAATTGTAAAAGGAGAACTTTGTGGGTATCAATGTTCACTTGAAAGGATTGATTAAAATGAGTGCTTTCACAAATGCAATAAATGATATAAATAGAAAAAAAGCAGGTATGTTTGTACTTTGCATGAGTGCAAGTGCAATGCTAGAAGGTGAAGCTAAAGCAAATGCAAGTTGGACAGACAGAACATCACACGCAAGACAAAGTTTAAATGCTAAAACTCTTGGAGGAGGAAATAATTTCATTATTAGATTATCGCATGGTGCAGAATATGGAGGAATACTTGAAGAAGGTTCAAAACCACATGTTATTACTCCAAAATCAGCTCAAGCTTTATACTGGAGAGGTGCTTCACATCCTGTAAAATCAGTTCAACATCCTGGTACAAAAGCAATGCCTATTATAAAACCAACTATTGATAAAAATATAGGTAAAATAGGTAATATGATTTTTAGATATTGGAGTGATTAAATGAGGGCAGGAATAAGAAAAGCTTTAATAGATAATATAAAAGAATTGAAAGGTTGTTATGAACCTAATGTACCAAACAAGGATACTAAAAAACCTTATATGGTAGTTGTACAAGGGCAAGACAATGATATTGGAGAAACAATAGGTTTTGAAAGAAGTATAGAAGTATGGATTTATGAAGGTAGAACTACATTTAAGAAGTTAGATAAATTAACTAAACAAGTTATTGAAATCTTAGACATGAATACTATAGTTGATGAATCTGAAAATGAAGCTTTTACTTGCATTTATAAAGGTACAAGTGAAAATGATATTGTTGTTGAGGAATGGGATGCTATAGCAAGAGGTATAAGGTTTAGTGTAATAGCTTTAGATGATAAGGAAGATACAACTAGTGATAGGTGGGTTGAAGCTCTATCAAGATATACAAGAGATTTATTAGAAATTGAGAGTTACAAAGATAATTGGAAGAAAAACTTTATAGCTCCATGTGCATTATGGCGAACTATAAATGTTGAAAACAAAAGGATTAACTATCATCTGATTGAGATTACTAAAACTATGAAGTGTCATGTTGTAAGTAAAAATAAAGATGAAATAGTTAAGCTTCTTGAAGAATTAGAGACTAAGTTAATAATAGATAAGAGAGTAAGACTTAGAGAAGATAAAAGCATGTATTTAACTCTTGTAAGTGTAGTTGAAGATAGAGAATCAGACATGTTTTCTAATGGTCAATTAGCTGTAGTATTTAAAATGATAGGTAAGATAAAAAGAGAAGGACCTATTATGAATGAGATTTATAATAGTGGAAATTTAAGATAGGAGGTGCAAGGATTGGCTGAAACAAATAATAAAAAGATTAATGTAAGTAAGCAGGAAGAAAAATATTCAAAAGAAGATTTCTTAAAAAATGGTGAAGCACTTGGCTACGAAAAGATGGTAGTTGCAGGTGCTTTATTTAATTGTAAGAAAGATGAACTTACAAGAGTAGAGTTCGAGAAGCTTATAAAAGATTTCTTAGAAAGAGAGGTGAAGTAAAATGGCAACTGGTACATGGAATGAAAAAGAAAAAAAGGAGATGCCTGGTTTTTATAACAGGTTCAAGACTCAAGCAGAAAAGTCTACAAATACAGGTTTAAAGGGTAGATTAGCAATGCCTATTAGAGCTAATTGGGGAGATGTAGGTAAGGTAATAACAATAAAAAATGATTTGAGACAGCTTAAAACTCTATTTGGTGATGATATGAGTTATTCAGCCTACAAATTAGGTAAATTAGCTCTGTTAGGAAATGTAAAGGAACTATTGCTGTATAGACTTGTAGATGGAAATCAAAAAAATGGTACATTAATACTTAAAGATACTACAGAAAATACTGCAAAAGATGTAATTAAGTTAGAAACTAAGTATCCAACAGTTAGAAACTTTAATGTAACAATAAAATCTAATCTAGTTGATTCAGATAAAAAGGACTTTATATTCTTTGAAGGAACTAAGCAGTTATTTAGTTCAAGTGTTAAAGGTACTATAGATGAAATAGTGCTAGAAATAAACTCTAATTTAGATAATGAGTATGTAATCGCAACTAAAGTAGCTGATAGTGATACAACACTAGCAAACTTAGTAAATGTAGCGCTTGAAGGTGGTAATGATGGTTGCACATCCATTACTAATGAGTCTTATCTAAAAGCATTAGAAGAATTTGAGAGATATAGTTTTGATTCTTTTGTACTTGATGGTGTAGCTGAGGAAGCTTTGCAAGAAACTACAAAAGCTTGGATAGCTAAAAATAAAGAATTAGGAAAAGACATACTGTTATTTCTAGGTGGAAAAACAGAGGATAATATAAAACAAATTAATGATAAATCAAAAAGCTTTAATGATGAAAATATAATTAACCTTGGAAGCTCAGCTTATCTTGAAGGAATAAAATATACTCCTAGTGAAGTAGCTGTTTATATAGGAGCATTAGCAGTAAGCAAAGGCATAACAGGTAGTATATGTAATGCTAAGACTATATTTGAAGAAGTGGAACCAAGACTAAGTCAATCAGAAGTTAAAGAGTGTTTGAAAAGTGGGACACTGGTCTTAGATTTTGATGATGGAGACGTGATTATAGTTGATGATGTAAACACATTTAAGAAGTATACAGATAATAAAAATGAAGCTATGGGATATATCTCTAATATTATGTTTATTAACACTATAAATAAAGATACTTCATTGAAGCGAAAGGAATTTGTAGGTAAGATATTCAACGATTCGACAGGGCAGACAACTGTTATATGTGCATTAAAGAAATATTTTGAAGAATTAATGAGTCAAGGTATTATATCAGAATTTAATGTTGATATAGATACAGAACTTCAAGCAACCGCCAAAGCAGATGAATTTTACTGGAAATGGGATGCTATTAAGGTTGATGTGATGAAAAAAATATATGGTACAGGGTATCTAGGATAAAGGAGGTTATAAAATATGTATAATGATGATTATATAGAAGAAGCCAGTTTTCTGAATGGTTCCGATGTAGTTTTACTTATTGATGGTGTAGAAGAGCTATACATGGAAGAAATAAAAGCTGATTTTGAGCAAGATGAGCAAAGTATCAAACTGTTAGGTTGTCAAAATGAAATATCAAGAGTTGGGACTACTAAAGGTTCATTCTCTTTAAATGGATATAAGACAGATTCAAGATTTGCAAAAATAGGATTTAGGTCTTTTGAAATAATATATAAATTATCTAACTCTGAAACATTAGGATATGAAAGCGTTAGATTAAAAAACTGTAGATTAAAAAAATTACCTCTTATAAATTCTAAAGCTGGCGAGATTGTAAAGATAGAAGTAGAGGGAAGTTTTAGAGGATATGATTTATTGAATGAACTTTAAAATATAAAAGTGTTATGTATAAAAAGCTATAAACAGTTAATGTGTTTGTGGCTTTTTTTATTAAAATTAATGGAGGAAAGAATATGTTAGATATGGATAAAAGAGAGTTAGAAAATGAGGCAATAGAAAAAGATAATGATTTAGATGAAGAAATAGAGGAAACAAATGAAGATAGGTTGATGATGAAAGAGGATGAAATAATAGCAAAGTTATTGGAAGATTCGCCAGTACCCGAAAGAACTGTATTTTTAGAAAGGTTAGGAATACCAATCACATTGAAAGCATTAACAGAAAAAGAGATTAGTAAAATAAGAAAAGATTGTACTAAAATTGCAAAGATTCAAGGGCGAAGAGAAGAAAAATTAAATGATGATGAGTTTAATCTAGCATTAATAGAAAAAGGGACTGTAAAACCTAACTTTTCTAATCAAAAATTACTTGATGCTATGAAAGTAACAAATGCTAGAGAATTTATAAAGAGAAAATTTTTAGCAGGAGAATTAAGTAAAATAAGTGACCAAATATTAGAGCTATCTGGTTTTTATGATGAAATAAGTGACGATGATATAAAAAACTAATAAAAATGGGGGGACGACTGACTGTTTTAAATAACATCTTTGTTAAGCATCATGTTCCTCCAGATGTTTATGTTAAGAAAAATTTAATGTCTCAACGCTTAATGAAAGTATTTACTCAAAATGAAATAGAGCAAGAGAATAAAGCTATGAAAAAATAAATATTTTTACAAAGGCAGGTGAGGGAAATAGCTAAAAAGGAAATGTACCATATTGATGTTGTCATAAGTGCAAAAGGTGATGGAGAAACAAAAAGCAAACTAAGTGCTATAGAAAAATACATGAAGCAGACAGAAAAAAGGATGCAAACACTTAACCGAATAAAAGTTAATCCTGCTATAAAAGCTACAGATAAAGCTTCAAGTGTTGTAAATAGAGTTAATAACAATATGAATAAAGCAAAAAAAACTGTTACAGCAAGAATAAAGGCTACAGACAATGCTAGTAATGTAGCTAATAGGGCTAGTAATAATGTTAATAAAGCTAGAAAGACAGTAACAGCAAGGTTAAAAGCTACAGATAATGCGAGTTCTACTGTTAACAAAGTTAATAATAAGATAAAAGAAGTTTCTAAGCCTGCACCACCTATAATAATTCGAGGACAAGATGAGTCTAGCTCTATAATAGACAAAATAAAAGCTAAGATACAGAATTTGAAAGCTGATACTATTATAAAGATAAAGACACAGGCAGATGAAGCTATAAACACTATTTCTCGAACTAAAAATAAACTACAAGAATTCGTAAGTAAGAGATATGAAGCGGCAGTTAAGATTAGAGATGAAGCTAGTTCGGCACTTGGAGGACTTACAGGAAAAATTAACTCTTTTGTGAGTGGAGCTATTAGTAAGTTTGCTCAGTTGACGGCTGCCGCAGGAGCTTTGATAGGTGGAATTGGTGTAGGTTCTGCGGTAAAAGGCTTTGCAAGTTTTGAGCAAAGTATGAAGAATGCACAAGCTGTTTCGGGAGCAACAGGAAAGGAAATGGAAGCTTTAACAGCTAAAGCTAGGCAATTAGGGAGAGATACTAGCTTTACAGCTAAAGATGCAGGAGATGCTTTTTATTATATGGGAATGGCAGGATGGAAGTCTGGTCAAATGATAAAAGCAATACCTGATGTATTAAATCTTGCAGCAGCAGGAGGAACAGATTTGGCTCTAACATCTGATATAGTGACAGATGGTTTAACTGCATTGGGGCTAACTGCAAATGATACAACTGAATTTGTTGACGTAATGGCGGCAACTATAACAAATTCCAATACAAGTGTTGAATTAATGGGTGAGACGTTTAAATATGTAGGTTCTATGGGTGGAGCATTAGGAGTATCTATGAAAGATTTATCTCTTGCGACAGGTCTAATGGCTAAATAATTGGTCAGCTTAAAGAAATTTAAGTAAAAAACATTCGGTGAACTCGGGAAAAGCTAAGTTTAAAAAATATGCTAATTCCGAACCAAGCTAAGTGAAGCTAATAAAAGTAACTTAGAAGGTGTAGAGACTAATGGTTGAGTATAGCAAACAATAATACCAACACGAGTGCCGAACATCTTAGCAAGTAAAGTTGAAGATGAAGATATAGTCCGATACTCTTAGGAAACTAGGAGAGTATAAGATAAAGAACTTATACATAACAAATTGAGTGCAAGTGTCAAGGGAAGCATGGCAGGTACTTCGCTAAGAGGAGGTCTAGTTAGATTAATAAAGCCACCAGCAGAAGCAGCTTCTGCAATCAAAAAATACGGAATAGAATTAAAGAAAAATAAAAATGGAAGTTTGGATTTAGCAGGAACAATAGGAAGTCTTAGAGAAAAATTAGGTGGATTAGAAGATGTTGAGAAAGGCGTTGCAATATCTTCTATATTTGGAAGAACAGCAATGGCAGGTTGGGCGGCTGTTGTAAATGCAAGCGAAAGTGACTTTAATAAGTTAACAACAGCTATTGCAGAATCAGAAGGTGAAGCTAAAAGAATTGCTGACATGAAATTAGATACTCTAAGTGGTCAATTTACACTTTTAAAATCTGCAATTGATGATGTAAGAATAAGCGTAGGGCAAAGACTAGGACCTATGACAAGAGGATTTGTAGAGAAACTTATAAGAGATATGCCGAAGATAGGTGATTCTATAGTTGGAGTGACAGAAAAATTTGTTAATAATTTTGATAAGATAAAAGCAGGATTTCAAGTGTTATTACCTGCAATTGCTTCTGTTATAGCCTCTATTATGGTACTTAAAGCCACCTTTGCTTTTGGAGGAGCTATTAAAAGTTTAAGTTTACTTGCAAGTACTTTTGGTACAGCTAAATTAGCGGCTTTTGGATTAACAGTAGGAATAGGAGCTGTGATTATAGCTTTTGCAGCAATGACAGTTGCAATAAGCAATAATAAAACTGCCATGATGGATTTACAAACTAGATTTGGTTCCTTTGGTGAATATATTACTACAATAATGGAGTCAATCGGTGGAGTTATAAAGCTTACATTAGGAAATTTGATGATAATGCTTGGAGGAATAGGTGAAGGAATAGGAATACTTTTATCTGATAAAAGTTGGGATGAAAAAGCTTCGGCATTAAAAAATCTATTTGGAAAAACTACAGCAGAAATTAAAACAAATACAAAAGAAGCTTTATCAGATATAAATTCAGAAACTTCTAACGCAACAGCTCTATTAAAAAAATCTACTTCAAAAGAGTTACAAGGTGTTACTAAAGCCTTCTCAACAGCTTTTGACCAATCTAAAAATGTAACAGAGAAGAAATCTAGTGATATAGCTAGAGCATTAACGAATGGATTAAAAGGTTTAGATGACCAATCTCTTACTATGATGAGAGGGCTTAATGATAATATGGCAATAATATTGTCGGGCGTGACAGCAGATATGAACCCAAGTGATAAAGTAAGTAAAATTACCAAAAATCTTAATGATGCCTTTAAGGCAGGTAAATTAAGTGCTCAAGAATATAGAAGTAGTATACAAGAAACTTTAAATTTTATAAGTAAATATAGTGCAGATTCTTCTAATAACTTAAAACAAGGTATGAGTGATGCTTTTAATGCTTTTAAGGAAGGAACAAATGTAGGTGGGTTGAAAGACGGAGTTACTGGAATGCTAAATTCGCTGAAATCAACAGGACCACAGGCTATAGAAACATTGAAAAGTCTAGGTGGTAAAGCATCAGAGATTTTTAAGGGAGTGGACTTTAATTCTTCTATAGATACACAGAAAACTAAAGTATTACAGAATCTAAATAGTCTAGGATTGGAAGGAACGCAAGCTATAGACACATTAAGAACTATTTTCTCACAAGCTTCTACTGCACTAGATACTACAAACCTAAAGCAAGGTTTGAGTGATACATTTAATTCGTTTAAAATTGGTTTTAACCAAGATGGTATGAATGGAGCAATAAGCAGTATGCTTGGTACCATTAATCAAATAGGACCACAAATGCAACAGACATTAGGCAAAATGGATGGGGAAATGGGGCAAATATTTGCTAATGTAGACTTTAGCACTCCAATAGAAACACAAGCTTCTAAAGTTTTAGAAAACCTAAATAATCTAGGAATAGAAGGACCAAAAGCTTTAGAAACTGTAAGAAGTATATTTGCTCAAACTTCAAGTCAAATACAAGGTTCAGCTTCTCAAACTGCTCAACAAGCAAATCAGCAGGTTGTAGATGCTCTAACGCAAGGAAATCCAGCTGTGCAACAGGCAGGACAACAACTTGGAACAGATATAACAAATGGTGTTGTTAGTGGAGTTCAAGCAGGGGTACCAACAGTTCAGCAAAAAGGAAATGAATTAGGAGTAGCAACTCAACAAGGTGTTACAGATGCTTTAAATAATGCTACACCTCAAGTTAACAGTTCTAATCTTACAACTGGCATAGATACAGCGTTTAACCAAGCTACTGCAACAGTCCAACAAGGAGCTACAAATATGTATAATGGGGCTAAGCAAAGCTTTAGCCAATTAGCTCAAGTTGGAAGAGAAGCAGGTTCGAGTTTATATAATGGTGCTACAACTTCTTTTAATATGTTAGCAACAAATGTTAGAGTAGCGTGTAGTAGTATGTACAATGGTGCTAGAATATCTTTTACAAGTTTAAGTAGTTCAGCTATAAGTGCTATTTCTACTATGTGTAGTTCTGTGGTAAGCCAAGTCAATGCTATGTCAAGCCAAGTTATTAGCTATTGGAATAGTGTAAGAGCAACAGTTTCAGCACCAATAAGTGCATCCTTTAATGTTAAGACTACGCAAACAACTGTCAAAAGAACAGTAAATGAAGGCGGCGGAATACTAAGTAATATATTTGGTCAGTTTGCAGATGGTGGAGTTGCAACAAGAACTTCTATTTGTGGAGAAGATGGAGCTGAAATGGTTATTCCTCTTTCTAACAATAGAAGAAGTCGAGCGATAGGCTTGTATGAGCAAACAGGCAAGATGTTAGGCTTAAGCTCGACTCCATCACAAAAAATTGGAGGAAGTTATTCTAATGTTATAAATAATGTTAGACAATTTCCTCTCGAAAATATTTTAGATACAGATAATAAAGAATATAGAGAAGCTACACCAAATAGTATTAATTCTTCTAATAGCACTATAAATCTAGGCGGGATATCTATAAACGTTCAAGAGAGTAATAACAAAGAAGAAATGATACAAGAAATATTATCTCAAGTAGAGAGTGAAATAAGAGAAGCATTACAAGACATTGGATAATGTCGAATTGTTGTTAAAAAAAGCCCTCTTATAGATGTTATAATTATATTAATATATAAATTTATGAGGGGGACTTTTATATTATGTGGCAGAGATTTAAAAGTATGAATGGAAATTTAAAAATTATTATTGGAATTATAGCTGTAATTCTTTTACCAATAACATTAGTTTTGTTATCTATTGAGTTTTTAGTTAAAGCTATTGGGAGTAAGAAAAAAGCTAAGATTGCATTAGGTTGCATATTAGTTTTTTTGACAACGCTTTGTACTAGAAATGTTTATAATGTATTAAGTATAGATAAAGAAGAGCCTATTCCTGTGAAGCAAGTTTCATATAATGATAAAGATAAGGGAAAATCTGAAAATAATATTCAAGAACAACAACAAAAGAAAGAAGAAGCAAAAAAAGTGGAAGAACAACAAAAGAATGAAGAAAAAGAGAAAAATAATGAACCAACAAAGTTTTTTACTGATGTATACTTAAAAAATAAAAATTGTGTTAATATGACATCTTATGAAGGTATAAAATCAAACTTAGATATATTTGGTTATAAATATGAAATTATAGAACCAAATGAAACGACATTAAGACAGATTGATGTATATGATAACCAAAGTAATGATACCATTCAATTTCAATTTTATGAAAATGATATTGGAGAAGAAGTTGTAACAGTTATGCAATACAATAAAAAAGATGAGCCCGACAAATCTGTTGCAATAAGTGATGGATTCCATGTGCAACCACCAAAATTTCAAAATCATATTAATAATACAAATACGGAAGTTAATAGCATAGAAGAACAAATAAATTTTATGTTTAATTAATATTTGTATAATAATAAAAAGCTCCTACAAGTTGTAAGAGCTTTTTATTGTAAAAAAAGAGGTGATAACTTGGTAATAGACATATACCTAAAAAATGAAAAAGAAAAAATAGATTTTCATTTTCCAGTAAATCCACAAGATTCTCTATCTATAAAAAAAGAAAAAAGATTTGAAACTGTTGATATAGTAAATCTAGGTGAATTTGACATTAAAAAAGAAGGGGAGAAGATAAGAGAAATATCATTCAAGACCTTTTTACCCAACTTATATGATGCTTCTTATTGCAGATATAGCGAGTTAAAAAATCCAATTGAAATAGTTGCAATGCTTGAAAAATGGGTAGACCAAACCGAACCTCTAAGACTTATTATAACTGGTTTTGGCTACAATGGATTAGTTACAATATCTAATTTTAGTAATACTCAAACAGCAGGAAGAGAAGAAGATAGAGACATTGAGATAACATTTAGAACTTACAGAGAACTGAAGATAGAGACATTAAAAAAAGAGACTAAGAGTAATGCTAAAACAGACTTAAAAGATAATAGACCTAATACTCAAACTAAATCTAAAATATATACTGTTAAAGCAAGTGATACATTATATAAGATAGCTAAAAATCTTTTAGGTAAGGGTTCAAGGTGGAAAGAGATTTATAATATACCCGAAAATAAAAAAGTTATTGGTAAAAATCCAAATATTATTAAAAAAGGACAAAAGTTGGTGATACCTAGCAAATGAAAATAATATTAAATGGAAAATATGATATTGCAAATTTTAATGAAGGAATAACATTAAGTGAAGCTATAGACGGAGTTGCATATAAAATGGATGTATCATTAGTAGAACCTAAGCAACTTCAAGATATAGGAATTAAAAAAGGTGATAAAATAGTTCTAATTGATATAGCATATGAGAGTAAAAAAGAAGAAACAATCTTTGATGGAGTCATATGGGAAACTAGAAGAAGTGAAAAGAGTAAGAAACTGACATTGTCTTGCAGAGAAAGAACAGTCTATATGGAAGAATCAGAAGAACAATATAGTTTTAAAGAAAATACAGCAACACAGAGAATTGAATATTACTGTAAGCAATGGAATATACCTTACTACAATCTAGCCAACACAGAGAAGAAGCTTGCTAAAGTAATACATAAGACAAATATACTGGATATGATTAAAAAAGATTTAAAGGAAACAGCAACAAAAGGTGGAGACTTATTTAGAGTAAGAATGGATAATAAATTAAAATTATTCAAGCTTGGAACTAATGCAAATGTATATAAATTAGATAGTATATTAGAAGATGCAAACTTTACAAGTAGTTTTAATGATGCAGTAACAAGTGTAAAAGTGTTAGGTAAGAGTAAAGATGAAAATACAAAAGCACCTATCATTGGCACATATAAAAAGGACTCAGACAAATATGGAACTCTACAAAAGATTAAACAAGATGAAAAGATAACTAATGCAAAAGAAGCTAAGAAAGCAGCAGAAGCAATGTTTAATTCGGGCGAAGAAACAATAAGTGTTGATTGTGTATTAGATATAAATAGAATAAGAGCAGGTGACAAGGTATCTCTAAAAGGAAGAGAATACTATGTTATAGATGTGACTCATACACTAGACTCTACACCAAAAATGAAGCTCAATATAGGAACTTTAGATTATATAAGGAGGAAATTTTATAACAATGACTGATGCTAGATTCAATGGAGTTGCTAGAATATTAAAAGAAAAAATGAATAAAAGTGTGGCAAATGGCACTTTTGGAATGGGTTGTTCACTTGCAGAAATAACAACAAATGGCCTTAAAGTAAGTGGCTATAAAGATGAAATACAAGATTATTTAATATTAGAGAATTTAACATTAAAAGAAGATTATTTTACTCTTTCAGATGAAATGTTAGGTGCAGAATATAGACATAAACATAAAATAGAAACTCCAAAAGAGTTGAAACCATTGACTATAGGTGATAATGTATTAGTAGCCGTTATGGGAACTGAATTTGCAATAATTGGGAGGGTTGTAAATGCCAAACCTATTTCCACAAAATGAAACTTTTGAAACTATAGAATTAAAAAATAATAATGAAAATGAACTGGACCTAAAAGGTTCTTTTTTATTTGATTTTATAAAAGGTGAATTTGTTAAAAATGCAGATGGAACATTAAAAAGATGTAACAAGGTAGAGGCATATAAACAATGGTGTCAAAAAGCTATATTAACACCTAGGTATAAAAGGTCAGCTTATTCTAGTGTATATGGAAGTGAAATAAAAGACTTAATTGCTAGTAACCTATCTCAAAGTGCTAAAGAACTTGAAATATCTAGGTTAATAAAAGAAACTATTTTAGTTCATCCATATACAAAAGAAGTGAGTAATTTTATATTCAATTGGCTTGAAAATAGTAGGCTTGTTAATTATGAATTTGATGTACTAACAATAGATGATGAAAATATAACTATAGATGGGAACATAAAAAGGTAGGTGATTATTACATGGAAAGAGAGCTACCTATACCAGTTTTTTTGACAGAAGATGAAGAAGCAATACACGAAAGAATGTTAAGTAACTTTCAAGATATTTCTACATTGGAAGGAGACTTTATTTATGATGCAACAAGACCCACAGCAGAAGAAGTTGCACAGTTAAAACAACTAGGATTACAAAATAATTTAAAGGTTGCATTTCCTCAAACCAGCTATGGAACTTATTTAGAGTGGCTTGGTGAATGTAAGGGAGTGTTTAAAAATCAACCAACTAAGGCTACTGGAATTATTACATTTACAGGTATGCAAGGAGCTATCATTACAAAAGGAACTATAGTAACTACTGTTGCAACTGATGAAAAGCAGAGTATAGAGTTTGAGCTTCTTGAAACTAAAACTATAGGAGAAAATGAAACAGTAGATATTAAAGCAGAATGTAGAGAAACTGGAACTATAGGAAACGTATCTCAAAATACTGTAACTGTTTTATTAGGTTCGATTAATGGAATTAAATCTGTTAATAATAAAGAAGATTTCAAAGGTGGAACAGATATAGAAGACGAAGAACATTTTAGAGAAAGAGTTCTTGTAGCAGAGCAAGAAGACAAACTTAGTGGAGCTAATTCAGATTATATAAGATGGGCTAAAGAAGTAGATGGAGTTGGATATGCTTATGTAGTTCCCGAATGGAATGGAGCGGGGACAGTAAAAGTATTAATACTAGACAAAAATAGAAAAGCAGCAACACAAGAGTTGATAAATAAAGTTCAAGATTATATATATCCATTAAATATATCAGAAGGAGAAAATAGGGATGGGAAAGCTCCTATCGGGGCTTTAGTAACAGTTGTAACACCCGAAACATTACTTATTAATGTAAAAGCTAGTTTTATATTTAGTAACAGTTTTAATGAAGAAACAGTATTAGACAATTTAAAAACTAAGATAGACAAATATTTGGATAAAATTGATTTAGGTGGAACGGTCTCATACAATGCTATACAGGCTATAGTAGGTTCTATGATGTTGACAGACGAAGGCATACAGGACTTTTCTAATCTTACTATAAATGATGTAAAAGAAAATATAAAATTGCAGGACCAAGTGGTCGGAGTAGGGGAAATAGTTAACGAGGTGGTTGGATGATAGCTTCTAAAAAAGGTAGAGAAATGCTTCTTACATTGTCACCGATATACGAGCAATCTATCATAATGCAAAGCTTATATGAAGCTATAGGAAGCGAATTTGATAATTTAGAGTTATTAAATAAAGAAATAGAATTACAATTATTTCCTCAAAGTGCAACATGGGGTTTAAGTTTTTGGGAAAATAAAGTAGGTTTAGCTACTAATCTAGATGAAGCTATAGAAACTAGGAGAAGAAAAGTCATTGCTAAGCTCCAAAGCAAATATATTATGACACCTAAAAGAATGTCTATGATACTTCAATCTTATACAGGTGCAAATATAAAAATAAATGAAAACATATCTCCATATACTTTCGGTGTTGAATTAATCAGTACTCAAGGTTTTCCTAGAGATTTAGAAGATTTATATAAGAGAGTAAATGTTATAAAACCTTCTCATCTATCTGTAAGTTATAAGTTAGTATCTTTATTAAAAAGTAAAACTTATTTTGCACAAACAACAATTATGAGTGAAGAAATAACAGTATATCCTTATTCAAGTAAAGAAGTAAAAGCTAATGTTAAAGCTAAGTTTGCATTAGCTCATAACATGAGTTCAGAAATATTAACAGTATATCCAAAAGGAGGTGGTATAAATGGCTGATGAACAATTTTACACTATACTTACAAATATAGGAAAAGCTAAAATTGCTAACGCAGGAATGCTAGGTAAATCAGTAGTACTAGAGAAGATTCAAGCAGGTGATGGAGGAGGAAGCTATTACAATCCAACAGAAGAGCAAACAGCATTAAAAAATAAAGTTTGGGAAGGTAATATAAATGCTTTTGACAAGGATGAAAATAATCCTAATTGGATTATTGCAACAGCATGTGTACCTGGTTCAATAGGTGGGTTTACAGTTAGAGAAATGGCTCTTATAGATAATGAAGGCGATATGATTGCAATTTGTAAAAGTCCTGAAACATATAAGCCAAAAGTTGGTAATGGAGCTATGAAAGATTTGTATTTGAAATTTATCATAGAGGTATCTAATGTAGAGAAAGTGACCTTAGTTGTTGACCCAACTGCGATATTTTTAACTAAAAAAGATGAAGAAAAAATATTAACAAATATCAATAAGTTAGACACTAAAATAGATACAACTAAAACAGAGTTAACAAGCAACATAGAAACTGCTAAGACAGAGATTAATAATAAAATAGGAGATACAACACTACTTGAAACAACAGATAAAACAAATATAGTTAGTGCATTAAATGAGGTAAAAACTAGCGTAGATAGTATAGAAACAACAGCAGAGAAAACAAGTTATAACAATGTAACAAGTAATCTTACGGCTACAAATGTTCAAGGAGCGATAGATGAGATTGTAGTAAAACAAAACTCATTAAATACAGAAGTAAATGGGCAAAGAGCTAAAGGAATTACAATAGCAAATAATCTAATAGATATGATATAAGTGAGGTGAAAATATGACAGAAAAATTAACTGATAATGCTAGTTTAGGGGAACTTATGATAGCATTTGAAAGTATAAAAAATGACTTACAGATAGGAAAAAATAATGTGGCAAGTACATTAGGAAGCCCTTTTACTGGGACAGATAAGTTAAACATAACTAAAACAAAAATAGAAACTTTAAAAAATACTTTTGCAGCTAATTTGACAAATAAAAATGTTTCTGCAAATAAAACTGAAAGTATGCAAAGTTTAATAGATAAAGTGTCAAGCATAAAAAATATAATAAAAACAGCAAAAAGTGAAAATAGCACAATTCGTTTAAGTTATGCATATGTAGACAATTATGAAGGAGAAAAGTATTGGAAATGGGGTGCTTTTACTGTAAATTCTTTAACTTTTAAACCTAATATAGTTTTTGCACAAACTGGAAATTCACGCAACGAATACACGATAGTTTCTTTCGATTCTAGCATGGAATTAAAACCTAACCTAATTTTTTGTACAGATAGCCAATCAATTCCTAGCACTAGATATTCTATTTACCATGTAAAAAATCGAGAAATGGATATTGATAATGGGTCTTCAGTTGGACATTTTAGTAATGGGTTTAGATTGCCAATACCTACAGAGGATTATGACTCAAGCATTATAGTTAGTTGGTTTGCGCTAGGATACAAATAAAAAGGAGAATGAAAATGGAAATAGGGAAAAGAATAGTTTTTGACCAAGACGGAGAAATAATTGCCATCTTTGGAGAAATGGAAGGAGATATTATACCAAGAAAAATTATAACAAAACTAGATTATATTGATATTCCTTTTAAATCAATAGCTGATAATTGTTATATAGAAAAGATAGATGTAGTTAATAAGGTACCAATCTTAAAAGAATTAAAAAGAGAATTAACAGAAGAACAAAAGAGAATACAAGAATTAGAAAATCAAATTTTATTAAATGAAAATGAAAAAGTAGGAGGATTATTATAATGAATGTAAATAGTGTTGTAGTAAGAATATTAGCAGAGAGGATTCTAAATAAAGGATTAAATCCGTTGAAAAATCGAGAATTTGAGTTAGATGATGTAACTAACACAGATTATAGAAAAGCAGTAGAAGATTATATAATCAAAGAAAGTGGAGTAGTAGAAGGAGAAGAACCAACATTATAGAAGGTTCTTTTTTATTTCTAAAAATATATAAATTCATTTACATTTTGCCCACACTTCATCTACACTTTGCAGACGTTTATGGTTTTAAAATTAGGTACAATAAAACCATAAATTTAGAAAGAGGTGGATTAAATGGCTACAGTTTATGAATTTAATTATACAGGAAGTGAACAACGTGTTACATTAAAACCCGGCAAGTATAAATTAGAATGTTGGGGGGCTAGTGGTGGTAAAAAAGGGGTAATTTCAGGAGGAGGAGCTAGAGGTGGTTATTCTACTGGTGTACTTACGTTAAAAAAATTAACTACTTTGTTTATCTATGTTGGTCAAGCTGGTATGCCTGATTATACTTTAACGTCTATATTTAATGGTGGTGGGCTTGGTAAACAAGTTACTGGTGGTGGTGGTACTGATATAAGGCTTACTGCTGGTGCGTGGGATAACGAACAAGGCTTATTGTCACGTATAATTGTTGCAGGTGGCGGTGGTGCTTCTACTCTTAGAGACGGAGAAGGTGGGCTTGGTGGCGGTGAAATCGCTGGTAATGCTACGAGTACTCTTTCTTATTTTTCGCCTGGTGCGGGTCAATACGATGGTTGTAGAGGTTTTAATTTTTATTGTAACTCTTATTTTGGTAGAGGTGGAACTTATACTGCTGATTATTTATATTCTTGCAATTACGGTGGTGGTGGTGGTTGGTTTGGCGGTGCTGGCAACTCTTTAACATGTGGAGGAGGAGGCGGAAGTGGTTATGTATTAACTAAAAATAGTTATAAACCTAAGGGCTATACACCAACTTCTGAATATTATTTAAGTGATATTGCCATGACTACTGGCGGAAGCACTATAGATGCTGATGGTTATGCTAAAATAACATTACTACAAGCATTACCACTCTTAACAGTATCATCTTATAATTCTACACAAGCAATATTCAAAGCAGACCACACAGACCCAGCATTATTAACTAAAATAGAAGTGTTTTTAGATGATATATTAAAAGAAACTATCACAACAAATTTAGCATCAGAGAAGACAATTAACTATACATTAGAAGATAATGCACTCCATACACTTAAAATAGTTGTTACAGACAATGCCAATGCTACAGCAGAAAAAGTTGTAAGTATAAGTAAGAATATAATGCCATTAGGTGATGATGCCAGTCTACAAGACATAGCAACAAAAGTTAGCGAAATGAAAGATGGTTTAATCAATGGAAAAACTTCTATTATAAATGTATTAGCATTAAAGAACATTGAATCAAGTTTGAACAATTCTTTAGTAGAATTGTCAGAGAAAGTAAAAGATTCTTTTGATAGTTCAGATGCTAGTGTGCAGGATTTAACAAATAAATTAACACAAGCTAATAACACTATAAGTCAGTTAAATACTCAAATTTCTAATCTAAAAATAGCAAAAGGAATTTTTTCTATGACAACTAGATTAAGCTCATATGCCTCTGATGCAGGATTTAACATATATAGTCATAGCAAAACACAAGATAAAGCTTACTTTATAGAGATTAATAACCTAGAATTTACACCAGATTTAATTATATTAGAATATAAAAGTTATGATGGCTCAAATCAATATACAATCTGCTCGTTTATAGAAAGTCCTGGTTATAGTCAATACTATTTTTTAGAGTTTTATAGTTTAATAAACTCAAATATAAGAACAGATGAGTTTAAAAGAGTAACAAAAAGGGAATTTGGATATTTTAAAATACCAATTTGTATTTATCAAACAGTAATTGAGCAACAATATAATTTAGAAGGAAATGTAATAAAATGGACAGCATTACAAATATAAAAGAGGTGATAATATGAACAGAAATAATAGAATAATTTACGACCAAACAGGCAATATATGGCTTCAAACTGGAGAAGCAACAGGAGATATATAAGAGTGGTCAAAAATAACTGAATTAAACTTTTTAGATATCGAATGTGGAAGTATAGACTATAGTAAACAGTATATAGAGTCTATAAATGCAGTTACAAAATAAGCAGTTTTAAAATATATACTAACAGAATAAGGAACTATAAAAATTTTTAAGGGCTTAATTAAATCTAAGTCCTTTTTTTATTTCAATTAATTAGGAGGTTTTCATGAATGAAGAACTTTTCAAAGACAATTTGAAACGACATGAGGTAACAATAAATAAACATAATGATGAAATAGATGAATTAAAAGTAGCGAACATAGAGTCTAAAGCAGAATTAAAAGCACTATGTGAGAATTTAAACTCACTTACAAGTATGTTAAAGTGGTTGATTGGAACAATGATTACAACCCTTGTAGGATTCTTTATATTTGCTATCCAAAGAGGAATATTTTAATTAGGAGGATAAGATATGAATAATTTAATAAGTTTCATACCCGAGCAGTTGCTAATTTTAGTTGCTGCTCTTTATGTTATAGGAGCAGGATGTAAGAAATATAAACAACTAGATAATAAATATATTCCAGTAGTTTTATTAGCACTTGGGATAGGTTTTTCAGTATGGATGTTAGGATTAAATCCAACCTCAATCTTACAAGGTGTAATTTGTTGGGGTATATCAATAGGTATAAATCAAACTTACAAACAGTTAAAGGAGGAAAATAAACAATGAAAATAGCAATAGTACCAGGGCATACTCTAACAGGTAAAGGAACAGGAGCAGTTGGCTATATAGATGAAGGAAAAGAAAACAGAATACTAACTAATTTAATTGTTAAATGGTTAAAACAAGGTGGAGCAACTGTATATACTGGCAAGATAGATAAATCGAATAATTATCTATCTGAACAATGTCAAATAGCAAATAAACAAGACATAGACTTGGCAGTGCAAATCCATTTCAATGCAAATAACACAACTCTAAATCCAATGGGTACAGAAACAATATACAAAACTAGTAATGGCAAAGTGTATGCTGAAAGAGTTAATGCGAAGTTAGCAACAGTATTTAAAAATAGAGGTGCAAAATCAGATGTAAGGGGGTTGTATTGGCTTAATCATACAAAAGCACCAGCAATATTAATAGAAGTATGCTTTGTAGACAGTAAAGCAGATACAGATTACTATATTAAAAATAAAAATACAGTTGCAAAGCTAATAGCTGAGGGTATATTAAATAAGAAAATAGATAATACAGAGGAGAAACAGATGTACAAACATACAGTAGTGTACAGTGGTGATGATAAAGTATCAGCAGACATCTTAGGATTATATTACAAGAGATTAAAAGAAAGTTATTTAGTTACAGATATAAAAGACTATAAGCCACACCAAACACAAAATCTATATGTAATTGGTGGAATAACTTGCAATAAGATGAAAGAGTTGAGTAAGACTACAGGAGAAAAATTTACAGAGATTTATTCTGATGATGTGTGGTCAACTATGGATAGAGCTAGGGAGTTTGTAAAAGAAAAATTATAGAGTTGATACTTTATATGAAATAATTATGAATATATGGAAAAATATGTTTAATATAATTATTAATAAGGTATAAAGTTTTATAAATAAAACGATAAGGGGTGGATAAGATGTTAATAAATGATAAAAGTTTTTATCCAAATAATATTTATCCAGCAATAGACTTTCTCAAGATAAAAAGACAATTAAAATCAATATACAAGAATGATTTATCAGATTGTGGAAGCATATGTATAATAGAAAGAAAAGACTATTCTATAAGCATAAATAGTATAGGAGAGATAAATATATATTATGATTCAAGATATGAAAATAAGATACAGAGTGTAGTCGGTGAGATTGAGCAGTTATTCAAGTCTCAAGTTAAAAATTTTAGTATATCAAAACTTAAGAATTGATGATTAGAAGGTAGCGACTGGAGATAGTTGTTACCTTCTTTATTGATTATATCAGCGTTTTATTATAAATAGTTTATATAGTTATATATTTCTTTCTAATTAAACAATGGGATACTATTGTTATAATGGATACTAATATTAATGATGTTATTGCAGTATCTAATCTTTTTATTAATAAACCCATTATTATGTATTCCAAGCCTATTAAATATTGATAAAACATCTCTAGTTTAATAGTTTTTTCTCTATCTATTTTTCCATATTTTAATTCTAATTTGTCAAAATATTTTTTCCTAAAATAGTTAAATTTATGTTTAGTTAAGCCTTTTATTACATTCCCTATTATAAATATTATTCCAAAAAGTAAAAATAGTCCATTCCAAAAATTCATAGTAGATACCCCCTTTACAAAATAATTTTTATGTATGTTGTTTATATTCTTTTGCAAAGAGGAAAGGAAGATAAAATAATGATACAAATATAAGCCTCTCTAAAATAACATAGTAGCTAAATGTCATTTCAGAACTATTACAAATAACATCTAAATTATCAATTAAAGCATGAATTATAGAACAAAACCATATATTTTTAGTTTTCAAATAAACATAACCTAAAAATATAGAAAGTCCGATTCCATATATTAAATGAATTACACTTCCCATTATTGGAGCATCTGGACTATAGAATGTAAATTGTAAAGGTAAATGCCATAAACTCCAGCAAACACCTACAATTATAACACCTATTTTTTTGCCAAATTTACCAAAGAAAATACTTTGTAAAAAACATCTCCAGCCGTATTCTTCAGATAAAAAAGGATAAATATATATTAGTGATATTATAGTAAGATTAAGATAAAATAAAATACCATTATAATTAAGATTATTTTTGCTTATTATTAATCCAAGGATAATTTGAGAAAATATAAAGTAGACAATTAATAAAGCACCTATTCTTAGATTTCTTAGAAGATACAAATCTGTTGGTTTAGAAGAATAAATAATAACACATAAACTACTTATAAAGGTTAATACAATATTTATTATTGAGAATTCATTATTTGTTATTAACTTTAATGAGGCAATAATAAATAATAAAAAGTACAAAAGGAAAAATAATATTATCAATGAATAAAACTTATACCTATCATTAGTTTTTCCTTCTGTATAAAATTTTGCGATAGCAACAGAAGATAAAGGTAATATCATCATGAATGATGCAAAATTTTCTGGGTCAATAAATTTATTGAAATATAATAGTAAACCTAATAAATAGGTTAAGCCAAAAGTTATAG
Source organism: Clostridioides sp. ES-W-0018-02 (assembly GCF_020658175.1). Classification (NCBI taxonomy): domain Bacteria; kingdom Bacillati; phylum Bacillota; class Clostridia; order Peptostreptococcales; family Peptostreptococcaceae; genus Clostridioides; species Clostridioides sp. ES-W-0018-02. Next base: position 41,227 of record NZ_JACVVY010000009.1, on the reverse strand, counting down.
AAAAAAATATTATAATCTGAGTTTTCTTTCTTTTTTCTTCATTTTCAATATATCTTGGATTTAATAAATCAATCCATTTTTCTTGTAATTTCAATACAAAAACCTCCTTTAACATATTACTTTCTTTTCTATAATAACAAATTCATATTGTATTAATTTTCTTAATAAAAGTATAGCAGCAATGTAAGTATAAAGAGTATCTAAAATATTACAAATATTAACAGGATACATAAAACTATAGCATAACCTGTAACAATAAAACGAACGAAAATTATCATACTAAAACATAAGACCTGTTATAATTGTATTAGATATATACATTAACATACACCAAAGCACTCCTATAAAAAGAGTGCTTATTTTTTTGAAATACATTAAATGTATAAACTATCAATAACCTTACTCAACATATCTTAGAAACGATTTAAATAGGTCTTTTTAACAACCTAGAATATATGATATAATAAAAAAATAGAAGTGTATTCGCAGTACACTTCTATATCTGTAACTAAGCATTCTCATGTTGGGGAGTGCTTTTTTCATTTCTCCAAACAATCTTGTTTTTTTCATCTGTAATTATCAAATCAATCTCGTTTTCTTCTAATATTTCTGTTGCAGTACAAATAAGATTATCTAAGTCAAAACTACGAGTTAATTCTAGTTGCTTGTTATTTACAAGTCTTTTTAGTATATAAGTCTTAAAACACATCTATATCCCTCCTTAAGCACTAAGGCATTCTTGTAAGCGCTTTTCTGCTTCTTCCAAAGTAAAAAATTCGTCTACATACTGGTCAAAGTTTCTAACATATTCAGTCTTATATCTAGTGTTATTTATTTCTATAAAAGCAATAGTCTTGCCATCATCATAGTATCTGCTTATTACGAAGTATTTTTCTGCAGTAGATACATTTTCTTTGTCTTCTATAACTAAGCCTTCAGCATTAAAACAAGGTGCCATACTATGGTTGCCAATCCTTATGTATTCACAATCATAATTAAAACGAATTTTAGCACGTCTAATAGTACCATCTTCTTTATAAGTTATAGTTTTATCAGTTCTTTTAATAACCTCTATAGTGAACACACAGTCATGGTCACATACACTTCTTGTTGCATAAGTTTTGCCTACTTCAAATTTTATCATCTTAAATACCCCCAATAATTATTTTGTTAAGTATATTGTACACTATAAAGTGTCGTTTGTAAATATAAAAATGAAATTATTTAGTTTTCTTTGTAAAATAAAAATGGATAAAAGAAACTATATAGTGTATAATTATATATAGAAAAGCGAGGTGGTTATGTTGTCGATTTCATTTGGAGAAAAGATAAAAATAATACTGAAAAGAAAAAATATGACTATAGGTGAATTAGCAGAAAAAACAGGACAAACAAGACAAAATCTTTCAAATAAATTTTCAAGAGACAATTTTTCAGAAAAAGAAATTAGGGAATTTGCAAACGTGCTTGATTGTGAATTTGATTTTTATTTTACTACTAAAGATACAAATGAAAGGATATAGATTAATTACAACTTTAAGAGAATAGATATTTTATAGTTGTAAAATTATGTTATAATTTATAAGTAAGGAACTAAATATCTAAGAGTGGCAGTTTCCACATTATGCTCTAACCTACTTTCTAATGAAAGGAGGTGGGAAGTGTGGAAATAGTAGCAGTTTATTACATAGCAAAATTTTTACTTGATATATACAAAGTAAAAAGCCACTCAAAGTCGGAAGCTAAGAGTGGCTTTATATTTAATTTAACTATTAATAAACTAATAGTAAAAATTAAATATAAAAAGTACTAATTTTTTTCGGAAACTACACTCTCGACAATAGATTATAGTTCCTTATTTCTAAAGAGGTAAGGGAATTACAGTTCTCTTATCTCTTTTTGATACGATTTTACATCTTTATTATATCGCATTTTAACAAAAAATAAAACTGTGAATACTAGAAATATATTTTATTTTATCTCTAAATATAGATATTATTGCCCACCTAAAAAACTTTCACAAAACCAAAAAAGTATATGTTTTTGATAACTTACCAATATAACTTATAATTCATTTTACAAGTCTTATTTAATAAATATTTATGCCACTAAATTCCTTTAGTTTTACCAATTTAGTATTATTCTACAATTAAAACAATACAATGCAACTAGTTATTATTCAACAGATATGTTTGAAAATTGAATAAGTTTATAGATATGAATAATATTTTTTATATATAAAAATAAACTAAATAAGTAGAACATATGGTAAATTTTACCTGTAGTTTTTGTATTAAAAAGCTTCTATTATTAGTTTAAGTTAGACTGAATGAGGGAGCGACATTAAGATGGAAGAAGAAATGTTAATAGAAAGATTATTAAGAGCCGAACTAATAGTAATGGAATATTTATGGAAAAAAGATTCTAAAATTTCTAAAAAAGAAATTGTAAAAGATATAAAACAGATGTATGGATGGCATAAAAGTACAATAAAAACACTACTAAAAAGATTAGTTGACAAAGGTTATTTGGCTAGAGATATTATAAAATTTCAATCTCATTATAAAATAATAATAGATAACAAAGAATATTACGCTTTTAAGAAAAAAGTACTAAAATCTAGTAAAAGTAGAAAAATAATGCGTTCACTTACTACGACACATAAAACTGTAAGTAAAGAAAAGTTAGACTCATTAGAAGAGTATTACAGAAACTTAAAAGAATGATATGGTAAAAATTGGATGGATACATTTGGCTAAATTCTCTTGTTTGGGAAGCTTTATTGATGTAGAATTTACATATACATAAATCGGCAAAGGGGTGTAAACTATGAAAATTAGTAAATTACCAGAAGCAGAATTAAAAGTTATGAGATATATTTGGGAAGCTAACAAAGTATTAACTTCTAGAGATTTAGTTAATACGATGGAAGAAAAATATGGTTGGAATGAATCAACTACATTTACAGTTTTAAAAAGATTAGAGCGAAGGGAATTTTTAAGTACACAGAAAATAGGTAAACTTACACATTATAATATACTAGTAAAAGAGAAAAAATATTTAAGGTTTGAAACGAAAGAATTTTTGAAGAACATACATAAAAATTCAATTTCAAGTTTAATGTCAGCATTGCATAGTGAAGATGATGAAGTAGATGAAGATAAATTAATTGAACTTGAAGAACATTTTAAAAATTTAAAAGAGAAAGAATAAATAAAGATTATTTTAGGTGGCAAATTGTATTTTGCCACCATTTTGCCACCGTTTTAAAAACTTATACTTTTTTATAGTAAATTCGGTAGAGGGTAGTGCAGGAGAGTAGTTTCCTTTAGTGTAGCTATTTAAAAATTTTAAAAACTAGTGTAGGTTAGTCTAGCATAGTAGTTTTTACACTCTACACATGTGGAAACTGTAGCTAAGATAATCAAGCAATAGTAATGTATATATTAAGATTTAAACAATAAAACAGGAAAGGCTCTTTAGGCTCTCTGTGATAAGGATGTTTACAAACCAAGTAACAGCAAGGCATACAGCCAAACGGTTCCAAGTAAATTGTAAGCATCCATTTCACACAAAACCAAAAAGCCATTGAAACTATCTTTACAGACGGTTCCAATGGCTTTTTGCTGTACTATTGCCGGATAAATCACTTTAAATCGTTAAATCTTTGTCTGGGATTCCGGTCTGGACGCGCAAGCATTTATCGCTTACCATAATAGGTGAAGGAGGCGAGATAATGCAACAGACGATTGAATTGCTTTATAATGGGGATATTTGCCCAGGCGAGCGGACGAGGATTCGACTTGGCGGATATAAAGCCGCAAGAGAGATTGCCATGAAGGCTCACGATGCCCTTGAGGATACGATGGAGCGCATTCGGCTACGGACACAAGCACAGACGATAGCCGATGAAATTGTGTTTGCAGAACTGATTTACACTTAAAAACAGCCGCCGCACTAACCGTAAAAAGTTGGTGTGGCGGCTTGTTTGTGTAGATTATCTCGATACTCTCGAAAAGCAGCCAACGAGAGTGGCACACAGCAAATTGCTCATAATATGATTATAGCATCATCATTCGCTCAATTCCAATGCCGCTAATAAGCAATCTCTCTCGCTTATTGCATAACATCTGTTGCGTCCAATCAACAAACCCACCGTCACCAATTTCAAGGGTTTCACCGTCTTTTTCCATATAAATCTTAAAATTGATTCCTTTGTAATAATTATTATCCTCATGGTCTAAATCAAAATCAAACGGTGTATCAGGTAGCTCGGTTTGTATCAGTTCTGACATTCTCTGAAAAAATCCATCGGTATCGGTATAGCCACCACGCTTTCTAAGAGTGACCGACATTTTTGCATGATACTTTTCGAGTAACAGTAGCTTATAATACTCAAGCTGCTTTAAAAGTATTTCTTTCTCACTCAAATAAGAGCCAGTGTCTTTAGCTGTCGATACAATGCAAAATATCCCGAAGTGAGCAAAATGATTTTTGCTTAAAAGAGGTTGAGTTCTCGTCGTTCTTGCAGTTGTGCAAAAGTGCGCGGCAGTAGAATTATCAAGTGCTTTATTTTTTATTTTATCCGCAATTATGGTTGCGAGCATATTTGTTGGGTCAGCAAGTACTTCTGTTCCACGAAGTGCACTGACTATATTGTTTTGATCCACACAGCCAAATGTAGAGCAGTTACCAAACGGTGCAACGGGAGAAAGCATAACGCTTTTAATACCAACACTTTTTGCAAGCTCTAATAGCATAATTTCATACTTGTGATAATCTATGGCATCGCAACCGCTCGGAACGCAAAAACGGTTTAGCGCATAGCTTTTCAGCATATTTGGAGGAGATATATTTTTTTGCTTCATTATCTCAAGCAGCAATGTATTCAGGTCAGATTGTGACAACGAAGCCATTTTCTCCGTTAATTCTGGATTACCAATCTTATTTAATATTCGGTTTGTTATCTCATTCACTTTTTTCACCACATTTCGTATCAATCATATATTCTTCAAGGTATAATTTGCGTCCATCCGGTGTTATTACTTCTTTCTCGCTGGATAGCACACCCCCAAAATAGAGCGGTATTTTTTTGCTTGCAATATTTCGTTTGTCAACAGGATAGAGCAGCTTTTTAATACCCATATTTTCGGCATACTCGATCAGTCCACCAATAGCTTCTCTGCCATAATAATTACCATGAGCTGATATTTTTGTCCAGATGCCAAGTTCAGGAATTTCACCTTTTAATTTGTGCAAACCGCATGTTCCTAAAAACTCACTCGTATCCGAAAGTGTAATCACATACACAAAATCAGTGCCATCAATGCGTTGTTTCGTGAAATTTTCAATAACACTTTCAGTTTCGCTTATTTTATTCGCAGGACAAGGAAACATGTATGTTGTTACCTCATTTGAGAAGTTAGCGAAAATGTCGTGTTTATGCTTTTTTTCAACAGGCAAAAGTACTAACCGTTTCGTTTGAATGTTCATAAGTTTGACCTCGTCTAATATAAATTGAACCCATCCCGCCGCTACCACCAAATCGCAGGAGGGTATCTTTCTAATTCAGTATACCAAAAATATCGTCTAAAAGAAATACAAAAGTCATTGCAATTCAAGCCTTTTAGCAAATTCCGTTTCTGAAATTCCCCCCGCCACATACTGCCGCCTTGCTTCTTTCGCCGTTTCCGCCCAAAAAGTGAACGCTTTTCGTGCCGCACCAATCTTATCGTCGGCGGGCATTTCTTTGGCTTCATCCCGCATCATCTTAGCGTAATGCGCCTTGTAAATCCGCTCATAATCGAGCAGCGGTGCATCCTCCGCCAGCTTTTTCAGATACTCCGCTTTGTTGCCGATTGCCTTACATGTGAGTCCGTTTTCTGCCGTTCGGTCACAGTAAAAGGTTTCGTGCTTGGATTTGAGAACGAAATATCGGCCGCAGTTGCGGCACTTTCGCACACGCAAACCCTGCTTGAGTAATTCTGTAAATTCAAAATACAGAAATTCATTGAGGCTTTGTAGAATGGTGAAGCTCACAATATTTGCGCCCTTGGGGTTCAGCTTGTCGATTGCGGCAAGCTGTTCTTTTTTGTCTGCAAGCTCCATTTTGTCTATGGCTTCAAAATCAGCTTTGCCGTTTTTGGTAGGCGCAATCGCCGTGCCGGTCAGTAGGTAATAAAGCATATAGTCTTGATGCAATGCGGTAAATGCCATAAATCGTCCGCAAAGGCAGAAATCGACGCCGAGCAGGATAAGCTGCTCAACGCCGACCGCTTTCTTAAAATCGTGGAAAAGTACACTGATATTCGGGAGCTGACGTCCGAACTCGTGCGAGAGTTTATCGAAAAAATCATTGTTTATGAGCGCAGCGAGCCACGGAAGAAGAAAAATTACACCCAGCAGGTTGAGGTCTATTTCAACTTTGTCGGCAGAGTTTAGAACAGAGAAAAGTGTAGGATACTCGCTGTGTATCCTACGGCCAATCTCAAGGATGGAAAACATCCTTATCGGGCAGAGCCATTAGGGAGCCTTTTTTTCTATTTCATAATTCAATAATGAACAAAATTAAAATTCTGTTTTTTAATAATGAACATACATTGTAATTATTATTATCTGCAAGTATGATATTTCTAGGAGGATTACTAAAGATGCAAATAAAAAAAGAAGAAATAGAAAAGAAAATTGCAGAAGTTGCAACAAACGAATTTTTAAAAAAAGGTTATGAAAATTCTTCTATGAGAACTATAGCGAAAAAAGCTCATACGTCTATTGGAAATATGTATCATTAAGTAAACTGTTTTTTGACCGATTAACAGGTAATAAAAAGATTACGATGCTTGAAGGTGCAGGGCATTTTCCAATAGAAGAAAATGGATTGAATCAAATAAGTAGTACTTGTATTATATTTTTGGAACAATGTTATGAAATAACAAATTTATAGAATTATCTTTATGTATTGCCATAAGGAAAAATATAAAAAATACTTATTATAAAAAATTAATATTAAGTGAATATTAGATTTGAAAAGACTCCTAAATGCTATAGAATAAAGAAATGAGACAAACCTAAATATATGAGTATGTTAAACTACACTTGAATATAAAAATATTTTATAGTAAAGTATCAGTAATAATATTAGTGAATGAGTGTCTTGCTCAGCATTTATAGATAACTAACATATGACAACAAATAATAATATTATTACATATTACTTTGTTAAATTGTGGTGTAGTGGGCTTTAATTTGCTATACCTTTATTAATTTTACATAGAGTTATTTTGAATATAATTATGTTGAAATAGAAAAGATTAAATTTTCCAGTCTACAGGAGTTTTCTATTTTTGTGTAGGTAAATATGTATATCACATAAAAAGTTAGATATAAATACCTGTGGAATTTTTTTGTAGTAAACACAAGATATGGAGGATTCAAAAAGGAATTATCCAAATAGAAAGCGAACTTATTATCAGGATAACACCTGTCTAGATAATTTTATTTGCACGAAGTGTGCTTGCTTTGTAGTTTCAGAAGGCTCTGGGATACAACATAGAAATCACTGTACTCATTGCCTACACAGTTTCATGTGGATATTATTCCTAGTAACTGTGCCACAGATTGTGATGGTAATATGGAACACATTGGAGTATGGGTGAGAAAAAATGGTGAATGGGCAACTATTTGGCAGAGAAGGAAAAGAAATTCAAAAACATTACAAAAACAAATAAAATCATTAAAAAATATTCTAAAAATAAATAAGATATTTCAAACCTGAGTGCAGTTGTTTTGCCATATTTATTCATTTGTTGATGGATTGAAAGGCTGCTTATTTATTGAAGTTCTAGTTATCAGATAGTCAGATGAACAGATACAGAGCCGATAAACTTGTTGGCGATAGCAGTATATCGGCTCTGTGTCTGTGTACTTTTTATGTTCCTTTAGCATTCATATTACAAATACATCAAATAATACTGCTTAAAACCAACTAAATTTTCCTTTGTTGTTTCTCTTTGTATAATATAGAGCATAATCAGATTGTTTATATAAAGATTGAAACGTATCTAAGTTGCTTTCTAGTCTTGATATGCCTATAGAGCAAGAATTGATATCAGAACATAACTTTGCAACTTTTTTTGCTTTATTTTCAACATCTTCCTTAGACTGATTGATATATTCAAATACAGCAAATTCATCTCCTCCAAGTCTTCCAATAATAGCATTATTGGTAAACACTTTAGTCAAAACATTAGCAAATTGTATTAATATTTCATCTCCTCTAATATGACCAAATATATCATTTATTTGCTTAAAATTATCTAAATCAAAAATATAAAAATACCCACATGAAGTAGTTTCTAGCATTTCTTTTATATGTACTTCAAAAAAATGACGATTATATAATCCAGTCATAAGGTCTTTTTCTGATTTCAACTTAAATTCATTAGCCATAGCTAGAGCTTCTTTTGCTTTTTCAGTTATTGTTTTAGGATAGTATTCATCTTTTACCTGATCAAAGTTTGGAATAGAATGGTGTATATGGAGCAGTGTGATTTTACCATCTATAACTTTATATACCATAGTAAATCGAGTATCCATTTCTACATAGATGTCTCTTTCTAAGTACTCTTCTTCTATTACCCATAGAGTTCCATATACTATAAAAGTTTCATTTGTAACTTTAGTACATGAGTACCACTCATCTATAATTTTAAAATTTATTTCTTCTGATTCTATTTGGTCTTTTTCAAGATTTATAATGAAGTTCTCTAATGATGTATAGAATTCATGTTTTCCTGTTCCAAACAATGTAAAATTATCATCTAATAAAGACATGATAAATTGTAAGCCATCCTCGTCTGGATTTAAAATATAAATGTGCCAGATTTTCTTTGATAAATCACATAATTGTTCTTGTATTGTATTATTTTCCATAGAGTAACCCCTTAAGATTTGTAGTTTATAATTCTTTTAGTTAGTACTATTTATTTGGATGCTTGTGACAATATTATAATATAGAATTAAAAAAATTGCATCTGATTTGTACAATAGTGTACTTTATAAGAAGAAGCATAGGGTAATCATCTCTAATGTAAATAATGTATTTTTAAATTTTGATTAAAGCAATTAATGAAATTTAATTTCAATTGTAAAGAAATAAAATAAATTTAAATATAGGAGCATCTTAAATTATACTTGAATATAAAAAAATTTTATGGTAAAATATCAGCAATAATATTAGTAAAGGAGTGTCTTGCTTGATGTCGGAGTTATATATAATGGTAACCAACAAGTAAATAGTTGGAGACGCATAGGTATTCTGTTTAATCAGAATTTTTAAGTGTATTTTTGATACATTTAATTGTTGTGTCTTGTTCTGCCTTTATAGATAACTAACATATGACAACAAATAATAATATTATTATATATTACTTTGTTAAATTGTGGTGTAGTGGGCTTTAATCTGCTACACCTTTATTAATTTTACATAGTGTTATTTTAAATATAATTATGTTGAAATAGAAAAGATTAAATTTTCTAGTCCACAGGAGTTTTCTGTTTTTGTGTAGGTAAATAATACCACATAAAAAGGCAGATATGAATACCTGTGGACTTTTTTTGTAGAAAATACAAGATATGGAGGCAATAAAAATGAGTATTATTGAACTTAATGAACTGACTAAATCTTACAGGAGGTTTGAGAAAGAACCAGGATTTATGGGAAGTATAAAATCTTTATTTAATAGAAAATATACAGAAAAAACAGCTATATCATCCCTTAATTTAAAAATAGAGGAAGGAGAATTTGTTGGATTAATAGGTAAAAATGGAGCTGGAAAAACAACTCTTGTCAAGATGATGACTGGAATTATTGCTCCATCTTCTGGAAAAATCTCTGTCATGGGTTATTATCCAAATAAGTTAGAAAATAACTTTAAAAAACAATATGCTGTTGTTATGGGGCAAAAAAGTCAGCTATTTTTTGAATTGACGCCAGCAGATACATTTCTTTTATTTAAAGAGTTATATGATATATCTGATGAAGAGTATAAAAAGAATTTGGATTATTTTATAGAGTTGTTTGAAGTATCTGATTATCTAAATGTTCAAGTTAGAACACTTTCTTTAGGAGAAAGAATGAAAATGGAGCTTATTGTAGCACTTCTTCATAATCCTAAAATTTTATTTTTAGATGAACCAACAATAGGTCTAGATGCAGTGGCACAAAAACAAATTAGGTATTTTCTGAAAGAAGTAAATAAGAAAAAAGGTACTACAATAATGCTTACCTCTCATTATATGGAGGATATAAAGAGCCTTTGTAGTCGAAGTATTGTCATAGAAAATAGTCATAAAATATATGATGGCTCTACAGATGAATTATTTAATCATTTTCAAAAATATAAGAAAATAACAGTTAGCTTCACTGATGAAACTAAAATTTTATTTCCAAAAGACTATAAGATTATTGAGCAAACAAAACATAAAACATCAGTAATTGTACCAAAAGAAAAAGGTAATGAAACTGTTAAATGGATTTTTGATAAGTATGATGTTGAGGATGTAACAATTGAAGAAGAAGATATAGGGAATGTTGTAGAACGAATATACAAAGAAGTATGTGAAGAGTATTATGAACAACTATAATGAAGCATATTCAAGACAATCATTGTTTTATAGATTTAAACAAAATATAAGAAAGTACTATGAAATAGCTAAAATTAATTTCAAAGTACAACTTATTTGGAGGTTTGATGTAGTAGTTAACATGATGTTTACTATTATAAAAATTTTATTTGCTTATATTTTGTGGAAGGCAATTTTTGGTGAAAATGACATAGTTTCTGGCTTTACATTTAATTCAATGTTGTCTTATTATATAATAAGTTCATTTTTATCAGGTATTGATATGTCAAGAAGTACAAGTGAGGAGATATGCAATCGTGTAAAGTTGGGTACATTTTCAAAATACATGATTATTCCGATTGGTGCACAAAATTATTTTTTTGCTAAAAATTTTGGAATGACCTTTTTTTACTTAGTATTTAATATGATTTCTGCTTTTGTATGGATTTTTATATTTAAAATAGATTTTGCTTTTACATCAAATCCAATACAAATTTTAATTTCAATTTTGATGATTTTCTTAGGGCTTATTTTTATGATGCAGCTTCATTTCTTTATTGGAATTTTATCATTTAAATTTCTAGAGATTGGTTTTTTTAGAATGATAATCGATAATATAACTGAATTTGTTACAGGAACAATGATACCGCTTGTTCTTTTGCCAGAAGTTGTAGTAAATGTTATGAAATTGTTTCCATTTTATTACACAACCTATTTACCATCTATGTTATTAATAGGTAGAAATAGTAATGATGCAGTACAAGGACTGATTATTATAGCATTATGGGTTTTATTCTTCTTTATAGTAAATAAAATTGTCTATAAGAAGATAAGAACACTATTTGATGGGGTGGGGATATAATGAAAAAAAAATTTAAAATAATATTTATGTTACTAAAAATGAAATTATCAAAAATGATGGTGTTTAGATTTGATTTTTTTGGAGTATTTTTTGTAGATAGTTCATTATTTATATTACAATTGTTAATGTTTAATGGCATTTACTCTCATGTAGATTCAATAGGAGGTTGGCAGCGTGGAGAGATGATAATATTTATAGGAACTTTTTCATTAATAAATGCTATAAATATGACCATTTTCTGTTTTGGAATTTATGATATTCCACGCAAAATTCAAGAAGGAGAATTAGATTATTATATTACAAAGCCAATAGACCCATTGTTTAGATTGACATTTGAGAATATTAATATCGGTTCATCACCTTTAATTTTGGCAAGTATACTTATAGTTGTATATGGAGTATCTGGATTAAATTCAGAAATAACTTTTGCTATGGTACTGGCATATACATGTATGGTGTTATTGATGACATTGCTTTTTTATGATGTGTGTATTATATTTCGGACAATTCCATTTTTTGTTATATCATCCTCTGCTATAATGAGATTGGAAGATAATTTACTACCAATGAATATGAAAATTCCAGGTGTAATTTATGAAGGTATTTTTAAGCTACTATTTTATTTGATTTTACCATATGGAATTATGTCAACAATCCCAACTCAAATTTTGTCTGGAACATTAACAATAAAAGGATTAATCTACTCAATTAGTATTGTATTTGTATTTACAGTATTTATGTGGAGGTTTTGGAAATTAGGACTGAAACATTATAAAAGTGCAAGTAGTTAATAAATTTTCAGTTTAGAGGTGACAAGGAATGAAAAATATAGCAAATATTATTACTATACTTAGAATCATTTTATCAATAGCTTTGCTCAAAATAGATATGTTTTCTTCTTTATTTTTTACAGTCTATATTATGTGTGGAGTAAGTGATTTTCTTGATGGATATATAGCTAGAAAAATGAATATAGAAAGTAAGCTTGGCTCAAGGCTTGATAGTATGGCTGATATATGTTTAGTAATATCAATGTTTATTATTATGCTTCCAGTGATAAATATTTCAAAATATATAGTATTATGGATATTAACAATTGTCCTTGTTCGAATTACATCAATAATTATAGTGATTCGTAAATACAACACATTTGCTATATTACATACATATGGAAATAAATTATCTGGTTTTATGTTATTCTGTTTACCTTTAGTTTATAATATTATGAATACAAATTTACTTGCAAGTATAGTTTGTGTTGTAGCAAGTATTTCAGCCACTGAAGAAGTAATAATACATATATTATCTAAAGAGTTAAAAATAGATATTAGTAGTATTATAGAAGTACTTATTTCATAAACCTGTTTCATATGATACTAGACAATAGAAACTAAAATTTATGTAAGTATTGATTAAAAGATGAAAAATAATTAGATTAAAGATTAAGGTATTATACTTATCGTATATGATATCATAATAGCAAGATATATTAAAACTCTATTTAAATAATTAGATATAATTTTTATGGGATTATATACGATTGTAGATACAAATGCTTTATCTGCAATTAATATTGTCTGTCCTATTATTAATATTATTGTTGGACTTGGAACCAGGCTTGCTACTGGAGGAAGTGCTATTGAGCTTGCAAGATGGGGAATGGATATGGATGGAGCAAAGAAAATTTTTACTTTGACTATATTATCTGTAGCTATAATTGGAATACTAATTACCAGTATAGGTTTACATCATCTATGTTTACAGCATTATCTAATGGAAAGATATCTGCAATACTATCTTTTTTACGTACATTTGGTTTTATAACTATAGGTTTATTGACATTACCAAATATCTTGAATATAGATGGAATATGGTTAGCAGTGCCAATTGCTGAGCTTTTAACCTTATTTTTAACAGTTAGTTTTATATATAGATATAAGAATAAGTATAACTATATATAAATACAATAATAAATATAATTAATATATATCTTTTTCGATTGTACATCATTTAGCCCATAAGTAACGATTTTTCATTTATTTATGGGCTTTTATTGTATTCTTTCCTTTGGATTCATTCCTTAATTGACAAGTTTGTTCCTAACAACAGTACGATTTTAACGTTCTTTTAGCATTTTGTTATCCATATACTGAATAATCAAATCAGCACCAAATTCATTACCACCTGCATTTCTAATTTCCTTTTGCATAAGCAATATACTTTGAGCTATAGTCGAATCATTAAGAACAGCTAAGGTAGAATTTTTAAGAATGTCACTTGTAATGTGTTTGTGAGAAATCTTTTTCCCTAAGTTTAAGCGTTCAATTTGCTGTGCGTTAGTTGGTTGGTCACTTATAAACGGAATAACCACCATAGGAACGCCAAAATAAAGAGACTCCATAACACTATTTAAGCCACCATGAGTTATAAAAACACTTGCTTTTTCTAATATTTCAAGCTGTGGTACAAAAGGGAAAATATAAAAATTCTTTGGTATCTTACCTAAATCTGATATATTTATTGAATTACCAACAGATATAATGACAGTTACATTTTCATCTTTAAAAGCATTGATACATTTTTTGTAAAATGACATTGCTTTATTTACAATTGTACCTAGAGAAATATAGACCAAATTATTTTTTGATTTTGGCAATATAAATTCATTTTTTTTATTACGTTGATAAATAGAGGTACCCAGAAACTTAAATTTATTTTCTGAAAAATCTTCTGCATATGGTTGAAATTTTTTTACAGTATATACAAGATTAAGTTCTGGAGGATTTTCAGTAATCTCTTTTAACCAAGAATCAGTCTTTAATTTAATTCCCTTTGATACTTTTTTAGTCCATCTACGACATACCCATTCAAAACGAAATACACTTAACACGCCACCCGAATTAATAAATTCTTTCATCAAAACTTTATTAGTAGCTGGTGCAGTAATAATCCTAATAACAGGTTTATTGAATCTCTCTGCTATATGTTTTCCTAGAAAGAAAAAATGCTCATAAATAATTAAATCGAATTCATGCGCTACCTTTATAGAGGCTTGATAGACATTTTTTATTTGAATAGAAAGTTTTTCGTTATCTTCATAATAAAGGAAATCAGCTCCCACTTCTAAGACTTTATCTTTCCATTCTTCAGTTAGTAAGTATGTTACAGAATTACCTCTATTCACTAATTTTTCCACTAACCCAAGGGTAGGGTATACGTGTCCAGAAAAAGGTAAATTTATAAATAAAATTTTCATAATCAAACCTCCTTAAAATGTTTTTATTATATATTCACTTTGTAAATATAAGAGGTGGAACTTTTAACGTTCTACCTAAAAATTCAGAAATAACTGTATGCTGTTTATTTTTATTGGACCTTATTATTAACTAATTTGTAAAATAGTGAAATGCTCTAATGATTTGTAAAATAGCTCTTGCTTAGAGCTAAAATAATGATAAAACATTCCAACTTCTCCATTAACCTTATTTAATATCATGCTAACAGAGATGATTTCATACCCATACTTTAAAAATAATTGAATAGCAGAATCTAGTATTTCTTCTCTTTTCCCTCCTTCTAAAGCAGATTTTCTTGCCATAAAATTAGCATCTTATTCAAATAAACAGAATATTGTTCTGTTTATATTTTATAATACGATTTAGATAAAGTCAATTATAAACAGAATATTGTTCTTATAATATAAAATATTAAAGCTTACACATGTGGAAGTATGATACAAATCTTTAATTATTTATCTTAAAATATTCTAGGTGTTATCATTAAGACTATTAATGTTTTCTTATTAAAGCTATAAAATCTATATAAAATTAATTTTCTAGAGTTCTTAAAAGATTATTACTGCGATTTTAAAGGTGTTACTTTGACTTTTTTAGTGATTGATTTTATCTATTAGAAATGTTACTATTAGTAATATAAAAGGAGAGTAAATAAAATGGACAAAATTATTTTAGGATTACTTATGCTTAAGAAGCTGACAATTTATGAACTGAGAAGTATCATAGAAATGAATTTCACTTCGATGTGTAGCAACAGTATGGGAAGTATTCAAGCGGCAATAAAAAAGTTGCTTGAAAAGAAGATGATAGTGTATGAAGAGTTTGTTGAAAATAGTGTCAATAAGAAATTTTATTCATTAACGGATGCAGGAAAAGCATGTTTTTTAGAATGGGTAGAGATGTCTATGGTTGCAGGTAAAGTGAAGGATATGGAATTAAGTAAATTATTTTTTATGGGATTTGTTCCAACGCAAAAAAGATTGTCACTAATTCAATCTTATATTGTTGACCTCAAAAAGGAAAGAGAGCAGTTGGAGAATATCAAAATACAAGACATCAATGTTGCAAAATTACAGTATATTACCTATCTAGAAGAAAACCAAGAACAGTTTAATCACTTTTTACAAGATACTGAACATTCCAACATACAAAGAGATATTCAAGATATAATTGATTTTGAGTTATTGACCTTAAAGTTTGGAATTGATAGGACAAATTTTGAAATAGCATGGTTTGAAAATTTAAAGAAGAAATTAATTAATGAGTGGCCAAACAATAGTCAGAATCAAGGAAAAGGGGGTAGCTAACATGAAAGGAACTGTAATAATAACTGGAGCTAATTCAGGGATAGGAAAGGCAGCAGCATTTAAGTTTGCATCAGAGGGTTATAGGGTTATAATGGCATGTCGTAATATTCAGATTAGTGAACCCGTGTGTCAGGAAATTATAGCTAAAACTAAAAATATTAATGTGGATTTGCTTCAACTAGATATTTCATCGAGACAATCAATTTATAGTTTTTGTGAGACCTATAAAAAAAAATACAATGTATTGGATATCTTAATCCATAATGCTGGACATTTTAAACATGGAGAAAAAAATTTTCAACGAAGTATTGATGGTATAGAATTAACATTTGCTACCAATCTATTTGGGCCAGTTCTTATGACCAATTTATTATTGGATATGCTTACTAAATCAAAAAATCCTAAAATTCTAAATGTATGTAGTACAAATATAAAGCATTTTTTTGATGAAAGAAGAAAAATTAATTTTGGAGTTTTAAGTGGTGAAACTGTAGAAGATAAAGAATATAATTCTTATAAAATTTATGGAGATTCTAAAATAGCTTTACTTATGGTTACAAGTATGATGAAACAAGAATACAAGCCTTATAATATAAGTGTAAATGCAATTATGGTTCCAGCAACAAAAATGAGTAAAGAAACAATTAAGAAATTTAATTCGTATTGGAAAGTACTTGCATTTTTACAAAATATTATTATACCAAAATCAGAAATTATTGGAGAGGCTTACTTTTCGATTTGCACCTCTAATGTTTATACAGGTATGACTGGAAAACTAATAAATCACCAAGGAAAGATTGTTGAAATGGCTAATGACTCAATATCATTTATAAAAAGCATTACAAGCACAGATGTTTATCCACCTTATGTCAATAACAAAGAGACAATAGAGAAAGTATGGACTATATGTAAACAATATGTTGAAAATGCTAAATGTAATTTGCTAGCATAACACATATAATTCATAAGGTTATTATAGCAACAACATAATCTTATTAATATTTCTAAAAGGATGGAATATTCTTGATAATTCTGTTCAAACTTTATTTAATTGTTTGAATTAATATGAGAAAGATTACAATTAGCTATAATTTAATTTATAATTGATATGTACTTGATTTTGTTTAATTATTTGAATATACTTTAAGCAGAACGCATAGAGTTAGAGGGTTAGTAGATAAAAGACAATAACTCTTTATTAGGAGTGATTTTACTATGGAAACATACTTTGATAAGAAAATATTACTTGTTGATGATGAAAAAGATATAATAAATTTAATTGAGGAAGTATTGATAAAGGATGGCTTTAAAAATATTGTTAAAGCTTATAATGGCTTAGATGCTATTTCTTTGTGTAAGATAGAATGTCCAGATGTTGTTATTCTCGACATAATGTTACCTGATGTAGATGGCATAGAAGTGTGCAAAAAAATTAGAGAGTTTTCATATTGTTCAATTCTCTTTCTTTCATCAAAAGATGATGATATTGACAAAATACTTGGTCTTAGTAGTGGAGGAGATGATTATATAACAAAGCCATTTAGTCCAAGAGAAGTTGTTTTTAGAGTCAAAGCTCAGTTGCGTAGACAACAATATCAAAGTGTTGTATCATCAGAAAATTCAATAATTAGGTTAGGTAATATTACAGTTGATACAGAAGGATGCCGTGTGTATAAAGATGAAAATGAAATTGAGTTAACAGGTAGAGAATATCAACTTTTAAGTTATATGGCTCAAAATTTAAATAAAATTATAGGAAAAGAAAGTCTTTATGAACAGGTATGGGGTGTATATAGTAGTATATGCGACAATACAATTATGGTACATATAAGACATCTAAGAGAAAAGATTGAAGATAATCCTTCAAATCCTAAAATACTTATAACAGTCAAAGGGCTTGGATATAAGCTTGTGAATAGAGTTGATTAGGCTGAATTTTAGTAGTTGTTTTTTAGGCACTCATTTATGAGTGCCTATTAATATGTTTATACTTTAGTAAAATATTTACGATTTTAAATTAAATACCTTGTCAATCCAACCTTTATAAAACTTTTCTTCGTGAGAAACTAAAATAATACTTCCCTTAAATTGTTTCAAAGCATTTTGTAAAGCGTCTTTTGTTTCTGCATCAAAGTGGTTAGTTGGTTCATCTAAAATCAAGAAATTACAAGGTGACAACATCATACAACATAATTTAACCTTAGACTGTTCACCACCACTTAGTGTGGAAACACTTCTTGAAACATGTTCTTCTTTTACACCACACTTGGCTAAAGAGCGTCTGATTTCCTTTGTGCTTAATTTTGGATATATATCTGCCATTATTTGAAGTGGTGTTTTAGTAGGATTTTCCCATTTTAAATCCTGCTCATAATAACCAATTTTTATCTGGTCTGAAAAGAGGAAGCTTCCAGAAATACAAGGGATATCTTTAACCAATGTTTTTAACAAAGTGGATTTACCAATTCCATTAAATCCAGTTATAACTACTTTTTGACCTGCATTAACAGAAAAATTTAATTTTGGTAGTAATGGATAATAGTATCCAACTTCAAGATTAGTTACTGTGAGTGCGTTTTGCACAGATATTTCAATTTCTGCAAATTGGATACATGGTTTTCCTGTAAAGTTAGGAGGAGCTATTCTTTCTATTCTATCCAATTGTTTTTGTCTTCCTCTTGCAATTTTTGAATTTACACCAGCCTTATTTTTACGTATGAATGTTTCTTCTTTTTCTATTTTCTTTTGTTGCGCTTGATATTTTCTAATATAATCCTCTCTTAATTGTGATTTTTGTTTAAGAAATTCTGAGTATTTTCCATGATACTTTTTAATCATTCCAAATTCTATATCGAGAATACCTGTGGAAATTTTTTCTAGAAAGTCGAAATCATGGGAGACTACAATAAATGCACCTCTAAATGTATTTAGATAATTGGCAAGCCATTCAACATGCTCTTTGTCTAAAAAATTTGTTGGTTCATCTAATAATAAAACTTCATAATTAGAAAGTAGTAATTTTGCCATAATTACTTTTGCTCTTTGACCTCCACTAAGTTCCCCAATAATACGATTCATTCCTATTGAATCTAGTCCAAGACCATTTGCTACCTTATTTATTTCATTGTCTATAGAGTAGAAATCACTTGCTATTAATTGCTCTTGATAAGTTGATGCCTTAATAAGTTGTTGCTCATTTCCAGATATAGAACTTTCTTGATATAGCAAATTCATTTCTTTCTCTATTTTATAGAGGTCTTCAAATGCAGTGTGTAAATACAGTGATATTGTTGTATCTCTATTAATATCTGCATATTGGTCCAAATGACCTATATTGATATTAGGTTGCCACTTAATCTCTCCTGTATCTGGGATAACTTCTCCTAATAAAATTTTAATTAAGGTGCTTTTACCTACACCATTTTGGCCAACCACACCTATATGTTCGCCTTTAAATAAATCAAAGTCAGCTTTTTCGTACAGTGATTTATCCATAAAACATTGTGATAAATTATTTACTTTTAATAAACTCATAATTCAAACTCCTTTTTTACTATAAAAATTTTATGAAAATAAAAAAGCAGAGGAATAGCATTATAAAATGCCGACCTCTGCTTTTGGAAAAACAAAAGGCCATAGATAAGCATTGCTATCTATGGCCATAAAATCTATATATCTATCGGCAAATAGGTAAATTTAAATAAGCATAGCTAAAAAACTACACTAAACCTATATTTGCCGATGAAGATAGAAGCTTTAAGCTTCCAGATTAACCTCTACACAACGCTTCATCATATACATTTGTGTAGAGTTAAGTTTTCTAACAAGTTTAACTAATTTTATATAAATCATAATTATTCACATCCTAATCTCAATATTAATTCTAATTCATTTATATTTAAATTGCACTATTGTACTTTTGATTTTTTTCATTTAATTTAATACATATATCACTAATTATAGCTTAAATCATGTTATCATAATACCTAATTATAGTCAATATAAAAGATATTTTTACACGAGAACTTTTATAATACAATAAGTTTAAGTTATATTATAAAAATAAAGGATATGAATTAATTACAATAAAATAGAAGCTACTTACAAGATTTTAAAAAAGTAAATAGCTTCTTTTATTTGAATATATTTTAAAATATTTATATCTGTATAATATATAAATATTTAAATTATAGCAATTCTCCATATTTTTTTATAAAGATTTTTTTTAACATAGTTACCAATACCATATAAGATAAGATAGTAAAAATTAACCCTATAAAATAGATGTTTGGCAGTGGAATCATACCAATAGCATTTCCAAATGATGTATAAGGTATAATAGTTCCAATTGTAATTCCTATTGTTGTTAAGAGCGTTAGTCTCCATGAAGCTCTACTTTTAACAAATGGAATGTGTGGAGTTCTTATCATATGAATAACCAATGTTTGAGACCATAAAGATTCTACAAACCATCCTGCATGAAATAGAGATATAAAACCAAGTTGACTTGTAGTATCTAAGCTATGAAAACTTCCGCCAAATACTCTTGGACATATGAAAAAATACATTAATATATATGTTGTAATATCAAATATTGAACTAGTTGGACCAATCCAAGTCATAAATTTACTTATAGATGATGAGTCCCATTTTCTTGGGATTTTTAGATAATCATCATCTACATTATCCCATGGAATAGTTATACATGAGATATCATAGATTAAGTTTAGCACTAAAATTTGAATTGGTAACATTGGTAAAAATGGTAGAAATGCACTTGCTATTAATACAGAAAACATATTGCCAAAATTAGAACTTGCTGTCACTTTTATATACTTTATAATATTTGCATATGTTTTTCTTCCTTCAATAACACCTTCTTCTAATACCATAAGGTCTTTTTCAAGCAGTATAATATTTGCACATTCCTTAGCAATATCAACAGCTGTATCAACAGATATTCCAACATCAGATTCTTTCATAGCAGCAGCATCATTTATACCATCACCCATAAAACCAACCGTATGACCATTTCTACGAAGAGATGCGACTATACGAGATTTTTGCTCTGGAGAAAGTTTTGCAAATATACTTGTACATTTCACCATTTCATCAAGTTTAGTATCACTCATGTCTTCTATATCTGAACCAAGTAGGATATTTTTAACTTTAATGCCTACTTGTTTACAAATACATTTTGTTACTGCATCATTATCACCAGTTAGGACTTTTACATCAACTCCATTTTCAAGTAATGCTTTTATAGCATTAGCTGTACTTTTTTTTGGAGGGTCTAAAAATGCAAGATAACCTATTAAAACCATGTTACTTTCGTCAGAAACTGAAAAAGAATCTATAGGTGAAGGATTGTTTTTTTGGGCAATGCCTAAAACTCTCATCCCCTCATCATTATACTTAGAAACAGTTGTAAGAATTTCCTTACGTATTTCATTAGTGATTAACTGAATATCACCTTTATATTCAACATGAGTACAAATTGATAGCATTTCTTCAATAGCACCTTTTGTAATAAGCTGAGTTTTTCCTAGTTTATTTTTAACAACTACACTCATTCTTCTTCTATTGAAATCGAATGGGATTTCATCAATTTTTGTGTAGTTTTTCCAAAGTTCTTGCATACCATTTTCATTTGCATGGTTGATAATAGCTATATCCATAAGGTTCTTAAGACCTGTTTGATGGTAACTATTTAAAAATGCATGACGAAGAACTCGTCTATCTTCCTTGCCATGAATATCAAGAGAATATTCTAAGATTACTTTATCTTGAGTCAAAGTTCCTGTTTTGTCAGTGCAAAGTATATCCATAGCGCCAAAGTTTTGGATAGAACTTAAGTTTTTAACAATAACCTTTTTCTGTGACATAGCAACTGCTCCTTTTGCAAGGTTTGCAGATACTAACATTGGTAACATTTCTGGTGTAAGTCCAACTGCTACTGAAAGTGCAAACAAAAATGCTTCTGTCCAATCACCTTTTGTAAAGCCATTTACAAAGAGAACAATTGGAACCATGACAAACATAAATCTTATAAGTAACCATGAAACTGAATTAACACCCTTTTCAAAACTTGTTATAGTTTTTTTATTTGTTATTTGTTGAGCAATAGAACCAAATATAGTACAATCACCTACTGCAATGACAATAGCTATAGCTGAGCCACTGATTACATTACTACCCATAAATGCAAGGTTGTCTAAATCAAGAACATTATTTGAAGTACTTTTTTTAGTATTATAAAACTTTTCTATTGGTTCACTTTCTCCTGTAATAGAAGACTGACTAACAAATAAATCTTTAGATTGTAATATACGTACATCAGCTGGAACCATATCACCAGCAGCAAGATGGATAATATCTCCAACTACAACTTCTCTTAGTGGTATTTCCACTAATTCTTTAGAATTACGCATAACTGATATAGTAGTATTTACCATTTCACTTAGAGCTTGAGCTGCTTTTCCAGAGCGAGATTCTTGAATAAATTGCAATAGACCACTTATAGTTACCATTGTTAAGACTATAATAACTGTAGTTGCATTTTTATCATCAGGTTTTGCTAAAATAACATCTGTAATAAAGGAAATTATAGCTAAAGTAAGAAGTACAATAGTAAAGGGATTTATAAAAGATTTTATAAGTTTTTTTATAAAAGAATCACCTTTTTTTTGAGTGATTTCATTTTTGCCGTACTTATCTTGCATTTTATTAACCATTTTTTCACAATAGCCATTATAAGAATTTTCATATTCGTTTAATAAAATACAGGCGCTCATTGTAGCTGAATCAATTAAACGTTCCTTTGAAGTTGAACTAGATGAAGTTCTTGTAATAAATTTTTTATTTAATTTTTTTATCATGTCTAAATCCTCCTTAATAATTATCTGTTTTGTACAGAAAAAAGGAAGTAAAGACATAAGCCTGTGACGAAAACACATCGCTTATTTTATATTTATTAAAAACAGGTAGAAGAAATAAGACGTACAAAATAGTACATGTATTCTTCAAATAAGTGACTACTTCGCCCGACAGGGCTTATGCTACTACTACTTCCTACGTCCATTTTCTCCACCTCCTAAATTCAAAATATATAAACCTATAATAGACAAATAGGTATTAAAAAATCCCTTGTCAAAGCAAGAACAATGGCAAGGGATTTAAATCCATATAAAAATAACCAAGGTATAAAAACCTAAGTATATTTATAAAACAGTACAAACTGTTTCATTCATCGTTCAAGCTTTAACTTCATAGGGCGATGAAATTGCGTTAGATTATGCCTTGGAATCGACATAAACTGTTGACCTTCTCATAGTGTCTCCACTATTTTGCGGCAGCAACCCGTATCCCTATGGTAGCCTCACCTACCGAAATATTTAATTTCTCTAAAATTGTAAGCTATAAAAAAATATTTGTCAATAGCTTGAAAAAAACTAAGTACAGTTAATATTTTCTATTACTTGCTATAAATTACATATTTTTCCCTAGCAGAATATATTCATAAAATATTGCGACTTATAAAATCAAAGGTGTAGTATTGTTGAACTTTTAATGGTATGCTAAGATATTTATATAATTATAATAAATAAAAATATATAATTACTATATAAAGTTATACTTTTAGAGTAATCACTAAAAATATATGTTTATTTATTCTTAGATAAACATATATTTTTTTAAGTATTAAGTATAATGATAAGTTTATGTATGATATAAATCTAAGTAATGTATTATTAGAATGATTATAAATAATTTGAGGGAAGGTTTTATATGAGGGGGATAAAGTTTGTGTCAATTAAGAGACTGATTTTCATCGTATTTTTAATTAATTGTATGATATTTATGTGTTTTCCAATACAATCACTTGCAAAGACAGAAAAACGTGTTATAAAAGTAGGTTTTTTTGATTTTGAAGGATATCATGATTATGATAAAAATGGAAATAGAAATGGGTATGGATATGAATATCTTCATGAGATTGCAAAGTATACTGGCTGGACATATGAGTATGTATCTGGTACATGGGAAGAGTGTCAAACTATGTTAGAAAATGGACAGATTGATTTACTTACTTCTGCACAATATACAAAAGAACGTGCTGAGAAATTTGATTTTTCAGAGGTACCTATGGGAAGTAGTTATGCACGACTTACAGTAAAAAGTGGAAATTCAAAGTATACACCAAATGATTATAAAAATTTTAATGGAATAAAGGTTGGACTACTTTATGGAAATAGTAGAAATGAACATTTAAAGAAATTTGCAAATGAAAAAGGATTTAATTACACATTTAAATATTTTAAAAATCAGGAAGAATTGGAAAATGAACTAAAAAATGGAAAAGTAGATGCTATATTAACTAGTAGTTTGAGAAAAGTCAAAAATGAAAGCGTAATTGCGCAATTTGCTCCATCCCCATTTTATTGTATTGTAAAAAAAGGTAACACTGAACTGTTACAAGATGTAAATGAAGCTTTAGAAGATATTGAGATGGACAATCCAGCATATAAGTTTAATTTATATAGTAAGTACTATCAGTCTAGTAATAAAGATACATTTATTCTTTCTAGGGAAGAAAGCAATTACTTAAAAAGAAATAATCATATACGTGTAGTAAGTATGCCAAACTCATATCCATTATCATATTTAGATACAGGTAGACTTAAAGGTATTGTACCAGATATATTTGATTTAATTGTAAAAGAGCTTGGATTAAGTATAGATTATGTAAAAGCTAATTCATATAAAGAATCGATTGATATGGTAAAAGAGGGAAAGGCAGATGTTATATGTTTTTTTAATTCAGATTATGGGTGGTCAGAGCAGAATGGAATTAAGATTACATCTCCTTATATGACATTGAACTATAGCATTATAACTAAAAATTATAAAAATACCAAAATTGATAATATAGCTGTTGCTGAGAGCGATACATTCAATGATGAGTATATCAAAGAACACTATAAAGGTAGCAATATTCAAAGATATAAATCTGAAGAAAAAGCTATAAATGCAGTAAAAAGTGGAGATGCAGATGCAGCATTTGTAAATACATATTCTGCTGAAGACTATATACAAAAAGATTATAATAATTTAAAAGCAATTCTAGTTAATGATTATAAAACTAATATATCTTTAGGTGTTGGAAAAAATATAAATCCAACATTATATTCCATTTTGGATAAGAGAATAAATGCACTTAATAAAGATGAGTATTCAGAAATTATTGCAAAGCATACAATTTTTCAAGACTATAAAATTAGTTTATCACAGTATATTCATCAGCATCCAGTTCAAACAGTTTTAATTTCTTTTTGTTTCTTTTTAGTTATAATAGCAGTACTTTCTTATGTTATTGCAATCAACAAAAGACATTCCAATCATATTTTTGATTTGGCATTTAAAGATGTAGAGAATGGAGTTTGGAATTACAATGGATTTGAAGATCAAGCACCACGAATTCTAGAAAAGCATAGAGAAAAATTTTATACAGTAATTGCTTTTGATATATCTAAGTTTGCTATCATAAATGAAAATTATGGTAGAGATTCTGGAGATATGATTATAAAAGAAGTTGCATCAGTTTTGAATAGAGTTATTGGAGACAGGGCATTAATAGCTCATGTAAAAGCAGACCATTTCCTTTTACTCCTACCCTATGATTTAAAAGAAGATTTGGAATTAACTCTTATTGATATAAGTAAAAGTATTTCATACTTTGAAGTTAAGGGGATTGGCATTAAAGTAAAGGCAAATTTTGGAGTATATATTATCAAAGAGCAAGACATTGTTATTACAAAGGCTATTGATTATGCTGAAATTGCTAGAAGAAAAGCAAAAATAAGTAATTCATCTATTATATATTTTGATGAATCTCTTAGAGAAAGTCTTAACAAAGAAAAAGAGATTGTTGATAGGATAGATTATGCATTAGAACATAATGAATTTCAGATTTATTATCAACCTAAGTTTGATATGAGAACAAATAACATTATTGGTGCAGAAGCACTTGTTAGGTGGAATCATAAAGAACTTGGATTTATGAATCCAGGAGAATTTATACCTATACTTGAAAAGAGTGGTGGAATTATAGATGTTGATTTTTTTGTGTTAGAAGAAGTATGTAAGTTGACAAGATTTTGGATAAGTTCTGGAGTTAAACCCATTTCAATCTCTGTAAATCAATCAAGAGTACATTTTCAGAAAAAAGATTATATAAATAGATTACAAAGTTTGCTTACTAAATATGATATACCTAAAAGCATCATTGAACTTGAGATAACTGAAAGTCTATTTGAAAATGATAGTATATCAAATGATATGATAAATGAGATTAAGGAACTTGGTTTTTTAATTTCTGTTGACGATTTTGGTTCTGGATATTCTTCATTACATCTTCTTAATCAAGTTTCTGTAGATATTCTTAAAATAGATAAATCTCTCTTAGATAATTCTGAAGGAAAAGGTAAGGTAGGTAAGATTATTAGTAAAGTAGTTGAGATGGCAAATGACTTGGGATTAGAGGTGATTTGTGAGGGTGTTGAGAGGATAGAACAAGCAGAATTTTTAATGAGTATTGATTGTTACTATGCACAAGGTTATTTGTATGCAAAGCCTATGCCAAAAGATACATTTCTTAAAGAAGTAGATAAATTTAAAGGTATGTAAAAGTATACATATAATATATGTATATAGAGAAATACATATATTATTAATACTAAGTAATGATTGTAATTTTATAAATATATAAATTATAATCATTACTTTTTTTATAAAATAAAAAAGTTTGTTACTATAAAATAATAATTCGAAGAGTATTAGCTTTACACTTAGAAAAATTTAGTTGATATACAATAAAAATACTAATTTTAATTTAGTTTAAATATTTTAAGTGTGTCATGTATGTTGTATTTAATTAGTTTAAAAATTTAATGATAAATACTATATTTCATTAAATTTTATTGAAATAATTTAAATTATTTACTTATTTTAAATTATTAGATAAAATCATATTAAATAATTAAGGAGGTGAATAGACATAGACGAGATAGATTTAAAAATAATTAATTCTCTAAAAAAGAACAGTAGAGCCTCAACTTCTGAAATAAGTAGACAAGTTAATCTATCAATACCAGCAGTTTCAGAGCGTATAAAGAAAATTGAACAGTCAAATATAATTCAAAAGTATACTATTCAAATCAATCGAGAAAAAACAAAGTATAAACTTTTAGCTTTCGTATTTATCAATACAGATTTATCTAAAAGTATAGAAGAGTTTAAGAAGACTATGTTGGAGTATGACACTGTATTAGAATGTCATCACATTTCAGGAGAATATGATTATTTAATAAAAGTATTAGCAGAGGATACAAATGAACTTGAAGAATTTATATCAATAACTTTGAAAAAAATTAGAGGAATCCAGAAAGCTAATACAACCATTGTTTTATCAACAATTAAAGAGGAAATTAATACAATCAAAGATATTTTTTAGATAAGCATATACTAAAATATTGATTATATTAATACCTACTTTCTTACATATTTTTAGGAGGAAAATACAATATGAAAGTTTTAGTTTTTTTAGCAAAAGGTTTTGAAACTATGGAATTTAGTGTATTTGTAGATGTTATGGGATGGGCTAGAAATGATTATGATTACGATATAGATGTAGTAACTGGTGGATTTAAAAAGCAAGTTGTAAGCACATTTAATGTTCCAGTATTAGTTGACAAAACAATAGATGAAATATGTGTAGATGATTATGATGCATTAGCTATTCCTGGAGGATTTGAAGAGTTTGGATTTTATGACGAAGCATATGATATATCTTTTTTAGACTTAATAAGAGAGTTTGATGCAAAAGGGAAGATAATTGCTACTATTTGTGTAGCAGCTTTACCTGTTGGTAAAAGTGGTGTTTTAAAAAATCGTAAAGCTACTACATATCATTTAAAAGATGGTCAAAGACAAAAACAGTTAAGTAAATTTGATGTAAATGTAGTCAATGAGCCAATTGTTGTAGATAGAAACATTATAACTTCATATTGTCCAGAAACCGCACCACATGTAGCTTTTAAGCTTTTAGAAATGTTGACATCTAAGGAACATATGGAAGTTGTAAAATTAGCTATGGGATTTAAATTATAATAAATTAAAGATTATTTAAGTAATCAGAACCCCAATCACACATAACATCTAAAATAGGAATAATGCTTTTTCCAAAATCAGATAATGAATATTCAACTTTTGGAGGTACAACAGGATAAACAACTCTTACAATTAAGCCATCTGTTTCTAATTCACGTAATTGTTGAGTTAGCATTTTAGCAGTTGCTTTAGGTATTAATTTTTTAAGTTCATTAAACCTTAATGTGGTATCTTTAAGATGCCAAAGAATAAGTGTCTTGTATTTACCACCAATCAATGCAAGGGTTGCTTCTATAGGACAACTGTAATTACTTGAACATTTTTTCATTTTTTTAGACCTCTCAATATATTTTGAAGTACCCTTTTTGGTACTATGTTACAAAAAAGTACATTATTGTAATATATAATTATAGTGATAAGATTATAGCATAGGTTAAATAAATCATCAACTTAGCCTAATAAAATGATAGGGGGGAAATAAATGAATTTTGTTGAAATCGCAAAAAAAAGATATTCTTGTCGTAATTATCAGGATAAAAAGGTTGAAAAAGAAAAGCTTGAGAAAATTTTAGAAGTTGCTAGAGTAGCTCCAACAGGGGGGAATCGTCAGCCTCAAAGATTAATTGTAATACAAGAAAAAGAAGGTCTTAATAAAGTTTCTAAGGCTGCGAATATATATGATGCACCATTAGCAATTATCGTATGTGGGGATAAGGATAAAGTTTGGACAAGACCTTTTGATGGTAAACAACTTACAGATATTGATACAAGTATAGTTACTGATCACATGATGTTACAAGCAACTGAACTTGGATTAGCGAGTGTATGGGTATGCTATTTCAATCCAGATGTAATTAGAGAAGAATTTAATTTGTCAGATAATCTTGAGCCAGTAAATATATTACTTTCTTCTAATTTTCTACCATGTACACGACTTAAATAGTATTCAGCTCTTTCTAAATAGTCATCCTCAGATGCTCTTTGCATCTCAATATTAATATGATTTTTTTCTTCATCTTCCGCTAAGATATCTAATCTAGGTCTTTTTTCACCTACATAATTAATTGTTGGGTCAGTCTCAACTCTGATTATTCGCTTTATTTTAATAAATGGTCTAATATTTTTATTGGCGTCTGGAGCATCCTTAAGAATATCATTTATAAAGCTTGCAAGTAAATCGTAATCATTATTTAAAGTAAATAAAGATTTAAACACTTCATCATACTCAGGTTTAGCATATCCATCCTCAGTTACAACTTCTCCAACATTTTCACTAGTCAATATTTCCTTTGGAATTAAACTTCTAATCTTGTCTAATTCTTCATTAGAAAAATCACCTCTGTCAAGTATATCATTCACTTTTTTAGCCCATTCTCTATCTTTTTCTTCAATTAAAGTTCTTTTATGTTCTTTTAATGTTTTATTAATTTTCAATTTTTCTTCTAATTTCTCTTTCATTTCAACACCTCTTTCTTTTATTATATCAACTTTTTATTAATTAATCTTATCTTTCATATATATACCTCCTAATTTTTATGATACTGACAAATGCAGTTTAAATTTTTATTTGCTAATTAAAATAGCTTAGTTTTCATACTCATATTTAATATGGGTTAAATTCGCTTTTTATTTGAAAATAAAAGAAATTTTAATATATTAGTGCAGAACGTTTCCTGTTATTAGCATGTATCTCAGTTGTTTATCTTAAATTAATATACAAAAAAATAAAAGAGCAAATATATTTTACTCTTTTAACCTATTCCTTTGAGTTTATTCTTGTATTTATCTATCCATCTATTGGATATGGAATCTATATCAAGTATATTTCATCCATCTGATAATTTACTTTATATTTATTATATTGTTTACTATAATTAAAAATAGAATAATTTTTCAAATTTTTTATCTAAAGCTATACACAAAATAAGTGCTAGTTTTGCTGTTGGATTGAACTTTCCTGTTTCTATTGAGCTGATAGTGTTCCTTGATACACCAACTAATTCAGCT
The DNA here is from genome assembly GCF_020658175.1 of Clostridioides sp. ES-W-0018-02. Lineage (NCBI taxonomy): Bacteria > Bacillati > Bacillota > Clostridia > Peptostreptococcales > Peptostreptococcaceae > Clostridioides > Clostridioides sp. ES-W-0018-02. The sequence goes on along the minus strand of NZ_JACVVY010000009.1, from coordinate 10,964 downwards.
AATTGACTCTGAGATAAATTTATTTCTTCCCTAGCTGTTTTTAAGTTATTTTTTAATATTAATTCTTTTTTCATTGGACTACCTCAATGATAAGAGTACAAAATTAACTAAATAAAAAATAGTAATAATTGTACCTATAATTCCAACAATAATATAAGATTTTTTATGTGTAAATTTATATTTTGGAATAGTCTCAGCAGCTAAAAATGCCCAAAATAATGAAGATGCAGCATAGCTTTTTTGATCTACATAAGCATTAAATAGAATGATAAAAATATATACACAGCAAAATACAAAATAACCTACTAATCTTCCTTTATCTTGTATATATTTTATACCTTCATCATTATTTGATTGGCGGCTCTTTTTTAAAATTTCTTCTTTATTCATTTAGAAACCTCCTTTATATATGCAAGTTTACTTGGTATTAATATTATTATAACATGCCAAGTTTTATTGTCAAGAATAAATTCAAATATAGATTAAGATATTAAGTATTTAAAGAAGAAAGATATTAGTAGATACAGATCACTTTGCTAGTACAATTTAATAATAAAGTGTAAAAATTTTAATATTTTATTAATTTGTTTTAAATGATAAAATAAATTATATTAAAAAAATAACATAATTTTATTCTTTTAGATAGCAGAATTATAAATTTAATAGTAATAATTTTTTGAAACATATATTAATAACATAAAATTATAAATTTTATTATAAGTTTTATTATAAAGACATGTATTATCATGTATAAAAATAAATGTTGAAATTATAAAAAACTATTATTATACTAATAATAAATAGAATATTCAAAAAAAAATGAATTCTAATAATAGTTTAAAAATAATAGTTTAATTACACATCATATTTGCAAATATCAAAAGTCATTAATATTTCTAAAAATAAATTTATATGTATGGTTTATTTCAGTTATAACTTAACTTTATATAACTGTAACTATTAATTAAAATGGAAGTGATAATTATTAAAAATAATAAAATCTTAAAAATAAAGCGAATAATAAAATTAATATTAGATACTGATAAAAAATTTATTTTTATCAGCTTTATTTCTTCAATAATACTATCAATTCTACCATTGTTATCTCTTAATTTAATGCAAGAAATTATAAATTCTTTGCAAATAGGTAATAAAAATATTGAAAAAATATTTATTATTGTATTTTTATATTTATTTGTAAACTTTTTACTCTTAATAATAGAAACATTCATAGGTTATTATAAAAACAAATTTGAATTAAAATTCAATTTATGTTTAGATAACTTAATTTTAGAAAAGGCATCTAATCTTTCTTTAAAAAATTTTGAGGATAGCGATGTGTATGATAGATTTAATAGAGCACAAGGAGATATTAATAATAAAATTATATTAATGATAAGCACAATTATTCAAATAATGACTTTATTAATAACCACTATTTTATACATTATAAAGTTTATAGGTTTTAATATTTGGATGATACCTTTTATTATAATTATACCTATTATAAAATTTTTCGTTATAAATAAATTCAATATTAAGAAATATAACATCATTAGAAATAGGACAAGTGAGACTAGAAAGTCATGGTATTACTAATAGGATACGAAGTTGGAACACCAGAAAGTCCAAATAGACATGATAAAACTCGTCTTCCTTTAAATGAAATTGTTTCTTATGAAACTCTTTAGATATAAAATTAAACTATCTATATGAGATATATAATGAGTTATTTTTTAAAATAAAGTTTTATAAAAAGTTAATACTTATATAAAATTAATTTTAGTGAAGTATATATCTAGTTGAACAATGATGTATACTTCACTATTTTAATTACTTAGAATACCCACTAATACTTTGAATATCTGCTAAGCTTAAATTTTCATTATATTAACTAAAATACATTGATATTAATTAAAATATATTTATATTAATTAAAATACATCAATTAAATCAATTTTCGAGTCTGGAAAACCGCTTAAAATATAATCCTTTATATCACTTAGGTGGTTATAAATTTGTTTTTCATAAATTCCATCAGGAGCATATACAAAGTATAGAATATTTTTAGTTTTTTTTGTAATTTGTGTACGATTATCTGGTCCATTAAGAATACTAGATAGTATACCAAGGTTATCTGATAAAAATAAATCGTCTTTTGTTAGAGTTTGCTTTCTTTCTCCTATACCATAAAAATGTTCATTTTCATTTGCTAAATCTATTTTTAAAGGCAATTCTATCTTATCAAGGTCATGTCCTGCTGTTAGAAGAAGATTTTTTAATTCTGCTAAAAACATTGCTTGAATAGGCAGATTTACATTTGGAATACCTTTTGATTTTAGTAAAAGGGATTCTAATTGAAGTAATACAGGATAAGTTTTTTTAAATTTTTTATAATACTTTATGTAGTTGGAAAGAGGCTCTGTTTTAATTTTTTCTTTGCGATTGTATTCAGGGTTTTGTGCAATAATATTTTCAATTTCAGAGTTTTTAAGAAGTAAAAAATTTTCTTCATTAGGTGTTGAATAGGTCATATTTACAATCATAACTCCAAATTTAATATTGGGATAAATTTCCTTTGTGTTACTTGATATTTCTAACATAATTTAGACTCCTTTTAATTTTTTGTTTTATGGTATAATCTTAGCAAGTAAAAAATGGATTTTGTAGTTCCATTTTTATAGTAATTTTATAGAACCACTTTTGGAGGTATTAAAATGTGGATTACAATTAATAGAAATAGTGGCATATCATTGTCAAGACAAATTTATTGTGAGATAAAAGACATGATTTTAAGCGGGAGCTTAAATTTTGAACAAAAACTACCTTCATCTAGAACTTTGGCAAAAGAACTTTCTGTATCACGAAATACAGTGTTAGATGCATATAATCAATTAATTGCAGAGGGATATTTGGAAACAAGGCATGGCTATGGCACAATTATAGCCAAAGTAATATTAGACCATCAAATTGACTTTAAGTTAGACTATACTTCTGAAATTAGAGATAGTTTACATGAGTATAAACAAAATAATTATATAGATTTCTGTTCTGGAATTCCAGAATTAAAGCTATTTCCACGCAAAGAATTATCAAAGTTATATAAACAAATACTACATGATTTGTCACACTTAGATTTTAGATATAATAGTACTGCAGGGGTGTGGAAATTAAGAGAAGAAATATCACAATATTTATTTCGTATTAGAGGAATTAGATGTAGTCCACGAAATATTATGATTGTTTCTGGTTCAACACAAGGGCTATCTTTAATATCACAAGTTTTATATAAAAATAATCAAAAAGTTATTGTGGAGGATCCTATCCACAAAGGATTGTTAAAGGTAATTTCTACTGTGGGATATTCAGTTGTTGGGATTCAAGTGGATGATAAAGGTATAAATACTAACCTAATAAAATCTATAAAGGATGTTTCTTTTATATATACAACACCTTCACATCAATATCCATTAGGTGGTATTTTACCAATTCAAAGAAGACTAGAACTTATTAAATATGCAGTAGAGAATAATTGCTATATAGTTGAAGACGATTATGACAGTGAATTTAGATATGAAGGTCAACCAATTAGTTCCCTCTATGAACTTAATCCAAATAAAGTAATTTATATAGGTTCGTTTAGTAAAATACTATCTCCAGCCATTCGTATGGGATTTATGTTGTTGCCAGATGATATAATAGATGATTATAAATCCTTAAAAATGTATTCTGATGTTCATACAGAATCTATATCTCAGTATGTTCTAGCTGAATTTATTAAAAATGGAGGTTTGGAAAAACATATATTTAAAATGAAGAAGCTATATAATAGAAAGCGTAAATATCTTATTGATATTTTGAATATTGAATTTATAAATGAATTTAAAATAAAGGGGCAAGTAGCTGGGCTTCACATAGTTGTTCATTTTTATAATGTTATTTTTACTGAAAAACTAATCAATCAAATTTATAAAGCAAATATCAGGGTTTATCCTATACAGCAATATGCAATTGAGAATAAAGCAGAATATGGCCATGAAGTTGTCCTAGGATATGCTCATCTTAATTTTGATGAAATTGAACAGGGAGTAAGAATGCTTAGAAAAATAATACATACAAATTAAGATGTATTAGGAAAGGTTTTTTACAATATCTTATTTTTAGGTATGTATTTTACTTTAGTTTTTTTACAACTCACATATTCATTTATACTACATACTTCCAGTTGTATTGTGTGGATAAATTACTTATTGTATTCTGAAATCATCAATTAAGGAAGGTAGATGAAATGTATGAATAAGATAATAGAAGTAATTAATTTGCAAAAAAGCTATGATACTTTTAAAGCTGTGAAAGGGATTGATTTTTATGTAGAGGAAGGGAATTTGTTTGCATTACTGGGAGCTAATGGTGCTGGAAAATCTACAACAATTGATATTCTTTGTACGTTATTGAGTTATGATAGCGGAGAAGTGATTATAGATGGGCATAAATTAGGTGTAGAGGATAATAAAATTAAAGAAAAAATTGGAGTAGTATTTCAAGAAAGTATACTAGATTTACTTTTGACAGTAAGAGAGAATCTTACAATTCGTGCAAAATTTTATATCAAGAATAAAGATAAAGTAAGACAAATTGTACATAAAGCTGCTTTATCTGTAGGAGCTATGGAATTTATAGATAGACCATATGGTAAATTGTCTGGAGGTCAAAAGCGTAGGGCTGATATAGCAAGAGCTCTTTTAAATACTCCTAAAATACTGTTTCTAGATGAGCCTACAACAGGGCTTGACCCAGAATCTAGAAAATGTGTATGGGATACTATATTAAAATTACAAAAACAATATGGTTTTTCTATAGTTCTTACAACCCATTATATGGAGGAGGCTTCAAAAGCTGATTATATTGTAATGCTTGACTATGGTGTTATAACAGCAAAAGGTTCACCTCATGAACTAAAATATAAATACAAAGCAAATAATTTAGATGATGTATTTTTGACTATAGTTAGAAATAGAGGTGAAAAAAATGTTTAATATAGCACAAAGAAATATAATGATTTTTTTAAGAAATAAAAGAGGAGTATTTTCATCTTTTTTAGGTGCAATAATTGTAATCAGCATCTATGTTATTTTTTTAGGAGAAAATTTAAAGGAAGGTTATCCAAATATTAAAGATATAGACATATTAATGAATAGTTGGGCAATGGCAGGAATTATTTCTGTTGTTTCTGTAACTACAACAATGGGTTCTTTTGGAGTTACAGTATTGGATAAGGAGTTAAAAAGAAACAAAGATTTTTATTGTTCACCTGTTAAAACAAGAGAGCTGGTAGGAGGATATATTTTAAGTTCATATTTAATTGGTGTAATTATGAGTATATTTACATTTATACTTGCAGAGATATATATTGTATCAAGTGGGGGACAATTTTTACCTATGCTTTCTATTATAAAGGTTATTGGTGTAATTTTATTAACCGTTTTATCATCTAGTGCAATGATATTTTTTATTGTAAATTTGTTAAATAGCATAGATACATTTTCAACTGCTTCTACGATTATAGGTACTCTTATTGGATTCTTGACAGGAATTTATATACCTATTGGAAGCTTACCTCAAGCAGTGCAAACCCTTATAAAGTTATTTCCAATTTCACATGGGACTGTATTGCTTAGACAAATTATTACGGAGTCTCCATCAAAAGTAACATTTGTGGATTCAACAAATGCATTAACTGAATTTAATGAGCATATGGGAGTAACATTTGGTGGTATTGGCAGTTTGTCTGAAAATTCAATTCATATTATGTTTCTAGTTATTTCTGCAATAGTATTTTATTTTGTTACTATACTTATGGTATCAAGAAAAAAAGCTAGAAATTAATAGTAGGAAAATATACTATAGTCTTTTTATAGAAATCAAAAGAAAGGATGTGTTAGAGTGAAGGTAATAATTGAAACTCCCTTAGACGGAGAAGAGGATGAAATTATAATAAGATGCAGAAATATTGATGATGAAATACTTAAATTGATTTTTAACATCAAGATGCAAAGAGAGTCTCTTATAGCATATAAAAATGAACAACTCTATCGTATCAATCCTTTAGATATCTATTACTTCGAATCTGTAGATAACCACACTTATCTTTATTGTAAAAATGATGTTTATGAGTTTAAGAAGAAGCTTTATCAGATTGAGGAAATTTTTTTTAATAGTGACTTTCTTAGAATATCTAAGTCTGTAATATTAAATCTTACAAAAATAGACTCAATTGTACCAGCGTTTAATGGTAGATTTGAAGTAATACTAGATAATGGTGAAAAGACAATTATTTCACGCCAATATGTACCAATGTTGAAGAAAAAACTAAAGATATAAAGGAGTTGATTGAATATGAATTTAATAAATACACTAAAGTATGTAGTTCGTTATTTTTGTATGATAACTACAGGAGTTTTAATATCTGTTTTTACTTCTTGTTTAGTATTTAGCCCTGATGAGACATTTAGTATAAATATTTTCCAACAGATTTTATTAATTGCATTGGTCACATCTCTATCCACATTAATTTTTTATTCAAAACGAGAACTAGGTAGAAAAGAGTTACTAATTCGCCAAGTAATTCATATAATTTTTCTATTTGTTTTCGTTCTGTGGTTTTCATTTAAAAGTAATTGGATTGATAGTGGTCATATTTTTCAAACTCTGTTTATAGCACTATCTATATTTATTATCTATCTTTGTATAACACTTGCTACTTGTAAAAGAGATAAGGAAGAATCTATTTTATTAAATAAAGGTTTGAAAGAATATAGGAAAAATAAAATTAGTAAATAATAGCTAAGACAATTCAACAAATTATAAATTTATTATTAATTGAGTTTTTATATCAGTCATTAATTTAAGATAGCAATTTATATTAAGAAGAAAATTCTTGTATGAGTTATAATACTTAAAAGGAGATGATGAGGTTGAAAACAAATACAGATGTAATTATGGAAATCATTGATTATATAGAAGAACATCTTACAGAAAATCTAAATCTAGATAAAATGGCTGATGTTGCTAGTTATTCAAAATATCACTTACACAGAATGTTTACAAACATTGTGGGATGTACTATGTATCAATATATTAAAAGAAGGAGACTTACTGAAGCAGCTAGACAACTTGTATTTACAGATAAATACATTATAGATATAGCTCTTACAGTTGGATATGCTACACACCAGTCTTTCACATTAGCATTTAAAACTTTATATAAAGAATCTCCACAAGTATATAGAAGTAAAGATGAATTTTATCCTATTCAACAAAGATTTGTTTTAAATCCAAATCATCAAATCCAAAATGTAGATTGTATTTCTTATACAAGTATTAGTTATGAACGAAGAAGAGATGAAATCAATTCTTATCTCAACTTTAATATTAATTGTGAGGTGAAAGTAGCATGAGTTTAGTACCACATGTAATTGAACAGACAGGTCAAGGTGAAAGGTCTTATGATATATATTCAAAACTATTAAAAGATAGAATTATATTTATAGGCGAAGAAATTAATGATGCTATTGCAAGTTTAGTAGTAGCTCAATTACTATTCTTAGAATCAGAAGACCCAGATGCAGATATAACTATATATATAAATAGCCCAGGAGGGGCTGTAACATCAGGGTTTGCTATATACGATACTATGAACTATGTAAGATGTGATGTATCAACTATTTGTATTGGTATGGCTGCAAGTATGAGCGCTTTTTTACTTTCTGGAGGTACAAAAGGAAAAAGATATGCCTTACCTAATGCAGAAATTATGATACATCAACCTATGGGTGGAGCTAAAGGGCAAGCAACAGATGTAAAAATAGCAGTAGATAATATGTTGAGAACAAAGGAAAAATTAGATAGAATTCTTTCTGAGAATACTGGAAAATCAATAGAAGATATTAGAGTAGATACAGATAGAGATAATTTTATGACTGCAAAGGAAGCTAAAGAATATGGATTGATTGATCATATAATGGAGAAGTGTGAGTAGAGTATTATTTTAAAAGCTTAATTTATAGTATATAACTAATGTCAAAATAATCATGTTTAAATGAACATGATTATTTTTTTGTTTAAAAAAAGAAGTTTTTTAAAATGTCAAGTAAATAAGTAATAAATAGTAATTTTACGTATCAGTTTAGAGATTTTCTAGAGATATTAACCAATGTGGTTGCAATGATATGATAACTTATAGACCACACTGGTTAATTTGCATAAGGGGTTAATTTAGATGTAAATCCTATGAACTTATGATAAAAGATAAAGAAGATTATAAATATAAGTTTATAATATATAATTGCATACTATTATGCAGATAATAAATACAAAAAATTGATATAAAAAGTTCAGTAGAAAATATTAATTTTTTTAATCAACTAATAATAAGCCAAAGTGGTTTTGAATTTCTCCTTTTTCTCGTAAAGTATTTATTTCAAGTCCATTTGACCTTACTGTAGCAAAAACATCAATACCACATGCTTCCATTGATGGAGCAGTCTTGTTAGGAAAACTACAAGTATCAGGATTACATTTAGCACACTTTGTACAAGGGCCACTTCCAAAAGCAATTGATTTATAATATCCATCTAAAAAAAGTTCTCTTGCTATTTCAACAGCTAAAGGAGTAACAATACTCATTTTATGACATCGAAATAAAATAGCTTTTTTGTAACAATCTATTATTGCTTGCGTCTGTTGATAGGTTGGAGTATTGGGTGGACAACAATGACTATGACCATATGTATTACAACCAAACTGACACTTATAAATTGTCCATGCTGCTGTGACAATCGTTTTAGGGTCTATTGAAACTGCAATGTCAGCTCCACTAGATTTTAATATTTCAAAGTATTTTTTCATAATTTACCTCCTATCAAAAATAGTTTTATTTTTTATCTTGTATGAATGGTTAAATTTTACGTATTCTTATACTTATGGTAACGCAAAAATAAATATCAATCAAATCGATATATTTAAATTATGAATTAAATAAAAATGAACTATAAACATATATGATAAATAAACTTACCTACTAATTTTTTGTCGTTAAAAATTTTCCATATTTCAATAACAAAATAAGAGTAAATACCATATATTACTTATGTCTGTAATATATAAAAGACAAAGGAGTTGTACATTATGATTACAATAAGTTTGTGCATGATTGTTAAAAATGAAGAAGAAGTTATAGGCAGATGTTTAGAGTGTGTAAAGGATCTAGTAGATGAAATTATAGTTGTAGATACTGGTTCCACAGATTCCACAAAAGAAATAGTTTCAAAATATACAGACATGGTGTACGATTTCGAATGGATAGATGACTTCTCTGCTGCGAGAAATTTTTCATTTTCTAAAGCTTCTAAAGACTATATAATGTGGCTTGATGCAGATGACATAATTTTAGAAGAGGATAGAAAAGAACTATCAAAAGTTAAAGAAAATTTAGATACTTCTATTGATATGGTCATGGCAAAATACAATGTATCATTTGATGAAAACGGAAAACCAACTTTATCATATTATAGAGAACGCTTATTTAAGAGAAGTTCTAATTATAAATGGGTTGACCCTATTCATGAAGTAATACCTCTTGTTGGAGAAATATTTTATTCTGACATTGCAATATCACATAAAAAACTTCATAGACAGGACCCTTTAAGAAATCTCAGAATTTTTGAAAAAATGATTTCAGAAGGTAGGATATTGGAGCCAAGACATCAGTTTTATTACTCAAGAGAATTGTATTATAATGCAAGATATAAAGATGCTATAGAAGGTTTTACTAAGTTTTTAGACTCTTCAAAAGGGTGGATTGAGGATTGTATAAGTGCTTGCAGAGATTTAGCCACATGTTATTACTTAATTAATGATGAAAAAAGTGCCTTATATTCTTTATTTAGAAGCTTTGAATTTGATGAGCCAAGAGCAGAAGTTTGCTGTGATATAGGAAAGCACTTGTTTGATAGACAAAGATATAAAGAAGCTATTTTTTGGTATAAAGTAGCATTAACTAGAGATAAAAATGACATTAATGGAGGATTTAAGTCAAATGATTGTTATGGATACTTACCATATATACAATTAAGTGTATGCTATGACAAACTAGGAGAAATGGATAAAGCGATATCTTATCATGAAAAAGCAAAAGAAATCAAACCTAACGATAGTGCTATTTTGTACAATGAAAATTATTTTAGTAAATATAAAAGTTATTGATAAGTCACAATAATACTAATTTTGACATATTATATAGAGAGCATGAAAGCTCAAATATATTAGGAGGTGCTTTAAGTAATGAGTAGAAATAAATATTTTGGCCCATTTGATGGTAATAACCATGATAACAACTATGATGATTGCAATAGCAGTTGTGATAGTTGTAATAGTTGTGACTGTCATCATGGTTGCCCACCATCATGTATAGGTCCAACCGGACCAATGGGTCCAAGAGGTAGAACAGGTCCAACAGGCCCAACAGGTCCAACTGGACCAATGGGTCCAACAGGCCCAACAGGAAACACAGGAGTAACAGGAAACACAGGAGCAACAGGGTTAATAGGTCCAACAGGTCCAACAGGGTCAGTAGGTCCAACAGGAGCGACAGGAGCAACAGGATTTGGAGTAACAGGCCCAACAGGTCCAACGGGAGCAACAGGAGTAGGAATAACAGGAGCAACAGGTTTAATAGGTCCAACAGGAGCAACAGGGACACCTGGAGCAACAGGTCCAACAGGAGTAACAGGAGCAACAGGAGCAACAGGAGCAGATGGAGTAACAGGAGCAACAGGTCCAACAGGAGCAACAGGAGCAGCTAGACCACCAAAGCAACAACGTACCATCGGAGAAACAAGAGGAGCAGGATTTGGAGGGGGACGTATAGCAACTAGTGGAACACGAGAATGCACACCAGGAAGTGC